>NZ_JAKILA010000004.1 GCF_023283885.1 Shewanella basaltis
TATTCACTCGATACAGAGTATAACGTATCAACTGTGTCCCATTCGTCTAGAGGCCTAGGACACCGCCCTTTCACGGCGGTAACAGGGGTTCGAATCCCCTATGGGATACCATTTTTAAGTTTTAGTTGTTAATACTAGAATTTGGGGTTATAGCTCAGCTGGGAGAGCGCTTCGCTGGCAGTGAAGAGGTCCACGGTTCGATCCCGTGTAGCTCCACCAATTAATTGGTACCAAATGCATTAATATGCATAATAAAAAAACCACCGGAAGGTGGTTTTTTTATGTCTATTTTTATATTCCTACTGCGCCACTTGTACCATTACAATCCACATATAAAACCGCTAATACCAATCAAGATAATGTAAGTGATCAGAAATTGCGTAGGAAAAATCGCTTTGAATAATACAGCAAGCGAGTTGTTCTACCTTCAAAATTGCTAACGATGCTACAAGCGATGTTATACCATTACGCATTAATAAGTGACTACTCAGAATGCGTCCAGCAGTTTTTGATTAAGGCGTCGCTATGCAGTAATAGTTGTTCCCTTTCAAATAGCGAGAACGTAAAGCAAAAGCGGCTGGGGCATTCCTTTCAGGCGAGTTTTAAAAGGGCTTATACTGCGTTGCATGACTTCGAAAGAGAATCACTATTCATTCAGTCATTCGCCTTGTTTAAGCCCTTTTAAATTCTCGCTGAGAGATCACTTGCTAACGCGCAATGGTATTAGCCAGTAAAATAGTCACATTTTTGTGCTGATGGTTATAGTCCATTGTGCGTTAATAAGTAATTACTGATTAATGCAGATTACTATAAATGTGTGACTTTCCACCCATATAAACAATGCAGCTGTGTGACAACTGACACATTAAATAGCTCTTGGCTGAGGGCGAAAAAAATTAAAACGTACAAAATCATGGTGTTACAAAAAGTTAACATTATGGCCCACTGCTTGCTATGTTTTATACATCCTCATAACGCGTTTATGGTGCACTTGTGCTGGAATAATTGCCCACCGTGAGGAATATATAACACTAAAAAAGGAAGCTAATCTCATGAAAAATAATACAAGTACCTTTACAAACCCGCTAAAGTCCATTGCAAAACTGGCGACTATCGCCTCTATTCTCGCGGCAAGCTTTAATGTTTTTGCCAAACCCACAGAAATTAAATTTTCACATGTGGTGGCCGAAAATACGCCCAAAGGGCAAATGGCCCTTAAATTTAAAGAACTTATTGAGCAACGTTTACCAGGCGAATATGTTGTTAACGTATTTCCGAACTCACAGTTATTTGGTGATAACAATGAGTTAGCAGCATTACTGCTAAATGACGTACAGTTTGTTGCTCCGTCATTATCTAAATTTGAACGCTATACCAAAAAACTACAAATATTTGATTTACCTTTTTTATTTGAAGATATGGCAGCAGTGGATCGTTTTCAACAATCAGAATCAGGTCAAAAACTACTCAACTCAATGAACCGCAAAGGCATTGTTGGTTTAGGGTATCTTCACAATGGCATGAAACAGTTCTCTGCTAATGACCCACTCACTCTCCCAAAAGATGCTAAGGGTAAAAAATTCCGTATTATGGCATCAGACGTTATTGCAGCTCAATTTGATGCAGTTGGAGCCATTCCTGTTAAAAAACCTTTTTCTGAAGTCTTTACCTTGCTACAAACACGCGCCATCGACGGCCAAGAGAACACTTGGTCAAATACTTATTCAATGAAATTCTACGAAGTACAAAGCCACATAACCGAAAGTAATCATGGCGTTCTGGATTACATGGTTGTGACATCTAATACCTTCTGGAAAGGCTTGCCTGCGGACAAACGAGCAGTATTTAAAGCCTCTCTCGATGAAGCCATTGCGCTGGGTAACAAAATTGCAGCAGAAAAAGACAATGAAGATAAACTAGCTATTTTAGATTCAAAACGATCGGAGTTAGTAACATTAACCCCCGCAGCTCGTCAACAATGGGTTAATGCAATGAAACCTGTTTGGGCTAAATTTGAAGATCAAATTGGCAAAGACATGATTGATGCTGCACAAGCTGCAAACACTAAATAGTCTTAATCCTTAATCAGGTACTGAACTTAACAGATCAGTACCTCCCTTTCTTATTCAAGGAGTATGACCGTGATTTCCAGACTATTTGGTTATTTTGAAGAAGGTTTTCTCAACCTACTCATCACTATGATGACCTTGCTGGTATTTGGCGAAGTGATTGCGCGCTTTTTCTTTAATACCGGTTTTTTATGGATACAAGAACTGACATTAACCTTATGCGGCTGGTTTGTTCTTTTTGGTATGTCTTATGGTGTAAAAGTCGGTGCACACATTGGTGTTGACGCCTTTGTGTCTAAACTCTCAGGTAAACCACAAAAGATTGTGGCCATTTTTGCATGCTTATGTTGCCTTGTTTACTGTGGGCTATTTTTAAAAGGCGCTTGGGAATACTTAAGCCAAATGTACCAAATTGGTATTCCAATGGAAGATATCGACTTTCCTGCATGGTTAATCCATCAGTTAGACCCAGATGATGCATGGGAAACCTGGCGTATCGATGTAGAAGATGGCGCCGTGCCTATTTGGTTGTCTCAAAGTATCTTATTGATTGGTTTCTCAATGTTGACCTGGCGATTTATTGAGTTATTTATTGCCATTTTAAAAAATCAAGCAGTTGGGTTTCAACTTGCTGATGAAGCAAAAGATAGCATGCACCTCATCGATGAAGCGGCAAAATCAATATCATCAGAACAAAAAAAAAATGATAAGGACACCAAATAATGACTATTGCTACATTATTTATCTCCCTACTTATCTGCATGATGATAGGTATGCCTATAGCTATCGCGCTAGGCTTTTCAAGCATGCTAACCATTTTGCTATTTTCTAATGACTCACTTGCCTCAATAGCATTAAAGTTATACGAATCAACATCTGAACATTACACATTACTGGCTATTCCATTTTTTATTCTCTCTTCAGCCTTTCTTTCTACTGGGGGCGTGGCAAGGCGGATAATTGATTTTGCTATGGACAGTGTTGGCCATATCCGCGGCGGGTTAGCAATGGCATCTGTAATGGCATGTATGTTATTTGCAGCGGTCTCAGGCTCATCTCCAGCAACAGTTGCAGCCATTGGCTCTATTGTTATTGTCGGTATGGTTCGTGCTGGTTACCCTGAAAAGTTTGCGGCCGGTGTGATTACCACCTCTGGCACACTAGGGATTTTAATCCCACCGTCAATCGTCATGCTGGTTTATGCCGCAGCAACAGAAGTGTCAGCGGCCAGAATGTTTATGGCAGGCCTAATTCCTGGCTTGATGATGGGCTGTATTTTAATGGTTGCCATTTACATTGTCGCGCGGATTAAAAAACTGCCTTCACGCCCGTTTCCAGGCATCAAAGCGCTTACCATTTCTAGCGCGAAAGCAATGGGAGGGTTAGCCCTCATTCTCATTGTGCTTGGATCTATCTATGGTGGTGTTGCTAGTCCTACTGAGGCTGCTGCCGTAGCATGCGTCTATGCATACTTCATTGCTGTATTTGGTTACCGTGATATTGGGCCCCTAAAAAATGTCGCGTGGCGTAACAACCAAGAGTCCATTACAGGGGCTTTACTGCGTAATATCGGTTACATGTTACTGGCCGTATTAAAAACACCTGCCGATAAAGAAATCCGTGATGTTGTGCGTGATGGCGCTAAAGTGAGCATTATGTTGTTGTTCATTATCGCCAATGCCATGTTATTTGCCCACGTATTAACAACAGAGCGCATTCCACACATCATTGCTGAAATGATTGTCGGTTTAGGTTTACCTGCATGGGGATTTTTAATTATCGTCAACTTACTGCTACTGGCTGCAGGTAATTTTATGGAGCCATCGGCAATATTGTTAATCATGGCCCCCATTTTGTTCCCAATTGCGACACAGTTAGGCATAGATCCTATTCACTTAGGGATCATCATGGTGGTTAACATGGAAATAGGCATGCTAACCCCCCCTGTCGGGCTCAATTTGTTTGTTACAGCAGGAATAACAGGCAAAAGTATGGGATGGGTAATACAATCATGTTTGCCCTGGTTAGTCTTGTTGTTAGGCTTCTTAATCTTAATTACCTACATTCCGCAAATATCCTTGTTTTTGCCAGAATATATCGACAAATTAAACGGCTATTAACTTGATATAATTTATACTATGAACGAGTCTTAAGTTATTGAGGCTCGTTTTTTCATCCAAAAGTTGTGTATCTATGGTGTTAAATGTTCACATTCAGTACGTTAATATCACAAATCAGATGACCTTTCGGCCACGACGATGGTGTAAATATATTTGATTAGGTTAACTAAAAAACAAGCCATACATTACACATTTACAGCTTCAACTAAGGTACATTCTATTAAGGTAACGAACCGATTTATCCCCCAATAATCACTCACGGTATGATGAATGCTTTCATTTTCTGCAATAAAAAAAACTAAAGTGGTCATAAGCATATTATTGCTTATTGGGTTACTACTGACACTTAGGATCACTCACTGGTATTTACTCGATCAAGGCAGCAAAACCATCGCCAAGCAGTCTGAAAAACAACTCAACGAATTAGTGATCTTTATCGATAATGCGTTGGCGCATTACGAAAATATCCCTGCTGTATTGGCGAAAAATCCTATTTTAGAACAAGGTTTACTCGATCAACAAAACCCTGCAACAATCAGTTCACTCAATGCATACCTGTCTGAATTACAGCAAGTCACAGAATCATCGGACATATATCTCACCGATGCATTGGGCGTTGCCATTGCAGCAAGCAACTGGGATAAGCCCAACTCATTTATTAATCATGATTACTCATTTAGACCTTATTTTATTGAGGCTATCTCAGGTAGATCAGGCCGTTATTATGCTGTCGGCACATCGTCTAATAAACGAGGCTTTTATTTTGCCAATCCGGTTTATCATAAAAATGTTGTTATTGGTGTGGTGGTTGTGAAAGTAGATATTAGCCAAATTGAACAACAAAGCACTGGTATCGCTATTGCTAGCCAATACGAATTTATGATCAGCGATCCAGATAACATTGTATTTTTATCAAGTGTTAGTAGTTGGCGTTTTAATTCATTAAGTCCATTGTCGCAAGCCAAGCGTTTCGCATTAAACTCATCAAAACGTTATGCCAACATGCCTATTGGCGAGCTAAGCTTTAAGCCTGCATTTATAAAGGCTGAGCCCAATCAAACTCAGGTTTACCAAATATCATCTTATGAAGGAAATGAACAATACCTAGAGCGTCATCAATTGATGCCTAATGCAAATTGGAGTGTGCATATTCTGGCACCTATGAAGCCCTTATATGAATCACTGCCCCCGATAATGTTACTCGCTGCAACGTTATATCTGTTATTAGCCTTGTTCATTGTTTACAGCTTAGAGCGGAGAAAAAACTTTTTCAGAATGCGCCAAGCACAAAACCAACTTGAGCAGCGTGTTAAAGAACGTACACTTGAGTTAGAACAAGCCAACACCCAATTAAAAGACACTCAAGACGAGCTTATTCAGGCAGCCAAACTCACTGTAATAGGTAGCTTATCAGCCAGTATTAACCATGAGCTCAATCAACCATTAGCTGCATTGAGAAGTTACGCTCAAAATACCCAAACATTTATTGGCAGAAACATGATTGAAGACGCCACCAACAACATCAAAACCATGATAGAACTCACTGATCGATTAGCCGATATTATTGGTCAATTTAAAAGTTTTACTCGCAAGTCCCAGGGCAAAGACAATGCCACAGAAATCAATCAATCAATTGAGCAAGCAATTACAATTGTACAACCTGAATTAGATAAACAAGGCATTAAGTTGACACTCACCTTACTTAAAGGAAAGTGTCAAATATGGGGCGACAGTGTCAGATTACAGCAAGTATTTGTTAACTTGATGAGTAATGCCATTGTTGCCATGCAGCAATCAACAGAAAAGCGTTTACACATAAAGGTGTGTTGCGATACTAAAGTCAGCATTAGTATTCAAGACAGCGGACCTGGGGTAAGAGAAAGTCAAATGAGCAAAATTTTCGAACCTTACTACACCACTAGTGAGCGCCAAGGGCTTGGGTTAGGCTTGTCTATATCGCAACGTATTATTGAATCAATGCAAGGGACTATCACTGTCGAGAATGCACAGCAAGGCGGCGCTATTTTTAATATTATGTTACCGCTTTATTTACGTGAGGAAATGTAAACGTGACTCAAATAAACAACATCAACGATTATCAGGTCATTATTATTGATGATGAACCCCACATAGGTACGGTACTACAGCAGTTATTTAAACTGGAAAACATCAGTGCGCTTGCCATAACCGATCCCCAATCCATTGCTCGCTATATTACGCCAAATTGGGGCGGTATTGTGATTTCAGACGTCAATATGCCACAACTCGACGGATTAAGCTTATTGCAGCAGTTAAAACAGCAAGATAATGACCTTCCCGTTGTATTGTTTACAGGCTTTGGTGACATAGCCATGGCGGTTGATGCATTAAAAAAAGGAGCTTACGATTTTATCGAAAAACCCTTTAATAACGAGCATATTCTTGATGTAACCAAACGAGCACTAGAAAAACGCACGTTAACATTAGAAAACCGCAAATTAAAACGAGAATTAGAATCACACATCGCACCTGGGCCACGTATTTTAGGCAGTAGCCCAGGCGTTATGAAAATGCGTCACCTTATCGAGCAAGTACTCGACACGCCAGCGGACATCATGATCGAAGGTGAAACCGGAGCCGGAAAAGAACTTGTCGCTCGATACCTGCATGATCATAGTTATCGTAACCAAGCTAATTTTGTAGCCATTAATTGTGGAGCCATTCCCGAAAGTCTCATAGAAAGCGAACTATTTGGTGCAGAATCAGGTGCTTTTACAGGTATCGATAAAAGGCGTATTGGGAAATTTGAATACGCTAACGGCGGCACACTCTTTTTAGATGAAATAGAAAGCACTCCCATGTCATTGCAAGTCAAATTACTTAGGGTATTAGAAGACCGTAAAGTTGAGCGTTTAGGCTCAAATACCCCTATCGAGTTAGACATTAGGGTAATAGCCGCCACCAAACTCAATTTGCAACAATTATGCGAACAAGGGCAATTTAGACAGGATTTACTTTACCGCCTCAATTTAGTGACGATTACCATTCCACCGCTGCGCGAACGTATTGAAGACATACCATTATTATTTTTGCATTTTGCACGAATAGCATCAGCACGTTATCACAAGGCATTAATCGCATTAACACCCGAGCAAACCATGATCCTGTCATCTCATGATTGGCCTGGCAATGTGCGTGAACTACGTAACTTAGCTGAACGTTATGTTTTATTGGGGGCAGACGCCGCTTTTGCTGGAAACTTAGATAACGCAAGCTCCATGAATACCAGCATGTCATTACAACAAAGGGTCGAGTTCTTCGAACGAATGCTGATTGAAGAAGCCCTAAGTCATAACAAAGGCAGTATCAAACTGACCATGGAGCAGCTCGAACTCCCCCGTAAAACCCTATATGACAAAATGCGTAAGTTTGATCTTGATCGCAAGCAATATATTGAAAGCTAATCTATAGCACGATAACCACTATTTTTTAGTGAGGAGTATGACGCTACCGTGCTGATATACTCCTAAACGCCATAGTGTCAGCATGAGTAAGGCGAGCAAACTCAATGAACCCATCACAACACCTGCCCAATGTGCTTTATGCCAAAAGATCATTAGATAAGGCCCGCCTAATGCCGCACCGAGATAGTAGCAGCATAAATACAATGACGTTGCTTTAGCTCTATGCCCAGTTGCGCGCATCGCCACAAATGAATTACAACAACTGTGAGTTAAGAAAAAACCACACGCACTAATCAAAAAGCCAGCCACAATCGCAACTAACGTATCAAATAATGTGAGCAAGGTTCCTGCAACCATTAGGCACAATGCCACTCTAAAAATCGACATAGAACCAAAACGCATAATCCACTTAGCAGACAAATAAGAAGCAAACGTGCCACTTGAATAGCATAAAAATATCAACGTCGCTTGAAACCGGCTCACACCATAAGGATCTGCCATAAGATGGAGCTGAATAAAGCTAAACTGATTAACCATCATCATAAAAGCCAAGCCGCCAATAATATAAGCTAAGCGCATTTGCGGATCAGACAAATGAAACCAAAAGCCATCAACATCTTGTTTAATTTTGCGAAACAATGACACCTTTTGCTGTATTCGTGCAGGTTTAATCTCTCGTCTAGGCAACAAATACGTAACCAATGCGACGCCCATTAACGAGACTAAAAACACCAAGCCCATCGATGCTTGCCAGGTCAAATATTGCGCCATTAAACCACCAAAGATTCGTCCCGCAATCCCGCCCATACTGTTAGCCATAATGTAAACCGCAGCGGCTTTTAACATAAAACTAGGGGCTAATTGCTCTTTAAAGTAAGCCATCGAAATGGCAGGCACGGCAGCCAACAACACACCTTGAAGCAAACGTACCCAAACTAATTCATCAAAGTTTTGCGCGAAAATTAATAGGATATTTGATGCGGCTAAAAGCCATAAACTGACAACGATAGGAGCTAAGCGTCCGACTCTATCAGACAGCACAGCATAAAAGAGCAAAGAAAAAGCAAGCGTAAAACTGGTCACCGACAAGACTAACGTCGCCTGAGCGCCTGACACATCAAAATGCTCCGCAATCGATGGCAACATGCCTTGCACTGTGTACAAATTGATGTAAATCACTACTGATGCAATACATAATGCCCAAATCAAACGGGTTTGTGCATCTGTACGGTAAGTCGGCGCTAACTCTGTCATAAACATCCAAACAACATATTAGGATAAAACCAGATTATTACTCGTCAAAGATAAAGATCAATGACAAGTCAATAAGAGTGTGAGCTAGGGCCAGCTGATCTTTGCGGCTTAAATTTTGTGCCAGTTAAAAACGTATTAATCGAG
This sequence comes from Shewanella basaltis, assembly GCF_023283885.1. Taxonomy (GTDB): domain Bacteria; phylum Pseudomonadota; class Gammaproteobacteria; order Enterobacterales; family Shewanellaceae; genus Shewanella; species Shewanella basaltis. The sequence goes on from NZ_JAKILA010000004.1 coordinate 9,031, forward strand.
GCGAACGGATTGACGCCTAGTCATCTAAGCTACTTTTTATTCGCAAAGACTCATTCAACAAGGAGTAACACGTTTTTAACCGAAGCTTACTGGCAGCGTTTGTTAGCCATTTTTACTGCGTTATCGACTTTTTATGTAGAATAACGACACTTCAACGTCTCTGCCTTGTCGTTCATGTTTAAGCGATGGCCAACAATTCGCTGCAAAAACAACCTTGATAGTTCATCAGGCCCAAGGTAAGTCAAATTCCTATTGGACACGTTTCATTAAAACATCTGTGGTGTATTTGCCATTATTAATCACAGGGTATCGCTCGTAAGTTTGAAAAATAGCATTACCATTAAAGGTAATCATTGCCACAACACCATAATCCACACCACTGTTAATAACCTCTGCAGGTAAAATAAATTTAAAAGGTACTGGAGCCGTTGCAATATCAAACGTCTTCTGCGAAATAATCACACCTGGGCGATTAAAATCGATTATCGCAATGTTAATTTTACACCCTTTAGGCAATGCAATCTTTTCTGTGTAACCTGCATAGCCATTCACAATTACAGGTTTAGGCGGCTCAACTGTCACACACGCACTGAGCATAACCGCAATGACAGTACACAAACTGACCTTCATCCATCGCGTTAATTTCATCATTACAATATCCTCACCTGTTATTTTCACTTGTTGGTCATCCGTAACAGACCTTCTTGCGTTGCCGAGGCAACGAGGCGCCCTTGCCTATCAAAAAATTGGCCTTTAACAAACCCACGTCCCCCTCCCGCATTGGGGCTTTCTATGCTGTAAAGTAACCACTCCTCCATGTTAAATGGCCGATGAAACCACATCGCATGATCTATGGTAGCCATTCGCATACCTGGGGTTAAAAACGACACACCATGGGGCTGGGCCGCGGTCACTAAAAAGTTAAAATCTGAGGCATAAGCGAGCAAGTATTCTTGAATATTATGATTATTAGGAACCTGACCATTTGCTCGAAGCCATACATATCTTTTGGGTTCGTTGGTGCCAGGGGCAAGCGGATTGATGGGGTTCACAAGACGCATTTCAATAGGAGAGTCAGCCATAAACTTTTCCAGCATCTGCTTAGGCACTTTATCACGCATAGTCATGGCTAACTCTTGCTGGTTCAATAACCCCTCAGGGCCCGGAACATCAGGCATTACCGCTTGATGTTCAAAACCTTCTTCAAATTTTTGAAACGAACAGGTCATGTAAAAAATTGGCCGACCTTTTTGTATTGCCTTAACTCGGCGAGCACTAAAGCTGCCTCCATCACGCATATTTTCTACATCGTAAACAATAGGTTGCTTTTCATCGCCGGCTCGCAAAAAATATGAATGTAAAGAATGCACATGCCTATCTTCGCTGACCGTTTGTTTTGCAGCACTTAACGCTTGCCCCATTACCTGGCCACCAAAAACATGTCCAAAACCTAAATCTTGGCTTTGGCCACGAAACAAACCATCCTCAAGTCGTTCTAGTGATAATAATGACAATAAATCGTTTAATACTTGGCTCATAACACCTTCTATACAGCAAAAATTAACATCTAAGGTTACCTTAGTTAAGCCGATGTTTTCTAGCTTATTCGTTGCCAAACACTTGAATAAACATCATCAGAAAACAATTCGTAAAATAGTGATATAACGCAAAAATTCATTTAAGCAGCTTAATTGAATATTTGATATGATATTAGCCATGGCTAATCCACTCTTTGTGTCACAATATTATGCAACCTAGTTCAATGCAATCATGGGTTATGGCTATTCGCCCACGTACTTTACCAGCCGCTATTGGCCCTTTACTTGTCGGTAACATGCTCGCAATTGGTTTAAGCCAATTTAGTTTTCTCATCGCATTTACCTCAATGTTATGCGCAATTCTTTTACAAATATCAGTCAATCTTGCTAATGATTACTTCGACTTTAAAAATGGTATCGATACCGAAGAACGGATTGGACCTGTCCGTGTCACTCAAAGCGGGATCATTGAGCCACATCATGTAAAAAATGCGATGATAGGCTGCTTACTCACAGCATTAGCTGTAGGTTCAGTATTAATTTTTCATGGCGGTTGGCCTATTGCCATCTTAGCTATTGCATCTATTTTAGGCGCACTTTGCTACAGTGGTGGACCTTATCCTCTAGCCTCTCACGGATTAGGAGAAATTGCTGCATTTGTATTTTTTGGATTGGTCGCAGTGGTAGGCAGCTTTTATTTACAGGCCGGCACAACCACAATCACAGCTTGGCTACTTGGCTGTGCCATCGGTTTTTTCAACGCTGCGATTATGTTAGTTAATAATACAAGAGACATTTCAACCGACACTAAAGCAGGCAAAAATACCCTTGCGGTTCGCATAGGCGAGGCGCAAGCAAAAGTGTTATATCAAAGTTTTGTATACTTACCCTTTGGGATCATCATTGCCGGATTTTTATTAGGTTCACTTGATGGTTTACCTGTTTTACTTGCAGGCATTTCATTGGTTATTGCACGTAATTTAAGTCGAGAGTTTCATCATAATTCTGGCGAAGCACTCAATCCAATCCTTGGGGAAACGGCCAAGCTCACCATGATTTTTAGTGTCCTGTTTAGTGTTGGTTTTTTCTTTTCTTTGAGTTAACAGCGTTTATTTTATCGTTAAATAAAAAAGGCGCCTCAACATTGTGAGGCGCCTTTTTGCAGACTTAAAATGCCTAGACTTTAGCTAAGGTACGCTGTTTAGCGCTCCAGTCTAAATGGTATTTCTCACCAGCAGGCTTATCGGTTCGCTCAAAGGTGTGCGCCCCAAAAAAGTCACGCTGACCTTGCAGTAAGTTAGCTGGTAAAGTCTCACAGCGATAACTGTCGTAATAAGCGATAGCAGAGCTAATACATGGGGCTGGAATACCCTGCATAACTGATGCTGCAACGGTTTTACGCCAGTTGAGGTGTTTTTGTGACAACATCTCGCTGAATGTATCAGCCATTAACAAGTTTGCAAGACTTGCATCATCTTGATAAGCCTGAGTAATTGATTGCAAAAACGTTGCACGGATAATACATCCTGCACGCCATATTTTAGCAATTTCAGCAAAGTCCAAAGCCCAATTCTGCTCTTTAGCCGTCATGGCCATCAACTGAAAACCTTGCGCATAGCAGCACACTTTGGCGCAATAAAGTGCATCTTCTAGGTTGGCAATAAATTCAGCTTTTTCTGCATCGTTTAATGTCACTAAAGTAGGACCTGCAAGCTTTGAGCTTAACTGCATTCTCAAGTTTTTCTGAGTACTCACAGCACGCGCATACACGGCCTCTGCAATTGTTGGCGCTGGGCAACCAATTTGCAAGCTACTTACCGCCGTCCATAAACCCGTGCCTTTTTGGCCGGCTTTGTCTAAAATCATTTCAACTAAAGGCTTACCAGTAAGAGGATCATCTTGCTGTAACACCTCAGCGCTGATGCCCATTAGGTAGCTGTTAAGCGAGCCTTTATTCCAGCGATTAAAAACATCGCCAATATCGTGGGCAGACATGCCTAAGCCATCACTGAGTAATTGGTACGCTTCACAAATAAGTTGCATATCAGCATATTCAATACCGTTGTGCACCATTTTAACGTAATGACCAGAACCTGCAGGGCCAATATAAGTGGTACAAGGTTCGCCTTCTGTGACCGGGTTACCTGGCTCAAATCGCTCAATAGGTAACCCTGTTTTAGGGTCAACTTTAGCCGCAATAGCTTTCCAAATAGGTTCGACATATCGCCAAGCGCTTTCGTCACCACTAGGCATCAACGACGGACCAAAACGGGCTCCGACTTCACCGCCAGAAACGGCTGAGCTAAAAAAAGTAAATTGCCCTTTATATTTAGCTTCACGCTCTACTGTGTCGGTCCATAAACTGTTACCAGTATCAATCACAATATCTTTTGCTTCGATACCGGCTTCGATTAATGACTTACATACGCCATCAACAGGAGCGCCAGCCGGAACAGATAATACGATAACGCGAGGTTCAACTAAATTGGCGAGCATTTCTGAAAGATTATTACAAGCTTGCATGCGCGCCGCTACACCCGCTTTTCGCTCACTTGTTTCTTGCGCAATGGCAGTATTTACTTTATGGGTGTCTAGATCAAAAACGGCCACATGATAGCCGTTATCAGCGATGTTGAGCGCGAGGTTCTTGCCCATCACACCAAGGCCAATAACGCCGACGTGAGATTGTTGGGTGTGGTTATTCATAGTGTGTAATTCCACAGGTCACAGAGATTAATCGCATAGTGCGAATCCATTTGGGTGGCAATTATAGCGATTCTTGTAACTAAATTACCAGTAACAAAATACGGAAACGCTGTTTTTTACAAAGTAAGCCCAAACACCAAATCTACAAGTAACATATTGACCACTATGAAAAAACCATAAAAAAACAGGGCTTTTATGGTTTTACTTTTAAGCTCAATAACCGCTAATTTGTGTTACAAAATGATTTAAGCACCTGTATGCTCTGTTGTGAGTGCATTGGCATAACCCATTTTTGTCAACACGTTACGAACGACCTCCAAGGTGTGGGGATCTTCAATAGTCGCTGGCATGGTGTAATCTTGGTTATCTGCAATTTTACGCATGGTTGCTCGCAAAATTTTACCAGAACGAGTTTTAGGCAGTTTTTGCACAGCACTGACTAATCGAAATGAAGCGACGGGGCCTATTTCATGGCGAACTAAAGCAAGCAACTCTTTGTAAAGCACATCATCAGCTAACGTCACCCCATTTTTAAGCACCACTAACCCAAGCGGTACTTGACCTTTAAGCTTATCTTGCACACCAATAACCGCGGCCTCTGCAACGGCCTCATGCTGACACAATACTTCTTCAAAACGCCCCGTTGATAGACGGTGACCGGCGACATTTATAATGTCGTCAATGCGGCTCATAATATACAAATAGCCATCTTCATCGATATAACCTGCATCTCCCGTCAAATAATACCCTGGGTACATAGACAAATAGCTATCCACATAGCGTTTGTCATTTTGCCACAGTGTAGTGAGCGTACCGGGTGGTAAGGGCAGCTTTATCACCACATTACCACTTTCATTTGCCGCCACTTGCTCGCCCATGGCATCTAAGATTTCGACCTGATACCCCGGTACAGCCCTTGCTGGCGAACCGGCTTTAATATCAATTGGGTGAGTTCCCATTAAGTTGGCAGCCACAGGCCAACCCGTTTCGGTTTGCCACCAGTGGTCAACAACAGGCTTACCCAGTTGTTGCTGACTCCAATTGAGTGTTTCGGGATCGCAGCGCTCGCCTGCTAGATACATTTGTTTAAGGCATGTGAGATCAAATTGCTTAATCAATTCGCCTTCAGGATCTTCACGTTTAATTGCACGAATGGCTGTTGGTGCAGTAAAAAAGCTGCGCACTTGCTTTTGTTCAATAATACGCCAAAAAGCGCCTGCATCTGGGGTGCCTATCGGTTTGCCCTCATACATAATCGTAGTCGCGCCCACCAACAAAGGCCCGTAAACAATATAAGAGTGGCCGACCACCCACCCTACATCTGACGCAGCCCAAAATACATCACCAACATCAATGTCGTAAATGTGTTTCATCGACCAAGCTAACGCAACAGCATGGCCACCATTATCACGCACAACGCCTTTAGGCTGCCCCGTTGTTCCTGAGGTATACAGCACATATAAAGGGTCTGTCGCATCTAATGATACGCAGTCAACATCCTGAGCATCGACCAAGGCTTCATACCAATCAAGATCACGAGGAATATGGAATTCAGCCTGGTATTCAGTGCGATTTAAAATAATGCAATGCTCCACTTTATGCTGCGCTTGCGATAGCGCATCATCGAGTAGAGGCTTATAAGGCACCACACCTGATGGCTCAATACCACATGAAGCCGATAAAATTAACTTAGGTTTAGCATCATTAATACGGGTTGATAATTCATTTGCAGCAAAACCACCAAACACCACAGAATGAATCGCGCCAATTCGCGCACACGCTAACATGGCATAAGCGGTTTCTGGCACCATTGGCATGTAAATGACGACACGATCGCCTTTACTCACACCTAAAGAAACCATTAATCCAGCAAGACGCTTAACTTGAGCAAGCACAGATTGATAACTAATAGAATATTCATTTTGAGTCACAGGGCTAATATAGTGAATAGCCGTTTGCTCACCGCGCCCAGCAAGCACATGACGATCTATCGCGTTAAAACAGGTGTTCATTTTGCCATCTGCAAACCAGCGATAGAATGGCTTGTTACTATCATCTAACACGGTATTCGGCTCATGGTCCCAGCTAATAGCTTGTGCGGCTTGCTGCCAAAACATATCAGGCTCGGCAATGGATTGAGCGTGCATTGATAGTCCTAGATCCGCCATGTTTCTCTCCGTTAATCAATTTGTATTACAATGATTATGAGCAGAATTCATGTAATAGCCCTATTAGACAAAGGGATAATAACGCAATAAACGCGCAAAACACCTTTGAATTCAATCAAGTGTTTAACTGGACATCTTTTGAGGTGGGATAAACATAAAAATTTTATATAACAGATGGTTACTATATAATACTGCATTATGTGGAAAGCATAATTAACACAGTAACTGTCGATAAAAAACCAAAATAACCCGCACAAACTTTACCTTTACGTAAACTTCATATATCTTGCATCAAAAGAAACACTTTTGGTGACATGATGAGCACAATCCACAGCCCTCAATCAACATATTCAATTAGCGACTTATCAAAAGAATTTGATATCACCACTCGCAGCATTCGTTTTTACGAAGACCAAGGGTTAATTAAGCCTAAACGTCGTGGGCAAACTCGCATTTACAGTTTAAAAGACAGAGTACGCCTAAAACTCATACTCCGTGGTAAACGGCTTGGGTTTTCATTGGCAGAGACGCGTCGCCTATTTGAGCTCTACGATGCTGACAAAAGCAGCTCCACTCAACTGCAAACCATGCTTGATTTAGTCAATGAAAAGAAAACGGCGCTTCAGCAGCAAATGGACGACATTAAAGTGGTGCTAATGGAGCTTAACTCTGCGGAACAACAATGTAAGGCTGCATTGGCTGATAATTTGCTAAAAAAGAAATCATAATAAAACACAACACAAGGCCGACTCAATTCGGCCAATGATAGACCCTATTGCCAAAAGCGCATCCATAAAGCGTTGGCAGTATATGTTTTGCCAGACAATAATAAAAATTCAACAGGACACATGCAAATGAGCGACTTATATACCAGCCTAAACTTTGGTTTAGGTGAAGATGTTGACATGTTACGTGACGCAGTTCGTGGTTTTGCCGCCAACGAAATAGCCCCTATTGCCGCCAAAGTCGACCTCGATAACGCCTTCCCTAATCAATTATGGCCAGTGCTTGGCGATATGGGGTTACTTGGCGTCACCGTCGATGAGCAATATGGTGGAGCTAACATGGGCTACCTTGCTCATGTGGTCGCAATGGAGGAAATCTCCCGCGCATCAGCCTCTATTGGGTTAAGTTATGGCGCTCATTCAAACTTATGTGTAAACCAAATTAACCGTAACGGTAATGACGCGCAAAAAGAAAAATACTTGCCTAAGCTTGTCAGTGGCGAGCACATTGGTGCATTGGCCATGAGCGAACCTAATGCGGGTTCTGATGTTGTGTCAATGAAACTACATGCCCGTAAAGAAGGCGACCGCTACATTCTTAACGGTAATAAAATGTGGATCACCAACGGTCCAGATGCACACACCTATGTCATTTACGCCAAAACTGACCTCAATAAAGGTGCTCATGGCATTACCGCATTTATTGTTGAACGTGGCTACAAAGGCTTTAGTCAGGCGCAAAAACTCGACAAATTGGGTATGCGAGGTTCTAACACCTGTGAACTGGTATTTGAAGACTGTGAAGTGCCAGAAGAAAACATATTAGGCGGCCTCAACAATGGCGTAAAAGTGTTAATGAGCGGCCTCGATTACGAACGCGTTGTTTTGTCGGGCGGGCCATTAGGCATTATGTCAGCCTGCATGGACATCGTAGTACCTTACATTCATGAGCGTGAACAGTTTGGGCAATCCATTGGTCAGTTCCAATTAGTGCAAGGCAAATTAGCTGACATGTACACAAGGATGAACGCTGCTCGAGCTTATGTTTACAGCGTGGCAAAATCGTGCGATCGCGGTGAAACCACGCGTAAAGATGCTGCCGGAGCCATTTTATACAGCGCCGAACTTGCCACCCAAATGGCATTAGATGCAATTCAATTACTGGGCGGTAATGGCTATGTTAATGAATACGCCACCGGCCGTTTATTACGTGATGCTAAGCTTTACGAAATTGGTGCTGGCACCTCTGAAATTCGCCGTATGCTCATTGGCCGCGAATTGTTTAACGAGTCAAAGTAACCAGCATTTCAGTATAAAGGTGGCATACCAAGCATGTTATGTCGCCTTAATTAAGCCCCTATTTTTGCTTCATTAAGGATATAGAAATGACGCAACTGAGCAGCCGTATCAATCCTCGCAGTGACGAATTTAAAGCCAAGTCAGACAGCATGGCGTTATTAGTCGACGATCTTCAACAAAAACTCAAAAAAATCGAACAAGGTGGCGGCCCTGCGGCCTTAGAGCGCCATTTATCTCGTGGTAAGTTATTGCCGCGCCAGCGCGTTGAAAAGCTGCTCGACCCGGGTTCACCCTTCTTAGAAATATCGCAATTTGCCGCTTTTGAGGTCTATGACGAAGAAGTCCCCGCAGCGGGTGTTATTGCCGGTATCGGCCGCGTCAGTGGCGTTGAGTGCATGATTATCGCCAACGATGCCACCGTAAAAGGCGGCACCTACTACCCTATTACGGTTAAAAAGCATTTACGGGCACAAGATATTGCCAGCCGTTGTCATTTACCCTGCATCTACCTTGTCGACTCAGGCGGAGCCAACTTACCTCGCCAAGATGAAGTCTTTCCTGACCGCGATCATTTCGGGCGTATTTTTTACAACCAAGCCCAAATGTCTGCCAAAGGTATTCCGCAAATTGCAGTGGTAATGGGCTTATGCACCGCTGGCGGAGCCTATGTACCGGCCATGGCCGATGAGTCAATTATTGTTAAAGAACAAGGCACCATCTTTTTGGCTGGCCCACCACTTGTGAAAGCCGCAACGGGGGAAGAAGTCAGTGCAGAAGAGCTGGGCGGCGCTGAAGTACACACCAAAATATCCGGTGTAGCCGATCATTTAGCCCAAAATGATGAACACGCGCTTGAGCTTGCTCGCCGTGCCGTACTGCGCTTAAACCATCAAAAAGAAATCAAAAGCTTATTAAGCCCAGTCAAACCACCTAAGTTCGACATCCATGAATTGTATGGCATTGTCGGCACCGATCTTAAAAAGCCGTTTGACGTAAAAGAAGTGATTGCCCGTGTGGTAGATGACTCTGACTTTGACGAATTTAAAGCTAACTACGGCGCAACATTGGTGTGTGGTTTTGCACGGATTCATGGTTACCCCGTTGGTATTGTTGCCAATAACGGTATTTTATTTTCTGAGTCGGCGCAAAAAGGCGCTCACTTTATTGAACTGTGTTGCCAACGTAAAATTCCATTACTGTTTCTACAAAATATCACCGGCTTTATGGTGGGTAAAAAGTACGAACACGAAGGCATTGCCAAACATGGCGCTAAAATGGTGACCGCGGTGTCTTGCGCCAAGGTTCCTAAATTTACCGTAATTATTGGCGGCAGTTATGGCGCGGGCAACTACGGCATGTGCGGCCGTGCGTTTGAACCCACCATGATGTGGATGTGGCCTAATGCGCGTATTTCGGTCATGGGTGGCGAACAAGCCGCTGGCGTATTAGCCACAGTGCGCCGCGATGGTTTAGCGCGCAAAGGCGTTGAATGGTCAGCAGAAGATGAGCAAACCTTCCGTAAACCCATTGTTGAACAATACGAAAAAGAAGGCCACCCATACCATGCCAGCGCCCGCTTATGGGACGACGGCATTATTGATCCGGCACAAACCCGTGACGTGGTCGGACTCGCCTTATCGGCAGCATTAAATGCGCCAATTGAAGACACCCACTTTGGGGTGTTCCGCATGTAATTATGCGGTTAATTCAGTGAATAAGGAGTCATGAATCATGTTATCAAACCAATATAAATTTATTGAATGCCGCCTTGAACAAGGGGTGGCAGAGCTTATTTTAAATCGCGTTGACGTCCACAATGCCTTTGATGAAGTGATGATCAGCGAGATGATCCAAGCTATCGAACACTTTGCCAAAAACAGTCAATGCACCATGTTAATATTGCGCGCCAATGGTAAAAACTTCAGTGCTGGCGCCGATCTAAACTGGATGCGCAAACAAGCACAAATGGACTTTGAGCAAAACCTCACCGACGCGCACGAACTTGCTAAGTTAATGCACGTACTCGACAAATTTCCAAAGCCAACCATTGCCCTTGTGCAAGGTGCCGCATTTGGTGGTGCATTAGGCTTAATTTGCTGCTGCGATATTGCCATTGCCACCACTCGCGCCAGTTTTTGTTTAAGTGAAGTGAAGCTAGGCCTTATTCCGGCGGTCATTAGCCCTTATGTGGTTCGCGCTATGGGTCATCGTCAATCACGCCGTTTTATGCTAACCGCAGAACGTTTCAGTGCTGATGTAGCCTTAACCCATCAAGTCATTCACGAGATTAACGACGACCTAGATGCCGCAGCAGCCCCCTTTATTGCTGCATTTAATGCCAACAGCCCTCAAGGTATGGCATGGGCAAAAAATCTTGTGGCGTATTTAGAAAACAGCGTGATTGACGACGCAACGCTCAATTTTACCAGCGAGCAAATTGCTCGTATTCGTGTATCAGATGAAGGTCAAGAAGGGCTTAATGCCTTCTTTGAAAAACGCACGCCAGCATGGCAAACCGCTAAATCTGATCCACAAGGAGCCCAATAATGTTTACCAAATTACTGATTGCTAACCGTGGTGAAATTGCCTGCCGTATTATTAAAACTGCGCAAACCATGGGTGTTCGCACCATCGCCCTATATTCTGATGCCGACAAAGATGCGCGCCATGTGGCCATGGCCGATGAGTCATTTTACTTAGGCGGCAGCGCCCCGGCCGATTCATATTTAAAAGCTGACTTGATTATTGAAATAGCTAAAAAATCGGGCGCAGAAGCCATCCACCCAGGTTACGGTTTTTTGTCAGAAAATGCCGAATTTGCTCGCAAATGTGAGCAAAATGGCATTGCATTTGTCGGCCCTGGTAGCGATGCCATTGATGCCATGGGCAGTAAAAGTGCCGCCAAAAAAATCATGTCAAACGCCAATGTGCCCTTAGTGCCCGGTTATCATGGCGACGATCAAAGTGATGCAACCCTAATGGCCGAAGCAAAAGCCGTTGGCTTTCCTTTACTGATTAAAGCGGCTTACGGCGGCGGGGGTAAAGGGATGCGTATCGTTGAAAACGAAAACGAAATACTTGAAGCCATTAAGTCTGCACGTCGTGAAGCCATCTCGTCATTTGGTAATGACAAGCTACTCATGGAGCGCTATTTACGCCAACCGCGTCATGTCGAATTACAAATATTTGCCGACACACATGGCAACGCCATTTATTTATCTGACCGGGACTGCTCTATTCAACGTCGCCATCAAAAAGTGGTTGAAGAAGCCCCCGCGCCAGGTTTGTCAGACGAGCTGCGTGCCCAAATGGGTAATGCTGCCGTGGCGGCTGCTAAGGCGATTGATTATGTTGGCGCAGGTACCGTTGAGTTTTTACTGGATACCGACAACAGCTTCTACTTCATGGAAATGAACACCCGTTTACAGGTGGAACACCCTGTAACCGAAATGGTGACAGGCCAAGACCTGGTGAAATGGCAGTTAGTGGTCGCCAGTGGTGGTGAACTGCCGCTACGCCAAGATGAAGTGCGTATCCATGGCCACTCGTTTGAAGTGCGAATTTACGCTGAAGATCCGCAAAACGAATTTTTACCTGCCAGCGGTAAACTCAACTTTTTACGCGAACCAGAGCAAAATCGGCACGTACGGATTGATTCAGGCATTCGTGAAAACGATGTCATCAGTAACTTTTATGACCCCATGATTGCCAAACTAATAGTATGGGATGAGTCACGCCCTCGCGCCCTGCAACGTTTAGTGCATGCGCTTGAGTCTTATCAAATTAGCGGCCTTAAACATAACATCGAGTTTTTAGCCAACATTGCCGAGCACCCCGCCTTTGCTGCTGCCGACTTCTGCACTGACTTTATTGAGCGCTTTGGCGACACCTTAATTGGTGATGCGGCCATTGAAGCCGATACCGCGTTAGCACTTGCAGGCCTGTTTCAAGTGCTGTCTCGCAAACAAGCGGCTAAAACATTGGCAATTAATAGCGCCGACCCTCACTCACCTTGGGGCTTGGTCAGCGGATTTAGACTTAATAGTTCAAGCGTACACCATGTGTCGCTGTTAACAGATACCGCAACGGTCACTCAACAGCATGATCTCGTTATTACCGCCGTGGGTGAACAATATCAATTATGCTTAAACGAGCAAGTGCTGAACCTAGCGGGTGAGCTTAAAGCAGACTTACTTTTAGCCGAAATTAATGGCCATAAAAGTAAAGTACCAGTGAGCCATCAAGGTGACGACTTTACGCTATTTTTGCCATCAGGCAGCTATCACTTTAAAGCCATATTGGCTCAAGTAGCTGAAGAGGTGGTAAACCATGCAGATAAGCTTAAGGCACCAATGAATGGCACTGTGGTGACGCATTTAGTGGAAGTGGGCGAGCAAGTTAAAGCAGGCCAAGGCTTATTAGTGATGGAAGCCATGAAAATGGAATATACCATCGAAGCACCATATGACGGTGTGGTCAGCGAATTTTATTTCCAAAGCGGTGAGCTTGTCAGTGACGGGGCACAACTGTTAAACGTTGAACCATTAGCCAGTGAAGCTCACGTCGAGGAAGCATAAATGTTACCGACAAAAGTCAGCATTTTTGAAGTCGGTGCCCGTGACGGCCTACAAAACGAAGTACCGGTGACCACGGCCGACAAACTCACGCTTATCACCCAACTTAGCGATGCTGGTGTTAAGCGTATTGAAGCGGGCAGCTTTGTGTCACCTAAATGGGTGCCACAAATGGCCGACTCTGATGTGGTATTACAGCAACTAAAACGCCAAACGGGTGTGGTTTATAGCGCCTTAACCCCTAACCTGAAAGGGTTTGAACTGGCGTTAGCGGCTGGCGCCGATGAAGTGGCTATTTTTGGCGCAGCCTCTGAAAGCTTTAGCCAGAAGAATATTAACTGCTCAATTGATGAGTCAATCGAGCGCTTTGTACCACTAATGGAAGCCGCCAAACAGCATGGAGTCGCTGTGCGCGGCTACGTGTCTTGTGTGCTCGGTTGCCCATACGAAGGCGACATTGCGGTGAGTGACGTCGCAAGAGTATCTGAAATCCTTTATAAAATGGGCTGTTACGAAATTTCATTAGGCGACACCATAGGTGTTGGCACGCCCACTAAAGCAAGGCAAATGCTTGACGCTGTCGCCAAAGTGGTGCCAATAGACAAGTTAGCTTTGCATTTTCACGACACATACGGCCAAGCCTTAGCCAACATACTGGCGTGCCTTGATACCGGCATCAGCGTGTTTGATACCTCGGTTGCTGGTTTAGGCGGTTGTCCTTATGCCAAAGGTGCGTCGGGCAACCTTGCCACTGAAGATTTAGTTTTCATGCTCCATGGCATGGGGATTGATACCGGTATTGACCTCACTAAGCTTGCGCTTGCAGGCGATACCATTAGCCGCGTGTTGGGGCGCACTAATGGGTCTAAAGTGGCAAATGCAATCAGAACATAATCACATATACTCACAGGGGTGAGGCAAAACACTCCCCCTTGTGAACATAACAATAAGGACAACAAGATGGCAGGATTCAATAAAGTCGTCCATAGCTATGACGAAGCACTAGCAGGACTGAGTGACGACATGACCATTATGGTCGGCGGATTTGGTTTGTGTGGTATTCCTGAAGGGTTAATTAACCACATGGTTAAATTGGGTGTAAAAGGCTTAACCGCCATTTCAAACAATGCTGGTGTTGATGATTTTGGTTTAGGTTTGTTACTTAAACAGCATCAAATTTCGACCATGATAGCCTCGTATGTTGGCGAAAACGCCACCTTTGAACAACAAATGTTGTCTGGTGAGCTTAATGTCATACTCACGCCACAAGGCACATTGGCCGAAAAAATTCGCGCTGGCGGCGCAGGCATACCGGCATTTTTTACCGCAACAGGTTACGGCACACCCATTGCTGACGGCAAAGAAACCCGTGAAATTAAAGGTCGTCACTACGTATTAGAAGAATCATTAACAGCAGACTTTGCCTTAGTTCGCGCCTGGAAAGCCGACACCATGGGTAATTTGGTATTTAGAAAAACCGCCGCTAACTTCAATCCAATGATGGCCACCGCAGGTAAAATTACCGTGGTTGAAGCTGAAGAGATTGTTGAGCCAGGTGAGCTCGACCCAAACCATATTCATACACCGGGTATTTATGTTGATCGCGTTATCAAAGCCAGCTTTGAGAAACGCATTGAGCAACGCACCGTCAAAGCGGCGAAATAAGGGAGACAACACCATGGCACTGACCAGAGAACAACTCGCCCAGCGCGTAGCAAAAGAATTACAAGACGGTTTTTATGTCAACCTTGGTATCGGCATTCCAACCCTTGTGGCCAACTATATTCCACAAGGCATGCAAGTGATGCTGCAATCTGAAAACGGTTTACTCGGCATGGGCGAGTTTCCGAGTGAAGAAAACATTGATGCCGATCTTATCAACGCAGGCAAACAAACCGTCACCGCGGTTGCTGGCGCGTCATTCTTTTCATCAGCAGAAAGTTTTGCGATGATCCGTGGCGGCCACGTCGATCTTACCGTACTAGGCGCATTTGAAGTCGATGTTAACGGATCTATCGCCTCGTGGATGATCCCAGGTAAACTGATTAAAGGTATGGGCGGCGCAATGGATTTAGTCGCTGGGGCTGACAATATTATTGTCACCATGATGCATGCAGACAAACACGGTAATTCAAAATTATTATCTCAATGTGAACTGCCATTAACCGGTTATGGCTGTATTAAGCGGGTCATGACCGATTTAGCCTTTATGGAAATTAAAGATGGCGCATTCCATCTTTTAGAGCGCGCACCTGGCGTATCAGTTGAAGAGATCGTCACAAAAACAGCCGGTAAGCTAGTGGTACCAGATCATGTACCCGAAATGACGTTTTAAGGTTTGCTTATCAAAATCAATAAAGCCCGGTTTTTACCGGGCTTTATGTTATCGTTAGTCTTGTGCTGGAATAACCAATACATTACTGCGCATCCGGCTTAAAATAGCTTCTGCTGTATTACCAATAATTCGCCCTAACAAGCCTTGACGCTGCCTTGCACCGACCACAAAGTATTGACTTTTTAAGCGGCAGGCTAATTCAAATAAACACAATTCAGGCTCACCAGTAATGATGTGCATACAATCGGCATCTACGCCTATCTCAGCAATTTTTTGTTTATGCTCCGCATACGCTTTTTTCACCAAGGCATTGATATCAAGTATATCCATATCGCGTACAATTTGCGGAATTCTGAGTACGTAAGCGACATGCAGCTTTGTGCCAGTTGCTTTAGCAAACTGCTTACCATGGGCAATAACGGCATCATTAAGGCGCTGTTTTGCAGGATTACTGGTACCCAAGTCAATTGAAATTAACGTCGTGTTGCCGTTATTAAGCGGATTGTTAGTGAGCAACAACAAGGGCACTGTTGTATGGCGAATAAGCTGCCAGTCGGTCGGTAAATAATGCTCTGCATGGTGCACCGCTTTAACCATCAAATCAAAACCATGACGCTGAGCATGGCTGCAAGCATGTTCAAAAAGGTATTTACTCCAAATCACATGTAATGGCACATCTTCAGCATCGAGGCTATCTAAATGAGCTTGTAATTGTATTTCGCGTTGAGTCATCAAGGCTTTTTGTGCAACGCCCGCCAACCTAGGATTGTCCCGGTCGGCACCACTTAAATAAGCATAAGTATAAGCAAACACTTCGGCCTGCTTATTTAATTGCTTCGCTAACGCTAACCCATGAGCAACAGCATCTGTGTGCGCGCTTTCCATTTGAGCAATAACAAACATTTTGTTCATTTAAATCTCCTTTATGGGACGTGTTAATGATTCATTGATACCCTAAACACATTTACAGGTACTTATCGCATTATCATCTCACTAAAAACGCATCAAAACGGCTTTTATATTCCCGAAATACATTGTCTAAAAACGTGAGCCAGTAACTATCTTTAGCTTAGCCAATAGCGTAAGTTTGTGCATAAATATCGGTATAAAAATTGATCAACATCAAGTTTGTTAGATCAAAATAATCAAATACATATTGCCCAACTTAAGGAAAATGAGATGGCAATAGACAGCTTTGTAATAGCACTGTTTCTCATTCTGGTGAGCGGTCGTTTATTAGGTGAGTTAAGTGCACGATTAGGATTTCCAAGCGTGGTTGGCGAAGTGACCGCAGGGATTATTATTGGCCCATCGCTGCTCAATTGGGTTACACCGCACAGCACCTTAGCCCTCATTGCCGAATTAGGCGTAATATTGCTGCTATTTGATATTGGCTGTGAAACCTCAATAAAACGTTTGGCTCATTCTGGTCACAAAGCAATGAGTGTCGCGTTACTCGGCATCGGGATCCCGTTAGTGACTTGCGGTATTGCCAGCATGTATTGGCTGTCTATCCCGCCCTTTACTGCACTTTTTTTTGGCTGCGCCCTTACAGCAACCAGCATTGGCATTTCAATGCGGGTATTAAGTTTAAACAATCAAACGCAAAGCATTGCAGGTCACATCATTCTTGGTGCTGCCGTAATCGACGATATTGTTGGCGTCATTTTATTAAGCATACTGTTTAATTTTGCCTCATCGGGCGAGCTTGCTATAGGCTCAACCTTAATGTTACTTGCCATGATTGCCGTATTTATTATTCTTAGCCCGCCGTTAGTGAGAACCCTTATTTATTTAAGCCGCTGGTTACACCTTAAAGCCAGCATTCCTGGCTATGAGATCATGGTCGTCATGGCGCTCATTTGTTTGTTTGCTTGGTTAGCCCACGGGTTTGGCACACCCGCCATTTTGGGCGGGTTTGCTGTCGGCATGGGCTTATCAAGGCAGTTCACCTCCCCTTTTAATCGCTATCTCAAAAACCCATTTGCCTTTACTCATAAACTCGAAGAGTCAGCCAAACCATTAGTGCAATTATTTAGCCCCATCTTTTTTGTGTATGTGGGGATTAGTCTTGATCTTGAACAACTCGATTTGAGCCTAATGGGAATGCTGTTATTACTAGGATTAACCTTAATTGCGGTCGCGGCCAAGTTTGTTGCCGGCGTGGTAGCCAGTTCAAATTGGCAAGAAAGATGTATTGTCGGCTCGGCAATGGTCCCACGAGGTGAAGTGGGGTTAGTATTTGCCGAGATGGGCCGTCAACTTGGGGTTATTCACGCCAAAGAATTTGCGATTTTAGTGATGGTAATCGCCTTAACGACGCTTATTGGGCCGCTCATGTTAAAACTGACGTTACATCAACAAACCCAATAAACTGCCTAGTGGTTGCAGTATATGATCGCTTTGGTTGATGAGCGGTTACACAGCATGAATTGTAGTTTGGTAGCGGGTATACCTTTGACCTTATAAGACAGCCACTTCATTGCTTTTATCTAACCTTGTCATCCCAATATTAAGTAATGTTGTGCAGAAATTGCATCAGTGTCTTGATTAAAAAATACCTAATTGTTGTAAATCGCTACCTTGATATTTGACGCCACGTTTTACAATAGCGGCATAAGTAAAATATAACGACCTCATTTCCACCATTAACTTCTCTAATATTTATTAATGATATAAAAAATTCGATGCCTACTGTTGTGTATTGATACATTTTTGATCTTTTACAAATGAATATCAGTATGAATATCCACAGTTAACCAATCGTGACATTAACCAATAACAAAATAGTTTACGTTAACGTAAAAATAATGCTGAGTTTTTACTCGAAATTGGGTATGTTAGGTGATTAACAAAACAAACATCGGACCAGTGACGGTTACGTTGGTCACTCAAACCGTAAAGCAATAACTAACCAAGGAATGACTTATGCCTATCTACCAAGCTCCTTTACGTGATTACCAATTCATTTTGTCTGAATTGCTGAACATCTATCAACAAACTGATTTACGCGGTTTTGATGAAATAGATGCAGATCTCACTGACGCGATTTTGCAAGGCGTTGCAGACTTCACTACCGACATTATGCTACCAATCAATGCCAGCGGTGATTTAGAGGGATGTAAATTGGTCGATGGAAAAGTCATAACGCCAAGTGGTTTTAAGCAAGCATACAAACAATATGTTGAAGATGGTTGGGCCACATTAACCTGCGACCCAGAATACGGCGGCCAAGGTTTACCTGAAGTTATCGGCACTTTTGCTACCGAAATGAAAACAGCAACCAACATGGCATTTGCGATGTACCCAGGGTTAACGCATGGTGCATATTCAGCAATTCATGTACATGGGAGTGATGCACTAAAACAAAAGTACCTTGCGAAATTAGTCAGCGGCGAATGGACAGGTACCATGAACTTAACCGAGTCTCATGCCGGAACCGATTTAGCCTTACTTCGCACCAAAGCCGTTGCAGTTAGCGATGGCTTATATGCCATTAGTGGTGAAAAAATCTTTATCTCATCTGGCGACCATGACTTAGCAGAAAACATCATTCATTTAGTCTTAGCGCGTTTACCTGATGCGCCAGAAGGTGTTAAAGGGATTTCGTTATTTGCGGTACCTAAATTTTTAGTCAATGCCGATGGCAGCTTAGGTGAGGCCAACACACTAAGCGCAACAGGGCTTGAGCATAAAATGGGGATTCACGGTAACTCGACCTGTGTAATGCATTTTGACGGCGCAATAGGTGAACTCGTTGGCGCGCCACATCAAGGTTTAAAAGCCATGTTTACGATGATGAACCAAGCCCGTTTAGGTGTCGGTATTCAAGGTTTAGGTGTATCAGACATAGCCTACCAAAATGCATTAGTTTATGCCAAAGAGCGTATTCAAGGCCGTGCATTAAGCGGTGTCAAACAGCCAGATCAAGCGGCTGACTCATTATTAGTACATGGCGATGTACGTCGAATGCTGCTGTCACAAAAATCGTTCAATGAAGGGACTCGCGCGCTAATGGGGCAACAAGCATTATGGCTTGATGAAGCAGAGCGTCATAGCGACCCAGTTAAAGCCAAACAAGCCTCGGCGTTAGCCGCACTGTTTACGCCAATCGTTAAAGGCTTTGTTACTGATCAAGGTTTCAAAGCCTGTGTCGATGCCCAGCAAGTATACGGTGGCCATGGCTATATTAACGAATGGGGCATGGAGCAGTTTGTGCGTGATATTCGTATCGCCATGATTTACGAAGGCACCAACGGTGTGCAGGCGCTCGATTTAGTCGGTCGCAAGTTGCTTGGTGATAAAGGCGCTGCATTAACCATTTGGTCTGGCATGGTCAAAGCACTCGTGCAGCAACATGCAACAAATGATGCGATGAAGCCTTATCTTGCTGGGTTAATGGATGCGGCGGGCGATCTTGAAAAAGCCACCGGGTTTATTGTGCAAGCAGCCAGCAAGGATCCCGATCTCATTGGTGCTGCGTCAATGGCCTACATGCAGTTATTTGGTATTACCGCCCTCGCTTGGATGTGGACCCGCGTTGCAGCAACGTCATTAGCCGCATTAGAAGCTGGTGCTGAAGAGACAAGCTTTTACCAAGCTAAACTTAAAACCGCACAGTTCTTTATGAGCTATTGGGGTAGCCAAACTCGAAGCTTACGCAAACAAATTGAGGCAAGCAGTGCCGATATTATTGGTTTCGCTGATGCTGATTTTTAATCGTTAGATGTAAAAAAGCCGCGTTCATTTCATGACGCGGCTTTTTTTAAGTTGATTAACTAGGTTATAGCATTGGGTATTAATCCCACAAAAACTCTCTAAAATGCTTACGACACACTGACTCGTAGCTTTCATTACCACCAATAGCAACCTGCTCACCTTCGCGCATTGGTTTGCCTTCGTGGTCCAGTCTTACCACCATATTGGCTTTACGACCACAATGACAAATGGTCTTAAGCTCAACTAATTTGTCAGCCCAGGCCAATAAATATTGGCTACCTGGAAACAGTTCACCTTGGAAATCATTGCGCAGCCCATAGCACAACACGGGAATGTCCATATTATCGACCACATGTGTTAACTGACGAACCTGCTCTTTACTCAAAAACTGACTTTCATCCACCAGCACACAGTGAATTTTTTGTTCTGCATGGGATGCTGAAATTAATTCGATTAAGTTATCATCATCCTTAAAAACCTGCGCGTCCGTTTCAATCCCGATACGAGATGACACTTTACCGACACCATAACGATTATCTATCGATGCCGTCATCACTAAGGTATGCATACCACGCTCACGGTAATTATAAGAAGACTGCAGTAATGAGGTTGATTTACCGGCATTCATTGCCGAATAATAAAAGTACAGTTGCGCCAAAATTTAGTGTCCTAATCGTTGGTCAGTTTATGCCGCTTATAGTAACTGGTTTGATGCCAATCCGCATTAGAATGTGCTCTTTTAGCGAAATTATCAGTGTGACATTCGCCACAATCAAAGCATAGAGCGCTCGGTAACTGCTCCTGCGTTACTCTACCTCCTGCATCCATGCAGTCGTCGGTAACTGCTCCTGCGTTACTCTACCTCCTGCATCCATGCAGTCGTCGGTAACTGCTCCTGCGTTACTCTATCTCCTGCATCCATGCAGTCGTCGGTAACTGCTCCTGCGTTACTCTATCTCCTGCATCCATACAGTTCTGTATCAAGAAAACGAGCAAAAAAATGCCGTATTCGTGATGAATACGGCATGTTTAATCGCGATACCGTTACCGGTATTGCTGGCATGATTTAGCGATAAAAGCTACTTTTTAGCCCAAAAGTGCAAAACCACAATACTGATAATAAACAGTACACTACAACAGAATAAACCAGCCATCAAAGAACTGGTAAAACCTAACACGGCGTAGCCTACTAAACTAATCGCAGCTGCAATTAAGGCATATGGCAGTTGCGTCATAACATGGTCAATATGATGGCAACTGGCACCGGTTGATGACAAAATAGTGGTGTCCGATATCGGCGAGCAATGATCGCCAAAAACAGCACCAGAAAGCACTGCGGCTAACATAGGTAACATCATGGTGCTGTCACTGCCCATTGCCATATCTGCTGCAATAGGCAACATAATACCAAAGGTGCCCCAGCTGGTGCCGGTTGCAAATGCAGTGACGCCTGCCAGTAAAAACAACACCGCAGGCAACAACGCAAATGGGATATTATCCGTGGCTAAACTTGCCATATACTTACCGGTTTCAAGCTGACCAATCACACTCGAAATTGTCCAAGCAAACAGCAAAATGTAAATCGCAGGTAACATTGAACGGGCACCAACTAGAATACCTCTTAACAACATTGACAATGCAACTTTTTGTTGTACAGCAAGGCCAAGAGTGGCCACAAAGCCCACTAGCGAACCAAAGAAAAGCGAGGAACTTACATCGGTATTCTCAAATGCGCCTAAAACACTAAAAGGCAGCTCATTTGATGCTAATGCTTCAGCGCCGCTAGACACCATAAAATACACTGTAGCAAACACTAATATCGCGATAGGTAAAAATAGCCCCATCACCTTACCTGTATCGGCTTCTGGCAAATCAGTTGTTGCTCCTGGGGGGTGGCCTTTAGAAGCGTCAAATAAATCACCACGCAGCGCATTGAGCTCATGCTGACGCATAGGACCAACATCCAAACTCATGGCGGCAACACATAACAATAGCAACAATGAAAACATGGCATAAAAGTTCATTGGTATCATTTGCACAAACACACTTAAATGGCCTGAGTCAGTAAAACCATGTGTGGTTAAAATGCCACCAATTAAGGCAATAATATACGCGCCCCAGCTCGATACAGGTGAAATCACACACACAGGTGCAGCGGTAGAATCAAGAATATAGGCCAGCTTTGCCCGAGAAATATGATAACGGTCGGTAATGGGTCGTGAAATCGAGCCGACAACTAAACTGTTAAAGTAATCGTCAATAAACACGACACAACCTAAAAACATGGTCATTAATTTAGCATCGCGTTTGTTACGGATACGTAATTTGGCCCAGTCAGCAAACGCGCGTGCAGAGCCGCTAACAGTAATCAACGCAGTGATCATGCCTAACACAATTAAAAAGCCAAGAATGTATACATTCCAGCTATTTAACGCAGCATCTTTCCACACCAATTGGCTCACAGTAGTCGCAATATATTCAGCGCTGCTAACGACAGCAAAATCCGTTAATAACAATGCACCTAAAATAATCCCTACCCCCAAAGATAACAGTACTTTACGGGTAAAAATAGCCAATGTAATTGCCACAAGGGGTGGCAAAACTGACAGTGCCGAATCGGCATAACTTATGATCATAATTTATTGAGTTCTTCGTTGGATACGAATGGAGAAAACTAGAAAAAAGATACACATATGCAGACATATATGCATTAACTTAACTAGTAGCACTCCACAGCAATATCCATTTAATTTGAATATTATTTTTTATCATTATGATAAAAACACTATGACAGTGCAGTCCCTTTCGAGAACTGCCCCAACAAATGAGGTTGATAAGCCCATTTATTTCGGCATTACATCCTTTGGTGTTGAATTATTGGCATCACCCAATTCAACATTACTCTTATGCAATGCACCTCTACTTCTGCTTCTTGTAAAAACACACATTACAATTGGCGCCGACATACAAACATAAATTGCACATAGTTCGCCAGCAATAAGCGCTCAATTGCAGCATAAATAACAATAGCGACACCTTAAGCCACAATTTAACATCATTAGTTTAACGTTTTTAAAGCAAATAAACACTAGCGCGCTGAATACAAAAACAGCAACTAATCCCAATAAAAAAGGTTTCTACTCATCAAGTAGAAACCTTTTTGTTAATGCTCTGCAAATCGCTAAATAGATTAATGCCGTTACACTAAATTATTTAAGGCTGGAACCGCCTCAAATAAATCAGCCACTAAGCCGTAGTCAGCCACTTGGAAAATGGGCGCTTCTGGATCTTTGTTAATAGCAACAATCACTTTTGAGTCTTTCATACCTGCAAGGTGTTGAATGGCACCTGAAATACCAACCGCAATGTATAAGTCTGGTGCAACGATTTTACCCGTTTGACCCACTTGTAAATCATTAGGCACAAAGCCAGCATCAACAGCTGCACGTGAAGCCCCCACAGCAGCACCTAACTTATCTGCCAATTGCTCTAAAATAGCAAAGTTCTCACCACTGCCCATGCCGCGGCCGCCTGATACGATTATGCCAGCATTGCCTAACTCAGGACGCGCAGATTCTGTTAATGCTTGTGATACAAACTCAGTACGAGCAGCAATCACTTGCGTAAGGCTAACCGTGTCAGCACTGCCGGTTGAAGCCACAGCGTCAAATGCACTTGAGCGCACTGTCATGACTTTTTTCGCGTCTAAGCTTTGCACAGTCGCTAATGCATTACCGGCATATATTGGGCGAACAAAGGTATCGCTACTGACCACATCAATCACTTCAGAAATCTGCGCAACGTCTAATAGTGCAGCAACACGAGGCAAGGTATCTTTACCCACACTTGATGCTGCAGCTAAAATGTGCTCGTAATCGCCAGCTAATTCAACTACTAACTTAGCTAGGTTTTCAGCAAGCTGTGCAGCATACTCCGCACTGTCGGCAACCAAGACTTTACTCACGCCAGCCAGCGTTTGTGCCGCAGAAACCGCAGCACTGCAATTTGCGCCAGCCACAAGCACGTGGACATCACCACCAATGGCCGTTGCAGCGCTAACCACTTTGGCTGTATCAGTTTTTAAACTAACGTTATCGTGTTCTGCTAATACTAAAATGGCCATGTTAGATCACCTTCGCTTCGTTTTTTAACTTTTCAACCAACTCTTCAACTGAAGACACCATAATACCGGCTTTGCGATCCACTGGAGGGGTCACTTTAAGCACAGTTTGATGTGCTTTTAAGCTTACACCAAGATCGGCCACGGCTAAGGTCTCTAATGGCTTACGCTTAGCCTTCATAATGTTAGGTAGCGATGCATAACGTGGCTCATTTAAGCGAAGATCCACGGTAACAATAGCAGGCAAAGGCATGGTTAACGTTTGTAAACCACCATCAATCTCACGTGTTACCGTGACCTTGTCGCCATCTAATTTCACTTCTGAGGCAAACGTGGCTTGTGGCATATCTGCCAACGCTGCCAACATTTGACCGGTTTGATTGTTATCACCATCAATCGATTGCTTACCAAATATAATCAGTTGGGCTTGTTCTTTTTCTTGCACCGCTTTCAATAGCTTAGCAATCGATAACGGCACAAGTTCGTCGTCAGTTTCAATGTGAATAGCTCTGTCAGCACCAAGTGCCATAGCCGTTCTCAATTGCTCTTGAACCACTTTGGCCCCAACACTCACCACCACAACTTCTGTGGCAACGCCAGCTTCTTTAAGACGAACGGCTTCTTCTACAGCAATTTCACAAAATGGGTTTAACGCCATTTTAAGGTTCGTCGTATCAACATTTGTGTTATCAGCTTTTACCCTGACTTTCACATTAGCATCGACTACGCGTTTCACAGGCACCAATACTTTCATAGGTTTTCCTTCTTACACCTTCAATGTATGTGGACAACACACTGGCGTTTGCCAATGCAAGATGAGATCACTTTACGTCCTGTTAACGTTAACGTCAATCAAAGTCAAACGCTTGTTTAGATTTTTTTATCATTTCACTGTTCATCTCACTTAACAGCATTAATATAAAAAAGCATAAAATAATAAAATAAATGACAAATTTAACTCATATTAAAGGTAATTTAATTTGATCCTATAGCAAATAGTTTCTATTATTATGCTTAGTATTCAGTATTAATAAATGTGTATCGGTAACCTGATGAGATTTCATCTCATCAATATTATTAAAAACAACCTAAATAAACCATATGCAGTACTGGAATTTACCTTGTAAGTTGAACAATTTATCTTATATATGTCTTTTATTTTTAAAATAAATCATTAGGAAACTAAACAACATGAGTGACTTTTTAGATATTCTAACCCACGGTCGTCGTTTCAAAGCTGCAGTAAAAGAACTGTCTCTTGATGATTTACGTGATACCGCTGCGAAGCTAGAAAAAATTATTGCCGATCGTGAAGAAGAAGAGAAATTAGAACTTGAAGCGAATGCAGAGCGTAATGCTCGTATTGCCGAAATTTTAGCGCAAATTGAAAACAGCGGTTTATCAATTGAAGATTTAGGCGATGTGACATCGGCACCTAAAGCGGCTAAAGCGAAACGCGCTCCACGTCCACCTAAATACCAAATTACTGTAGATGGCCAATTAGTCCAATGGACGGGTCAAGGCCGTATGCCAACGGTATTTAAAAACCAAGTTGATAGCGGTAAAGATATTAAAGAATTTTTAATTCCTGGTATGGAATAATAGGTTAATTACCTACTTTTGATTCACAATAACAAAGGGCTTATTTAGATAAGCCCTTTTTATTTGTTTGCTTTATCATCATCATCAGACAGGGTAAACTTAATCAGTTGGCTCAATTCATTAATTAAAGGCTACGGCTATGGTTTTTTCTGTTAAGCAGGTATTGGTTGTTTCGGGTGTTGCACTTTTATTGAGTGCCTGTGCAGGTGATTATGTATTCAAAAGTAATTTAGACGGTAAAGCTATCAATGAATACTTTAAAGTCGGCGATGTAGTGTTATACGATGGTGAAGTGCAACCTAAAGGACAATTTGAGGTATTAGGCCTAGTTGAAGGCGAAGCTTGCCAAGAAACCTCAAAAGACACCCCACCACAATTAGCTGATGCGAGAACCAGCGCGAGAAAGGCGGCTGCTGAACTTGGTGCCAATGGATTTGTGGTAAAAAGCTGTTTTATGATAACAGAAGCTGACAACAGTTGTTTTAGCCGCGCATTTTGTGTTGGGCAAGCAATTAAAACAACTGAGGTAAAATAATCCGCGTAATTTAACGTTTATTAGCGTTAATCAAAATAGGGTGAGTCATCCACAACTGACTCACTGTTTATATTTATGTCTACTCATCGCTTATTGTTAGGTATTGCATGACACCAGATGCCGCTCAAACTCATATCAATAAACAAGACAGTAAGGTCTCTTTCAATAGTCAAATCAACGCCGTTGCGATTTGCAGAACCCCATATAAACAAAAATTTGGCATTCCACGCCAACCTGGTTTAGTAAATGCCACTGGCTACATTGAATTTGAACCCCCTTTTAATCATATTGACGCCGTTAGAGGGATTGAGCAGTATTCTCATATATGGCTGTTATTTTGCTTCCATGAAAATTTAGCCCAAGGCTGGAAAACCACAGTACGCCCGCCTCGGCTTGGCGGAAATGAAAAACTTGGCGTGTTTGCCACTCGGTCAACATTTAGGCCAAATGGTATCGGTCAATCCGTTGTCAAATTACACGGTATCGTTAACCGCAAAGGCAAAATATGTTTAGCCATATCGGGTATGGATCTGTTAGACGGCACACCAATCATAGATATTAAGCCATATATTCCATTTTCAGATGCCATTGTTGATGCTAAAGGCGGAATTGCGCAAGAAGCGCCAGTGTTGATCCCTGTCAGTTATAGTCCTCTTGCTCAAAAGCAAATTGCACAATATGCCGCAAAGGAGCAATATCATGGCTTAAATGAGCTCATCGAAGGTGTATTGTCTCAAGACCCTCGCCCAGCTTACAAAAAAGCCAAAGACGATCCTAAACTGTATCAAGTAGCCTTATATGATCTGGATATTTTTTGGCGTATCGATGCAAACACAATTGAAGTGCTCGAACTAAAACCCACTAACGTTGATCTGCTAAAGGACTAATACCATGGCAGATGTAGACTATCAAACTCAGCATAAAAAACGTTTATCTTGGATGCCCTGGTTATATTTTTCACTCAAACCCAAACATTTATCCTGGGCAAAGCCTTGGCAAGAAGATATCCAGCAACAACTGAAGCTACTTGAAACCATTTATATTGGTGAGCATTGTTTTATTGCTCCACAAGCGCAATTATTTGCAGAGCCTGGGCGAGACATCATTATTGGTAACCACTGCATGATCAGCGCAGAGGTATTTTTGCATGGTCCAATCACCCTTGGTAATGAAGTGGCCATTAATCACGGTTGCAGCCTAGATGGTGGCAGAAAAGGCATTACAATTGGCGATCAAACCCGAATTGCGAATAACGTTACTATTTATGCGTTTAATCATGGTATGTCACCAAATACGCCAATATACCAACAAGCTGCCACGTCTAAAGGCATAGTAATAGGAAACGATGTTTGGATTGGCGCACAGGCTGGGATTGTGGATGGCGTAACCATAGGTAATCATGCTGTTATCGGCATGGGATCGATTGTCACAAAAAATGTCGCCGATTATGCCATCGTCGCGGGTAATCCTGCACGAGTCATAGGTGATCGCCGGGATAAATAATCCCCTAAATCAAATAAAGCACAATAAAGCCATATTTAGAGTCGAATTAGCAGGTGACATCATGTATGCAGGTGCTAAAATGGCGTTTATTCATAGTAATTATTTTGGACATTGGGAATGCGAGTTAGTAAGTACCTGCTTTCAACACAAAAAGAAACCCCTGCAAATGCAGAAGTGATTAGTCATCAGTTAATGCTTCGTGCGGGTATGATCCGTCGTAACGCATCAGGTCTTTACAGCTGGTTACCCTCAGGCTTACGTGTATTACGTAAAGTTGAAGCCATTGTTCGTGAAGAAATGAACAAAACAGGCGCAATCGAAATTTTAATGCCATTAGTACAACCTGCTGATCTATGGGTTGAAACCGGTCGCTGGGAAAAATTCGGCCCAGAATTATTACGCTTTCAAGATCGCCATAACCGCGACTTTGTCCTTGGGCCAACCCACGAAGAAGTGATTACTGACTTAGTGCGTAAAGAACTGAGTTCTTATAAACAGCTTCCGTTAACACTTTATCAAGTACAAACCAAGTTCCGTGATGAAGTTCGCCCTCGTTTTGGTGTGATGCGCGCTCGTGAGTTCTTAATGAAAGACGCCTACTCTTTTCATTTAGATCAAGAAACCATGGACAACACCTACCATGCAATGCATACCGCTTATAGCAATATTTTGACTCGCATGGGCTTAGAATTCCGCCCTGTGCTTGCCGATACAGGTTCAATCGGTGGCAGCATGTCACATGAATTCCACGTATTAGCAAATAGCGGTGAAGACTTAATTGCCTACTCGACCGGTAGCGATTACGCCGCTAACATTGAAAAGGCGGAATCGCCAATGCCAACGGTTGCTCGTGCTGAGCCGACACAGGCAATGACACTCGTTGACACGCCTAATGCAAAAACCATTGCAGAACTTGTTGAGCAATTTGATTTAGCCATTACTAAAACAGTTAAAACATTAATTGTTAAAGGCGCTACAGAAGAAGCACCATTAGTGGCACTGGTCATTCGTGGCGATCACGAGCTTAACGAAATCAAAGCAGACAAACTTGAATTAGTCGCTTCACCGTTTGAATTTGCCTCTGAAGCAGAGATTCGTGAAGCCGTTGGCGCAGGTCCTGGTTCTCTTGGACCAGTAGGCTTAAACATGCCAATCATTATCGATTACAGTGTAAGCGTCATGAGCGACTTTGCGGCGGGTGCCAATACCGAAGATAAGCATTATTTTGGGATCAACTGGGAACGTGACTTACCACTAGCGACTGCAGCTGATATCCGTAATGTTGTTGAAGGTGAACCGACACCAGATGGCTTAGGTACATATGCAATGGCACGTGGTATTGAAGTGGGCCATATCTTCCAACTTGGCACCAATTATTCAACAGCCATGAATGCAACCGTGTTGGATGAAAACGGCAAAGCGCAAATTCTGTTAATGGGTTGCTATGGTGTTGGTGTAAGCCGTATTGTTGCCGCTGCCATTGAGCAAAATAACGATGACCGCGGTATTATTTGGCCAGAAGCCATTGCACCGTTTACTGTCGGTATTTTACCGATGAACATGCACAAATCACATCGCGTTGCTGATATTGCCGAGAAGCTTTATCAAGATCTGGCAGACGCAGGTGTAGAAGTGTTAATGGACGATCGCAAAGAGCGCCCTGGTGTGATGTTTGCTGACATGGAACTTATCGGTTTACCTCATGTTGTCGTGATTGGTGATCGTAATATCGATGCGGGTGTATTTGAATACAAAAACCGTCGCACGGGTGAAAAACAAGATATCCCATTCGACCAGATTGTTGAATTTTTAACAAATGCCGCGAAAGGTTAATCACCTTAACGGCAATCAACAAACACCAACAAAACGCACTTTATAGTGCGTTTTTTTATTAGAGCCTGATGATCTTTGCTGCTTGAATGTGGTTCGAGTTAAACATGTTAATCGAGGCGAATTGATTGATGCCTAGTCACCTAAGCAACTCTTTATTTGTAAAGCATTGTTCAACAAAGAGTAAAACGTTTTTAGCCGAACCCTGTGGGCAGCGTTTGTTGGTCATTTTTACTGCGTTATCGACTTTTTATGTAGAATAACTACACCTCAAAGTCTCTGCCACGCACTTGTATATGAGTCATGGCCAACAATTCGCTGCAAAAACAACCTTGAAAGGTCAACAGGCCTAAGTAACCTCAGCTCTGGATAACAAACGCCTTTCAAGCAGTCCTTTGCCTTCCTCACTGCGTTGAATTAACTTGCAATAGGCTGGCTATTGACGCGTTAATTCGCCTTGTTAGCAAAACAAATCACAAGCTTGACAGTGGATTTTAGTCAATCTATTGATTTATATCGTTATCAATACATCTCTTATCCAGAGTTGAGGTTAAGTAGATGTAAGCAAGACACAAATTACAGTGCAGTTATTGACCATAGCTACTGGTGCGCAATAAAAAAAGAATTCATACTAGTATGGTTTCTTACCTACACACAAAGGATAAAGATTACCAGTGTCTACAGCATTAGTACTAGGAGGGGGTGGCGCTAGAGCGGCATATCAAATTGGTGTGCTAAAGGCGCTAGTTCAATTTTACCCACGCAACCATCATGTTCCTTTCGATATCATCTGTGGCACTTCAGCAGGGGCCATTAATGCCACCTCTTTAGCCACCCACGCTTCCTGTTTTCATTTGGGTGTCAAAAAACTTGACTGGGTTTGGCGCCACTTCGAGACAAAGCAAGTGTATCGCACAAGTATTCCAAAAGTCCTTAAGCATCTTGGCCGCATGGCCATCAAAGGATTACAAGACGATAAAGTCAGTACCGACGCGGGAAGCTTGTTAGATAATCAACCATTGCGGGAACTACTCAATAAGCTCATTGATTTCAAAAGAATTGACAGAAATATTAGCCACAATGCATTAACCGCAATTAGCGTTGATGCATCATGCTATAACAATTCCCGTTCCTATAGCTTTTATCAAGGTAATGCCCACATCGAAGACTGGCAAAGGGCAAGAAGAGTCGGCACACGCAGTTTACTTAACACAGAGCATTTATTAGCCAGTTCGGCAATCCCGATGGTATTCCCCTCAATAAAGCTCAATCAGGCATACTATGGTGATGGATCTGTCCATCAATTATCACCACTTTCAAGCCCTATTCACCTAGGTGCAGACAAAATATTTGTGATTAACCTGGACAGCCCGCACAAACATTTTCCCATTGAGTTTGAATACCACCCCAAAACAGCCACCATTGCAGGGCATCTGTTAGATACTATTTTCTCAGATACACTCAATAGCGATTTAGAACGACTACAAAGAGTCAACAACACATTATCAATGATATCGGCACAAGATAAGGCAATATTAAATTTAAGACACATAGATACACTTGTGATTAAACCAAGCCAAGACTTAAGCCGAATTGCAGCCCGCTTTTATGATGACATGCCATATGCCATTAAAACCTTATTAAAATTATTTGGTATTAACCGTCAATCAGATTCAAGTATTGTGTCTTATTTGTTATTTGAAAAAAGTTACACATCGACCTTAATCGATCTTGGTTATCAAGATGCAATGGATCAAATTGATGAAATCAAAAAATTTTTTAATATCACAACTAAAGTATAAGCACAGCTAAAGATTATCTATGCTATAAATGAAAGCATAATTGGCAACCGATTCTATCCGCAGCGAAGGGATAGCATATTAAACGTATCAACCAAGTCAAATACACGGTAATGAGAGGCCTGTTTTCTTTGTTGGTTGAATATTGTTAGCGTTAAAACGTGTTAATCGACGCGAATGGATTGATGTCTAGGCATCTAACTAGCGCTTTATTCGCAAAGCGTCATTCAGCAAAGAATCAAGCGTTTTAGCCGAACCTTAAAGCAGCGTTTATTGGCCATGTTTACTGCGTTATCGACTTTTTAGTTAGAATCACTACACTTCAACGTCTCTGCCACGCAGTTCTATCTATAAGCCGAGGTCAATAATTCGCTGCAAAAACAACCTTGAAAGATCAAAAGGCCCTAGGGCCTGTTGATCTTTGCTGGTTGAATTTTGTTCGAGTTAAAAACGTTTTAATCGAGGCGAATGGATTGTAGCCTAGTCTCCTAAGCAAAATCTGTTCAACAAAGAGTAAAACGTTTTTAGCCGAACCCTGTGGGCAGCGTTTGTTGGTCATTTTTACTGCGTTATCGACTTTTTAGTTAGAATCACTACACTTCAACGTCTCTGCCACGCAGTTCTATCTATAAGCCGAGGTCAATAATTCGCTGCAAAAACAACCTTGAAAGATCAAAAGGCCCTAGATAATGTAATCAATATAGCGACAATGTGATGTCTAAAAGGATTTTAGATGAAGCGTATAGGAATATTATTGGTCATTTTTGCGCTGATAGCGTGTGATCAGCCAGAGCCAACAGCTAATGATATAACAGCAAGCAGCAAGCACAGTATTCAGTGGCAAGGCGTGTATCATGGCGTGTTTCCTTGCCCCAGTTGTGAAGGTATGGACACCACCATTGAATTATCCCTTCCCAATAACTACATCATAGACACTGTCAGGCTAGGTAATGATCCCCTTTCGTATAGTGGAAGCGGTACATTCCAATGGGATAAGACTGGCAATATTATTATTTTAGATCGTGGCCACATCTATCAAGTATACGCAGACCACCTCTACTTACTCGATGTAGAATTCAAGCGTATTAAAGGCCCAGATGCTGAGCGGTATCGTGTCGATAAAATAAAAGGCTTAGGTAGCATTTCACCTAATTAACCTTAACTTTGGACAACGAAATACACCAATGTACCATGCTTAATTGGCTTTAGCTGTGTTAAAATCGCCTGATTAGACAATTAAAGACAGTAACATGAGAAAAGGTATTATTTTAGCGGGTGGCACAGGCACACGACTTTATCCCATTACACAAGTTGTCTGTAAACAATTATTACCGCTATACGATAAACCCATGATTTATTACCCGCTTTGCACGTTAATGCAAGCAGGGATCACTGACATTTTAGTCATTTGCACCGAAACAGATCGCCCTCTTTTTCAATCACTTTTAAAAAATGGTCATCAATGGGGCATTAATATTGAATACACCATTCAAGCTAAACCAGAAGGTCTCGCCCAGGCACTCATCCTAGCCGAACCTTTTCTCGCCAACAGCCCTTGTGCACTAATTTTAGGGGATAACCTTTTTTACGGTCATCACCTGCAGGCTACATTGCAGGCAGCAAGTAACATGACTGGCGCATCCATATTTGGTTATCATGTAGCCAACCCACAAGCCTATGGTGTTATTGAGTTTGACCAATATAATCAAGTTAAATCCATTACAGAAAAGCCTGCAATACCAAAATCAAATTACGCTATGCCTGGATTATACTTTTTTGACAATAACGCCTGCCAATACGCTAAAAAGGTTTTGCCGTCACCTAGAGGTGAGCTTGAGATTGTCGATGTGATCACCCAATACTTAAACAACAATAATCTTACGGTTAATATTTTAGGCCGGGGTACTGCATGGTTAGATACAGGTACTCCTGATGCCATGGCAGAAGCGACTCAATATATTGCTGCTATCGAAAAACGCCAAGGATTAAAAATTTCCTGTCCTGAAGAAGTGGCCTTTTCAATGGGCTTAATTGATCAACAACAGCTAACAGAGCTTGCAAATCAACTCATCAAAAGTGGCTATGGCCAATATTTACTATCATTACTCAATAAGAATTTTCCTGATGAAATGCATTAATACTGAACTCGCTGGAGTCTTGTTATTTAGCCCGCAAAAGTTTATCGATGAACGTGGCTTTTTTATGGAAACCTTGCGCCAAAATGTGTTTAATGATGCCTTCACGCAACGAGATTTGACCGTTCCTCAATTAGTTCAAGAAAACCAGTCTCGCTCAGTGAAAAACGTATTAAGAGGGCTTCACTTTCAGCAACATTTTCCTCAGGGTAAATTAATCCGCGTATCGCGTGGGTGCATCTTCGATGTTGCCGTAGATTTAAGACAAGAGTCGAGCACTTATGGCCAATGGATAGGACAACAACTTTCCGATGAAAATGGCTATCAAATGTGGATCCCTAAAGGATTTGCACATGGTTTTTACGTATTATCTGACGTCGCTGACATTATTTATAAATGCTCAGAGTATTACCAAGCTGATGATGAACAAACCATGGCATGGAATGACCCAACCTTAAATATTCAATGGCCGATCCCGGCAAATGTGGAGCCCATCGTCTCCCGTAAAGACAACCCTAATATAAACCCTAATATGATTACATTTGGTGCTTAAGCTAATGACTGAGCAAAATCGGCAACCGCTGACAATACTAATCACAGGAGGATGTGGTTTTATTGGCTCGGCACTGATCCGCCATATTATGGCCCACACACCACACAAAGTTATCAACCTTGATAATCTCACCTATGCTGTTAACCCCTTGAGCTTATCTGCAATCAAAGATAACCAACGATACCGTTTTATTAAAGGTGATATTTGCGATGGCAAGTTAGTTGAAACCGTTTTTGCCCAGCACCAACCGGATGTCGTAATGCATCTGGCGGCAGAAAGCCATGTTGATCGGTCTATAGCAAGTCCAGACTCCTTCATACAAACCAATATTGTGGGCACATTTAATTTGCTTGAAGCCAGCCGTATGTTTTTATCGGATTTACCGGCACACAAGGCAACACGTTTTCGATTTCATCATATTTCCACCGATGAAGTCTTTGGTGACTTACCTAAAACAGGTTACTTTAATGAAAAAAGTGCCTACTCACCAAGTTCACCATATTCAGCGAGCAAAGCCTCAAGCGATCACCTTGTAAAAGCATGGCATAGAACATACGGGCTCCCAACGATAATAACTTATTGTTCAAATAATTATGGGCCATATCAACACCCAGAAAAATTAATCCCGCTCACCATCACTCGTGCAATATTAAGCGAAACCATACCGATTTATGGTAATGGGCAACAAATTCGTGATTGGTTGCATGTTGAAGACCACGTTGAAGCGTTATTGGCAGTATTAACCCGCGGCCGGATTGGAGAGTCATACACTATTGGCGGTCATAATGAATATACGAATCTTCAAGTAGTACAGTCTATTTGCCAGCATCTAACCACTTTGCTGCCAGAGCACCATCTTGCTAAAAATAACGGATTTGAGTCGCTAATCCACCACGTAAAAGACAGATTAGGCCATGATCAACGTTATGCTATCGATGCAAGCAAAATAACAACAGAACTCAACTGGACGCCAAAACAGTCTTTTGACGTTGGTTTGCAAAACACTGTTCAATGGTACTTAGCAAATAACCAATGAAAATTCTCACATTTGGCCAAACGGGGCAATTAGCTAACGCACTAAAATGCACTCAACCTGACACAATTGAGCTGATCCAATTAACTCGTCAGCAAGTTGATATTACCCAGCCTCAGCTTATTTATGAGGCGTTAGCTCATTACCGTCCAGACATTATTATTAATTGCGCAGCCTATACCGATGTAGAACGAGCCGAATCGAATACCACGCAAGTCATGCAAACAAATGTTGATGCAGTTCGATTTATCACGCACGTAGCGAGGCAATTAGGTATTAGGTTTATTCAATTATCTACTGATTATGTGTTTAATGGATGCTCACCCACACCTTATTCAGTTAGCCAAATACCCTCTGCGATTAATGTGTATGGGCATTCAAAATTACTCGCCGAAAACGTTATTTTACAGCAGCAATCGAATCAATTTTGCATCGTCCGTACTTCTTGGCTTTATCACCATAGTGGCAAAAACTTTGTTTCGACGATGCTACATCTCATGTCACAAACCTCAGAAGCACTCCCCAGCATAAACATTGTCAATGACCAAACAGGAAGCCCAACCTTGGCAGAAGGGCTTGCACACTTTTTATGGAAACTGTGTTTACAAAATCATTGGTCGCCGATTTACCATTGGAGTGATGCAGGAATGTGCACTTGGTATGAATTTGCTCAAGAAATACAGTCACAGGCCTTTGCGTTAGGGCTCATCTCATTAAAAGTGCCATTAATACCTGTGACATCTCAAGCATATCACTCTCGCGTTAAGCGCCCTGCTTTCAGTGTGTTAGACACAAAGGCATCACACTTCATATCCAAGCCTAAACCTTGGCAACAGCAATTAGCGCAATACCTTTATTCATGCTCACTCAAAAAAAAGTAAGCCGTAACAGTAAAAATACTAGCGTCATCTGATTGTCATTTTTACGTGCAATAATTTTTACCGTCAAGAATGAAATATTTCGCTTTAGCTTATTATTAACTTTAGGTAAAAAGAGGCTGTACCAACAGCGGTACAGTTATCTGGAATGTTGAAAAATGTCACACTCATTTGAATTTGATGAAGATGATGCGCCATGGGGCGATAACATCAAGGGAAAACCAAAATCGAAAAAAGTAAAACAACGTCGTCGTGATACCAAGCGCCGTTACTTTGACGATAATGCTGAAATGGAGTTCGCACCTGCTAAGTGGAAATAGTTTAACAGGATTTTCTCATCAAGTTTAAAAAGCAAGTTGCTCGCAACTTGCTTTTTTGTTGCCAAAAAAATGGCCTTGAATAAATCAAGACCATCTTCATATCAAAACACATGTTATTGTTAATTGAGTGTAAAGCCTAAGACACTTTTTACAGATAAAGTATTGAAGCTAAGCCTAAAAAAGTGAAAAAACCAACAACATCTGTAACCGTGGTTAAAATAACAGAACCCGATAACGCAGCATCCTGATTAAAACGCTGCAAAATCATCGGCACCATAACCCCAGCAATAGCCGCTACGGCCATATTAATCAAAATCGCACAGGCAATCACAATACCCATCACGTTATCATCGAACCACCAACCGGCAATAATACCGATAACAATCGCCCATAACGTACCATTTAGCGCGCCAATACCGAGTTCATTTTTCATTAACGACATCACGTTACCAGCAGTGATCTGCCCCATTGCCATACCACGGATCATTAGTGTTAATGATTGGCTCCCTGCAATACCGCCCATTGAGGCCACTATTGGCATTAATACCGCTAAGGCCACCACCTGAGATAACACGTTTTCAAACATGCCAATGGTGGCAGAAGCTAAAAATGCTGTCAGTAAATTGATCCCAAGCCAAACGGCACGACGTTTGGCGCCAACAACGATAGGTGCGAATAAATCGTCATCTTCATCCATACCAGCAGTTGCCATCAACTGCGCTTCATAATGCTCACGCACTAAAGCCGTTGCCGTACGCAGTGTCATACGACCAATCAAAATGCCGTCTTCATCAACCACAGGCAGTTCTAATTCACGACTATGCTCAATGGCCTCTGCTGCCTCTATTAGTGAAGAGTCAGCAGAAATCACCCGACTGTCATCCCACTTTAATGTGTGTAACGGCGTATCTGTATCCACCGTCTTAAACACATCATAACGACGCACAGTACCAAGGTACTTATCATTGATATCAACTAAAAATAAATGATCATTGCAATCTAAATCGATACGTCTAAAAAAACGTTGGCCCTGAGCAACAGTTGAGGTTGGACTTAATGCCAACATTTGATGGTCGGCATAACGACCGATTTCATTTTCAGTATATTGGTTGTAAAGCTCAAAGTGTTTACGCTGACGCTCACCCATCTGTGCCAATGCACGATCAGTAATATTGTCAGGTAACGAATCACTCCATTCAATGAGATCTTCAGGACTTAATTGCGAAAAAAGTAAATCCAGTTCCTCATCTGGCATTTTCTTTAAAATGCCTAAACGAGGATCGGCGCGCATTAAGTTAAGGACATCCACACGTTCTTCTACATCGACTTGTTGCCAACGTTCATAACGCTCATCAAGCGGTAACGATTCGAGTAATAATGCGATGGTACCAGGTTCAGCGTCGATCAATATTTCACTGAACACTTCGGCTTGTTCTTCACCTTCAGCTTCGGTTAATTGAAGCACAACTTGGCTGACGTCAGCCTGAGGTAAAGAGTTCGTTTCGATTTCATCTTCAGAGTTAAGTTCGTTCTTTAAATCATTCATAAGCCCGCCCCTAATTCTTCTCAGTAAATAAGCGCAAACTATATTGAAATTGTCATTAATAAGCAAACAGATATATTAAATTGCACACAACTCAATTGCCAACAACAAAAAAGTGCATTATAGTGGATATTTTATCCTTAGGAGTTATCTGATGAGCAGTGCAATATATCCAATCACAGTCAAAGACATTAAAGGTAATGATATCGTCATGGAAACCTTTAAAGATAAAGTTTTGCTAATTGTAAATACAGCCAGCAAATGTGGGTTTACCCCACAATACCAAGCACTTGAAGCATTACACCAAACCTACAAAGATAAAGGGTTAGTGATTTTAGGGTTTCCATGCAATCAGTTTGGTAAACAAGAGCAAGGTAACGAAGCAGAAATAAGCCAGTTTTGCGAACTCAATTTTGGGGTAACATTCCCATTATTCAGTAAAATTGAGGTTAACGGTGCTAACGCCCACCCACTCTATCAACACCTTAAAAAGTCTGCAAAAGGCCTGCTTGGGAGCGAGTCTATCAAATGGAACTTTACTAAGTTTTTAGTCGATAAACACGGTAACGTTGTCAATCGATATGCGCCAACCACCAAACCTGAAGAACTTAAGGCAACCATCGAAAAGCTCTTGGCATAGCGTTAATACTAGCTCTTGGTATAAACCCTTAGCATTAGCCCTTAGCATTAGCCCTTAGCTTTGACTTTGGCCACTAAGTATTAACCCAGAGTATCTAATGACAGTGCACTGGTATCTTGGCGCATAATTACCAATGGCCAGTCAATTATTTTTTAATCTAAGCAAATGATTATTATAACGTTTAAAAAATTTTTTCACTGTTTAGGTTAAAAATGCA
The DNA here is from genome assembly GCF_023283885.1 of Shewanella basaltis. Taxonomy (GTDB): domain Bacteria; phylum Pseudomonadota; class Gammaproteobacteria; order Enterobacterales; family Shewanellaceae; genus Shewanella; species Shewanella basaltis. Next base: position 47,803 of record NZ_JAKILA010000004.1, read on the forward strand.
ATTATTTTTGAACTTTTTGTCTCTTTGCCGCTCAAAATAAATAACAGTGAAATCCTTTTTATTGTTCATCATCTCCCTGGGACTTCTAGCGCGGTCCCCTTGATCGAAAAATCGATCGATAGGCAATCAGTTGATTGCCTTTTTTTATGCTTGTCGCTAAAGCAATATCAGTTGCACAATCATGAAAATTACGCCTTGCTATGAGCATCACCCTTTCACTTAGACTTAAACCTAGGCTTAGGCTTAATCTTAACCTCAAAGTTGATGCTACACAGCCAAAAAAACTTAAGTGATTGTTTTAGTAACATTTATAAAATATTTAATTTCTTGGTAGAAAATATTTTATAAAAAATGCAAAAGTGAATGAACTTTATCGCATTCGCTTAGTCAGAATATATGTAGCAAGTAAGGACGCAAATGAGAAAATGTCTACCTCCAACTTTTCTGGTTTGCACTAAAGCATATCTCAACGCTTTTACTGACTTGCCACAACAGATTTATGTTCATTGTTCATCATCCCTATTTGGGGCGCCTTAACACGCTAGCGCACTGTTAATGACACTCCGTAAAGAACGACTTAGGCAACCTTATTGGTTGCCATTTTTTTGCCCTAAATTTGCCCTCTGCAAATAAAACAATCAGTCAGAACCTTTAACGCAGCACAAAAGCACACATAAAAAATAATTTTAAAAAAATATCATTCTTTCTGTGAACTTTTAGCTTAATGCTCGGTCTGATTATATGTAACGAATAAGGTGTGGGTGATGTGAGTTGCAATGTCATGATTTAACCTTCTCCCCCGAAGTTAAATGCTACATAGCAACACCATTTATCCAGTTCACCTCAAAGTTGGTTTGGATTGCGTTACTGCTACAGTTTTAATGTTTATTGTTCATCATCATCCCCATTGGGCAGTATTAACACGCTAGCGCATTGTTAATGACATCCCGCAAAGATTTATTTTGGCAGCCAATAGGCTGCCATTTTTTTATGTGTTTATTATTATCCTAAATAACCTGAGCTCGGGATAATAAATGCCTTTCAAACAGTTCTTTGCCCTGCTCACTGCGTTGAATCGACTTACAATAGGCTAGCTATTGACGCGCCAATTCGCCTTGTTAGCATAACAAATAACAAGCTTGAAAGTGAGAATGGGTAACATGTTGATTTTAAATAGTATAAGTTCATCCCTTATCCCGAGCTCAGGTTAAATAAGATTGATTTTAGGCTGCGTCACTAGACCCAGTACAATGAAAATGACTGCAGGTGTCGTCATCTACATCAACGTCATTTAAAGCCGTAATGGGGGTTGTGACGCAACTGCGAAGGGCGAATTTATCAGCGTGGTATTCTTTGTTAGCCTTTTTTAACCTAGTGCACTATAACCTAGTGCACTATAACCTAGTGCACTATAACCTAGTGCACTATAACGTAATGCACTATAACCTAGTGCACTATAACGTAATGCACTATAACCTAGTGAAATATGCCCTCAAAAGGCTGCCTCGATACCTCACTGATAACTTTCGCTTAAAGAGCACACTCTAATGCGGATTGGTATTACTCATCATAGTGCAACAATGAATCTAATTGCACTTGCAATGAGGGATGGTAGCCTGGTCGAGCTTGGGCATAAATGGCCTTGAGTTCCTGATGATACCCAGCTATTTGCAGCTCAATAAATAATGGTCTTACAAATTTACCTCTGCCTATTTTACACAAATACTCTGTTAACGCAGGCAATACAGGATCAAATAAATTGCGGATCGCAACACGATACCAATCACAGGCAATTTCCGCATTGTGATGTCCGGTAAAGTTAAATACTTCATCTAAATCCAACAACATGGCTTGACTCACCCTTAACGGTAATTTGCTTAAAAAGTATTGCCAATGATGAACACGCCATTGTGCCACACACAATTCACTTGCCCCAATGCCGCTAATCAATTGCGAAAGTGCTAGGTCAACTTTGTCAAAACTCCTTGATGTGGGTGCCACAAACCAGGCAGGAAGTCCTTGACCATACACCCACTCGGTTAATTCCTCGAGGTTTAGCTTATCAAAGTGCTCCACTAATAATGTTTGTTTTGCATAATCAACGAAGGTTTCAGTCGTGATTGCAGTAAAAGCAAAATGATTAACATACTGAAGTAAAAACTCATCAAAAGCGACGCGCCCAAGCCTATGTTCAAGCTCATGGACAAACATCGACGCCTTGTCATAAGTAAAACGATTAAATGCCAAATTAGGATCGCGATTTTGCACATTGGCAGGCAATGTTTGCTCACCTAAAGGCATAGATAGCATTTCTTGTTGTAAGCGGCCAAACTCAATCACCCACTCAAGTTCAGCTTGTTCGCGACCATAAACCTCTTCAACAATGCGATTAGTAAAGTATGTCGTAAACCCCTCATTAAGCCACAAGTCGCGCCATGTTGCGTTACTGACTAAATTGCCTGTCCATGAGTGCGCCAGTTCATGAGGAACCGTTGATACTAAACTTTTGTCGCCAGCAATTAATGTCGGTGTCATAAAAGCCAACATTGGATTTTCCATCCCACCAAAAGGAAAGCTTGGGGGGAGTACTATCATGTCATAACGTCCCCAGGCATAAGGCCCAAGGAGTGACTCAGCAACCCGGATCATCGACTCCGTATCTTCAAATTCATTGGCCGCTGCCTCAAGCATGCCAGGTTCAGTATAAACCCCACTTCGAGGCCCTGTTGTTTGAAAAGCCAAATCGCCCACCGCAATGGCAAGTAAATGAGTGGGAATAGGTTTATCCATCGTAAAGGTAAATACCCCATCATCTGGCATTACAGGATTATTATTGGCACTCATTACCGTACGAAGCCCTAATGGAGTTTTAACGCTGGCATTAAAGGTCACTCTGGCTTTTAGGGTATCTTGAAGCGGTATCCAACTGCGGGCATTAATAGGCTGAGATTGACTAAAAAGGTAAGGTAATTTTTTGCCCAAGGTTTGCTCTGGCTTAAGCCATTGAAGCCCCTGTGCACTTTTTGATGTATGATAATAAATCACCACTGAGGTTATTTTCTCAGCCACATCGATAATAAGCTTTTGCCCTAATGTGTCATTCACATCAATGATATTAAATGACAATGTAACTCCGTCGATATCAGTCACGTTATCAACAAAAAGATCGCGGCAATCTAACACTAATGTGTTGCTAGGCATATTACGGATAAAGTCTAACCGAACGACACCATTGAGTTGTTGTAAGTCAAAATCAACCGCGATATCTAGCTCAAAATGATAGACACGTAATACATCTGTATTGGCGCTTGAATGATAATCGTGTTGTAAATTCAGTTCGACTGCCACAAAAAATCCTTATCGGTAAAATAATCCTCAAATATAGCAAAAATACTCATATTTCTGCCTGAAAATCATGACGTGAGCGATAGCTTGGATTTATACCAAACCACTTAAAATCACCTTAAAAATAACCGACTGATAAATAAGCTAAAAAATAATATTACTCGTTTCGATTGCTCATGTTATTTGAATTTTTTAAAAAATTTTATATTTTTTGCAATTAAGGGGGAACTAACGGCACACCACGCAGTCTGATTATATGAACCGAATTTGCATTACTTATTTTTAATCTAGTAGCGTTTTTTTGTTCATCATCATTCTCCTAATTAGATAGTTTTTTCACTATCAACCGTATTGCCTATAGCAATAGCAGCAACCTCTTAGTTAGGTTGCTTTTTTTTGCTTGTTAGCTCAAGAATACTTACGCGTTAATCATACCTATCCGCATTAGAATGTGCTTTTTTAGCGAAAGTTATCAGTGAGGTATCGAGGCAGTCTTTTGGTGGCATAGTTCACTAGGTTAAGAAAGGCTAACAAAGAATACCACGCTGATGGGGCATATTATTTACGGGAAGGGGATCAAACAAGACATATCAAGATTTACGTTGTAGATTGGTAAAAGCAAAAAGGCCTCAAATGAGGCCTTTTGTCAGTAAGCTAAGCGATTAAAGCTTAATACCCACTTTAGCTAAATCTTTAGCAACAACCGCAGTTGGAACTGGAACATAGCCATCTTTTTCAACAATTTGCTGACCTTGCTTAGACAATACAAAGCGCAAGAACTCACGATCCATTGGCGACAATTCTTTATTTGGGTGCTTGTTCACATATACGTATAAGTAACGTGATAGTGGGTAAGTACCGTTGGCGGCATTGGCCGCTGTCGCTTCGACAAACTTATCACCTTTTTTAGACACAGCAACCGCTTTCACACCCGCTGTTTTGTATCCAATACCTGAATAACCAATCGCATTTAGAGACTGTGATACAGATTGCACAACAGACGCTGAGCCTGGTTGCTCATTCACGTTTGGTAGGAAGTCACCATTACATAATGCTTTTTCTTTAAAGTAACCGTAAGTACCAGATACAGAGTTACGACCGTAAAGCTGAACGTCTTTCGCGCTCCAGTTACCGTCTAGGCCTGCGTCACCCCAACGGCTAATTTCTTTACCACCACACTTGTGTGTAGAAGAGAAAATACTGTCAATTTGTTCAATGCTTAGGCCAGTGATTGGGTTATCTTTGTGAACAAATACAGCAAGTGCATCGATTGCAACACGAATAGCTGTTGGCTGGTAACCATAATGCTTTTCAAATGCTTCAACTTCATTAGGCTTCATCTTGCGGCTCATTGGGCCAAATTGTGAAGTACCTTCAGTTAATGCTGGTGGCGCAGTAGAAGAACCAGCAGCTTGAATTTGGATGTTTACGTTAGGATAAATATGTTTAAACTCTTCAGCCCATAACGTCATCATGTTTGCTAAAGTATCAGAACCAACAGAAGACAAGTTACCTGACACACCGCTTGTTTTTTCATATACAGGTAAAGTTGGGTCTATAGCAGCCATTGATGCTGCTGAGAATACACCAGCGGCTGTAAGGGTAATCGCGCCGACAAGTTTGTTCAGTTTCATTGTATTGCTCCAGAATTAAGCGTACTAAGTTTTTAAAACGTAGTCAGTATCGACCTCATTGATGACAAGTCTATGACTTTGATATGACAGTTATATGACAATAAAGGTAATATTGTCATATTTGCATCAATAAACTGCCAACTTAAGTTTATCAATAGCTTAGTTAACGCTTAGAGCAAACAGTGAGTCATTTAATATTAACTTAACTGTCTTAATTATTTACCTAACCATATGCATCACAAGCGCTTTTTATAGATAAAAAAGCAGCATAAATGCTGCTTAATAATAACCACAATAATTATTGTCTTTCTAATAAATGTGTCGGAATAATAAAACTAAATGTACTGCCTTTGCCGTATTCACTGGTGACATTAAGTTCACTGTGATGATGGCTAAGTGCATGCTTTGCAATAGCTAACCCAAGCCCTGTTCCGCCTGTTTTACTAGAACGAGCATTATCAACCCGATAAAAACGTTCTGTTAAACGGTTAATATGCTGCGGTGCAATCCCGACACCTGTATCTTTTACTGAAAACAACGCTCCCGTTGCAACACTTCGCCAGGTAACTGAAATAACACCACCAGGCGCGGTGTATCGAATAGCATTAGATATAAGATTAGAACAGGCGCTTCGCAGTTGTAATTCGTTGCCATGGGTGTTTAACCCTGGCTCACAATTAAATTCTAAGGTGTATTCACTTCCGGCAAGTGCAACCGCTTCCTCTTTAAGCACTTCCATCATGGCTTGCATATTGACCATTTTTGATAAATCAACGTCAATGGCATCTTCAATACGTGACAATGCCAGTAATTGTTCGACCATCGACTGCATACGCGAGGTTTGTTGTTGCATAAGTAATAATGGCTTTTGATTGGGAGAATCGTCATCTTCCATTCCTTGCATTATCTCTAAATACCCTTGTAAAACAGTAAGTGGTGTCTTTAATTCATGTGACACGTTAGCCACAAAGTCTTTGCGCATCCCTTCAAGTTGATGGATCCGGGTAATATCTCGCGCAATCAGTAATAATTGCCGATCGCCATAGCTCATGATACGAATTTCGAGTAAACGTTTATCTGAAACAGGCGATGGGATCTCAAGAGGGTCTTTATAGTTGGCTTTTTTAAGGTAGGCAGAAAAATCAGGATGGCGTATTAAATTGTCAATCCGTTGCCCACTGTCTTGGGGCCAAACAAAACCTAAAATCAATTGCGCTAGCTTGTTGCACCACAAAATATTATGTTCAGCATCGAGCACCACTGCGGCGTCAGGTAAGGCTTCAGCACCTTGCCTAAAACGCGCTAACAAAGTCGCTAACTGCCCTACACGGCGGCGGTTTTTCCCTTGAAGTCGGTAAATACCATTAAACACGCCCTCCCAACTTCCTTGCCCTTGAGGTGGGGTTAATTTTTTGTCTTTCCACAACCAAAAATTAAGCCGAGCAATTTGCCGATAATGCCATACAAGCATGAACGTGGTCCCTAACAGCATCACAACCGCAATATGACCGACTAAGGCACCTACAAAGAAAAATAAAATCAGAAATAACGCTAAACGAAAAAATAACCGAAAAGCAGAATAAGAATTAAGCATAGGCAACCTAATTGATAAAGTAACGCAGCCAACACCCTTTAGTGTCGTTACTGATTATTAGGACTAACGAGGAAGCACAAGATAGCCTAAATTGGCGATGTTGGCTAGGTAATAAAAACAAAGAAACTCTGCTAACTAACACAGAGTTTCTATGGTTTACCACTGGACTACATTCTGGTTGAAAAACGGTAGCCAGCCCCGCGAACGGTTTGAATCAACTTATCGTGACCGCCTTGTTCTACGGCTTTTCGTAAACGACGAATGTGCACATCAACAGTACGATCTTCAACATACACATTGGTTCCCCACACGTTGTCTAACAATTGCTCACGGCTATACACCCGTTCCGGATGAGTCATGAAAAAATGCAATAATCTAAACTCGGTTGGGCCCATATCAAGCACAGACTCACCGACTGTGACTCGATGGCTAACAGGATCTAATTGCAACCCTTGTACGTCGATAGTCTCTTCTAAGCGTGTCGGTGCGCTTCTGCGCAACACTGCCTTTATTCTTGCCACCAGCTCTTTTGGAGAAAAAGGTTTGGTAATATAGTCATCGGCCCCGACTTCAAGTCCTTTGACTTTATCTTCTTCCTCTCCACGCGCTGTTAACATGATGATAGGGATTTGACGAGTAAACTCATCTTGCTTTAAACGTTTTGCTAATTGAATTCCACTGCCACCAGGGAACATCCAATCCAACAAAATTAAGTCCGGATATGGCTCTTGAAGCAACTCAATTGCTGAATCGAAATCTTCAGCTGCAGCTGTCGTAAAACCATGTTGATCCATCACAAATGTCAGCATCTCACGAATTGCTGATTCATCTTCTACTATTAATATCCTAGCTGTCATATTGGGTTTCTACTTTAATTTGCCACATCAGTATTATTGGACACTTTTATTACAATTTCATGACCCTAAGCGCGATATTGCCATTAAAAAGCGCTTTTTGTCATAAAAACTTAATTACCATTATCAAAGTCTGTTGCAAAAAAAAGGGCCTAAGCCCTTTTAATCATAAAACTGTATCAAACCAAGATTAAAACTTATGCTCGACACCCACACCCACATAGTTATCATCTTGATCGTTTGAATCAAATGAGTTTGCAGTGAAGAATGCAAATAGTTTTGTTGGCTTGCCTAGGCTGTAGTCTGCACCAACTGACCATGAATCACCTTTGTTTTCCATATCAGCAAACTGGGCTTTAAGGGTAACTTCGTTGATATCATAAGCGGCACTCAATAAGAAACCGTTATCGCTAACACCGCTGTCTAGCGCTTCTTGTTGCTGGTACATACCACCAAGCACAACACCAGCAACTTTACCTTGAACCGTTGCACGAGCAGTGTCATAACCTTTCACTTTTGAGTCATAGGCAATCGCTGCGTAAATAGCAGACGTTTTTAAACCTGCATCGCCATACATAACAGCCATACTCACGCCATCTTCACCAGTTGTGTTATCTCCAACAACTTGATCAGAGTCACCAGATGCAACATAAGTAACACCGGCCTGAATATCACCAAACATTGGCGTGTAATAAGTTAACGTTTGAGCCATACGGTTTTCACCTTTAAATATGGTTTTAACGTCACCAGAAAGGTCGTTAAACTGGTCAACCTTACCTTGAGATACTTTTAAAATCGTGTCATTGCGACCAACAGAAACCGCACCGAAATGACCTTTTAATCCTACAAATTGGTTACGAGCTAAAAAGTTTTCTTTGTCTTCGTTACCTGTATCGACTTCGTATTCGATGGTGTAAAACGCTTCTAATGAATTGCCAAGCTCAAAGTCTCCGGTTACACCAAAACGTGATGCATTACTTTGAATCGTCGTTTCTGTTTCATCTGAAACATCGTTTGACTGTGCTGTAACATTTAATTTGCCATACACTTTTAGAGGTTCTGCAGCGTATGCACTTGATACTAAAGAAGCGGCCATAGCAGAAGCTAATAGAGTTTTACAAAAAACGTTCATCATTTCATCCTTTCGACGATTATCTCGTCATGGTTATTCAGGTTAGTTGTATCGGAACGAGCGGAATTTTGCCTTGCTAATGTTTCAGAAATATTTCACTAGTTAATTAATTACTGATATTCACCGCTAAAAAACTGCAAAAAAAGCCTTAAATGCAGCTACACCAATGGTTTTGAAGCACATAAAAAGATTATGACAATTTGATGAATTCTCCTTTCTATCAAGTTATTCATCATGCAATTAGCATATTTTTGTAGGTTTACCGCTTTGCATCTATCCCGTAAACTGCAGGGACTGATTTATTCCTGTTAATTAATTGAGAGCATTCTATGTGGTTTAAAAATCTCACCCTTTACCGTTTCAACAAACCGTTTACCACCGATACCGAAACCTTAGAAACAGCACTTGCTGATTTCACTTTTTCTCCCTGCTCTAGCCAAGACATCAGTAAGTTCGGATTTTCAAATGCCTTAGGCAAAAAAGGCCATGCGCTAGTGCACAGCGCTGAGAATCGCCATTTGATTTGTGTCACAAAAGAAGAAAAGATCCTACCCGGCCAAGTGATAAAAGAAGCACTAGATGAAAAAGTTGCTGAAATAGAAGAGCAAGAGAATCGTAAAGTCACTAAAAAAGAAAAAGACACCATTAAAGACGAAATCACCACAACCCTACTGCCACGAGCTTTTTCTCGTCGCAGTCAAACCCGCGCATTGATCATGCCTGAGCTAGAAATGATTTTAGTTGATAGCTCTAGCGCCACCAAAGCAGAAGAATTGCTGGCGCTATTGCGTAAAGCACTAGGCAGCCTGCCTGTTATCCCATTAAGTTTTGCAACGCCAATAGAAACCACGCTCACGCAATGGTTACAAGCAGGAGAAGCTGAAGCGCCTTTTGAAATGCAAGATGAAGCCGAGTTAAAATCGGACTCAGATGAAGGCGGCATTGTTCGCTTTAAACAGCAAGTGCTTCAAGAAGACGAAGTGTTGGCACATATCGCCACGGGTAAACAGGTTCATAAATTAGCGTTACATTTTGGCCAATCGATTGCTTTTTTAATGCAATCAGATGCCAGTGTTAAACGCATTAAGTTCTCAGAAGAATTTAGAGCAGGTAACGACGAGGTGGGTACTGAAGACCCTATTGCTCGTTTAGATGCTGATTTCGCGCTTATGGGCAGTGAATTGGTTGCTTTTATTAATGCACTCAACAAGGCATTTGGTCCGCTTGAACAAAGCGTATAAGGACATGATATGAAACTATATGGTAGCTATACTTCGCCATTTGTGCGCCATTGTCGCATTGCATTACTTGAATCAACACTCGACTATGAATTTATCGAGACAGATCAAGTTGCCAGCGCAACATTATCGCCAACCAAACGGGTACCACTTTTACAAGATGGTGAACTGACATTACATGATTCTAGTGCCATATTGCGTTATATTCGCAATAAATCAGACAAACCATTTATTGAAGGCGCAGTCGAACTCGACCAATATTGCCTGATTAACACGGCTCTGGACAGCACAATCAATCTGTTTTTCTTGACCCGTGATGGTGTCGATATTGAACAATTTGACTACACCAAACGACAAGCTCAACGCATAGACTCTATTTTAGCGGAGTTAGAACAACTTAAACTGCCGCTTAACGGCCCATTTAATGACGTACAATTGCGATTAGGCTGTTATTTGAGTTGGGCGGTTTTTCGTCAGCGCATCAAAATTGCCGATTACCCGCGACTAGCACTCTTTTTGACCAGTATTGAACAAGATCCGTGCTTTATTGAAACCGCTCCACCCGTTTAAGCCTGCTTATGAAAACATAAAGCCCTGAACGCTCAGGGCTTTATAAGTTAATTAACGTCCTTAAGCCTTGTTGTCAGTGCTCAACCATTCACCCTTATCATTAAATGGCCAATCAATACCAAGCCATGCTTTGAAGAACGCTTTTTGTTTGTCAGTCACCTGCTTAAGGGCTGTTATGGCTAATTTCCCTTTCGGTTGCTCACCCAATACCATGCTAAGCTCTTTTAGACGATCATTACTAAAGACGGTTAATGTCACTGTATCTCCAGGCTCAAAGTCATTAAAGCGCTTACTTAATCCTTCTGCGGTAACTTTTAAACCATTAAGGGCAACTAATTCATCACCCGCGATTAACCCCGCTTTCCAAGCCGGGCTATTTTTCGCAACAGTTGCTAAGACTAAATCGCCATGCAAACCAGACAATCCTATGCCTGTATCCACTTGGCTTTTTGGCTTGTCGCCGTATGTTGTCACCAATCCAGCCTGGGCTAATAAGGTATCAAACTCTATGCTAAAAGGCTGATTAACAAACTCCTGCCACCAGGGTTGGTAATCTTTGCCTGTCAGCTTGGTGAGGATATTCTGAATATCCTGAACCTTATAACCCATGGGGATTTTAAAGTGTTGATATAATGCCTTATGAACATCTCGATAAGAATGTGCTAACTCACTGTCATCAATGATATTAAAGTCTAAAACCATGGAGGTCAGGTAACCTTCAGAATAAATATTCACGCTGTGGTTAAGGGCATAATCCCCCCAGGTGCTACTCCATTGGCCTAAACTGGCCTCTGCAATTGACTGAGTATCCCTGCCAGGGTTGTGCTCATTTAGGCCTATTCGTAAACTTAAATCATCAAAAAACTCTTTAGGTGTTATCACCCCTGCACGCAGCAGTAGTTGATTCTGAAAATAACTGGTAGACCCTTCAGCCACCCATAACAACTCACTCATATTTTCAGACTGATAATCGTAAGGCACTAGGCCTTGAGGCCGATAAGATTTAACATTCCAGGTATGTATAAATTCGTGTGATGCCGTGCTGATAAAGCGTAAATAGTCATCCCGCTCACGGAATTGAAATCGCGGTAATTGTATTACTGTAGAATTAAGGTGTTCGGTTGCCCCACTCGCACCACTTGTAGCATGAACCATATAAACATAACGTTCGAACGGATAATCATCCCAAATCATTGAAGCTTGACCGCTAATTTTACGCAGATCAGTTAAAATTTGCTCGGTGTCATAATTACCCTCCCCCCAGAAAACCACCTCATATTCACGGCCATCTGCTTTAAAATTAAAATGTTGATTAATCCCGGTTTCAATAGGTGAATCAACTAACACATCATAATTAGCCGCGGTAAAAGAATGAGGCTTGGGTCCTTTGTCCATACCCGAAAAACTGTTCCATCCTTTAGGAACGCTCATTTCAACGGATATCGGTTCCTGGCGAAACTCAGGGCTATACATAAACACACCACTGGCATCCAAATAAGCATGACTTTCGTCAATATGACGTAAACGGTCGCCTAACTCATTAGCATGCAACTGATAAGTGACTTTTACCGCCGTAGGCTTAGTTAAACTGACCGTCCACTCACCACTGGCTGTTCGCCGCCAAGGTAAAGCATGTCCTTTACTGTCTGTTGCGTTAAATAATCTAACGCCATCAGCGACAGGCAATACCTGATAACGCCCCGTGCGCCACACGGGTAAATTAACAACCAGTTCTGAAGATTGGGATTGAGGAAAAGAAACACTGACTTGAGCCAAGTGGTGAATGGGTTGGTTAATATCAATATGGTAATTAACATCTGCAAAAGAAGATGTAGAAAAACACATCGAAAAAAGTGCACTTGTCGTTAAAAAGGCAAGATTTGTTGGTTTCACAAAGAGTTCCTTCTGATATGATTCTATTTGTTTTTATTTTAAATTCCGAACAATTATAACAATCTACGCTAATTTACAAAGTCGCCATTTACGACTCATTACAAAATGTCATGTTGCAACAGTAAATTTAAATGGGATTACGCGCTATCGTCGTTTGCCCCGCGTTTATGCTAGACACACATTTAAGGATTCAATCACTATGCTTCGACTTGCATATCTTTTACTGTTTTTTTCACTATTTACCAGTTCAGTCGTGGCCGCAAAAGATCTTGAACAGCAAGAGATTGAATTTAAAGAAAACCCCGGAAAACTATACATTAAGCTTTTAAAATCAACAGAATACCCGCAGCACTTCACCACAAAAGAAGCGTTTGTCCAGGTGGCAAACGACTTGGGGTTTCAACCCGTTGAATTACAAAGGGACTTAGAAGTACTCGCCCGAGTCAACCTTGAGGCCAACTTAACATCACCCACCAAGTATGAAGATGCAAAACAGTTAATTGAACAGCTTGATTTAATAGCAACAACAGCTTACGACAAAGCCATGGTTATCATGCTTAAAGCAAGATTAAGAGGGCGGGAGAATAAAGAATACCAACCGATTGTCGTGCAATACATGGATGCATTAAACATGATCAACACTGACACGAGCACCCAAGCAACCATTTTTAAGTACATACTTCATGAGCATTTAGCCGGCTTAAATATGATGTTACTTCAAAGTACAGCCGCCCTGTCACACTTCAATCGCTACCGCGAAATAGCCTATCAACTGCACAATGATTATTTTATTGCCGAAGCCGAAACGGCATTAGGCAAATACTACAATCGCAGTGGCGATAAAGCTAAGTCATTACAACACTTTAGCGAAGCATTTCGCCTAGCAAATGGGGTTAGTTACCCTCAATTAAAATCGCAAACACTCATTAACCTTGCACGCACTTATCGAGATTTAGAGCAATGGGATGATGCACTAAAATATGCCCATGAAGCGGCAGACATTCAACAAAACTTAGGTTTAGAGAGCTATCTTGCAGAAACGTTAAATGTCATCGCAATGGTGTACGAGGGTCAAGAAAAGTGGACTAAGGCGGTTGATTATTATTTAAATGCACAGCAAGTTAACGAACGCGTAGGCAATATTATTGCGGTAGGTGTTAATTTTCACAATGTGGGGGGAATATATGCAAAACTGGATAATATTCCTGCTGCACTCAATGCATTACAACGCGCAAATGAAATTTTTCGCTCCTTAAAAACACACCATTACCTCGTTCATAATGAGTTATTGTTCACGCAAATCAATGCCGAACAAGCTCAATGGGCAGAAACCATCAAACATGCGAAGCAAACACTTGAGTTAGCAAAACAACTTAAACAAACCGACATTGAAATCGAAGCACTTGAGTATCTTTCTAACGCTTATCGAAAAACCAACGACCTTAGTGCGGCAATCGACACCATAGAGTCCATTATCGAACTCACAAAAATAACCAAAGAGAGCGCTAAAGAATCAAATGGTCATTCTGAATTTACAGAACAAAAATTAAAGTTTGAACTCACCACCCTCAATAGTAAGCTCGAACAGCAAATTGCCAACAACAAGCACAATCAGTTTATTATTATTCTCTTCGCACTGAGTTTAATCATTGTGGTGTCGCTAATGATTTTTACTTGGCGTAAATACATACAAAAAAGAAGGCTATATCTCAAATCTGAAGCCATTAATCATATCGAACCAACATCACAAACCCCAGGCTATCGGGCATTTATTCAAACGCTCGATTCAATCGATTTGACCACAGCTAAAACTCTCGCACTCATTAATATTAATGAACTGAATCATATCGATTTACAACTTGGGCTAACCGAATCAAGACAGTTCATGCAAAAATTCCTTGTTCAAATGGAGCAACAATTCAATACACAAGTCTTTATGATCCGCTCAGGCTTAATTGCATGTTATTTTGATCAACCACGTGATGCTGAATATATTCATGCCCAAACAATGCAATGCTTGGAAACATTCAAGACAATACAAACCAACATTCCAAATTTTTCAAACACATGTAATGCTCATCAAATTAGTATTGGTCACATTAATTTACCCTTAATCGCCAATCCAGATGTGACCATTAGTGCTCAGTTACATTTCGAAACCATTCAATATGCATTAGCCGCAGCGCTCGCAATCCCAGAAAAACCAGCCTTTGTCTCATTAAGGCCGCTTAATTTTGCCCCTGCTGCTATATTTATGCCGCCATTGTACTTAAACCTCTCGCAAGCATTAAACCGAGGGATCATTCGTGCAGAGAGCAATCGAAATATTTTGGAGTTTAATTGGCCAAAATGCTAATTGGCTAATAAACTAGCAACTGTCACTCAATGGTTAATGTTTTATGGGTAATTAGATTTGTTGCACAACATTATTGAGATAAAATCACTATAATGTACAGGTATAGCAATCATCCTTATTTTAGGATTGTGATAATAGGTCGTTAAGCAACCTAATTAAGAGTAGGCAACATATTGATGAAAGAGTCAGATACCGCGGTTTCACAAATATCCCTAATGAAGCAAAAACTTCATGCGGCAAAGCTTGCTCTAGATGATATTAATAATGATCGTAACGACAAATTAAAAACACTTATTCAGTTTATTAGCCATTTAAGTCTTGCCTGTAAAGGCCAAAATTTAGAGCTAGACAATAAACTGGCGAAATTGCGACATCATATGCATAACTTTGAGCAAATTGATGAAGCATTGCCCGAATTAATTGATATTGAACGCCTTTTAAAAACACAGTATAACCATACCATGTCACGGCTTGAAGACAGCCGTCTGGGGTTAACGCGGGTTATTCGTCAAATTCAACGAATCAATTCAGTACCTGACAAGCTCAAAAAAGAAATCACCTATTTCAAACAAGATTTGAGCAAACCATTCCATACGGTTTGGGAATACATCCCCAAAGTTGAAAAACTGATCTTTTTTTATGAAGAAATCCTAAAACAAGAGATATCAGGTACAGACAACTACGATATTCTGCCGCAGCACATCCAATTAGCCAGAGAACTGGCAGCCAAAATTGCAGAAGTTGAGTTCAGAAAAGACCAACGAGATCAAATTTTAGTCCTAAAAGAAGTCTTATTAGGTGATATTCATGTCAATGGGCTGTTAGAGGCTTATCAAACTATTTTAAGTTTATTACTCGATAATATTGCCCGTGAAAAAACAGCCTCACAAGACTTTTTATTTGCCTTAAATGATGCCCTTAGCATTGTTAGAGATGTCGTCAATAACACCTACAACAACAGCCAACGTAGCGAGCAATTAAAAGGCCAGTTAAACAAAGAAATTAACTTGCGCGTTAATAATGCTGACTCCATCGTTGTCGATATTAATGATCTGTCAGAGCTTAAGACTCAGCTTACCGTTCAATTATCATCGCTTCGCGATGCACTTTCTCGCAAAGAAGCGCTTGAACAACGTGAACAGGCTATTCTTCGTAAGTCGATAGAGTCTATGCGTAAAGAGCTAAACGCGATGAGCAATGAAGCAAACAACTACAAAGAAAAGCTCTTTGAGCACCAAAAGCTAAATCTGCTCGACCCCTTAACCCAACTGTCAAACCGAACCGCTTTAGAAGACAGAATGGAGCAAGAATATCGCAACCATGTGCGCTATAAAACGCCATTATGGATTGCAGTGACAGATATAGATCACTTTAAAAGCATTAACGACAACTTTGGTCATAGCACCGGTGATAAAACCTTACAAGTGATTGCTATGGCGCTGAAAAACTCTCTACGAGACAGTGAGTTTGTCGCAAGGTATGGTGGAGAAGAATTTGTATTATTACTCCCAGACATTACAGATGAACATATCTCACTGATGCTCAACCGAGTCAGAGAGAAAATTAAAAATATTCCGTTTAAGTTTAAAAATCAGAGAATTACAGTTACATTATCTATAGGTGCTGCCCAAGTAATGGAAAATGAAACGCTTGAAGAAGCATTCGAAAGAGCAGACGCAGCATTATACCAAGCAAAAAACAACGGCAGAGACCGAGTCGTTATTGATATCTAATCCACTGCAAAATCATTTTCTTTGGACTCGATATCAACGACTCGAGTCCAAAGGAGTTGCTTATGATCGTAAAAATTAGTCCACGCGGTAGCCTAGATCAACTGTCTCAATTAGAAGTAGAACGCCTAAGACAAGGCGCCAAAAGCGAGCTTTATCAGTTGTATCGTAATTGTTCGCTTGCCGTATTAGCGTCAGGCTTAATTAGCGACAGCTCTGAAGCGTTATTTAGCCAATATGAATCATTTAATATTAATATTCTTCAGCGCGAGCGCGGCATTCAAATCGAATTAATTAATCCGCCGACACAAGCTTTTGTCGACGGAGAAATTATTGTAGGTATTCAAGAGCATCTATTCGCGGTGCTACGAGACATTATCTACATCAGCAATAAATACGAAAATTTAAAACACATCGACTTAACAAATGCCAGCCACATTACCAATGTGGTATTTGATATTTTACGTAATGCTCAAGCCATTTCGCCCATGAAAGACCCTAATGTTGTGGTCTGTTGGGGTGGCCACAGTATCAACCCTGTCGAATACCAATACACCCGTGATGTTGGTTACCAACTCGGACTTCGAGGCCTTGATATCTGTACAGGTTGTGGTCCAGGCGCAATGGAAGGACCAATGAAAGGGGCCACCATAGGCCATGCTAAACAGCGTGTGTCTAATGCCCGCTATATTGGCTTAACCGAACCAAGCATTATCGCCGCCGAGCCACCTAACCAAATCGTCAATGAGCTGGTGATTTTACCCGATATTGAAAAGCGCCTAGAAGCCTTTGTCCGCATTGGTCACGGTATTGTGATTTTCCCAGGTGGTGCAGGTACTGCAGAAGAACTTCTGTATCTGTTAGGTATTTTACTGCATGAAGAAAACAGCAACACACCCTTTCCGTTAGTATTAACTGGCCCGACAGAAAGCGCTGAATACTTTACAGAAATCGATGCGTTTATCGGTGCGACACTGGGTAAAGCTGCACAAGACAAATACCACATTATTATTGGCGATCCTGAAAAAGTTGGCCAAATGATGAAACAAGGCATGAGTGAGGTAAAAACATATCGCAAAAATAAAGGCGATGCGTATCAATACCAATGGTCACTAAAAATTGAACCTGAATTTCAATTACCCTTTGATCCAACCCATGAAGTTATGGCAAATTTAAACTTATACTTTCAGGATAACAAAGCAGAACTGGCCGCCAATTTACGCAAAGCATTTTCGGGCATTGTGGCAGGAAATGTAAAAGGCGACACCATAAAGCTCATTCAACAACATGGGCCTTTTAATATCCAAGGCGATGTGCAGCTTATGCACATGATGGACAAAGTGTTAACGGCATTTGTAAAACAACAACGGATGAAATTACCAGGTAGCGCTTATGTGCCCTGCTACAACATAATAAAAAACAATGAATAAACTGCTGATTATTGATGGATTAAACCTGGTGCGCCGTATTCATGCGGCGCTACCCGACGAGAACGACATCACAAGCGTACAACAACGTACGCTTGCTGCCTCGCAAAAAATGTTGCTTCAACATCAACCCACCCATGTCATCGTAGTGTGGGACGGCAGTGAAACATCTTGGCGCAAAGTGCTGTTTGAAGATTATAAAAAAGGGCGCAAACCTATGCCAACCGCGTTAAGCGATGGGTTAGTACACATAAAAGCAACCTTAGCCTCTAATGATATTCACTCATTTGACGCCCCCTCAGAAGCCGACGATGTCATTGCCACTATCGCCACCAAAGTTATCAACAATCAGGGTGAAGTCGTCATCGTATCGACCGACAAGGGGTTTAGCCAATTACCAAGCAAAAACCTAACATTGTGGGATCACTTTAACCAACAAACCTTTGATATTAAACAATATGAAAAGAAGCTTGGGGTTGAGCAATATCAGCTACTGGACTTTATTGCATTAGCGGGAGACAGCGGCAATAAAATCCCAGGAATAACAGGGATTGGCCCCAAATCAGCAGCTGATTTACTGAATAAATTCAGAACCCTTGCCAACCTATATCGCTCACTTGATAACCTAGGAGCAAAACAAGCACAAAAACTTGCTGAAGGTAAAGACATGGCACGGATAAGCTATAAGCTTGCCCAACTGCAAACAGATATCCCGCTCAATGTAAACTTAAAGCAATTTAGGGTGAATACCAATCCGCATTAATTAACCTCAACTCTGGATAAGAGATGTATTGATAACGATATAAATCAATAGATTGACTAAAATCCACTGTCAAGCTTGTGATTTGCTTTGCTAACAAGGCGAATTAACGCGTCAATAGCTAGCCTATTGCAAGTTAATTCAACGCAGTGAGGAAGGCAAAGGACTGCTTGAAAGGCGTTTGTTATCCAGAGCTGAGGTTAATTAGGTGTCTGCACACTGACCGCGGTTTTGATTAACGTGTTGATGTAGTATTTCCTGTTCCCTTTCAACAGCGACAACCTAACGCCAAAGCCACTGGGGCATCACTAAACACAAAGCTGAAAACCTAATGTGACGTGCATAAAAAAGGCCACAGTAATCATACTGTGGCCTATTAATCGCTTAGGCTTAATCGGCTTTTTTGTACTCTTGATAAGCCTCACCTTGAGATAACCATGTTGGCGCTGGTGCGCCTTTTAAATAATGGTCAAAGTACTGCTTCATTTTAATGCTGTAATCTAATTTATTAGGGTATTTTTTCAAATGATGAGGTTCATCTTGATACTGCAAAAAGACCACATCCTTCCCCGCACGACGCATGGCTAAATACAGCTCAACGCCCTGCTCCCAAGGCACGGCATCGTCTTTATCGCCAAACATAATCATCATGGGTGTTTGGATTCGATCTGCATAAAAAATAGGTGAATTCTCAACATACTTTTGTGGCGCAGCAAATAAGCTCGCTCCAATGCGGCTTTGACCTGTCTCATACTGAAATTGGCGCGCCAAACCCGAACCATGACGAATGCCACTATAAGCACTGGTCATGTTAGACACGGGAGCCCCCGTGACTACAGCCTTAAAAATATTGGTTTGCGTTACAGCATAGGCACTTTGATAGCCGCCCCATGAGTGCCCCTGGATCCCAACAGCATTAGGATCTGCAACGCCCATCTCAATAATTTTTTGCACCCCAGCAGTCAATGCCTTTACAGACGAAATGCCAGGGTAGCCTATTTCAAAGCGAATATCGGGTAAAAATATGGCGTAACCATTGTCGGCATACCATGCAAAATTTGGACGATGATTAAGCTTCATATCAGGAAATGCATGTAATCTGTCACTCATAAAGCGATAAAAATACACCATCGTTGGGTAAGCCTTACCCACCTGATAGTTAGCAGGTTTAATCAATACCCCATCCATTTTAACGCCATCACCATCACGCCAATGCACTAACTCAGCACGACCCCAAGCAAAATCATTACGCTGAGTATCAAGCTCAGTGATTTGAATGGCATTTTGAACATTATTGATATTGGCACTGTACAAATCAGGGTATAAATCATAACGCTGTTTAGAAAACACTACAGTGTCGGCATCTGTTGAGCGGGCGAGCAATGTCAGCTTACTGTCGCCTTCGGTAAGGGCTGTCACGCCTTGTTTGCCTACAGTCGCCCGGTAAAAAGTGTCGGCTTTAGTGCTGTGGCTATACCCTTGCAGTAGTATTTTTTGCCCCTGGGAAATCACCGCAGGTAGGCGCTTCTCTTTTGCTAACCCCACAACCCTAAATTGAGTTTTGCTCTTGCGTCCGTCACCCTTTGTAAGCATAAACCCCTGATGTGAAGAGGTATCAAATTGCCACATATCGTATTTATCATAAACGGTAATGCCGCTGTCATCACCTAACCAAGGTCCAAAACCATACCCCGGAGCCTCGATGGGATAATCATGATCTTCATCAGCAAATGGGGTGCTAATGTTATGCGTTAAGTTAATACTGCGACCCGAGCTAATATCAAATAAATACACACCACCTTGCTTAAAATATGCTAAAAACTTGGCATGAGGCGATAGGGTTGGCATTGAGTCACTTGGCTGCTGAGCAAGAATAAGTTGCTTATTACCCGTATTAAGATCGACAAGGTACACATCGCGATAAAAACCCGCCCAAGTGATCATTTTTTGGTACGGCACATCAGAGCTTGCAACCAAATAATCACGTTGTTCACCATAAGCAACATCTGGTACAGACTCATCAGCTAATTGCACCATGTTATTGGTTTGAAGATGCAAAACCGCAAGATAAGTACGTTTTAATTCTTTTGCGTACTCTTTTACTTCTTGTGGCTTAATTTTAGGGTCGTCACCATGCCATATTCTTAACTGCTTTTGTGCCGTAATGATCTCAGGATTTACCACATCCGCAGCGTCATTGTATTTAGGTAACTGAGCTTGTTGAGCCACACTCGCAACACGGCCAACAAACAAACGTTGGTTATCTTTTGAAAATTGTAAGCTGGAATATTGATTGTAACTCCAGCCATTATCTTGGCGATAAATCTGCGATTTTTTCGTATCGGTATCTAACAGCAACAGTGAGTGTTCGCGGCCATAACGCGCCACCGATGCATCACCTTTAGTCAAGGCAACAAAACGTCCATCAGGGCTTATCGCTAACGATTCAAGTTGTTCGCTGTTGCTGTCATATAGGATTTCGCTGGTCAATGATTCAAGCTTAACCAAAGACATTTGATGCACTTGATGTTTGTTTTGCAATACCGCTACATAGTTACCCGCTTTATCAAATGCAAACTTGGTGACATTGTTTAGGGTTATTTGCTCACTAGTGGCAAGCTTGATTAAAGTGACATTTGTACCGACATCCTTTTCATCCACATCAGGTTTTGTCTGCTCATCAGTCGACGGTTCGTTAGTCTTTGCTGCTAACGCCTGCGCAGCATCCTCATCGTCTTTAACCGGTTTATGTTTAATCAGTAAATAAGCGCCATTGTCACCAAACAGTGTCGACTCGACCTCATCAAACTGCTGCGTTGTGCCGCTGTCGGTTGCCAATAGCACTACCGAATGAGGTAAATCGTCGCTTTTTTCGGTTTCGCGATCAAATAAAGGTGGTTCAATGTCAGCAAGCACAAAGCGTCCGTCAGCACTAACTTTAACATTGCTACCATGGTCAATCTGATACCGTTTACTGTTATCACTAAAGCGCACTAATGCGCGGCTGTCACCGCGATCAGGTGTAGCTTGTACAGCAATAACCTTGCCATTATCAGAAATAACCGGCTGTTGCAGGGTTTCAAACTGCATAATATCGTCAATGGTTAATGCCCTTTGTGTCGCAAAACTGGGCACGCTAAAAGACAGGCACAAAGCCAGTGGAATTAAATTAAATACTTTCACAGTTCCCTCTAATTATTATCATCATGGATTGTCTGTTATCGCTATGGCGAAAAAGTAGCGCCATCTTACGACCAAAGTCGTCTACATAAGCTGTCTGACATCAATTATAACCTTACCCTTTGAGTCAGCGTAAACTCACCCCTGTCGAGCTGGCTGTCATAGTAAAACAATCGGATTAGGATTGACTCAACAATATCGGAAATAACGTGATAACTCTCACTATTTTCTGTAAATAAACATTAAAATTCGTTAAAATGCGCCGCAGAAAAACGGCGGATTTTATCGTCGTCTGGCCGCAGTAATGATGCGGTTCAACGCTTGCAGTAACCACAACCGTGGAAAGGACTATTCATGTCAAAACGTACAATTACCGTAATCCCTGGTGATGGGATTGGACCTAGCATTATCGATTCAGCATTAAAAATCCTCGACAAAGCAGGATGTGACTTTGAATACGAATTCGCCGATGCAGGGTTAACAGCACTAGAAAAACACGGCGAATTATTACCACAACGCACGTTAGATCTTATCGAAAAAAACCGCATCACCTTAAAAGGCCCACTGACGACACCTGTGGGTGAAGGCTTTACCTCAATTAACGTGAGTCTTCGCAAAAAGTTCAGTTTGTATGCCAACGTTCGCCCAGTCAATTCATTTAAAGGCACTCAGGCGCGTTACGAAAATATCGATATTATTACCGTTCGCGAAAACACCGAAGGTATGTATTCAGGTTTAGGCCAAAAAGTGTCTGATGATGGGCAAACAGCCGAAGCAACCAGTATTATTACTCGCCAAGGTGCTGAACAAATCACCACTTTTGCCTACGAGTTAGCACGTAAAGAAAACCGTAAAAAAGTGACGATTGTTCATAAAGCAAACATCATGAAATCAACTTCAGGTTTATTCCTGAAGGTGGCACGTGAGGTGAGTTTACGTTACCCAGATATCACCACTGAAGAAATGATTGTTGATGCAACCTGCATGAAATTAGTCATGAACCCAGAAAACTTTGATGTGATTGTCACCACAAACCTATTTGGTGACATTTTATCTGACTTATGTGCCGGCCTTGTGGGGGGGTTAGGCATGGCGCCAGGTGCAAATATTGGCCGCGACGCTGCTATTTTTGAAGCAGTACACGGCAGTGCACCAGACATTGCAGGTAAAAACCTTGCCAACCCGACATCAGTGATTTTAGCGTCGATTCAAATGCTTGAGTATTTAGGCATGTCTGACAAAGCTGAAATGATCCGCAATGCTGTATCTGCAGTGATTGAAGAAGGTGACCGTACCACACGCGATTTAGGTGGCACACATGGTACAACCGACTTCACTCAAGCGGTTCTTGAGCGCTTGAGTTAGTCTCGCATCACGCCAATAAAAAGCACGCTGATGGTCACATCAGCGGGCTTTTTATTCGGTCTGCAAATCACTAAGCGTAATTCACACCCTTTTCAGGGAATAACCATAAATGAACAGTCACTTCATCACGGTCATGATATAAGTGTTTACATTGCATTTTAAAGTCAATTTCATTCTCAGTTAAAATGGTGCTCATGGTATCTAAAATGGTACTGACTTCTTTGTATCGACTCTTCATCGGCAGTTTAAGATTAAAAATAGCCTCTTTAAACCAACCATTAATCGCCCATGCCTCCATCAACTCAGCCACTCGAGCAGGCTTTTCGACCATATCACACACTAACCAATAAATGTTTTTGCGCGGTGGTTCAAAACGAAACCCATCCGCTCGATAATGTTTAACTTGGCCGGTTTCCATTAATTTAGGATCCATTGGACCATTATCAATTGCAGCAACCATCATGCCTCGGCGCACAAGTTGATATGTCCAGCCGCCAGGACAAGCACCCAAATCAACGGCATTTAAGCCACTACGGCATCGGGTTTCTTGCTCTTCTTTAGTTAAAAACACACCAAATGCTTCGTCTAACTTTAAACTCGAGCGACTAGGCGCGTCGGTTGCCATTTTTAAACGCGGAATGCCCATAAAGTGTGCAGAAGAATTATGACTCAAGGAGTAACCGGCATAAGCTTTACCAGGTGCAATAAAACACACATGAATAATTGGACGACGGTCATTTTCAGTACCTAACAATGCACCACTTTTCTTTAACCCTTGACGAAGTGGGACTGTAAATTTACGACAAAACGCAGACAGCTCTTTGGCTTCATTGGTGTCAGGTGTTTCAACCCGTAACTCGCCACATTTTGATAACTCAGATAATGCCGCAACAACAGGACTCACACGGTCTTGCTCTGGTAAATCAGACAACATCTCGCCTGCTGCAAACATTTGTCTGGTAAAAATAAGCGAACTTAGCGCCAATTCTTTCGCTAACGTATCCGCCCCATTCTCTTCAAAACATTGATAAATAACATAAGCATCATTGACGTTAGTTTTTACAAAACCTCCGACATTGAGTTCTGCTGCACGTTGTTGAATTTCTGCAGCGCAGTCTTTTTCATAGCCTGAGCGACAAAATAGGAATAGGTTTTTCATTTAGAGCCTTAACATTAAGGATGGTCGCATAAAATCGCGAGACAATAATCCCGCTATTATACCCAAAAAAACGTTAGGAGGGAGAATTAAGGCAAACCGTTATTTATCTGTTTTTGATTGCCACACAGCGGTAGCAAATAACACCCAC
Source organism: Shewanella basaltis (assembly GCF_023283885.1). GTDB lineage: Bacteria > Pseudomonadota > Gammaproteobacteria > Enterobacterales > Shewanellaceae > Shewanella > Shewanella basaltis. The sequence continues at coordinate 72,188 of NZ_JAKILA010000004.1, forward strand.
CCTGCCAGCAAACACAAACCACCCAAAGGGGTTATCGGCCCAATCCATTTCGCGCCCGTAAAAGCATATAAATATAACGATCCTGAAAATAGCACCATACCGGCAATGAAGCTGTAAGCTGCCCAATGGAGTAATTTAGAGGTAACCCAATGACCCGAAAAGGCTAACGCGATCAATGCAAAAGTATGATAAAACTGATACTCAACACCGAGTTTAAAAATGCTAACCATCTCTGGTGGTGCGATTGCTTTTAGTCCATGAGCACCAAATGCTCCCAAAGCCACCGCTAAAAATCCACTTAGGGTTGCGACAAGCAACAAGCTTTTATTCATGTCATTATTCCTATGGAATACTTTAACCATTAGCAGCAATAAATTGACTGATATTGCTTACCGCCAATTGCATATTACCCGCTAAGGTATAGCCGGACGACTTTCGCGGTTGCAGACTGTGATCGCCATCGCTCATCCAACACAACACAGTCTTATCTGTTAGCGTCCAGGCGGGGAGCTGTTCCCGGCCACCAAACTTATCTCGTTCACCTTGAACGATAAGTATAGGTAATGGATTCGTTTGAATAGGTGCTAGTCGAGGTTCGCCACCTTTTAATGGAATAAACGGATAGCCAAGGCACACTACAGCACAAATGTTAGCTGCAACCTCTTTAGCTTGAGCCGATAAAAATACGTGTTCAGCGCTGGTCAATATCGCCGACATACGACCGCCCATTGATTTACCCATGAGCACAATACGTTTTGGTGCGATCAATCCTTGCTCAATCTTATGCCCAACGTCTATCAACACCTGCTCAAAATGATTGAGTAATTTAGGGGCACGATCAGGTGGTCGGCGTTTACCATCTTGCATGTTGGCTTGCATATACAAAAAATTGAAACGATAAACTTGAACCCCCGCACTGACCAATAGCTCACTCATATTGACCATAAACTCATGGTGCATGTTGGCCCCCGCGCCATGAGCAAAAATAATTAAGGTGTCACTTTTAGCCCCTTGCAACACATAATCTTGCGCCATTGCAGCTTGGTTATCCGGTAAGCAGCTCACTGCGAGACTCCTCTGCAAACATATCAACCATCCATTCTCTAAACGCTGAAATTTTGCCAATTTCAGAATGGTTTTGTTGGCATACAAGGTAATATGCATCTTTACTGACTAGCACTTCAGAAAACGGGCAAATCAAGCGTCCAGCTTTAATATCAGGTCTTGCCAATACACTGTAGCCTAACGCCACACCTTGACCGTGAGCGGCAGCCTGAAGCACTAACGACGAATGACTGAAAATAGGCCCTTGGTTCACGTTAATATCGGTCACGCCGCATTGTCTAAACCAGGCTTGCCAGTCTTGGCGACTAGAATCGTGCAATAAAGTATGAAATTTTAAATCACTTGGTTGAGACAAAGGTTTAGGGCCGTTAAGTAATAATGGTGAACACACAGGGATCAGCACTTCATTACGTAATTTGTCTGCACGCAAGCCCGGCCAATTGCCTTGGCCGTAGTAAATTGCCACATCAACATCATCGGTTAACGAGCTTGCGTCGCTGTCTACCGCTTTAATGCGCACATCAATATCGGGGTTTTTCTCACTGAATTTTGATAAACGAGGCACTAACCACTGAATAGCAAAACTTGGCGACATACTGACCGTTAATGAGCCCACAGCGCTGCGGGCAAGTAAACGATTTGTTGCTTCACCCAGCTCAATAAAAATATCTTTAATGTCGAGAAAATAGCTTTGCCCTTCTTCTGTTAACAATAATGATCGATTCTTCCGCCTAAACAGCTTTAGCCCTAAAAAATCTTCTAATGCTTTAATCTGATGACTTACGGCGGCTTGAGTGACAAATAACTCTTCTGCGGCGCGGGTAAAGCTCAGATGCCTTGCTGCGGCCTCAAATGCCTTAATGGCATTCAAGGGAGGCAATCGTCTAGACATAGTGATCAATCTCTCGTTTTATGATTAGTTTTTCTAATGATTATCGTTATTTTTTGTCGTTTGTAAAGAACACTGTGTTTGGTTAAATTAGCATCATTGAAAATACAGTTGGACAATCTCCACGACGTAATAGGGATAGTCCAGCAATTGTGAATAAGTCACCTGGAGGCTTCCCCTATGAACAACTCAACCCTATTTGCTGCATTAGTGCTAACATCCATTATCGGTTTAACCTCTGCTCAAGCAACAGAGCTCGAACCGATAAGCATAACAGATTTACATGCTGAGCTATCTCAAAGTATTGAAGCAATGAAAATTGATATCCATGACGATGTTAACAGTATTTTAGTTGCAGACAATGAAGAAGCACAAAAAACTTCTGATGCACCTAAAACAAACGCTCCACAAAATTAACCCAGGCAGAGTAAATAACCTCAACTCTGGATAAGAGATGTATTTATAACGATATAAATCAATAGATTGACTAAAATCCACTGTCAAGCTTGTGATTTGTTTTGCTAACAAGGCGAATTAACGCGTCAATAGCTAGCCTATTGCAAGTTAATTCAACGCAGTGAGGAAGGCAAAGGACTGCTTGAAAGGCGTTTGTTATCCAGAGCTGAGGTTAAATACCTTTGCGGGTTTAATCGAGAATGACTCAGTGAGATTGTAAAAGGGCATAAACAAGGCACATGGCTGAGCGAGTACAACTTAATAAGCCGTTGTGCTTTATAAAGCCAGGCAATGTAGGCTTTTAATGGCTATAAAGATACAAAGTCACCAGAGATTGCGTAGGCAAAATCGCTTAATCAATTAGTCTTTTGATCATACATTTCTCATCCAGAGTTCAGGTTAAGTCAACGCCAACAAGTACAAAAAAACCGCAACGAATGCGGTTTTTTTATGTCTCGACTTTGTGAACACCAACCAGTAGACCAGTTGGTGAATTACATTTAAGGACGATACACTTTTACGTTAGTGTAGCCTTGCTCAATTAAGTACAGAGCTTGCAGTTTACTCATTACACCGCGATCACAGTACAGTAGATACGTTTTACTCTTGTCTAGGTCAGCAAACTGGGTCGAAAGCTTAAAAAACGGAATGGTCTTAACCAGCACGTTATCGATTTCAAGCGGATTACGCTCTTCTTCTTCCGGTGCGCGTACATCAATCACGATTTCACCTGATGCCACATCTTTAACGGTTTCAGTTTCAGTAACCTGTTGATTCATTTCAGCTTCAATATCACGTACATCCATCACCACAGCGGCATCAACGACGCGATCGATTAAATCTTCAGAGAACTTAAGCTCTTCTTTTTCTACCTTTGACAAAATCGCTTTAACGGTCGGTTTTTGTGAAATAACACCGCAATATTCAGGGATAGATTTGGCAAAATCTTCAGTGCCAATCACTCGGCTTTGATTAATAATATCTTGCTTGTCCATGGCAATCAGCGGACGCAAAATTAATAGATCGGTGCTGCGGTCAATCACATTTAAGTTGGTTAACGTTTGGCTCGACACTTGGCCTAAACTTTCTCCAGTGACCAACGCCTGGATACCATATTTATTGGCAATGCGAGTTGCTGCACGCATCATCATACGCTTTAACACCACGCCCATTTGGCCATTATCAATACGCTCTAAAATTTCAGCAACAACCGGTTCAAAGGGCACAGAAACAAAGCGTACCTTGTGTGATTCGCCATAGGTTTTCCACAAATGATAAGCCACTTGTTTTACACCAATTTCATGTTGAGCACCACCAAGATTAAAGAAGCAATAATGAGTACGGGCACCCTTTTTAATAAATTGAAAACTCGATACACCAGAGTCAAAACCACCAGATATCAATGACAACACATCTTCTTGAGTTGCCATAGGAAACCCACCAAGCCCTGGAATACGGCGTTCAACCATATATAGCTTGTCTTGATCTATCTCAAGATTAACGGTGACTTCTGGGTTTTTAAGCCTTACGCCCAGTGCATCAGTGTGCTGATTTAAACCACCACCAACATAACGCTCCACATCGATTGAGTTAAAATCATGTTTACCGGAACGTTTCACCCGCACACAAAATGTTTTACCTGCAATTTCATCGCGGTATTTTGGTAACACTTGCTGATAAATATGATCGATAGAATCAAAAGCGTATTCACTGACCTGCACCACATGGGCAATGCCCGGAATACACGCCAAACGCTCAGCAAATGCATCGCCTAATTCTGGTTTATTGTCTGGCACTTTCACTAAAATACGATCGTATAAACGCTGTACTTTGGCTTCTTCATCAACTTTTTTCAGTACATTACGAATATTGGTTTCGAGCATCTTGGTAAAACGCATTCTTACCGATTTACTCTTCATCATTATTTCAGGGTACAGCTTTACAATAAACTTCATGTGGCGTCCGCAGGCATAACTCATCCCTCAGCGCGGCATGATAGCGGGCTAAAAGGAGTTGCAATACATTGATTATAAGTTTGAAAAACAGCTTACGATGTTAAACACCCCAGTCATTTGCCTAAAGTGCGTTAAAACGTAAACAATAATTTGTCGATTATACCAAATGCTGACTATTTACCAAATACATTCAATTTTTAATCATTGATTTTGTGCTTCCCACCCTTTTAACAAACATTTTGATAACAAAAAAGCGCAATCTTTGCAGATTGCGCTTATATAAATAGCGAGTTTGACCAAGTTACTGGGCGACCGTTATCTCATTGGACTCTTTTGCTTTACCTTGTTCTATCGATATCTCAACTCTACGATTACGGGTTCTGTTTTCGTTAGAATCATTAGGTACTAAAGGTCTATTTGATGCTTCACCCACCACTTTCATTCGGGTTTCATTAAAACCGGATACCCGCCTTAATTCATCGGCAACCGCTACCGCACGCTGGCTCGACAATTCCCAGTTAGAGCTATATAACTCGTTATTAATATGCGCTCCGTCAGTATGGCCTGACACAGTCACAATCCCCGGCACATCCTTAAGCAAAGCACCAATGGAACGAATAATAGGCTTAAACTTAGGTTGTAAAAACCCCGAGCCTGAAGCAAATGAGCCCTTCTCACGGATCCGGATAATGATTTGCTGCCCAAGAGATTCAATCTCAATGGCGCCATCAACGATTTCCTCGTTGAGTTTTTCAGCCATTTTTTTCACTTGTTCATTGATATTCTCTTGCGCCGAGGCCGCATCTTTTTTAACAGACTCAGCTTCTTGCTGTGCCGTTGCAGCCGCATTACCGCCACGCTGATCGCCACTTTGTTTTTGCGTTCCGCCGGCACTGTCTTCTTCGCCAGCTTGATACTCAATCGTCGGCTGGGTCATTTCGTTAGTCTGTTGATTGATGATCTCAATCGGAGTCGGATCAGGGCGTCCAGGACGAAACTCAAGTGCAATAACAGAAGTGCCCTTAGGAATGTCTTTCACTTCAACCTTATTTTGTACACCAAAGGCGTACTTCATCGAACCCGCAATCTGCTTAAACTTCATCACGTCCATTTCAGAGAACGCCAAAAGCAGTACGAAGAAGCACATTAGCAACGACATGAGATCAGCAAAGGTAGCCAACCACATCGGCGCGCCAGCGGGTGGACAATCACACTTGGCCTTAGCCATGAGTTACTCTCCGTCCGTTGTATCAATTTTTCGTTGTTTCTCAGCGAGGTAGTTCTTTAGAAACCCTTCAATTACCCGCGGGTTTTGCCCATCTTGAATAGCCAATACCGCATCCATAATTAAATTTCGATTCAATAGTTCTTCGTTCATGCGCAGCGACAGTTTATCGGCCATCGGTAGCGCTATCATATTGGCGATTACCGCACCGTATAATGTGGTTAACAAGGCAACAGCCATAGAAGGCCCAATAGATTTAGGGTCATCCATGTTTGACAGCATAGCAACAAGCCCCACAAGCGTACCAATCATTCCCATTGCGGGCGCCACATCCCCCATGGCTTTAAAGATACTAATACCGGTTTTATGTCGCTCTTCAGTTAACGCTATGTCTTTTTCTAGCGCATTACGCACCACATCACCGTCGTGGCCATCCACTAACATATCAACCGCTTTTTGCATAAAGGTGTTAGTAATCACGGCTTCTTCTAAGGCTAAAAATCCACCTTTACGCGCAGCATCTGCCATGGTGACAGATTGTTCAATTAAGTCTTCAGGTTTATCAATTTTAAACATGAAGGCTTTCAAGCCGATTTTTATCGAACCTAAAAATTGCTTGAGGTTAAACTTCATCATCACAACAAATAAAGACCCCATGATAACAATCAACACGGAGGGCACATCGATAAATAAACCGATACCACCACTGGTCACCATTGCGCCAATAATAAACGCAAAAGCACCGATAATACCTATTAGGGTAGCTAAATCCACAACCTCTCCTCAATCGCAGCGATGATTCTGCTTATTTATGCGCTCAGTAAATACAATTTATGATGACGTTTTAACGTAATGATGTCGACACAAATCACAATGATGATGTAATACTGTAAAAGTTATCATGAAATTTGCCAACAACATGTTGTGACCAATCACACTCTTTATCGCGCTCTCTAATTTAAGCCTCTAAGTCGTTATCGGACAAACTCGCTTCAAGTTTAGCCCGTTTTTGGAGTTTCTAAAAAAAATTCAACAACAAAGCGTGCTGTCGAGCAAATAATAAGCGACTGTATTTGACCGATACGCTAGCCTGATATACCTTGTCACACGCGCCAAAAGAGGAATATTATCCGTGGTTAAAAAAACAGAAAATCTCAGTTTCGAACAATCCCTAGCCGAACTCGAAACCATTGTTGCTCACCTAGAACAAGGTGAAGTCTCACTTGATGACGCGCTTAAACAATTTGAACGTGGCATTACCTTAGTTCGCCAAAGCCAAACTAAGCTAGAGCAAGCCCAACAAAAAGTGTCTATTTTACTAAATGAAAATGATGTTGAGCTAACACCATTTTCAGTCGAAAGCGAATAACATTCAATTAATTAGATTGAATCATAGGTCTTAAACGTGTTAGCTGAAGCGATAAAAACTTACCAAAAACGAGTCGATGCAGTACTCAGTGAACATCTAAACCAACTGGATGATGCTGCACCTTACCTTAAGGCCGCCATGTTACATGGCGCCTTATTGGGCGGTAAGCGTATTCGCCCCTTTTTGGTTTACAGTGTGGGTGACATGTTGGCGACAAATATCAGCGCCCTTGATAAAGCCGCTGCCGCCATCGAATGTATCCATGCCTATTCATTAATACACGATGACTTACCGGCAATGGACAATGACGCGCTTCGTCGAGGACAACCAACCGTTCATATTGCTTTTGATGAAGCAACTGCGATTTTAGCAGGTGATGCACTACAAACGCTGGCGTTTGAGATCATCACATCGCCATGTTCTTCATTAACGCCGAGTCAACAGCTGGCCATGGTCAATGTGCTCGCTAAAGCCTCGGGGTATCATGGCATGTGTGGTGGCCAAGCCATTGATCTGAGCGCCACAAACCACAGTATTGAATTACCACGCTTAACTGAATTACATAACAAAAAAACCGGTGCATTAATTAGTTGTGCTGTTGAGCTTGCATTGATAGCGGCAAATGCCCCAAAAAAAGACTATCAATTAATGATGCAGTACGCGCAATCATTGGGGTTAGCGTTTCAAGTTCAAGATGATATTTTGGATATAACCGCAAGTACAGAAGAGCTCGGAAAACCTCAAGGCAGTGATGAGCAATCCAATAAAAGTACTTTTCCAAAACTACTTGGCCTTGACGGTGCAAAGGCCACTGCGGAACAACTAATACAAGATGCACTATCAGCGCTGACTAAATTGCCCTACAATAGCCAGTTAATTGCAGACTTCGCCCGCTACATTATTGAGCGAAGATTATAATAAAGAGTCAGAAAATCTCGCTATGAGTTTCGATATTTCTAAATTCCCAGTACTAGCACAAGCTAATACGCCAGAAGAATTACGGAAGTTACCCCAAGGTTTACTTCCACAAGTGTCTGATGAACTTAGACAATTCTTACTTCAGTCTGTTGGTATTTCCAGCGGACATTTTGCGTCTGGCTTGGGCACGGTTGAATTAACTGTTGCGCTCCATTATGTCTATAACACTCCCTTTGACCGTTTAATTTGGGATGTTGGCCATCAGGCATACCCACATAAAATTTTAACGGATCGTCGTGAGCGTATGCACACCATTAGACAAAAAAATGGTTTGCATCCTTTTCCTTGGCGTGAAGAAAGCCAATACGACACTTTTAGTGTGGGCCACTCTGGCACCTCAGTAAGTGCGGCACTCGCCATGGCTGTCGCGGCAGACAAAGAAGGCGCAGGCCGAAAAGTCGTTGCGGTGATTGGTGACGGTGCCATGACCGGTGGCATGGTGTTTGAAGCCATGAATCACGCTGGCGATCTCCATAAAGACATGTTGGTGGTGTTAAACGACAATGAAATGTCTATTTCAGAAAACGTTGGTGCATTGAACAACCATTTAGCCCAATTAATGTCAGGACGTTTTTACACCACAATCCGCGAAAACAGCAAAAAAGTACTTAAAGGTATGCCGGTTATTAAAGAGATGGCCAAGCGTACTGAAGAGCACCTCAAAGGAATGGTGGTTCCTGCCACCTTGTTTGAAGAGCTTGGTTTTAATTATATTGGCCCAATCGACGGCCATGATGTGGATTCGCTAGTTGAAACCATGCGCAACATGCGCAACCTAAAAGGCCCACAAATACTGCACATCATGACCAAAAAAGGTCGTGGTTATGAACCGGCAGAAAAAGACCCAATTGGCTGGCATGCCGTGCCTAAGTTTGACCCAAGCCAATTTAAAAAGCCGGCATCTAAACCAGGCTTACCCACTTTTTCACAGGTATTTGGTAAATGGCTATGTGATGTTGCTGAAAAAGACGACAAGCTAATGGCAATCACACCAGCTATGCGTGAAGGCTCAGGTATGGTTGAGTTTTCGCAACGTTTTCCAAAACAATATTTTGACGCAGCCATAGCAGAGCAACATGCTGTTACCCTAGGTGCGGGCTTTGCCTGCGAAGGGCTTAAACCCGTTGTCGCCATTTATTCAACCTTTTTACAACGCGGTTATGATCAATTAATTCATGATGTTGCTTTGCAACGCCTACCGGTATTATTTGCCATTGACCGCGGCGGCATTGTGGGTGCTGATGGCCCAACTCACCAGGGAGCTTTCGATTTAAGCTTTATGCGTTGCATCCCTAATATGGTTATTATGGCGCCATCTGACGAAAATGAATGCCGCCAGATGCTCTATACCGGATACTGCTATCAAGATGGTCCAACCGCCGTTCGCTACCCTAGAGGCAGTGCAACAGGTGCTGAACAAGTTGAAGAAATGACCGCTATGCCAATCGGCAAAGGGGTGATAAAACGCCAAGGTAAACGCATTGCAATCCTAAACTTTGGTACAACACTGGCCGCTTCACTTGAGGCAGCTCAGCAACTTGATGCCACCGTGGCAGACATGCGTTTTATCAAACCACTGGATCTTGATTTAGTTTCTCAACTGGCTAACAGCCACGATATTATTGTTACCGTTGAAGAAAATGCAATCATGGGTGGTGCAGGCTCTGGCGTATTAGAAGCACTGCAACGAAAACGCATAATCAAACCTGTGTTATTAATTGGGTTACCCGATGAGTTTATCAAACATGGTGCCCCAGATGAAATTACCGCCGAGTTGCAGCTTGATGCACCTGGGATTTTGTCACAAATTCAAGCATTTATTTCGTAAAATAACATAATATAAAAAAAGGACTGAATATTCAGTCCTTTTTTATACTCAACTGAGCGCGATAATATCAGCTTAAGCTTCTACGTCTACGCTAGCACCGCCTTGAGATACCATCACCATGGCAGGGCGCAATAAACGGTCATTAAGTAAATAGCCTTTTTGCATCACCATCATCACAGTGTTTGCTGGAAATTCAGCACTAGGTTGCATACCAATGGCTTGGTGATGATCAGGATTAAATGCTTCGCCCTGAGGGTTCACTTGAGTCACGCCAAACTTCTCTACCGAAGTCAGGAATCCCTTCATTGTTAACTCGACGCCTTCATAGATGGCTTTTGTTGATTCGTTTTCAGGATCGGTTCCCTGTAACGCACGCTCCATATTGTCTATGACAGGCAATAATTCGTTGGCAAACTTTTCAAGTGCAAATTTACGCGCTTGTTCAACGTCTTTTGCAGCACGTGTACGGATATTTTGTGTTTCAGCCGCGGCACGTATCTCGACATCTTTACGTTCAGCCAATTCAGCTTGAGTTTCAGCTAATTGTTGCTCTAATTCTTCAATGCGAAAATTTGCTTGGGTCAATTCATCCATCAAACTTGCTTCATCAGCCACCACTTCAGGTGTTACCACTTCTTCCACTTGATCTTGCGGTGCGTTGTTCGATTCGTTGCTCATTTTCACTCCAGCTAAAAAATGCAAAATTGGATATGCTAGTAATGTGACAATTTACTGATTAATTAACAGTAAATAGCACACTTTTAATAAGTTTGAGTATATTATGGGGATCAATTCTTATGTTTCAAGTCCTAAAGGCACAACAAACTCGAATATGACTAAATTGTTCAACACAATCGGACTCATCGGCAAGCCGCATCATGAAGGGACAAATCAAACCTTAAGGCGATTGCATCATTGGCTCAGTATTCAGGGCTTTAATGTGATTGTTGAAGAACGCGTCTCAGCCGAGTTAGGCCCTGACGTTCGCTCAATGGACTTACTCGAAATGGGCGAACATTGTGATTTAGCCATCGTGGTGGGTGGTGACGGTAACATGCTAGGGGCAGCAAGAGTGTTAGCCAGGTTTGACGTGGCAGTGATTGGCGTAAACCGAGGTAATCTTGGCTTTTTAACCGATTTACCCCCCGATAACTTTGAGGATGCGCTGTCTAAAGTCTTAGACGGTGAATTTGAAACCGAACACCGATTTTTACTTGAAGCAGAAGTGCATCGACATGGCAAAATTACCTCAAGTAACAGTGCCGTTAATGAAGCAGTGTTACATCCGGGTAAAATAGCGCACATGATCCAGTTTGAGGTGTATATCGACGATCAATTTATGTACAGTCAGCGCGCTGATGGCATGATTGTATCGACACCGACAGGATCAACCGCGTATTCATTATCTGCGGGGGGCTCCATTTTAACGCCCAATTTACAGGCATTAATTTTAGTGCCTATGTTTCCACACACTTTGTCTTGCCGCCCTATTGTGGTCGATGCATGCAGTACCATTAAATTGCTTGTGTCACCAAACAATGGGGAAAATCTTGAGGTCAGTTGCGATGGGCATGTGCATTTAGCTGTGCTACCAGGGGATGAGATTTTTATCCGCAGATCCAATGAGCGCTTAAAATTAATTCACCCTAAGGGTCATAATTACTTTCATGTACTGCGCAATAAATTAGGCTGGGGCAGTAAACTTTTTTAACTTTTGACCCCGGTCACACATTCTCAAGCCTGGACGTGAAACGCTTCACATTAACACTTGCTAATACACGTTATCTTAAGCCATCCGTTTTTACGTATGGCTTTTTTTATGATGATTTTTCCGCTTCCAAAACGTGATCTCAAACCAACATTTAAAATACTGCTATTGAATGTGGATCTCACTTCTACAAGTGAACTCGGTTTCTCCTATTTTAGATGATCTCGATCAACACTTTTAACACTTAAATAACGTCTATTACGCCCTAGTTAGCGATAAAGCTAACAAATAATAACAACTCAATACCCACTATAAAGTGATACAGAGGTATACATGACATTTCTACAGTTACTCGCAAGCTTAACGCCGATTATCAGCGTAATGGTATTTTTAGTACTCATGCGCTTACCGGCATCTAAAGCGATGCCCATATCAATGATTGCGACAGGTCTGGCAGCAATCTTTATTTGGCAAATGGACACGACGCTTCTGGCAGCCTCCGTTGTCGAAGGACTTCTTTCAGCATTAACACCGCTTACCATTATTTTTGGCGCGGTGTTTTTGTTAAATACCTTAAAATATTCTGGTGCAATGGACACTATCCGCTCAGGATTTACCAACATTAGCGCTGATGCGCGCGTGCAAGTTGTGATTATTTGTTGGTTGTTTGGTTCGTTCATTGAAGGATCTGCAGGTTTTGGTACCCCAGCAGCCATTGGCGCACCATTACTGGTATTGCTTGGTGTACCTCCTATTGCCGCGGCTGTTGTTGCCTTAATTGGCGACTCTACCGCGGTATCATTTGGTGCCATTGGTTTACCGGTACTATTTGGTATGGAACAAGGCTTAACTGAAGGTGGCGTTAACATGGCAGCAGCGCAATTTGCTGAACATGGCGGTACGTTTGTCGGTTACGCTCAGTTTATTGCTAAGCACATGATCACTATCGACTTAATCACGGGCTCACTGATCCCATTAGTGATGGTCTGTGTTTTAACCGGGTTCTTTGGCCGTAACAAATCCATTAAAGAAGGCTTACAAATTTGGAAATTCGCCTTATTTGCAGGCTTTGCATTTACGGTGCCTGCATGGTTAATTAACTATTTCGCCGGCCCTGAGTTTCCATCAGTTATCGGTTCGCTTGTTGGTATGGCATTAGTGATCCCAGTGGCCAGAAAAGGCTGGTTATTACCGTCACAACCTTGGTGCGACTTTAGCGAAAATGACAACAAGTCAGAAGAAGAGTTAACCATTAACGAAACACCAGTAAAGTTCTCGCAAATTGCGGCTTGGTCTCCTTACATTATCATGGCTGCGCTATTGGTATTATCACGGGTAGTTGGGCCTTTTAAGAGCTGGTTAACAAGCTTTAACGTAAGCTGGACAGGATTATTAGGCACAGAACTAAAAGCGGGGTTTGCGACCTTTTACGCGCCTGGGATCTTCTTTGTTGCCGTCTGCTTATTTGGTTTTGTGCTATTCAAAATGAAGCCCAAAGCCATGAAACAGTCGTTTACGGTTTCTTGTAAATCAATGTTACCGACCATTATTTCGTTAGGTGCATCTGTACCTATGGTGAAGATTTTCCTCAACTCTGGCGACAACGGAGCCGGTCTTGCTTCTATGCCTGTGGCACTAGCTGATTTACTGGCAAACAGCATGGGGGCCGTGTGGGCATGGGTGTCGCCTATCGTGGGGATTTTTGGTGCCTTCCTTTCAGGCTCTGCCACATTCTCAAACATGATGTTCTCAGGCTTACAATACTCTGTGGCCGATAATATCGGGATGAATCACGCACTAGTGTTAGCACTTCAAGGTATTGGGGCAAACGCCGGTAACATGATGTGTGTAATGAATGTTGTTGCCGCAGCAACGGTCGTTGGTATGGCAGGCCGTGAATCTGAAATTATTCGTAAAACCATGCCTATCGCCCTTGGTTATGCACTTGTTGCTGGCACCATTGCGGTGCTTTGGGGCGGTTTTTAATCACTCAAACTCAAATCAAAAAATAAATACCTACACACGTTGGGGTTGTAACCAGGGATGTTGCAACACCAACAACTAAAGGTATCAATCAGTAGGCATAACTGCCTACACAATATTACAGTGTTAAGAGAGCATGTTATGACTATAAACTATCAAGTGGTAATGGATATTTTAACGTCTCAATTAGGCAGCCAATGTGTGACGAATGATCCGGTTCGTCGCTTTGCCTGGTCTACCGATGCGAGTTATTTCCGTATCGTTCCTGAAATTGTCGTTCACGCAGATACCCTAGAACAAGTTAAAATCACACTCAATATCGCCAATGCCAATAATGTCCCAGTGACATTTCGCGCGGCGGGCACCAGTTTATCTGGCCAAGCAATTGGCGAAGGTATTTTGTTAATACTCGGCCATGATGGTTTTAGAACCATTGACATTAGCGAAGACAAATCTGCCATTACATTAGGTGCGGCAGTCATTGGCTCAGACGCAAATGCCGCGCTCAAACCTTTTAACAAAAAAATCGGTCCAGATCCTGCCACGCTCGCCTCGGCACAAATTGGTGGCATGGTTGCCAACAATGCATCTGGTATGTGTTGTGGTACTGCACAAAACAGTTATCAAACAATCAAGTCAGCCAAATTAATGCTTGTTGATGGCACCGAACTCGATACCGGATGTCCGCATTCAAGAGCGGCATTTAGCCAATCACATGCTGCATTATTGGCCGCATTAACTGACTTAGCACAGTTAACCCAAAACAACCCCACACTCGCAGCTCGTATCCGTAAAAAGTTCGCGATAAAAAACACCACCGGCTATAGCATTAATGCGTTAGTAGACTTTACCGATCCCTTTGACATCATTAACCACCTTATTGTGGGCTCTGAAGGTACCTTGGCATTTGTGAATGAAATTACTTATCACACAGTCGAAGAAGCCCAATTTAAAGCCTCTGCCATGGCGGTATTTTTCAGCATGGAAGATGCGGCTAGTGCAATCCCATTAATTAAAGGTGACAGTGTTGCTGCCGCTGAATTACTCGACTGGGCGTCAATTAAGTCTGTAACAGGCAAAGCAGGCATGCCAGAGTGGTTAAGTGAGCTACCTGAAGGCGCTGCAATTCTGCTGATTGAATCACGCGCCAATGACTCGCAAACACTCGAGCGTTACACCAGTGACGTTATCCAAAAAATTGCTCACATTAAAACAGAGCGTCCAATTGAGTTCAGTAAAGATCCAGCAGTATTTGGGCAATACTGGGCCATGCGTTCTGGTTTATTCCCCATTATTGGTGGCGCCCGCCCGAAAGGAACATCTGTGATTATCGAGGATGTGGCATTTGAGCTTGTACATTTAGCTGATGCAGCAGCCGATTTAACCGCATTGTTCCATAAACACGGTTATCCTGAAGGGGTAATATATGGTCATGCCCTAGCGGGCAACTTCCACTTTATTATTACACCAACATTTGCATCACAAGGCGACATCGATCGTTTCCATGCCTTTATGCAAGATGTGGCAGACATGGTAATTAATAAGTACGACGGCTCAATGAAGGCTGAACATGGTACCGGCCGTGCTGTGGCGCCATTTGTTGAAATGGAATGGGGTAGCGATGCTTACACCTTAATGAAGCAAATTAAGCAGATTTTCGATCCGACCAATTTGCTAAACCCTGGGGTTATTTTAAATAATGACCAACAAGTCCATGTTAAAAATATCAAGCCATGCCCAGTGGTTGATGATTTTGTCGATAAATGTATTGAATGTGGTTTCTGTGAAAAAACCTGTCCAACATCGGCATTGAACTTCTCGCCACGTCAGCGTATTGCAGTGTTACGTGAAATTGAACGTTTAGAGCAATCTGGTGACAAACAAGCAGCCGCCGAGATGCGCGCCAGTGCGAAATACGATGTGGTCGATACCTGTGCAGCATGTCAGTTATGTACCATTGCCTGCCCTGTCGATAACAGCATGGGCCAATTAGTACGTAAATTACGCACCCCGTATATCACCACAACAGAGCAAAAAGTACTCGACTTCCAGGCCAAACATTTTGGGGCGGTAAACCAGGTGATCAGCACAGGGTTTGACATTCTCGGTATTCTTCATAAAGTGACCGGTGACACCATTACCAATTCGCTGATGAATGCTGGGCGAATGATCACCAAAGAAGTGCCATACTGGAACCCTGATTTCCCTAAAGGTGGCAAAGTCGCTAAACCATCGGCTCACAAGCCTAGTCAAAAAACCGTACTGTATTTCCCCGCTTGTGGCGGCAGAACCTTTGGGCCTACGCCAAAAGATCCTGACAATCGTACGCTATCTGAAGTGGTCGTCACCTTACTTGAACGTGCTGGCTATAATGTTATTGTTCCTGACAACACCCGCCATTTATGCTGCGGTCAAATGTGGGAATCGAAAGGTGACTTTAAAAATGCCGATGCAAAACGAGACGAGCTGATTGATGCACTCAGTACATTGTCAGATAACGGCAAAGTGCCGGTAGTGGTTGATGCATTGTCTTGTACTTATCGCACGTTAACTGGCAACCCTAAAGTTGCCATTACCGACTTAGTCGAGTTTATGCACGATAACTTGCTGCCAAATATGAAAATCACCAAAAAATCTAACGTCACCTTACACCAAGGGTGTAGTGCGCGTAAGATGAAACTTGAACCCAAACAACAGGCTATTGCAGATGCATGCGCTAATCATGTTGTACTACCTGCCGGTATTACCTGTTGTGGTTATGCGGGCGAGAAAGGCTTATACAAACCTGAAATCAACGCAAGTGCATTACGTAATATCAAAAAACTCATTCCGGCAGAAACCAAAGAAGGTTACTACGCAAACAGAATGTGTGAAGTGGGCTTAACTCAACACAGTGGGATTTCATATCGCCATTTAGCATACTTATTGGAAGAATGTACTCGCTAAGGTGATTCTTGTCTGCTTAAGGCAAAAACACAATGGGCATTGATGTTATATCAATGCCCATTTTTTGTGGTGGAATATGGCTTTACCCAAAAGAGTTACTGAGATGACTTGATATCAATCTATTCGCCTCGATTAACAGGTTGTTAACTCGAACAACACTGTCCAACAGAGATCTACAGACCCAACTGATTAATCAACACATTCAAATAGCTGTTGTTGGAGTGTGTCGCCATCGAGCGGTTTATCGCTGATGATTTCTATACGCGAATCAAGTGCATCGTCTAATTCATCAAGGGTTAATTTATCATCAACCATATTGACACTTAAAATGCCGTCAAAGGTAATCACAATAGCTTTTAACCTCATAACATTGAGAGATTTTACGGACTCAACCCATACCATAAAACGCGCAAAATCAAAGCAACGCTGACAATCGATAATCCAGCCAACACTGTAACAGCCTTCACCTTGATTTGTTTTGTAAATATAGCCCTGAGCATCAAACTGCTGCTGCAATGCCTCATCGACCTTAATTGATGCAACAGGAGTAAACCATTGCTCAGCAGAACGAGAAAGCAAACTGACGGGCTTTGGAGACTGATGCCATTTAGCACGCTGACTGGGCTTATTAAGTAAAAGCATCAAGTGTTGCAACTGTGAAGCTTGAGTGAAATGACTATCACTGAGCATAATAGGTGTATCCGCCCTACCAAGGGACGCCATAAAATCGCGTAAACACGGCATGGCTTGTTCATCATAAAGCTGAGCTTTGTTAGCAATGACCATATCAGCAATGTGCAGTTGTTGCTTAAAGATGTCATGGTCGCGATAACGGCTATCACTGACTTTACGAGCATCAACTAAACACATGCTGGCCTGCAAGGTGATAACGTGCTGTAAATGTGGTGCTTGTAACAAGTTAACAATTTCAGCGGGATGCCCAAGCCCTGTGGGCTCAATTAAGAGTCTGTCTGGTTTAGCTTGTTGAATAATTTGATTAACAGCAACTTGTGTCGGCACGCCCGCGGCGCAACAAAGGCACCCTCCAGGCACTTCTTTAATGACAACTCCTGAGCCATTATGGCCAGAACTCAGTAACCCGCCATCAATGCCAATTTCACCAAATTCATTAACTAGCACGGCCCACACTTCGTTGTCTGGCTTACTGGCCAGCAATGCTTTAATCAGCGTGGTTTTACCCACGCCCAAAAAGCCGGTAATAATATTCGTTTTAATTGGTGTAGTGATCATTTTTTCGCTTTAGCGTATTTGCCTTTTCGGCTTGGTTTAGCATCACCTTGTGACGGTTTTCCACGACGATGCTTAAAAACTTTCTTAGGTTTATCGGGGCTGATGTCGCGATACCTTGCAGGCAAAGGTGCACCTTCTTCATAACCAATGGGGATCAATGTTGGTAACGTTTGGCCAATCAGTTGCTCAATCTCATTGAGCAGTAATACTTCTTGAGGGCTAACTAAAGAAATCGCCTCCCCCGCTAAGCCTGCTCGGCCAGTTCTGCCAACACGATGCACATAATCTTCACACTCTTCTGGTAACTCAAAATTAATCACCCGTGGTAAAGCTTGAATATCTAACCCACGAGCGGCTAGATCGGTGGCAATCAATACGCGCAATTGTCCTGCTTTAAATTCTTCTAGAGCGCGATTACGTGCGCCTTGGCTTTTGTCACCATGGAAAACGGCTGACTTAATGCCATCTAAAGACAGCTCACGAAATAAATGTTCTGCCGTTTCTTTTCGGCTGGTGAATACCATTACCTGTTGCCAGTTATGCTTACCAATGAGCTCAGAGAGCAATTCTGCTTTGCGACGAGCATCAACACGATACACTTGTTGGGCAACATTAGCCGCTGTGGTTTGGGTTTCAACATGGATATATTCAGGCTGCTGCAACATGTTCGCGGCAAGGCTTTTCACATCTTCAGAAAACGTAGCCGAAAACATCATCGTTTGATGCTGCTTCGCAATTAACCGCTTCACTTTTTCGATGTCTTTAACAAACCCCAAATCAAGCATGCGATCAGCCTCATCTATCACAAGATGAGTCACAAAAGATAAATCCAATTCATGTTGACCAATAATGTCAAACAAACGACCTGGCGTAGCAACGAGTACATCCACACCTTGTGCTAAGGTTTTACGCTGTGGATTAATACTGGCACCACCGTAAACCGCTAAAGTGGCCAGTTCACTATATTGGCTGTACTTAATAAGGTTTTGTTCAATCTGAATAGCCAACTCACGGGTTGGCGTCATGATAAGCACTCGCAAGCGCTGTTCTTGAGGGATGTCAGTATTAGGTTGTTGTAATAATTGATGTAACAACGGCAAAGCAAATGCCGCTGTTTTACCGGTACCTGTTTCGGCACTGGCCAGAATATCTCTACCTTTTAGCGCTAGAGGGATCACTGCTTGTTGGACAGGAGTGGCAGTGTGATAACCAGATTGGTCAATCGCATCTAGTAGTAATGGCGATAGCCCTAGCGAAGTAAATGACATAACAAACTCAATAAACAATGAAATAGTCCGCTATTGTATACCCAAACAACCTGAAGATGATCGATTTCAGCAAGAATTTACGCGCGTTTGGGCAAGGCATTGATTGCGGGGAATGGTTATTCCCATCTACATCAAAGTCATTTGAAGCCGTAATGGGGGTTGTGACGCAACCCCGAAGGGCGAATTGGTATAATTTGCGCAATTAGCGAAATGCATCATTTTAACTGGCTGTAAATTGATTTATCAGTATCAGCTCAGCGGGTTGTTGCAAGTATTTTTGTTCAAAGTCTTCACTGCATAACGCATGTGAAAACAAATACCCTTGGCCGTAATCACAACCCGCAAATTCAAGTAAGTTTCGCTGTTGCTCTGTCTCGATCCCTTCTGCGATGACTTTCATGCCTAACTTATGTGCCATCACAATCATGGCTTCGCACAAACTTAAATCGTTACTGTCAGGGGTAAGATTATTAACAAAGGACTTATCAATTTTAAGGTAATCAATATTGAACTTGCGTAAATAAGACAAAGAAGAATAACCCGTACCAAAATCATCTAAAGACACCTCAAGCCCAGCCTCTCGATAGGCGAGTAGCTTGGCTTCAACATTTTGCTCTTTTTCTAGCAATAAACCTTCGGTGATCTCAATACAAATACTCTTGGCGTTTAACTGTAATTGAGACATGGTTGAAAGCCAGTCCTGCACATCGGTGGTTTCGTCTCTAAATTGTACCGGAGATTTATTAATACTGATTTGAATATCAACATTAAACAGAGCTTTCCATTTAGCAGACTGCGCCACGGCCTCATTAAAAACCCAATTACCAATATCGATAATCATCCCCGTCTCTTCTGCAATAGGGATAAACTCTGCTGGCGATATAAACCCCATGGTTGGATGATCCCAACGAATGAGCGCTTCAGCCTTAATGACACTGTCACTGCCCAGCTCAACTATAGGTTGATAATACAGCTCAAACTGCTCTTGCAACACCGCATTTTTTAGCTCTTGCACTAACAACATTCGTTTTTGAGCATCGCTTTGCATTGCTGGGGTAAAATAATTAAAACGATTACGACCATGGGTTTTGGCCGAGTACATCGCTTGATCAGCATTTTTAAGTAATGCCTCAGTGGTTGATGCGTCATCAGGAAATAACGTAATACCAATACTGCCACTAATGTAGGCGGTTTGATCGCCTAATAAATAAGGCTCAGCTAGGCTTTTAAGTATTTGGCTCGCAACGCGTTCTACACCATGGTTATCATCTAGATTAGTTAATACAATGGTAAATTCATCGCCACCTAAACGCGCCACGACATCAGATTCTCGCACACAGCGTTTAAGGCGCTCAGCGGTTTCTAACAACAACTCATCGCCCATATCATGACCAAGTGTGTCATTAATTTCTTTAAAGTAATCTAAATCTAAAAACATCAAGGCAAAGTGATTGCGCTGACGATCAGTTTGGGTTACCGCTTTGGCTAAAAACGCTAATAGCATTCTACGATTAGGTAAGCCGGTAAGTGAGTCATAATTTGCTTGGCGCCAAATTAACTCTTCGGTTTGTTTTTTCTCCGTAATATCTGAAAATAACGCCACAAACCTTGCTGATTGTGTTTTAGTTCGGTTGACAGAGTTTATCGTTAACAAAATGAGGTAGTTTTCGCCATTTTTATGTTGCATCCACACCTCACCCTGCCAGCGACCAATTTGTTTAAGCTGAACACTGAGTTGATCATAGAACTTCTGAGGCTGTAACTCAGATTTAAACATACTAAGGCTTTGACCTTTTATCTCATCTTTTTTAAACCCTGTAATTAATGAAAATGCAGGGTTAGAATCAATAATCACCCCTTCAGAAGTAAAGACACTCATTGCCTCACTGGAATTTTGATATACCGATGCAGCAACGCTTAACGTCTCTTCGACATGCTTAATATCGGTAATATCGCTCAATGTACCGCACACACGCAGTGGTTTACCCTTTTCGTCAATGTCGACCACTTTACCCGTTTGTAAAATCCATCGAGACTCACCCATTAAGTTAATTAATTGATACTCAATTTTTTGGCTAATGCTGCGTCCCTTTTGGATATCAATAAGCGAGCGCAAAAACCTTAATTTGTCGTTTTTATCAATCGCATCAATCCATCTTTTGGGTGTTTCATTTAGCTTACTCATAGGGCAACATAAAATATCAGCGCTGTATTGGTTTATATTAACTGTCCGTTTTTGAACATCCCAATCCCAAACACCTAGTTCACTGCTGTCGAGTACCAAATCAAGTTGCTCTTTGCTTTGTAACAATGCAAGTTCAGCTTGTTTTTGTTTGGTAATATCAAGAAAGCCAGCAATGACTAAAAAACCGTCGTCATCTGGGTTACGTCTACAGGCAATCGTGATATGGGTATACACAATGGAACCATCTTTCGCCACAAAGCGCTTGTCCATTTCGTACTCATCAATTTCACCTTTGACCATTTTGTCGTATTTGAGTAAATCTTTATTTAAATCATCGGGATGAGTAATCTCTGCCCAGGTTAGCGCCTTTAACTCACTTTCACTGTAACCAAGCATTTGGCACAAATAAGGGTTCACTTTGAGCCAATACTTAGCTTTTGAGGTGATCGAAATACCAATGTTACCGATATCAAATTGGCTTCTGAATAAAAAGTCTTCTTGGGATTTAATCTGTTGCTCGCGCTCCCGAAACATAATTTGCGTCAACAGCCGACCAGTTACCATAGTTAAAAAAGGAAAAATAATTAAGATTGGAAAAGCAATAAGTAAAAGCGTGTCAACCGCTTGCTCAAAAGGGATTAACAACACAGAAAATAATAAAAACACATGAACGATAATACCAAACACATAAAAGGCCACAAGGCTGATTTGGTCCAGATGATTTTTACGGTAGTGGCGCCATACCAAACCGAGAAACCCACTACAAAACAACATGATAATACCGACAGACGCACCAACACCCCCAAGGCTGTAACGGTATAACGCCATAAATATAGCCGCGACTGTAGTAGGGATCACCCCAAAAAAAAGCCCTGACAAACACAATAACACTGAGCGACTATCGAACTGTAAACCTTCTTGAAATACCAGTGGGCTCATCATAATGATCACACCAATAATACCAATGATCGCTCCGATACCGAGTTGCCAATACAACAAATGAGAATGACGCTGATGAGAGGGAAAAAGCGAATACAGGTATACCAGCGCAAGCAATAGCGCGGCATTTTCGAAAAAAGAGAAAAAAATATTCAGATTGATCATCTACACATTTCCTTAGGCATCCATAACACTCTCATTTGCATCCAAGCATTCTTTCATTAGTGTAGCAGAATCAAATAACTAACATGATTCTTTTGCAGGTATAACCGTATCGCTGAACATAAATCAACTTTTGATAATACATCTACCCAAAGCCAATCGTTTATTGCAATTAACCGATTTAACCACAATGAGTCATTGAGCATACCAAACTCAACAAACCTTGAGCAATATTAGGGCGTGTTTATCTTTATTGATAAATAATGCAGACGGCTGTTTTCCAGACAATGGCAAACAGACCCCGTTTAGCCTGCTAACCAAGTAAATGTGTGGCCAGTATAACTAGAAAGTAGTCACAGCACGCCGGGGTGAGACTGAACAAACATAAACGCGCCTTAACAACCTTAATATCAAAAATAGGCCCAGATCACACTTTATCGGCTAAACATCGATGGTGTAGTAAAAGCACATAGGTTTCCCCCAACACAGGTATGTATTTAGAGGTATATCACACAAAGTTGTCCATCATATTGGTACTTTTACTACAGAGAAAATTTAAAATTACAATATATAGGGGTACAACTTATGGCGACTAAATTCTTTATTCCAAGCGTCAACATTCTTGGTCAAGGCAGTGTAGATGAAGCGATTAATGATATTAAAGCACTCGGCTTTACCAAAGCATTAATCGTCACTGACAAACCATTAGTCAGTATTGGCCTTGTTGCTAAAGTGCAAGATAAACTCAATACCCAGGGGATTGAAGTTGTTATTTTTGATGGCGTTCAGCCTAATCCCACCACTGGCAATGTTGAAGCCGGTTTAGCATTGCTCACCAGTAACCAATGTGACTTTATCATTTCACTCGGTGGTGGCTCACCACATGATTGCGCCAAAGGCATTGCACTCGTTGCAACTAATGGCGGCCAGATCAAAGATTATGAAGGCGTTGATGTGTCTAAAAAACCACAAATGCCATTAGTCGCCATCAATACCACAGCCGGTACAGCAAGCGAAATGACGCGCTTTTGTATTATTACCGATGAAGCAAGACACATCAAAATGGCGATTGTCGATAAAAACACCACGCCTATTTTATCAGTGAACGATCCTGAACTGATGTTAGAAAAACCAGCATCATTAACCGCGGCAACCGGTATGGATGCCCTCACCCATGCGATTGAAGCCTATGTCTCAATAGCAGCAAACCCCATCACTGACGCTTGTGCGATTAAAGCCATTGAACTCATCAACGCCAACCTTATCAATGCTGTTAAAAAGGGCAACGATATCACTGCACGCGAGAATATGGCCTATGCGCAATTTTTAGCAGGCATGGCGTTCAACAATGCCAGTTTAGGTTATGTCCATGCGATGGCACACCAGCTAGGCGGGTTTTATGATCTTCCGCACGGTGTTTGCAACGCGTTATTGTTGCCTCATGTTCAAGCATACAATGCTCAAGTTGCGCCACAACGCTTAAGTGATGTGGCTAAAGCCATGGGAGTTGATGTTAGCCTAATGACAGCAGAACAAGGTGCCCAAGCTGCGATAGATGCCATTAAAACCTTATCTGCCGCGGTCAATATACCGGCAAATTTAACTGAGCTAGGCGTAAAAGCGGAAGATATTCCAACGCTTGCGGACAATGCCCTTAAAGATGCCTGTGGTTTCACTAACCCTAAACAAGCGACTCACCAAGAAATTTGTCAAATTTTTACTAACGCATTATAAAGGTTAAATTTAGCTTCACTTTTTAACGCTCGCAGCCTGCTGCGAGCGTTATTTTTATCCGCTCTACAAGATTGGCTTTTAAAGTAAATATCTAACAATGACAATAGGTTATTTATGATTTAGTAAAAAGTGATGCATAGATCTAAGTTCTTGAAATAAGCATTGACCAATATAAAAAATAAGGACTATGATGAAATCACTTAGAAAGCGAATAGGTAGGTAAATAATGACAGCAATCACTCATGTATATAATTACACCGTTCGATGCCCGCACTATAAAGAAAATGAACAACCTGCAACATGGCTTAACCATATAGAAGTAAATCAATCGTGTGAAATCGCCTTAGCTCGTATCACTAAATGGCATAATATTTCAGGCACTAAATCATTTGAGCTAAATGACTTTGTGGTAAGAAAAGCTGACAACGAAGAAGCCTATTTTGCTATGCAAAGTAGCCGCTTAAAACATGATGGACATGCACTCGTCACATTCAAAATCTTTTTAGACAACTGCTGCCAAGAAGCCTCACCCAATACCATCATGCAACACTTAATTGAAGATTATCAGCATCGAATTGCTAAAATTGAATAAGCCAATCATCGCAATACAATCATAATTTGAGGAGCAAATAATTGAGATTATTTGCTCCTTTTTTTACTGGGTTATGCCGCATTAGCACGCATACCATGTGGAATTGGCAACCCATTTTCATTAATATTAACGAACACCATTTTATCTATGAATGCGATAGGAGCATGGTTAACTTTATTACGGATTTTACATCTCACCGTTACAGAGCTTTGCCCTAAGCTGACAAGTTCAAAACCAAATTCAATAATGTCACCAACGTAAGCGGGTGCCATAAAGTTGATTTCAGAGATAACTTTTGCAATGTGGAACTGGCTGCGCATTTGGCAACTGGCAAAGATAGTCGCCTCTTCATTAACCCAACTTAATAGCTGACCACAACATAAGGTTTGACTGCTATTTAAGTTAATAGGCATAACCATGTGACGTGTGAAATATTTCATAATAACCTCGTGTGTTAATCCATTCATTTTATGCCACCAGGCATATACCTCTAAATGAGTAGCAACGTTCAGGCCAATTATTTAGGCTAAACATTTCAACAACTTAATTATTATCAATTGATAAAAACACGTATATTGCTCGAATAAAATGCACTTACGCACCAAAAAAAGACAAAGACAGCGTCAACGTCTTTGTCATCCCGCTTGCATCAGCACTTGAGCAGTGCGTGTTTAAATTCGTGCACAAATGTAATGATATCTTGTTGGCTAATATCGTGATGAGTCACAAGGCGAAGGTTATGACCACCACTGATTAATATTCCTTTTCTGCGTAATATGTCAGCCAATATCATAGGATTAATGTCGTCAGCTAATTGCACAAAAACCATGTTAGTTTGTACCGCTGCAAGGTCAACGGTGATCTCAGAAATTTCAGCCAACAATTGAGCTAACAATCTCGCATTATCGTGATCTTCTGCTAATCGCTCTACTTGATCTGTGATGGCAAGTTTAGCTGCAGCGGCAATGATCCCAGCTTGTCTCATACCGCCGCCGAGCATTTTACGCCAACGAGTCGCTTTTGAAATCAAACGCTCATCACCCAGCAAAATAGAGCCTATTGGGGCGCACAAGCCTTTAGATAAACATATAGAAACTGAGTCAAAATACTGGGTAATATCAGCAATAGCGATCCCTTGCGCGACCGCGGCATTGGCAACCCGAGCACCATCAAGGTGTATTTTAAGGCCTCGGTTAAAGGCCAATGCCTGTGCTTTTGCCAAATATTCTTGGCTAAGCACTTTACCACCAATGGTGTTTTCCAAACTTAGTAAGCGAGTACGAGCAAAATGAATGTCATCAGGTTTAATTGCGGCCTCGATGTCACTTAATAAAATGCTGCCATCAATTTGATTGCTCAACGGTTGTGGCTGAATACTGCCCAACACTGCAGCCCCACCACCTTCAAACTTATAATTGTGGGCTTGCTGGCCACATAAATACTCATCACCGCGTTCGCAGTGAGCCATTAATGCCAATAGGTTTGCTTGAGTACCAGAGCAGACAAATAATGCGCCATCAAAGCCAAACATCTCTGCCGCCATCTCTTGCAAGTGATTCACTGTAGGGTCGTCACCATAAACATCATCGCCCACCTCAGCCTGCGCCATCGCAGCGCGCATTGCTGGTGTCGGTTTAGTGACGGTATCACTTCGAAAATCTATCATTTTGCACTCACTTTGTGGTTAGTTTGCAGCAATTTCAGTAAGCGCGTTAAGAGCAGCTGTGTAATCTGGGTGCTCACTGACCTCACTAACAAGTTCGTGATACTTTAATATTCCTTGCGCATCAATAATAAATATAGAACGGGCAAGCAAACCACGGTCTTGGATCAGCAAGCCATATTTTTGGCCAAAATCACGCCAGACAGAATCTGACAACACTTTAATTTTATCGACGCTTTCTGTTTGGCAAAATCGCTTTTGTGCAAAGGGCAAGTCTTCGCTGATAGTCAACATAACCACATCTTGACCAAACTGGCTAAACTCTTTATTAAATCGTTTCGTTTGCAATGCACAAACACCGGTATCAAGGCTTGGTACCGCACTAATAAGCACAGTTTTACCTTTAAAGTCGCTTAAACTAATCGGTGTAAACTTTTCATCAACCACTTTAAAAAGTGGGGCGGGTTCACCCAACGCTGGGATTTGACCTTCAAGTGCAACAGGGGTTCCTCCCATGGTAATCATGGTCTTTTCACCCGCGCTCACACTGAAAGCTGCGGCAGAAAAAAGTGTAATTACTGCAAATGTTGAAATAAATTTCATACAAACTCCTAGGGTCTGTTGATCTTTCAAGGTTATTTTTGCAGCGAGTTGTTGGTCTTTTATACAAGGCAGAGACTTTGAAGTGTAGTTATTCTACATAAAAAGTCGATAACGCAGTAAAAATGACCAACAAACGCTGCCCACAGGGTTCGGCTAAAAACGTTTTACTCTTTGTTGAATAGATTTTGCTTAGGTGGCTAGGCTTCAATCCATTCGCCTCGATTAAAACGTTTTTAACTCGAACAAAATTCAACCAGCAAAGATCAACAGACCCAGTATAAAAAAACCAGCAAATGCTGGTTTTTGTTTATAAACATACGTTGCTGCAAATTATTTTGCTGGAACTTCTTTTACATGTAAATCCATTTGTGGGAATGGAATTTCAATGTTAGCAGCGTCTAAGGCATTTTTAATTTGCTCTAGTAGCTCAAAGCGAACTGGCCAATAGTCTGCCGTGCTAACCCAAGGACGAACCACAAAGTTAATTGACGAATCAGCAAGTTCAGCTAAACCAATTGTGTAGCCAGGATCTTTTAATACCAATGCATTGTTATCAAGTACATCAGCAATCACTTTTTTGGTGGTAGCAATATCAGCAGTATAAGACACACCAATAGTTAAATCGATACGACGTTTTTCTAAGGCTGAGTAGTTAGTAATTGTGCCATTCATGATTGAAGAGTTTGGCGCAATAATCACTTTGTTATCGCCTGTGCGTAAACGTGTAGAGAAAATAGTAATCTCATCAACCACGCCTGCAGTGCCTGCCGCTTCAATAAAGTCACCAACGCGACATGGACGGAACAATACCATCAACACACCAGAAGCAAAATTCGATAACGAACCTTGTAATGCCAAACCAACGGCTAAGCCAGCAGCACCGATAACAGCAACCAGTGACGCAGTTTGCACGCCAACCTGACCTAATGTGGCAATAATGGTAAATACAAACACTAATGCCCACGCGAGGTTTGCAACAAATGACACCACAGTTGCATCAACTTTACGGCTATTAAGCACTTTCACCGTGACACGCTTTGCTACACCGGCAAAATATTTACCAATGATAAAAATAACAATAGCAGCTAATGCTTTAAGACCATAAGTCATTAGAAACTCAGGTGCTTGCTCAATTAGACCATCTAAACCTTCTAGGTTTTCCATTTCTCTCTCCCTTAGATAAGCAGAATCATTCTGCTAAAATGATAAATTCTACACGCCGGTTACGCTGTCGCCCTTCTACTGTGGCATTATCAGCCGCCGGCATTTTGCTACTCATGCCAACAACGTCAATCGATGTTGGTTGGAATTGGTAATCATTAACCAATAACTCTTTTATTGCGTTAGCACGTTTAAGTGATAATGCACTATTTATCGCCTCGCTACCTATGATATCGGTATGGCCTTCTAAACGAACCCTGACTTGTGGGTGCTGCTCAATATATTGTTGTACCCTAACTAAAGTGGGGCGTTGGGTTAACAATACATTGGCTTTATCAAAATCAAAATACACAGGTTGAAGAATTGACCCAAAGCAATCAGCAGCCACATTGACATCCGGTTGCTGGCGACATTGCTCTGCAATTAATGCGGCATTATTGGTAATCGTTGCACCAACTTCACCTTCATCGCTGTCGTCGTAATCGTCACCGTCTTCATCAACAATTAAAATATCATTATCAATACAACCATTGGCCATAACAACGGTGTTAATAGGCGTCTCTTGGCAGGCATCTTTTTTGTCGGGTACACCATCAAAGTCAGTGTCGACCCAAGCTAAAGCACTGCTAAAATAAAGGCTAAAAATGGTTAATGTCAAAGTGCGAACGATAGCCATGGGAACTCCTTCGACATAGTATCGAGATGCGTGAATAACAGTCATGTTAACTGTTTATTGACAAAATTAAAAGACAATACTTAATAATCAATGCCTTGCAAACGAGTTATCATCAAACTGTCACAATATGAATACAATGTTATCGACCGCTTTGTTGAAAACCTAACTCAACAAACGCGCATTTCCCAAACAAAAACTTACAACTTACTAACATACAAGCCTTTTTATTTTTTCCTCTGACACACTTTTTAACAGGCTTAAGCGCCCCGTTTCCCGCATTAACATTGACTTTATCGCCTCTAAAAGGGTATATAAGGTTAGCTTTTTGGTGTTTGGTCTGCTTTTAGCATCAAAATGACATAATCTCTTATAAAAATTAACCAATAAAGTCGCTCAGTCATGTTGTATTTATCATTTCCTTGCTTGTGCAAGTGCAAATTGTACCCCATGACTAGACGATAAATGCAAACAAATAATTTCTGTGTCGACATTTTCGCACAGGCAATCACAAGCTTAAGGTGGAAGACTTAATGAGTGAAGCAAAACCAGCAGGAACAATGTTTGGACACCCAAAGGGGTTGTTCTTACTTTTTACAACAGAATTATGGGAGCGGTTTAGCTACTATGCTATGCGCGCCATTTTGGTGCTTTATCTTGTTGATAAAGTACAAAGCGAAGGCGGTCACGGTCTTGGTTGGACTCAAGCCGACGCGATTTCGCTTTATGGTACATTCACCGGTTTAGTATATTTAACTCCGCTACTTGGTGGCTGGTTAGCTGACACCTATTTAGGTCAGCGTAAAGCCATTTATATTGGCGGTTTTTTAATGGCCGCAGGTCAGTTTTTATTAGGTACACCTCATGCTTGGGTTCCTGGTATGGAACTTGAAATGTTTTACCTTGGGTTAGGTACGCTAATTTTAGGTAATGGCTTATTTAAGCCAAATATTTCAACCATGGTAGGTGACCTCTATCAAGAAGGTGATCATCGCCGTGATGGTGCCTTTACCATCTTCTATATGGGTATTAACGTTGGCGCATTCTTATCAGGTATCGTTGTAGGCTCTGTTGTAGCGGCTTATGATGGTAACTTCCAGGCCGGCTTTATTTGCGCTGGTATCGGTATGATAGTGTCGTTAATTATTCAATTCTTTTTTGCACAAAAACTACTTGGTGACATTGGTACTGTACCAGCTGCTAAGCTTGAGCAAAGCAAGAACGAAGCAAAAGGCGAAGTGCGTAAAGAACCATTAACCCAAGTGGAACGTGACCGCATTAAAGTGATTATGGTAATGGGTCTGTTCACAATTATTTTCTGGGCAGGTTTTGAACAAGCCGGTGGTCTAATGAACTTGTTCACGAATGACTTCACCGACCGCATGATTGGCTCATGGGAAGTACCAACAACGTGGTTCCAATCATTAAATGCGATGTTTATTGTGTTATTTGCCCCCGTTATTGCTTCAATTTGGGTCAAACTCGGTAAAAACGAACCTAACTCGCCAGTTAAATTTGCACTAGGTTTGTTCTTCTTAGCTATCGGCTTCTTATTTATGATTGGTGCCGTTTTAGAAATGGGTGGCGACGCTTCTGTTAAATCAAGCATGTGGTGGTTAGTTGGAGCTTACTTCTTCCATACTATGGGCGAGTTATGTTTATCACCTATTGGTTTATCGATGGTGACCAAACTTGCTCCACTGCGTATCGCCTCACTGATGATGGGTGCTTGGTTCCTGTTTATTGCTGCGGCAAACAAGATTGGCGGCTTAGTGGGCTCGTTAATTGGTCATGGTGGTGCAGTTGAAGAACAGCTAGCAAACGCAATGGCTATTTTCGCGGGTATCGCAATCACAGCAGTTATCTCTGGTATTATCTTATATTTAATGTCAGATAAATTAGTTGACTGGATGCACGGTGCAGAAAGCAAACACGATTCTGAAGAGCAAGCTTTAGAAGAAGAAATTGCTGTTACTGCTGAACATGAAGCAATTAAGCGTTAGTAGTATCGACTATAAAATAATGAGTTAACAAAAAATCCCCTTCAAGCTAGCTTGCAAGGGGATTTTTTTATGCTTGACACGTTAACTGCATAAAGCCACCAGCATCGATATCAGACTGATAAATCAACCCTGTAAAGCGATTGTCGAGTAACTGCTGCCTATGCTGCTGATGATAAGTACCAATACAAAGTTTCTCACCTAGCTGCAACTCTCGTCTTTGCACCCCAACTTGGTGCCAATTGACATCACCCAATTGCAATGCACTAGGGAGCACTAACGGCATTAAATGATTATCGTGCCTCAAATAACAACGTAACCCATTACCAGCCTGCCCGACTGCAACTACACGTTGCTGCAAATCAATACACACATAAACGATGTCTGTCAGTATATGTAAGCCCGACCTCACCATTCGCTTATGTAAATACCCAAGCATGTTGCCTGGTTCAATTAATGTTGTACTTAAGCCATTTCGAAATAATTTTAATTTTTGATTCACAAAGCTTCGCAGCAGAACACACCCAAAAGCCGCACTATTGTCTTCAGGGTGAAAATGCGCCATGTACATCACTAGGTGACGCTCACCAACCATAGTCGAGTCAATAAAGTAGGCACTGATATCATTATTTTTAAATAAACTGTAATCAATTACCGCATTTGGGTAATTCACATGAGATGCTGGAAACAATTGCTGTTGTACGCTTTTAGCCGCTTGGACATTTTGTTCAAGCAACTGTAAGTTATCGGTTAATTCTTGATAGGATAATTCGTTCATTTCATGTAAATGAGATTGACCCGCAACATTTAACGGCATTGCAGCGGTTAACATGGCTTGAATAATGGCATGTTCTATCACAAATAAATCAGCTATCGGTTTTGTAAGGTAATCACTTGCCCCTATACGCAGTGCTTCGACCACGTCAGACATCACATCGTTGCCCGATATTACAACGAAAGGAACAGCTGGATTTATACTCTGCATTTGTTTCAGCATAGGTAGGCCACCCAGAACAGGTAACCCCAGATCGGCAATGACAATATCAAATATCTTGTCAGAAAAAAGTGTAAGCCCCTCAGAACCATTGCAAGCTTGCTGAACCCTTGCTCCTTGCCCTTGCAAAAAATCGGCAACAACTTGACGAAATATCGGATCATCCTCAACAAAGAGGATGTTCACATCAGTTAACGCCATACTACAACCCCGCAGATATGCTGTCGGGGTTGTTAAGGTCCCGACTACTCTAGTTCATCTAGAAATTCATCAAGTAATTCATCATCAGCTTGATTTGATGGCACATCACCATCGTAAACTTTGTAATCCATGTGCTGTAAGTATGCATCTTTAGCAAAAGCATAAGGATCCAGAGCATTGTCTAATAGCCTTTCTTGATCGATAGCTTCAGCTCGAGAGTGAAGCCCTTTTAAGCCCCATTTAAGCACCGATTGCCAAAAAGTCAGTTCTGATAAGGGAAAGTATAGACCATCCACCCAATCAGAGGCGATTTCTCTTGTCACAAAAGGGCCATAAAAAGGGGCCATAAAATACGGGCCATTTGGCACACCGTAATAACCCAAAACCTCGTTAAAGCTATCTTGCTTACGAGGCATGCCCATCATCTCAGCAACATCAATAACACCGAGTAATCCAATGGTGGTGTTAACGGTAAATCGCCCCCCCGCATTTGCCGCCCAAAGCCACTTTCCTTGTAAGGTGTTATTCACCAACGAACTGGGTTCTTCTAAATTATAAACAAAATTAATCACCCCCGTTCTTACCGGGTTAGGTACATATTGTTTATAACCATGAGCCACAGGCCTTGCGATATATTTATCTAAAAATAAATAATTAAAGTCCCACATTGTGCGGTTAAATTCTTCAAACGGATCCCTTGGATCGTCATAGGTAATCTCAATCGCAGATTGTGGTTCACTTGCAACTTGAGGCGCTTCACTTTCTGCATACACTGGTATACTAAAAGCCAAAACCGCCTGAAGTAATATCCATTTATACTTCATAAAACTCTCTTTAACATGACAAAGGGTTACTCAACAAACTGCTATTTTTGTCTTTTTATTAAAGCAATTTTTGTTCAAGTCGATATAATTTAACGTACTACACTCAGGCGTTGCCTTGAGATGTTCATTTTTGTAGGACATCAAGCTTGTTCTTATTACTAGCAATCTTTATCAACACAACAACTTGATAAAATGAATTGCCCCAATATGAGCAACAAGAACGCTAAGGATACTGCGGCTGTTGACAATATCAATCAAAAGTTTGTAAAACATGTTCGCTAAATAGGATATTTATGGTTTTGCCTACTGCACATTCAGCGACAACAATAGCAACACCAGCACCGCAACAACCTGCAAATGCAAGTCAGGCAAATACATCTGCCCCCCAGCAAACCCAAAGTAGCTCAGAAACCGCTAAGCACATAACAAGTAATATAACGTCCGATCTTTCGGCCATGCTTTTGCCTGTGCAAGTACAACAAAAACAAACATCTGTTAACACTCAAATCAATGTCGCGATTCAAGAGCAGCAGTACCTACTTAATAAGACCGCCGAACTACAAAAATTATTACAGCAGACATCTCAAATTGTGATTTCAAACGAGCAAGCCAAATCAGTTGCCAGAGCTGCAATGACTCAAGTAGCCATCCCTGCTGACGTCGCTCAACTCGCAACACAAACAATGGCTAGCGCAAAACCCATACCCGCTCAGCTCATATTACTTGCGCAAACAGTACAATTTGCCTTACCGCAATCCTTAACTGAGCTAGCGGCACAAAATGGGGTATCAACCAAACAATTGATGACCTTAGCCTCTCGGCCTCAAGGGTACCCCTTACCCACAGCACATATTTCTCAAGGTCAATTAACATTTACCGATGGCCCCACCGTCCAACTGCCCAACAGCACAGTACTCAATAATGGCCAATATCTGGCCAAAGTCGTGCTTAACCAACATCAATTACAACTCGCTTTAACACCAGTCATTGGCGAGATAAAAGTCGACTTACTCAAACAATCATCGACGCCCCAGTCTGTACAACACAATAATATTGTGGTCACTAAAAACGAACCGGTACAAATCTTAAGTCAATTTTTAAAAAAATTAGAAGCAAGTCCGCTACCATCGACAAATACGGTAAACGAAACCACACAGTTAAAAACGCCCTCTGGGCAAATAAGCGCTGCAGTCAATAGCACTCAACTAGCAGAGAAAAGCCCGGCTGAACGCACACAAATGGTTAGCCAACAAACAGTCAACAGTACAAAATCACAAGATATTGCCGGTTTAAATACCCAAAACACAGCCCAGAGCCCACAAACTAAAAATAACGATACTCTGGCCAATATCCAGGCACAGGGAAAACAAACTGAGGTAAAAACCAACCCGCTTAATCTCAATCAAGGCACGACAAAATCAGGCAGTAACGCTAACATTCAACAACTTACGCAAAACCCAACGTTACCTCAGACTAAACAGGAAACAGCACTTGGCGCCAAACCGCTCAATACGACACCAAATCAAGATCCTCAACCCATCGAAGTGTTAAATAAAGCGTTGTCCAAAGCCGGGGCCATGCCGATAAAACAACAGCATTCGTTACAAGTGTCCAATAACTTAGCCACAGAACTATTAAAACAATTACCGCAAATTAACCCACAGCCGCTAAGCGCCTTAAGTGACCCTAAATTACTTAGCAATGAGCTCTATAGCCTTGCTGGATTAAACCTGGCACAAACTCAATTAAGCGCTAATAACGCCGTCGCCACAACACTGTACTCTGGTGGTGCGATTACCACCTTATTCCAACTGTTGCTTGGTGTAAAAGCCAAAACAACGGGCACAGGAATTAGCGCTAAATTGCAAGAACATCTTAACCAGTTGCAACAACGCACCCTGGCAAAATTAAGCGCTAACTCAGGTTTGTTAAGCGCATTAGATAAACTCGGTGGTGCCGATTCTTTAGCACAATTGGCTGGTAGCATTGCGTTATATCAACAAGCCAGTACCGATCCAAGCCAAGCAATGACCTGGTATTTTGCTCTACCTTATTCACTCAACCAGCGAAATGAGCAATTTGAAGGTAAATTCGAACAAGAAAATGAACAAGATAACGACAAGTCAAGTGGATGGAAACTTCAGCTTAAATTCAACATGACGCAAGGGTCATTGCTTATTTGTGCCCACAAAAAAGCTGAAAAGCTCGATATCCAGTTTAAAGGTAACAACCAAGCATTGTTGGCCAAGGTCGACCAATATAATGGTGCTTTAGCCGACAAAATTAGCCAAATAGGCTTAAGCCCTGGTACCTTCAGTACTCAATTAACCCCCATTCCTGCAACCTTACTGCCCGGTGATCATTACCTTGTCAAAACGAGAGCTTAACCAATGAATGATGAATCAAAAAAAATTCAGCAAGCTGTAGCACTTAGCTTTGATGGTAAACACGCCCCTAAAGTAACAGCAACAGGTAAAGATCTCGTCGCAGAAGAAATCATCGCCATTGCTAAAAGTGCCGGGATCCATATCCACCAAGATCCCCATTTGAGTGAGTTTTTACAACTATTAACACTCGGAGAAGAGATCCCCAAAGAGCTCTATTTACTGATTGCCGAACTCATCGCTTTTGTTTACATGCTCGATGGAAAATTTCCAGAGCAGTGGAATAATCTTCACCAAAAAATTATTGCTCAAGCGTAGGGGCAGTTGATCTTTGTTGGTAAATTAACCTGATCTCGGGATAATAAATGCCTTTCAAACAGTCCTTTGCCCTGCTCACAGCGTTGAATCGACTTACAATAGGCTAGCTATTGACGCGTCAATTCGCCTTGTTAGCAGAACAAATGACAAGCTTGAAAGTGAGAATGGGTAACATGTTGATTTTAAATAGTATAAGATCATCCCTTATCCCGAGATCAGGTTAAATTATTCAGTCAGGTTGAGGCTAACCTGGCTTATGCCAAAAGTTGATAGGCAACTCTACCGCTCATAATCACCCCACCCGTACCTAAGCCTGCAAGGCACAAACCAGCTAGATGATCTTGATCAAATTCAAGCCAGCCGTTAAATGCAGCATAAAATCGCAATGAAATTCCATATAAAACAATAAAGGCTAATGAAATAAAGCTGTAGAGATAATGTTCTGGATAAAAAAACGTCAACAATGGGATAAATGCTAATACATAATCGCCGATTTTATATTCAAAATCAGTGTTATTTTCGATGATAACATCGAGTAACATTTGCAGCGGAATAATAATGACCAGCAAACCTAACAACAGAATAAAGTCCATCAATCCTCCGTTGGTCTGCAGTAAATACAGACATTGCTAGCTTGAGTAAAGACAAGCCGACTATTGAGAGTAATTGACCGAGTTAACCACCTATTTATCACACGATATTTAGGTTTAAAGCAAAACGAGGGACCATGTTCATTCAAGCTAATGGCAAAGACATGGCAAAAAAACCGTCTAATCCAATCCATTATAAATTCCATTTATAAGTGTTTCGTCCATTTCAAACTGTCACAGTATCAATAATAAGATAAAAAAATACAATGCAGTTAACAAAATTTATAACTTGTTTTTAGCTCACAATCAATCATTTACATCATTTAATACCAATCCTTATTAGAATAAGACATATTGGCATACTCTATAATGAGATCCGTAAAGCAAATAGGCATCAGCGAACATGTGATCCAGTTAATACTTGATATAATTTATCGCAATATTTAGTTCATTTTTGATTGTTTAATTTTATATTGTGCACAATGATAATAGTCAACTCGATGGTGATGATGTTTCCCCAAAACAACACAAGCTCACCGAATTAATGGCAGTGTTAACGCTGAACAAGATTTCACGCAATCAATGAGAGAGATGATGTCAATGAAAGCCAATTTGTTAATTACACTTTCAGGATTAGCTGTATTTCCTGCAGTTCAAGCTCAAATGGTAGACTTTGACGATTACGGCCCACTAAGGGTTTATGCTCAATCACCAATCCAATCAATCAACCACAGCCCATTACTCCGCTCCGGATTCTCATTACCCAATGACCAAAAAGAATGGTATATCACAGCCAACATCGGAAGCATTTGGTCTGAGTCAGATGTATTGCTCGCTGATTACTATCAAAATACTGTCTCGGGTGGCATAAAATGGCAAATGTCTGATGCCCTAATGTTAGATGTAAATTACCGATGGGCATTTAGTGCAGATAACCATTTAGATTCGCTCACAATGTGGTTCCATGATGTTTTTGGGTTTGATCAAAATGGTCGTCAAGATCAAGCCAAGCATCAAAACCAAATTCATTCAGATGAATATGATATTCACATTGATGATTTAAGCGGTAAAACCCTCGAAAACGCCTTAACGGCATACTTAGGCTATCAATTATTACAAAATGAGCATCATGGATTATCTGTTGGCGCTAGCCTCTATTACAAAGCTGTCGACAGTGGCCCATTTGCTGAAGATTCTTTTGCGCAAAGTATCCAAATAAACTATAGCTACAAAAATGGTCGACATCATGTTAATTCAAGCTTTGGAGTCAGCTTTATTGAAGACACAGAGTCGATATCAACCAATAATTATAACTCTCGTTTCACCACGTTTGGGATAGGCTATGAATATCGCAGCGGTCGCCATGGTTGGTTAGCTGAGATACACAGATATGAGGGACTGGTAAGCTGGGATGAAAACTTCTCAGATGCGTCTCATGAAGCGTTACTCGGTTACCGTTACTACTTAAATAGCAGTGCGATTGAATTTACTCTGGTTGAAAATTTTGAAAACATGGATAACAGTGCTGACATTGCTTATACCATCGGCTTTCGCAATCGCTTTTAATGCACATAATGTAAACAACTGCCATCGTCATTAGGCAATGCCACTCAACTGCCTAATGACAAACATAACACCTAAATGTGCCTAGGGCCTGTTGATCTTTGCTGGTTGAATTTTGTTCGAGTTAAAAACGTGTTAATCGAGGAGAATGGATTGTAGCCTAGTCACCTAAGCAACTTTTTATTTGTAAAGCATTGTTCAACAGAGAGTAAAACGTTTTTAGCCGAACCCTGTTGGCAGCGTTTGTTGGTCATTTTTACTGCGTTATCGACTTTTATGTAGAATAACTACACTTCAAAGTCTCTGCCTTGTACAAATGGCTAACAATTCGCTGCAAAAACAACCTTGAAAGATCAACAGACCCTAGAGTACCTGTACACCAAGCACCCTATTTCGCCCACGCTCTTTAGATAAATAAAGTTGTTTATCCGCGGCCTCTATGAGTATCTTATCGTCTTTATTTCTTACAGGAACAATCGTGGCGACGCCAGCGCTTAATGTCACATAATCAGAGATGTGTGATTTCTCATGGGTGATTTTAAGAGCAATGATGCTATCGACAATTTGTTGTGCAACATAAGTGCCGCCAGTTAAATCCGTATTTGGCAACACACAGATAAACTCTTCACCACCATAACGAGCCACTAAATCATAAGGACGATTGACAGTATCTTGAATTGTTTGAGCGACTTTCCTTAAGCAAGCATCGCCTTCGGTGTGCCCGTAGGTATCATTAAATAATTTAAAGAAATCAATATCCAATAAAATAATGGTTAATGGCTGTTGCTCACGGCAACATTGCAACCAACTGACTGGCAATGTTTGTTCAAATTTACGGCGGTTAGCCACGCCAGTTAATCCATCAAGCAACGCAATTGAACGTAGTAAATCTGATTGAGATTTTAATGTTAACTGATTTCTGATTCTTGCCTTGGTAATGATTGGGTTAATAGGCTTATGAATAAAATCAACGGCCCCAAGGTTAAACCCTTTGACTTCTTTATCTTCATCAAAATGGCCACTGATAAAAATAACCGCAATTTCTTTTGTCGCCGGATCACTCTTAAGATGAGCGCATACATCAAATCCGTTAAGAATTGGCATTTCAATATCTAATAACACCAAATCCGGGTTTACTTTTTTACACATATCAATAGCCTGATGACCATCTCTTGCCATGTAAATATCGTAATCATCTTGCAGTAATTGATGCAGTATTTTTATGTTAACGACCTGATCATCAACTAATAATATCTTTCCTTTAGCAGGAGCAACACCCGAAATATACTCATCTATGAACACACACTACTCCTTAATTATCGATTTCAGTGTATCGATAGCATCCAAGAATTCTAATTGGCTTACCTGTGCTTGTAATCTTAACCAGTGGCTATCTGCCGCCACGTTCTCTAACAACTGTGCTAGGTAGCTTATCGCATCCAGGTTTTGATCAACTAACAAATCCATTAATCGATATTGTTTATCTATCGTTATACTGGTTATCGGCAATAACTCGGTTTTATCCAACTCATTCTCTGGCGTTTTGGGTTCATCAGGAAATAACGTGTCTAGCATATGTAAACTGTCATTTATTTGCCCCTGCATTTGGCTTAAACAATAATTGGGGTCAATGTGAGCACCCTGTTTCATTTTTTGTTCTAGCTGGGTAGCAAACGCGGCCAAGCGCTTAGCACCAATATTACCCGCAGTCCCTTTAATGGTATGAGCTATAATACTCACTTTATCATTATCTTGCATTGCAAATGCCTGAGCTAATGCGCTTAACTGCTCAGACATTTCGTTAGAAAAATGATGTTTTACATCCATAAAAAATGCAAGCTCGCCACCAAAGCGGCGTAAAATAGAATCTGGATTTTCGATAATCACATCATCATCAGTTAACGCTATTTCGGTATCAACTACATCATCGCCTTCAAACACGGCGTCTTTGCCTAACAGCCTCAACATGCAGGGGAGTAGCAAGGTCATGTCTATCGGTTTTCCGATGTGATCGTTCATACCGGCTTCTAAACACAGTGTTTTGTCAGCCAGTGAGGCATTTGCTGTCATTGCAAGTATGGTTAAATCATTGAACCGTCCATCAGCACGGATGAGTCGTGTTGCCTCAAGTCCGTCAATATCAGGCATTTGCATGTCCATAATCACAATATCAAATTTGTTTTGAGATTGTGTCACCCACTCTACACCTTCTACACCGCCTTTAGCGAGTGTCACCAGCGCTCCTTGCAAGCGGAGTAACTCGTCTATCACCTGACGATTTAATTGGTTGTCCTCAACCACTAGCACTCTTATGCCCTGCAGAGCAGGGCCGGTGATTTTTTTGGCCTCAACCGGTAAGTAAACCCCGGTTATCGCTTGATTAACGGCCTCAAGCATTAAATTAGCGGTGATAGGTTTACTTAACATATTAACAAAAGGTTGCTGACTGTACTGTTTAGTTTGTTTCATCACCTCAGTGCCATAAGCCGTCAGCATAATAATTGCTGGTGCACTCCCTTCTGGGAACATTAACTGAATATGTTGCGCCGTTTCTAAACCATCCATGTCAGGCATACGCCAATCCATGATAATCACATCGTAATGGTTTGTTGCATGTAAACTTTGCTCAATTAAATTAATAGCTTGTTGACTATTACTCGCTTCATTAACATACGCACCATGAGCCACTAACGTTTTTGCCAATATTTTTCGGCTCATTTTACTGTCATCGACAATAAGAATATTTTTCCCATGTAAATCAATATCTAAATAAGTATTTTTCAATTCAACAACAGCAAAATCTAAGTCAAACCAAAAACGACTGCCTTGGCCTAACTTACTGCTTAAACTTAACTCTCCGCCCATTAACTCAACTAAGCGTTTAGTAATGGCAAGCCCAAGGCCTGTACCACCAAATCGCCTTGAAGTAGATGACTCAGCTTGAACAAACCCCTGAAATATCTTAGTTGCTTGCTCATCGCTAATCCCAATGCCGCTATCTGACACCGAAATACTGAGCTTCACGTCATCTTGAGTCAGTAGCTTACAGTGCACTCCAACAATCACATGCCCTTCTGTTGTAAATTTAATGGCATTACCCGCAAGGTTTAACAACACTTGTCTTAAGCGCTGCTCATCCCCCTCAATTAAGTAAGGGATATCGGGGTCAAGGTCAAAAATCACTTCCAGACTTTTACTGTGAACATTTGTCGCCAACATGACAGCAAGTTCGCGCATTAAGGTTTCCATTTGAAATGGATGCTGATCGACTTCGAGCTTTCCGGCATCAATTTTAGAAAAGTCTAATATATCATTTAACAAGCCTAACAATGACTTAGCTGCGACTTCTGCTTTTGTCACGTAATCAAGCTGTTGCCTTGTCATATCAGAGTGTTGTACTAATTGAAGCATACCTAACACCGCATTCATTGGGGTGCGGATTTCATGGCTCATATTGGCCAAAAATGCTGACTTAGCCGCACTTGCCGCATCAGCGGCTTGTTTTGCCAGCCTTAATGTATGCTCTAGTTCACGCTGCTCCGTAATGTCGCGATTAATCCCCACAACCCTAACTGCGGTACCTTTATTGTCGTAACTGATTTGTGCGCCAGCATGAATGTAGCGAATTTGATTAGACCGAGTAATGATCCTAAAAGTCGGCTCATAGGTTGTGTTATTAATTATGGCTTGCTGTAAGCATTGCTCTGCCATATCAATATCTTCTGGGTGTACTCTATCTCGCCAGTGCTGGTAAGTCAGTCCTGCTTCTTTTATTTCAAGCGGGTAATCATACATAACAAACATCCGGTCGTTCCAAAGCAAATCGTCGGTGAGTAAATCTAAATTCCAAATCCCCAACTCAGCGACTTCTGCAGCTTTTATCAACTGGTTACTTGCTGATACAAGCTCTTCTTGTTGCTTAAGCATAGTGTCAATGTTCACGGCAACACCCAAGTAGCCAACAATGTTTCCAGCATCATCTCGCATTGCAGAAACAGACAAAGACACCGCGCATTGCGAATAATCTTTTCTCACGTAGGTCCATTGACGGGTTTCTGGCCCCTCGTGTCTGGGTTTATAAACAAAAACATTAAATGCGTTTATGTCTTCACCAAACTCT
This sequence comes from Shewanella basaltis, assembly GCF_023283885.1. Taxonomy (GTDB): domain Bacteria; phylum Pseudomonadota; class Gammaproteobacteria; order Enterobacterales; family Shewanellaceae; genus Shewanella; species Shewanella basaltis. The sequence continues at coordinate 113,815 of NZ_JAKILA010000004.1, forward strand.
TCACTCAACTCCTTACCTCGCAGCCTCACTTCGCTAGGAACGTGGAATACCGCAGGGCTCATTTTGCCCACAACTTCCTCAGCACTATAGCCAAGCAGTAATTCTGCACCACGATTGAAAATCGTAATAATGCCTTCGTTATCGGTGGAAATAATGCCAATTTCAGACGCGGCAGACAGCACATTGGTTAACAAGGATGTCAGTTTATTGTTTTCAAACTCAATACTTTTACGATCAGTGATGTCTATTCGCAGTGCAATACAACGTTCAAGTTCGCCAATACTGTTTAAAACGGGGGTAATAACTGTGTCAAACCATTTACTGTTACCCTGTTTGTCATAATTACAAACTTCTTTATGCCATGATTTACCTTGGGTAATGGTTTCCCACATGGTTTTCCAAAATGCATCATCATGTTGATCCGATTTTAATATGGAATGGGTTTGGCCAATCATTTGCTCTCGAGTAAACCCCGATGCAATACAAAAATAGTCGTTAACCGCTAAAATAACGCCATTTTTATCTGTCTCGGAATAAAGTAATTGTTGATTGATGTTTTCAAGTAAGGTTTTGTTTTCGGATAACGCCTCTTGCAATGCTTGGGTTCGCTCAGCCACTTTACGCTCAAGATTGGCGTTTAAGCTTAAAATCTGCTTTTCAGCATTTTGTTGCGCGGTAATATCGCGAATAGTTTGGCTTACCCCCGTGATCACACCAAATTCATTGTAAATGGCTAATGACGTCATGGTTGTTGCCAGTAACTCATTGTCTTTTCGCTTATGTTGACCAATCAAATTTAATAGTGGCTTACCCTGTAGCACTTGTTCAAACAATGCCTTCTCTGCCTGTGAGTTTTCACTATCAGGTGCTATGCATGTGTAATCTTTTACACCCACAACATCGTTAGGCACATAACCAAAAGTGGACTCGGCTCCTTTATTCCACCCAGTAATCACACCATCGCAGTCGTAACTAATAATGGCATCTTGCGAATGTTCTAAAATATTGGATCGACGTTCATTATCTTCAATAATGATACGCTTTCTACCCAAAGTGACACTGTAAAAACAAATAAATGAGCCTAATAACAAACTTAAAACCAGCCCATAAATAAACACAATATTGGGCGAGGTTAAATTAAGTCCGCTCACAAAATTAGGGTAAGCAAAAACGCCTATTTGCCACTTTCGGCCAAACACTTCACGTTCTAACTCAACATGGTACTGAGATAGTGGCGAGGCATCATCGATATGAGTTTGATAAAAAGTAATTGCATTATCGCTGTCGGTAATGTCGGTGATAGCAAGTTTAGTGGTTTGCCTTGATAAAGAAAGATCGTTAAAGACCTCATTAGCAACCAATGGAGCATAACTCCAACCAAAAGCATTCTGCTCTCTAAGCTCTGGAGTTAAAGGCGTATTGCCCGTTTGATAAATTGGCATCAAAATTAAAAAGGCTTGTAAGGGGTTTCCAGTAGCTTGCACAAGGGTTATGGGGCCGGTTAACCGCACTTCACCGCTAAGGTAAGCCTCTTTTGCTGCAGTTTTACGGTTACCCTCAGATGCGATATCTAACCCTACCGCAGAGTAGTTTCGTTCTACAGGTTCAATATACTGGATGATATAACGTTCATCATCGTGGGGAGTTAACTGCCTAATGGCAAAATGAGGCCAATCATCTTGTTGAGCTTGAGCAATAAACTGCGCTTCATCTTGTTTATCCACCCGCCGGATAAACCCAAAACCACGCGCACCAGGAAACTCAACATCTAACTCACGAGTCAGGCTGTATTTTATAAATTTAGCACGAGATAACTCCTCACCAGCCGTGTATATAATGCCTCGTGAACTACGTAACCCATATTGATAAAGCTTAAAGCGGTCGGTAATGTTGTTAGTGATCTGTAACGATACGTCTTCAAGTGATTTACTAACAAATTGATTATTTTGATTTTTTACCTGTAAGGCAACGCCTGCACTAATGGCCAAGCCAAGAGCGAAAACTCCAACACCTAATTTAAGCGCATTTTTGTAACTAGCAAATATGGTCATTTTTATAATTAGTTTAGGGTTACCGATAATTAACTGTGGACGATAATTTAGCGGATTACAAGCTAGACATTGAAAAATATAGTTTTTTTAATTGATTATTTGCAAGGTAACGCAGCACTGAGGTGACGCTTTGATAACAAAAATCACACTTAATTAAAGTATTACCATCACCAACCGATAACAAATTACACTTTACATTACTGATGATAAATACCGAATCGTTGGCCCTATCATTTAGCGTAAACGACGATAACTTAACCGTTATTGCTGGCAAAAAGACCGCAGTAAACTATGTTTATTGTTGATGTACTAGCATACGGTTTTAAACACAACATAGAGGGTGACAATGAGAAATATCAAAATTGGCAAATTATTGTTATTGGGTTTTTCAATACCCGTGATGGCAATTATTGGATTAATGTTATTGTCACTTTCACAAATGAACACCATTAACCAGCAATCTACAGAAATATCAAGCAATTGGCTTCCTTCGGTGCAGCTTATTGAACGCATTAATACGCAAACGGCCGATCTTCGTAACGACGAAGCCGTGCATATCATTTCAACAGATGCACAAACCATTGCGCAGGTAACAAATCAAATAAATAAAAAGAAGCAAATCATCGACAAAACCATCAGCGATTACAAAATACTCATATCAAGCCCACAGGAGCAGGCGCTTGTTGATGAATTTGATGAGCTTTATCAGCAATACCTCGCCATTCAAACTGATTTACTTAGGCTATCTGAAAACAATAACAATGATGAAGCAAAAGCCATGTTTCTTGGCAAGTCGCTAGCGGCTTACAGTAAATATTCAGACACACTGATCAAGTTGTCAGAGTTAAACGAAAAAGGCGCGATTACAGCCAGTGAGTATGGCGATGTCATTTACAATCGATCTATGACCATCATGATGGTCAGCGTGGGGGTTGTGGCCATCATTATTGTATTTATGGCATTGCGGATCTCCAGTCTTCTCGTTAATTCAATCACGGTAATTCAACATGCCATGATCAGAATGTCGCAAGGTGACTTAAGCGTACGTATTGATAATCAAGGTGAAAATGAACTCGGGGTACTGTCAGACTGTTTAAACAAAACATCTGAACAATTTGCAAAATTAACGCAACAGTTGATTACCGTCGCAGACGCAGTCGACAGCTCGTCACAAACACTGGCCTCTACCATGGAGCAAGCAGACAGCAACTCACAACATATGCTGATGCAAGTTGAACAAGTTGCAACGGCAGTCAATGAAATGTCGAGCACAGCAATGGACATCAGCCGCAATGCCACAGAAGCGGAGTCATCAGCCATTGAAGCTAACCAAAGTGTCGATAAAGGCCATCACGCATTACTAGAATCGAATAAAATATCGGATAAAATCAATCACTCAATAAAAGAGTCAACTGAGATTGTTAATCAGTTAAAAAGTTATTCGAACGAAATTGGTGCAGTCATAGAAGTCATCAACGGTATTTCAGAACAAACCAACCTATTAGCGCTTAATGCCGCAATCGAAGCGGCACGAGCAGGTGAACAAGGCCGAGGTTTTGCCGTTGTGGCAGATGAAGTCAGAACATTAGCTGGTAAAACCCAAACCTCCACCATTAATATTCAAGAAATCATCACTAAACTGCAAAATCAAGCATCTAAAGCCGATGAATACATGCAATCAAATGCATACTTAATTGACGAAGCCCAAAAAATTGCTCAAGAAGTTCGAGACTCATTCTCAGACATTGCCCTATCGGTTTCTAAAATCTCAGAAATGAACTCTTTAGTCGCAACCGCTTCTACTGAGCAATCAAGTGTTACGGACGATATTTCTAAAAATATTACTCAAATGGTCGACATGGTAAATCAAAATGTTGAGGGTATAAGCCACAGTTCTAAAGCCAGTATTGATTTATCTAAGCAGTCTTCAAATCAGAAAAAAGTGCTTTCGTTTTTTACCATTAACTAGTTAACCTGAGCTCGGGATAATAAATGCCTTTCAAACAGTCCTTTGCCCTGCTCACTGTGTTGAATCGACTTACAATAGGCTAGCTATTGACGCGTCAATTCGCCTTGTTAGCAGAACAAATGACAAGCTTGAAAGTGAGAATGGGTAACATGTTGATTTTAAATAGTATAAGATCATCCCTTATCCCGAGATCAGGTTAGTTAATTTGTAGAATAAAACTCAAAACGCGAAGGCTATCATGATTGCCCTTCGCGTTTTTGTGGTTTGTTTGGGCTAATACCACTTAGCACCACACACTCAGCAATACCAAAAACACATCACCGTTATTCTGATAACTCGATTGCACCAAAACCGACTACTAACACGTACATACAACCTGTTGTTGCCTGCAAAACTCCCTTTTTAAAGCGAAGCAATCACAGGAGCAATATGAACAGGGTAAGCCATTATTTATTCACCAAAGTCCATGGATATTTAGATAAAACTGATTTAATGTAGTGAGCAATGTTTATACAATAGTATTAACCGCAACTCATCAAGGGTTGAATGCTCATAAAGTTTTGCATATAAACCATTGTAAAATAACAGCATATATTCCAGTACAACAAAAATACAGAATACCATATTGATTAGTGCGTTTTTTACAGTCATATTGTACTTTTATGTTAGTATCTTTACCCAAAGCAGCTTTACAATAACCTGAATATATTCAGTCAATGGCAGTATTTTTCAGTAATAAGAGTGAGTTAAGGTACATTATTTATTCACAACCTAAATTCACCGAAATGAAAGGATTCAATCATTGCTCGAACGCATCAAAAAATATCGCACCAGCAACGGTGAGCTTGAACAAGCTAGAGTGATATCGCTCTTTTCACTGGTTGGCATGTCAATCACTTTCTTGATGGGGTTCATTGGCCTATTTGGCGACAATACCACGCTAACCGTCGTATTGTTTGTCGCGAGTTTTGTTTATCTGCTGGCGTTTCTCTTCATTAAGCGGTTTGACATAACAGTCAGTGCAAGCATTATCATTTACTCACTGTATTTATTGATGTTTTATCTGATATTTAGCGGTGGAGTCTCGCAAACCGGTCCGTTGTGGATCTTCATTGTTGCTCCCGTCTCGGTGTATGTTTTGGGCTTACGTCAAGGCGTGATTAATTTATCCGTTTTCCTCTGTACCATCTGCATTATTATGTTTTTACCCCAGCAGTGGGTAGCGCATGCTCAATACACTAATGAGTTTAAAGTGAGACTTTTTATCTCATTTTTGACCTTATCATTTTTGTCTGCCCTTTATGAATATTCAAGAATGCTGGCATTCAAAAACGCCATCGAAATCAGCAAGCAATATCAACAACTTGCCATGCGTGATCCTCTGACCAAACTGGCTAATAGACGTAATGCAGCCGCCATTTTAGAACAAGAAAAGGCCAGATTGCAGCGCAACAATGAACCACTATCAGTATTGTTATGCGATTTGGACCATTTCAAAGCCGTTAACGACAAATACGGTCACAATGCCGGTGATATGGTACTTACCGAGTTATCGGCTTTATTTACAGAACAGGTGAGAAAACAAGATTGTGTTGCGCGCTGGGGTGGTGAAGAATTTTTAATTATCTTACCGCAAACATCATCTGAACAGGCACGCATCATTGCAGAAAAAATCCGTAACAGTGTGGCGCAGCACACAGTCAACTTTTTAGATCACAACATTCATATTACTATCAGTATTGGTATTTCACAGCTCAGTGAAGATCAAAGCATCGACGAGCTGATCAATACCGCTGACAAATGTTTATATCAAGCTAAAACCTTAGGCCGCAACCGAGTTTATCCTTAGCAATATTGAGTTACCCATCATAACTTCGATGTTTAAATGCCTATTTTTTCGATAAAAAAGCCCCAAATGTTGGGGCTAATTTCTATTCGGTGGATATACCCGATTATTGCTTTGCCGTCTCAGGATAAAGGCTGTTCCACCATTGCGGCTCATTTTTGAGCTTCATATCAAACCAGGCCATGGTGGTGTTCCACCAGTCAAAGCGAGCTTGGCGGGTGTTGATATGATGATCCTGGTCGTTAAACTCCACCAACTCCACTTCTTTACCCAATAACTTAAGCGCGGTGTACATGTAATGGCTTTCACCTACTGGCACGTTGGTGTCGGCATTACCGTGAATGAGTAATAACGGTGTGGTGATTTTATCAGCTTGATAAAGCGGGCTTTGCTCAACATAAAGCGCTTGGTTATTCCACGGGAAACTTCCACGGCTCGCAACACCTGAATAGCCATAACCCCACCAACCATGCCCCCAATACGAAGACAAATTACTGATCCCTGCATGCGACATTGACGCGGCAAAAATATCGGTTTGTGTGGCCAAGTACATGGTCATAAAGCCGCCATAAGACGCGCCCATATTCCCCACACGTTTGCCATCAACTGATGGGTAGGCATTTAAGAAAGCTTTAGTGCCAGCAATAATATCGTCTGCGCTGTACTTGCCCCAGGCATTCACATGGCGACCACTAAAGGCCTGACCATAACCAGTTGCGCCATTAGGCTGTAACACATACACCACATACCCCTGAGCAGCCCACAAGTTAAATGGCCAGCGGCCAGTAAAGTGACGCCCTACCGGCGAGGTACCGCCGTAATAGTAAACCAGTGCTGGGTACTTTTTGTTGGCATCATAATCGGTTGGCAGGTACACGCGGCCGTCGATGTTATGGCCATGCTGATTAGTAAAATCAAAATCTTCAATCTTACCTAAACGCGTATTGGCATAACGTTGCTGTTGGCTGTCAAATAACACCTGCTTACGGCTTGAATTAAGCGACATGCTATACGCTTTTTGTGGCACGGTGGCCGAGGTGCCTGCAACCACCAGCAGTGGGGTTGATAGCTTGGTAGCCACACTAAAGCCATCTACCATATCAACCCCGGTATCGACCTTACTAAAACGCTTTTGGCTTTTATCAAATAAATATAACGGTGAGCGATCGCCTTCGGTAACCGTTAGCAGTAGATCACCATTTTCAAGCTTGGTCATACTGCCAATGGCTGGATCAAAGTTTTTGCTTAATGCGCTCACATTGCCCTTAGTATCTCGCCAATATAACTGACCGTCGTAATCATTGACTTCAATGCTCGTGTCTTGCATACCAAGGCCACCCATAAAGCGCGGGCCTGCTGTGATATACATGCCATCATCGGCATACAAGGCACCGCTAAAACTGCGGTACTCGCCAATCAAAGTCTCACTTAAATCACTCAGCTTAAGCTCTATAAGCTGAGTGATGCCATGAGCGGGTTGCTTGTAATCGACAGGTGAGCGAGTGAGCAACAAGGTGCCTTTATTGGCGTTGCTGTCTAACAGTGAACTGGTGATGCTGTTGTCAGTAAGTTGGCGGATCAAACCGGAGGCGACATCGACTTGATAAAGTTGACTGTTATTACGCCAATAGCTCCAGCGGTCTTCCAATGCTTGGAAACGCTTAGAAGTGGCTTTGTCATCGGCTTTAAAAGGCTTTTCCCAGCTAAACAGTAAGCTGTCGCCAAACCACTGTAAGCCCGACACATTATCAAGCTCAGTCGCGATAACATCGACGCTTAAGTCAGCCACATTCAATAATTGAATTTGCTTATTCGCTACAAACGCGAGTTGTTTTGAATCATCTGACCATACCGCACTGCCAGGGCGGCTCTCTTGCCAGCGATACATTACGCTGTTGTCTGGCAGTTTACGCAGCTCTGTCACCTGAATAGGCTTATCGCCCTGGGCGGCTTGGTATTCTATGGTTGATTGCAGTAAATACTTGCCATTAGGCGACAGGGTTAAGTTATTGATGACTTTTGAGTCAAAAAGCTGCTCGGCTGATACGCGCTGCATTTTTTGTGCAGCAAAATCAAGCTCATCCTCATCGCTTTTGCCTTGCCAATCAAGACTAAAAGACACGTCTTTTTGCGCGCCATCTGCGAGTAATATCAGTTGATGATCGCCATTAGCGAGTGCAAGCTCAACCTTGTCCGCTGATTTGACAAGCTGGCCATTGAGATACACTTGCGGGTTTTCAAGGCCTTTGACTGTTAACGTGCCTTGAGTAAATCGCTTTGTTGCAACCGGTAATTGATAGGCTAACCACCCCTCACCTTCTGCTTTGGCAGTCGCAGCTTGCCACGAAAACGTTTGGTTAAATAGCTTAACCTTATCGCCCCGCTGCACTTGGCTAAGCTTAGCCACTAGATTGGCGCGCAAGGCATCGGCCTGAGCACTTTTAGATAACGCTGTAGCAGAAACTTGTGTTACCGGGCCAATACGTTGAATGTATTTTGCGTCAATGTCGACGCCAAATGCCATGCCTGAAACTGCCATGGCTAAACTGGTAAACACCAGAGAAAAAGCTTTCATTACACGTCCTTTTTGTTTGTAAAAACCAGCTTGTATTAAATCAATTTTAATAGGCCAGTTAATTATTTTTAGTGGATTATTAATCAAATAACTGTGTCTATTTTCTATAATCGCTGAGGTAAACCAGGTTAGTGGTGTCTACCGGGCCGTCTTCAATATCAAGATCTTGTAACCAGCTATCGATAAACACATCATTAGCAAAAAAGTGGCTACGGCGCCCTTTTGCATTTCGAGGGAATTTACCCATAAAGACGCTAAAATCAATAAACTCGTTGGGCATGACTAACATTCCATCTTCATAACATTGTTGCTCTAGATGCCAGGCAACCTCGTTTAAATGCCCTTGCACGCTGCGATCGCCTCGCGGATGAAATGCACAGGTCGTAAATTTATCGTGATATTGTGCAATTGCTAAATCAGTCTCGACACTGTCCACGCCTTTTTTATTGGCTAAAAACATAAAGTTCGACACCATCATTTTCTCGAACATATTGAGAAAATCGATTTCATCCCCCTTTTTTGTCGCCAAAAAAATCAAGCAATAACGGCTAACATAATCCATCACTAATAAGTATTTTTTGCGTTTAACGGTGACACAGTGCACCACCCAATGCCATTGAGTGCCATCGTGTTCTTGTGGTTCAACATCTAAGGGAAAAACAGGCGCAGCGACTGACTCTGCAATGGTTTTATGCGGTGCAGCTTTTAGGCAAGACAACACTTCGCCTTTGCGAGTGACACTAAAAAATTCTGCAGCCACTTTGGTACAGTTAAACACTAACATCAGCAATCCATCGAACATAAGCCAGAAATTAAGCTGATTATATCAACAACAGGATAATAACGACCACAATACACAAGGGATTACCTCAAAATCGTCAACTTAGTTTGTAAGCGCTTGTTATCGCTAAATCACTACTCTACTGCTAAGTTAACGAGGGACTCATTCAATTAAAGGATTACTATGCAGATTATTCACCATGGCGCAGTTAATGGGGTAACGGGCTCTTGTCATCAGCTCGATATCAACCCGCAACTGCCAAGCAGTTACCTTATAGATTGTGGGTTATTTCAAGGAGCGGAAACCGCTGGTAAAAACTCGGCATCTCAACTGCAAATAGACTTTCCAATCGACAATATTAAAGGGTTAATCGTCACCCATTGTCATATCGATCATGTTGGGCGGATCCCTTATTTATTAGCCGCAGGCTTTAACCAGCCCATTTATGCCACTACGGCAACCGCTGCATTATTGCCTTTAGTGATTGAAGATGCATTAAAAGTGGGCGTGACTCGCGATCAAAAACTTATTCAGGCCTGCTTAAACCAGCTCAGTAAACTCATTGTGGCAATAGACTATCACCAATGGATTGCACTGCCTGTCAATCTCAGTAGCAATAGGGCTCAGCCGGTTAATCAAGTGAAGCTTAAATTTAAACCCGCGGGGCATATTTTAGGCTCGGCCTATGTTGAGCTTGACCTTAAAGGGCCAAATTATAAACACAGAGTGGTTTTTTCAGGTGACTTAGGCGCAACCTACGCCCCATTACTGGCAAGCCCCAAAAGCCCTTACCGAGCCGATACCTTAGTGATTGAGTCAACCTACGGTGATAAAAACCATCAAGGCCGTAAAGAGCGCAGTAAACAGCTCAAAGAGATTATTGAAAAAGCGGTTAAGGATAATGGCGTTGTGCTCATCCCAGCTTTCAGCATTGGCCGTACACAAGAGTTGTTATACGAGTTTGAGCACATTATTTATCGCAACAAGTACAACCCCATGTGGCAACATATCGACATTATTGTCGACTCACCTATGGCGGCAAACTTTACTCAACAGTATCGTGCATTTAAGGCGTTGTGGGACAAAGAGGCCAAGCAAAAACTGAAACAAGGCCGTCATCCGTTAGATTTTGAACAGCTCACCACTATTGACAGCCATCAGGATCATCTAGCAGTTATCAACTATCTAGACTCGGTCAATAAACCCGCCATCATCATTGCCGCATCGGGCATGTGCACCGGCGGGCGTATTAGCAATTACCTTAGCCGCTTTTTACCCAAAGCCACCACAGACGTATTATTTGTCGGCTATCAAGCCCAAGGCACCACAGGCCGAGACATACAACAATATGGCCCACAAGGCGGCTATGTGTATATTGATGAGCAGCGCATTGACATTAAGGCGGTTATCCACACTATTAGCGGCTACTCTGCCCACGCTGATCAACACAACCTCATCAATTTTGTCAAACGCATGCACCACAAACCAACACATATTCGTATTGTTCATGGCGATGCTGAGGCTAAACAAGCGTTAGCCTCAGCCTATCAAGCATTGTTACCTATGGCTGAGATTGAAATAGGTAAAACTTAAATGTCCCAACAGCAGTCAATCACTGTTCAGTAGTGAAAGACAACTTAGCCAAACTTAACTCTGACGCCAGCGTTAGCAATAAAGCCATCGTTACGCGACCAAATGTCAGTGGTCCATTGTCCGCTCGGCGCGCGGCTAGGCAGTAGCATTGGGTGCTCATCCGTTTGCTTTATATCGAGTAGGTTTTCTAAATTAATAAACCAACTGACTCTGCCCACGGTAATCTCACCCATTAAGCCTAAATGCCAATAGGGGTTGGTTTCGTCAATATAAGGATTATCATTTACGCGCTGCGTGCCAGTGTAGTAGGCCTCAAAACCGGCTCTAAAATTACCATGCTGCTCCCACATTGCTACAAAACCTGCAGAATGACGTGGAGTGAGTGCAATATCTCGTCGCCCTGCGCCTTCAGGGTCCTCTTCACTGGCATCTAAATACAAGTAACTTGCCGTGAGTTTTACGTCGCCTAAATAGTAACGCAGCAACACTTCAGAGCCACGAATTTGGCTTTCACTTGGTGCATTCACCAATCTCACTGCATCGAGGCTGCCGTTGTTGTTGGCTGAAAATGCCTCTAGCGTGGTGACGTTATCCACATTAGAGCCAAATAACGTCAAACTGGTTTCGGCATCGTCAAATACATAGGTAAAATCAAGTGACGCCGTTTTAGCCTGTTCTTCTTTTAACCCCTCAATTGGCGCGAGCCTTGACAACCCCGCAGCCTCAATCTCTTCAACAAACGGTGTGGGGGCAAAGTAACCTTCGCCATAAGAGCCTCTTATGGTTAATTCATTTGGGCGATAAAGCACTGACACTCTTGGGCTAAATTGCGTACCGTATTCGCTGTGATCGTCAATACGCGCACTGTAAGACGTAGTGATTTGATCGGTTAACTCATAATCAAGCTGGGCAAACGCGCCAGGGACGTCGTAAGAGTAATCAAACTCAGGGAAAGTATCTGAGCGAAAGACTTCAGATTGATACGCTAAACCAACCACCCAATCACTGTTATCGGTGTAACCTGCAACGCTGTTCTCAAATAAATAACTCTCATGGGTATCTTCTTCAATATCAGTACCATAAACATGCACATGATCTTGCACCATCGCCGAGCCGCGTGTGGTCATGGTTAGGCTGTCTAATAACGGCATGGTAAACACTAAGCCACCATCAAGCCTTTCTGAGTCTTGTGATTGCTCAAATGTTGTGCCATCGGCTACCGTATTATCACCAAGCGTCCCGCCTGTGCGATTTTCGGTCATATAGCCACTGGTAACATACAATGTTTGTCCCGCGTCACCTTCCCAAAATACACGAGGACGCACGGTATAACGCTCATACCCCGCCAGATCTATCCAGCCATCGTCGTCAACATCTTGCTCATCTTGATAATGGGCGCCTGCAGTCATTGAGCCTTTTACATTATCGCTCAGCGGCGACTCCACATAGGTGGTCACATCCTGCCCGTTCTGTGTGGTTGCATTCACTAACACTTCGCCATTTAACTCATCACCTGGCGTGCGAGACACAAGGTTAATCACGCCGCCAAGCGCAGAACCACCATAAAGCGATGAAGCAGAACCTTTAATAATTTCAACACGTTTTAAATCTGTTGGTGGCACTTGCAATAACCCAATCGATGCAGCCTGGTTACCATATAGCGGTAAACCATCAGCCAATAATTGGGTATAGCGGCCGTACAAACCTTGTAAGCGAATATTGGCACTGCCCAGCGCAGGAGATGTGGTTTGTAATCGCACCCCGCCCGTTTCAGCCACCAGCATCGAGATATTGCCTGGACGCATCGCGGCTTTCTCTTCAATTTCTTCGCGATTAACCACCTCAACACGGATCGGTTGCTCATCGACAATCCGCCCAGAGCGCGTTGCCTGTATCACAATGGTTTCCATTTCTTCTTCGTGTTCATGATCATCTTCATGCCCCTGCTCATGATGATCAGCATGATGTTCATCATGAGATCCCAAAGCGTGTTGCTCTAGGTTAACCGAATGCGCCTCATCACTTGCGTGACTCAGCCCCATAAGCCCAAGCGACAGCATTAACGATGCCGTAGCAGAATAACGAAACATATAACGTCCTTATAACAACAGAGGAACTAGAAATGATATGATTGAGCTTAAAGGTTACAGTCACTGGAAGGTCAAGTTGAAAATAAGTGAATTAGCATCGATAGCTCAGGTTTCGGTAAAAACCATCCGATATTATGAACAAATTGGTTTGTTATCGACCCCCATTCGCGCCAGCAATGGTTATCGTCACTACCAAGAAAAAGATATCGAGACATTGGTGTTTATAAGGCGCTGCAGAGAATTAAACATCGGACTTGACGACATTAAGCGCCTAGTTGATACACAACAAGACCCAAAGTCATCGTGTACCTTAGTCGATAATATCATTGCCGAGCAACTGGCACGTATACAACAAACCCAGCGAGAACTGGCATTACTAGAGCAATCGCTTGCGGCACTGGCGTCCTGTTGCCAAAGCCAGCAAATACAAGATTGTAATATTTTACAGACGCTAAAATCGTCATAACAAGGCAAATTAATGTGCCAATAGCTTACCTATTGCCACTTAATTCAACGCAGTAACAAAGATTAAGGGCTGTTTGAAACACGTTTATTATCTTAAGTTTAGGCTTTACTGAGTGCACTTAAACGACTATGATCCCGCCAGCAAGCTGTTGCGCATAATGTACTGTTTACGCTCTCATTTAGTAGCGCATTAAATCATGCTAACCATGCTCGTTTTAATCTACTTTTACACATTAAATAGGATCATCTGTCGCCAAGACACTGTATGGATACCATTATGACAACACAGACAATCACAGTACTTTACTACCCTGCAGAACTTGCCATTAAGCCGCTAGCCGAAGTGTTATACGATCTCGAAGTGGGCGTTAACGGCCGTGTGATCATTCCGATGGAATATAAAGAAGATAAAATTATCGTCGCGGTATTTAAAGGTGAAGTCGAACTGTTAAACGCATTAGGCGACAGGGTTGCCTCAGAGTTTAATGACGTTGCTTAAATTCTGCCGTCACTTGCGTTAAAACAGATTAACTCAGGTTGTTTGGGTATACATCAAATCGATTCAAATTTAACACTCGCCAAGGTACATAAATGCGGTATTTTTACGGATAAAATGCCCCGCAAACGACTCAATCTTGGCACCTGTCACAAATTACCCTGCCCTATCTAATTCGACCTGCTATTGGTGTATTTGTAATTCAGAAAATGTCCAAACGCGATGAATATTGAACCTAACAGCGTAGCTAAACGCTCACCAAGTTCACCTAATCCATCGTGCCCCAACATGGCAGATAACATCAGTATTGTCAGCCCCACCAGGCCCAAAAAGGCAACAAGCAAGCTTCGGTGTTGCTTAACGCCAAGTGAAAGTGAAATCAAACTCAGTGGCACCACTAACCATAACAGCAACACATGAAACAACTCCTGCCCGAGTATGGTTTGCCCTAATGCAGGGAAAATAACCAACATGAGGGGTAAGCTGAGACAATGAACCGCACACATAGCCGATACCGAGATGGCATATTTATCTAAAAAAGGCGTGATTTCGGGTAGTTTGTACATATTGATGTGGTCATTAAACAAGATTGCAGTTATGTTATAACGTATCTTAAATGATGTCTATTACTCTGTTGCCAAGACTCCAAGGATTGGTAGCTTCACATTATACCATTGCGCATTAATAAGTGACCACTGTGAATGCGTCCAGCGGTGTTTGCTTAAGGCGTCGCTATGTCGTCATGGTTGTTCCCTTTCAAATAGCGAGAACGTAAAGTAAAAGCGGCTGGGGTATTACTTTGTGGCGAGTGTTAAAAGCCAGTTCCGAAAAACTGGCTTTGTCATATGTAGTGCTATACACACTTAAAATTGATAGGTCACAGTCGCACCAATATTACGAGGGTCAATAATAGCAGCATACCCTGTAGGGTAACGACCTGATGCCGGCTCGATACTGGTAATGCCTTGTTCATCAAATACGTTATTGATATAGGCACTCACACGCCATAACTCATTTTGATAATCAACATTGACACGACTCATTACATAATCACCTGCCACACGGGATTCGGTATTATCAATGTCACCAAAATATTCACTGACATAATTACCCGATAAACCAAAGCTAAACTCATCGGTTAACCAGTATTTTAATCCCAAGTTAGCGGTGAAGTTAGGCGCTGAATTGAGTTCATTACCTTCAATATCGCCATAATTTACGTCTGCTTTTTTTATCTCACTTTTAAGCCAACCCACACCAGATACTAGCTGTAAATCATCTGTCAGCATACTGGTTAACTCGCCCTCAAGACCATAAGTGACGGCTTTTTCTACATTGGTGATACGGCGTAAACTATTAGAGGCTTGATAGTCATCGTAGTCATTATAAAACAGGTTAATGTTCAGGTTGATGTCGCCGTCATTAAAACTGCTGCGTGAGGTTAACTCGTAGGTGTATACCGATTCTTGATCATAGTAATAGTATTCTTGTGCGGTAAAGTCTAACGCTCCTCCACCTGAGTTATAACCGCGACGCACACTGGCGCCAAAGGTGGTGGTATCAGAAAACAGATGCTGTAGTACAACTTTAGGTAAAAAAATTGATTCACTATTATCTAAAGTTTCAATAATCGGTAAATAAGTAAAGTTGCGCGTTTGCTCCTCTCGCATAAATCGGCCACCAGCAGTCAGGCGCCATTTAGGGATAAATTCATAGGTGAATTCACCGTATACCGATCTCGATGTTGTTGTGTCATCACCAAAGTATTCAGAACTGCCCTGGCTGTCAAAATCTTGATCACGCTGAAAAAAGGCTAAACCGATAAAACCATTTACACTGGGATTATTTAAACCAAACGTGTACTTACCGTCCACAGTCCAACTTTCATCGGCCATGTTGACCGTTTGTTCGGCTGTCGCAGTGGCTTCGTAAGAATCAAATCCCCAGTCATAATCCATGTAACCCACAATCAGGTCCAAAGATTGGCTTTCGTCGATTTTGTATTCTAAGTTCACCGAGTGCGTGTTGGATTTAGTGGTAACGTAACGATTAAAAATTTGTTCAAAATCCCATGGGTCGCCACCAGAAAAATACTTACGTCCAGAGTTACCCAACTCTTCATTAGATGAGAAACTGTACTTTGCCGAAAACCCCTCTAATGCACTTGGCTGCCATAATAACTTGCCACGCCAGCGATTAGTCACCAACTCATTTTGGTCAAAATGACTCGGGTTAGTGTCATAGTCAACCTGGTTAGTATAAGTCTCACCATCCACTTTTTGCCCTGTTAGCCTAAACGCCAATTCATCGTCTAAAATTGGACCCGATAGCATCACAGCGGTGTCGATAAATTGATCTTGGTCGCGATAGCCAACTCGCGCAGCACCTTCCCAGTCAAACGTGGGATCTTCCGTCTTAATAAATACGGTTCCACCAATGCTGTTACGGCCATTAATGGTCGATTGAGGACCACGGTACACTTCTATTTGCTGAATATCCCACAATCCGGTGTCGCCACTTAAGTCGGCAACAAATGGCTCTGCAACGCCATCAACAAGAGTCGATACCCTTGCCCGTGCACCACCAGAAAACGAGTTAAACCCCGTTGCGCTACCATTGCCACTTACACCACGAATATCAGGCACCGCGCCCGATAACACCACGATATTAGGCACTTCAGCAAGAGCACTGGAAATGGATTGATATTGCCCACTGTCTATTGAGTCTTTATCAATCACCGAAATAGAAGAGGTACTGTCTTTAAGGCTACGTTCTATTTTCTCACCGTACACAGTGATCACTTCTAAATCCTCTGCCTTTTCGTTATCGACAACCTCATTTGCAAAAGTAAACAATGGTGTGGCTAACAGTGCGGTAGTAAGAAGATGAAACTTGAATCTGCGAGCGTTCATATACTGCGTTTCCTTGCATAACTAAATCATATGAGTGAATTTCAATCGCCAATAATTTACTCCTGAGCAAGCAATAATGCAATTGCGAATCATTATTATTTACATTATGATTGGTGACGATTTTAAATACTCATTAACTTCGAGGTCGTTATGTTTCAAGTCTCGGCATTATTACTTACATTTATTGGTGTCGTGCTGATTTATGTCACAACTAAACACCAACGCCTGTTAAGCACCCCCTATCCTAAGGTTGTCGCCATAATGGGGGCATGCTTACTGTTATTTGCCTTGCTTAGCTGGATGCAGCTATTAACGACCGCGGCAGCCATATTTGTATGGATATTTACCTTTATCACCCTGATGATCTGTGTGCCATTTTCCACACTCATTCACTTTGGTCGGGGTAAGTAATGGCTCAATTATTACCACAAGATAAAATCCAACCTCATTGGTGGCGTAAAACCTTTATTGGTATTTTTATGGGTTTATTGTTGAGCTACGGCATCATTGCCTTGTTTGCATGGTTTGGTCCTGACGGATTAACAACCAACACGAAAGTACAATTTAATATGTGGATGATCAGCGCAATTTGGTTGCCCATTTTGTCATTGTGCTACTTATTCAAAACCGCACGAAGTGCTTTTATTTGTTTGCTCATGGCCAATGGCTGTGTGTACTTACTTTTTGCTAGTTTGTGGTGGTTACAATGAAAATTCGCCCTGATGTACTAAGAACCTATCAATCAGTTCACACCTGGACTGGCATCACCACGTCATTGTTATTGTTCATTGCATTTTTTGCAGGCGCTTTAACCATGTTTAAACCGCAAATTGAACAATGGGCCTCGCCCAGCAACCTAGCAGCAACACCCGTTAGCGAACAACGCATCGATCAATTAATTAGCCAAGTGACTCAAGAACAAGACAAAGCACGTGAAGGCTTTAATATTGACTTTAGTGAAGACGGTGCAGCATTATCTTGGTTTGTGCAAGGTGGTGGGCGTGGCCTAAGGCTTAATGACAAGCTAGCGTTTGCAAACCTAGACAACGACAAGCAATTAGTCGTACAGCAAGCACCTAGCAATGAGCTGGGTAATTTAATTGATCAACTGCATCGCACTGCTGGCATCATTGGAAAGGTGGGGCATGAAGATTTAGGCGTACTCATTCTTGGTGTTGCGGCTGCGTTATATTTTATTGCGTTGATTTCCGGCGTCATCATTCTTTTACCTACCTTAGTTAAGCAGCTGTTCGCGCTTCGTCAGCATAAAGGGGCAAATCGCTTATGGTTAGACAGCCACAATCTGGTTGGGGTTGTCAGCTTGCCGTTTCATTTATTGATAGCATGGACCGCCGTAGTGTTTGCCTTTCATGATCCAATGTACGACGGACTGAGTGTTGTTTATGGTGACAAACCCTTATTTGAACCAAGAGCGCGCGGCACCATCACCTACAATCTTGATCAACTGCCCAGTATGGCTGAATACCAAAAGCAGTTAACCGCACTCGCACCAGACCACCGCATTGACAAATTTGAATTTAGCGGACTTAATACCCCTAACCCCAGCTTAGCAGCCTACCTCAGTGCAAACGACCGCATGCAGCGCGGCGGGTATTTCGACATTATTTATCTGCACCCCTTTACACAAGAAGTCGCTTATTCGACCGTAACCTCATCTGAGCAAGATGCTTACGCCCCTATAGTCAACAGCTTCTTTTCATTACACTTTGGCAATTACGCTGGCAATTATGGTCGCTGGATGTATTTTACTATGGGGCTGTTAGGCGCATTCTTATTTTACAGTGGTAACTTACTTTGGTTAGAAAAACGTCGCGAAAAACATAACGAGCAACGTAAAGCAACAAAGATAATGGCTGCACTCACCATTGGGGTTTGCCTAGGCTCAATGCTCGGTATTGCAATCGCAATGTTAGCCTCAAAATGGCTGTATTTCTTCGACGTACAATTAAATCAAGGCTACATGTGGAGTTACTATGCCACCTTTGCACTCGCAATTGGTTACAGCTTTTACCGGGGGGCCGCACGTAGTGCAATTCATCTTTTGTATATGCTCACCTTGGTATGTTTAGCCATACCAGCAACAAGCTTAATCACATTTATTATTGCTAGTGCGCCAAATTGGTCATCCACAGAACCTGGCAACCTAATGGTAGAAGTGATAGCAATGGTGTTTGCGTTTGTTTTTTGGCGTGCAGCTAACAAGGCAAAATCGCGTGCATATTTTGGCGAAAGGAACTCAATTTGGGCAATTAATCTGCCACAAAATAAAGGCCTTGAGCCAGCTATTGCAGGATCTACATCTTAAACATGCTAAAACAAGGTTAAGCCAACACGGGCCCTAAACAGCAAAAGCGCTAGGCGGCCAACGTAAGTGAAGGCTTATCCTTGTTTCATGGTTTAACAACGATAGCAACACAAGCACAGTTTACTGTGTACACATTCCATTGCCACTGGTACCGCTATGACATCACACCGCAAAAGTTTTTAACGGTTGTTGTTTTATGCGCTGATGCACATTTAGCTTAATCAAAAGTCTTTACAGCAAGATTTTGCATTGAAAACCCACATGTTTTGCGAGATGTCCTGCTGTTTGGGTGTTTTATCATTTACAATCGGTTTACGACAATAAATAATACCCCAATCATTATTGACCAAGAGTTGAATTATGCCATCTGCCAATCACGCTGCTACGTTTGCCAAAGCAGAACAAATTTGTCACGACAATGGTGTCAAACTCACAGTAAAACGAAAAAACGTGTTAGGGGTATTACTCGACTCTGACAAACCTTTATCGGCTTATGAAATTGCCGATATTTACCGCACCACACATCACGAAACCCTCGCACCTATGTCAGTGTATCGCATGCTCGACATACTCAGCGAACTGCCGCTTGTGCATAAGTTATCATCTGAAAACAAATACCTAGCGTGTTCACATATTACTTGTTCCCATACACACCAAGTACCACAGTTTTTAATTTGTAAAAGCTGCGGTAAGGTTGCCGAAAAAGGCATTCAGGCCAGTGTGATTGAGGCACTAAAAGAAAGCATAAAGCAGGCTGACTTCCAATTGCTTAACTCACAAATCGAATTACAGTGCATCTGTAATGACTGTGCTAAATCAACCTTGAGCTAAATTCAAGCCAATTGTTTGCATTCTTTATATTATACCATTACATACCGATTGATGGCTCGTTGCGCCAATCAGCTCAGCGTCACTCATGACTTGGCATAAGCCGCTCAGCATAAGCACCTGACATAATTTACCTCGCACCCACTCGCAATTAACAAGGTTTGTTTTACAGCCTTAATGATATGTTATAACATACCACTCCATTGTGTTTACAGCGCCCATCAAACACGGCTTACACAGCACACGTATTACAACCTTTTATTTAGAGATCAGGCAATGCAAAAAGAAGCGGTAGTCGCGTCAGCACTGAGCGTGCGGTTTTCCCAACAAACCGTATTAGATAAAATCGATTTTACAGTTAAACAAGGCGAAGTCTTTGCCCTTTTAGGCGGCAATGGCGCGGGTAAATCGACAGCATTAAAAACGTTTCTCGGCACAGTTCCAAAACAAAGTGGTGAGGCAAAAGTCCTTGGAATGTCAGTAGATAAAGACATTGACAGTATTCGAGCCCAAATTGCTTACCTGCAAGCATCATTGCAATATGAGCAACAAGTGCGCGATTACCACAATGCATTACGCCTGTTCTATTACCCACTGCTATTTAGCAAAGACCCATTTACGCTCGAAAAACTCAACAACCTACCTGAGTTTTCGACTTACTCTGCATCCCAACCTTCGCCAAAGGACAATGATTAATATGAAACGTGTCACCGTGACGTACCCCAAAACCTACCTGAGCCTGTTAATCGCTTCGGCATTATGTTTGCCCACCATGGTACATGCCGCAGACAACACCAACTCAGTGTCAGAAGATGTCGACGTAATTGAAGTTAAAGGGCTACGTCAGGCCTATCGCGGCAATGTACAAGAAAAAAACCTGCCTCAATCTATTTCAACAATGTCATTTGAAACACTCGAGTTAACCGGCATTACAGGCTTACAAGATTCACTAGAGTTAGTCAGCGGCGTGACTCGTCAAAACGATTTTGGTGGCTTATGGGATATGTTTGCTATTCGTGGTTTTGCTGGCGATGAAAACCTGCCTTCAGCTTATTTAATCAACGGCTTTAGTGCAGGACGTGGCTTTAGCGGTAATCGTGATATGTCGAATGTCGAATTTATGGAAGTGCTAAAAGGGCCTAGCTCTGCGTTATATGGACGTGGCGAGCCTGGCGGCACGGTGAACATCACCACTAAAAAACCACAATTTGACGAGCAAGGATACATTAAGTTCACCGCAGGAAGCTTTAATACCTACCGCGCAGAAGGTGATTACACTAACGCAATTAGCGATGATTTAGCCTTTAGAATTAACGGGGCTTATGAAGATGCGCAAAGCTATCGTGATACGGTAGAAAAGAAAAAAACCATTCTTACCCCGTCATTTATTTATCAGGCCACTGACGACACCCTAGTCTCTTATGAGCTTGAATACCTCGACCAAGAAGCCGACATGGACCGTGGGGTCGTGTTTGTTAAAGGCAAACCATTCTCTTATTCAAACTTTTACGGCGAACCGGCAGATGGTCCTGTAGAAATTGACGCCCTAGGCCATCAACTCCAAATTCAACATGATTTTGCCAATGACTGGGCCTTTAACGCAGGATTAAGTTACCGCACATCTTCGTTTGAAGGCAGTGTGTCTGAGCCTCGTTGGTATGATGCAGATAATAACTACATTGTACGTCAGCGCCGCTATCGTGATTTTGATGCAACCGATCTCTCTGGGCGCGTTGAATTGAGTGGCACCGTTACGCTATTTGGGCTTACCAACAACCTGCTCATTGGTGGCGACGCGTATGAATACGAGCTAGAACGCCTCATTTTACGTTATCGCCATTCTGGTGCTGACGGCGATGGCGCAGATGCATTTGCTATCGATTACGACAACCCTGTATATAGTGCTACGTTACCTAGCATGAAAAACAATACCTCAGATTTAGAAGCGCAAAGTGGTCAAGGGATTTACTTTCAAGATCAAATCGATATTACCGACAGTGTTAAAGCCATGTTAGGGATGCGTTTCGATCATTTTGAGCAAGACATCACCAACCGCCTTGCCGATAACGCCATGATAAGTTCGTCAAAATCATACTTTAACCCACGCTTCGGGCTGGTGTATGTTGTAAATGATGATGCTCGCTTATATGCCAGCTATTCAGAAGGCGCAAGACCAAACTCAGGCGTTAATGCCCAGGGGAATGGCCACGATCCTGAAGAAAGCACCTCTTATGAAGTGGGGATAAAGTGGGACATGCAAGATCACGGCTTTAGCGGTACTGCGGCCGTGTTTACCACAGACAAGAAAAACATTCTCGCCAGTAGCCCAAGCGGAGACGGCACAACCGAAGCCATTGGTGAAGCCCAAAGTGACGGATTTGAACTGGATATTCATTACAATTTAACCGAAAACACCCAAGCAACCTTGTCATACGCTTATGTCGATGCCAGAAATACCAAAGAAATAACCCTGTGGGACTGGTATGTCATTGAAGAAGGCGCGCGATTAAGTAACGTGCCAGAGCATAGCGGTAGTGTAATGCTTCGCCACTTTACAGAAATGAACGGCTTAGAAGGCAGTGGTGGCGTTGTGATTAAATATGTGGGCGATCAGTTAGGCGATTTTCTAGAGCAAGATTTTGATTTACCACACTATACCTTACTCAATCTATTCGCCAATGTTAACTTAACCGACAACCTAGATCTGAACCTAAATATCGACAATGTGCTAGGTGAAGAGTACTACGCCAACTCATATTCCGACGCATGGACAATGCCAGGCGCACCAAGAAACTATCGAGTCAGCGTTAAGTACAGTTTTTAACATGTATACCCAAACAACCTGAAGGTACTCGATTTAACGGATCTTCAGGTTGATTGGAGACGTAATGATATCGCAGGGATAAAAGCTAGCTTTTATCCCTATTTACTTTTAGCAACTTGGTCAAAGAGGTTACCTTGAACAGTAATACAACTGCTTCTAATTTCTCCCCAAATGCTCCTTTAATGGCAACAAACGTCGGCGCGAGAATCGATTCAATCGATATTCTTCGTGGTCTGATCATTTTAATCATGATGCTCGATCACGTGCGTGAGCGCTTTTTTATGCACACTCCAGTAGGCGATCCAATATTCGATCACATCGCTCCTGAGTTTTTCTTTACACGTTTTATCACTCACTTTTGCGCGCCGATATTTATTTTTTTAGCAGGCATGTCGGCCTGGCTTTATGCGCATCCAGCTAATGGCACTTACCGTTCGCCAAGCGGCTTTTTGTTCAAACGCGGTTTAGTGTTAATGATGTTTGATATAGTGCTGTATACCCTATTGTGGTTCGACTTAGGCTACAACACCATTTGGCTACAAGTACTTTGGGCAATTGGACTAAGTATGCTTGGGTTATCTATTGCGTGTAAGATGAACATTTGGCTCATAGGCACGTTGGGGGTCATCATTACCTTTGGGCACGATTTATTAAATGCATACCGGTTTACGCCTGAAGATCCAGGCTTCATCCTCTGGGCCATTCTCAACCAAAATGCGGTGATCGGGCAAATAGCAGGCATGACCATTAAGGTATCATACCCCTCATTAGCATGGTTTGGGGTAATTCTGCTTGGCTATTGTGCAGGAGCACTTTTTGCAAAAACAATGAGCCCACTCGTGCGCATTAAATCGTTTATGATGATTGGGCTCGCCTGTATTCTTACCCTATTGGTATTACGCGGATTTAATCTGTATGGCGAAGCATTACCCTGGTCGGTTCAGGCAACTGGCATTGAAACACTCATGTCGTTTTTAAACGTGACCAAGTATCCGCCATCACTAAATTACCTCTTAGTCACCATAGGTGTTGGCTGTATTTTATTAGCGTTATTTGAAGCGGTTCAACAACATGCAGTAAAACCATTAAGCGTGTTAAAAACTTTTGGCTCAGCCCCTATGTTTGTATACTTTGCGCACCTTTACCTCATACTCGCCGCCTATTGGATTTTATTTACCATCATAGGCCCAACCCACGACGAGCGCTTTGGACTGCCCACGGTTGAAACAATATGGATAGGCACAGTAATGCTGACTGCCATTCTATATATTCCAACTAAAAAGTTTGCCACCTATAAGCACAAGCATAAAAGTAAAAAGCCTTGGTTGAGTTATTTGTAGTTGGCTTAATAAAAATGGCCGAGTAACGTCGGCCATTTTGACTAAAACACCTTTTAACTGTAAGCCATAACGACACGGTGCGCTTAACTGATCTCGATATCATTGTTAACAAGTTTTTTAAACATGTGGTTTCCTGCATAAAGTGTAAAAGGGTCACTCAATTCTTTCAGCTTTCCTAATTTATGAAGTTTTGTTATCGCTTGCTTATAGAGTGGGTTCAGCTTCTCTATTGGCAAATTGTCTGAGTCCCCCATGCCACAGTCGTAACTCAAATGCACCCATTCCACCGTCAAATGCAGAGCCGATTATACCGCTGGATGCATAATCTAAAGCGCCAGGAGACATAGCACTGTTTTTAGGCACATCGAGATCGCGCAATCCATTATGAAACCCTTAACTGCCATCGACCACGTTCATCACAAAACTCAGATCAGGATCATAAGTGAAATCTTCATCGCTTTGTGCTGTGTAAGGGTCTGTAGAGGCACAACCCACTAATAAGCTTGCTACCATGCTAATTGTTAAACATTTTTTTTACTGTTTTCATTGATTGAGTCCTTACTTTTTTATGCGTTATATGTAGCTTATCATTCGGGTTAAATCGGGCAATCGAGGCCATCACAAACGATTGTTTTTGTTTACCCATGTTTCAGATGATTGGTAAACAAAGCCCCACAGCTCGTTGAGTTGAAGCTAAAATGGAACATGCACAATCAATCACCTGTATTGATCTTGAAAACGCGAGCGTTGAGAAGTCTACGAGCGAAAGTGACAGCTTGCGTAGAACTCAAGCAATAGAGAAATAAAAAAATGATTTAAAATCAATTACTTAGAAAATAGTTAGGCCTATTTTACCCATTTCATTTAAACATCACTACTTAACTGATTTTATTGAAGTTTTTATCATCCCCAATCAATGACTGAGACTGAAAACTGCCAAAATGTCCTCCAATGAGACACCATTGTCTGAGGTCTTTCATTGAATAAATTCAAATGTCGCCCCCATCCATCTTCATCCATTGGGCGTATTTTGCGTATCACAATCGCTCTGAAAGCCCAGCCTCTGTTTCTATGACACATCATCATTCAACTATGCCCTATCGGGTTAGACGTAATATTTTCATTCATCCCTTAAAATGTACTTTACAAGTACATTTAAAGGTGACACAATCCATGTACTAACTAAGTACATATTAAAATATCATGTCCAGAATAAATATTGAAATCGATCCAAAACAAGATCTGAAACCGGTAAGTATCGAAGCATTAACAGCATCAATTTACAGTGCACTTACTGCACTGCAAATTCTCACTGACAGTAGTCAAAATAAAGGAGATTGCGATGTCTCAAGTGGCGCCATCGAATGGTTCGACACTCCCGAAACCACCGAGTTCGTGAGAAAAAGTGCCATGTGGTTATTGCTAGAACCATTATGGTTATATGCAGAAAAAGGTCAGTTAGTCAGACCTAAAGATCATCTTAATGATGTCATTGGTGATCTGCTCAAATGGGTTTGTGCAATTGAAGCGATAAGCGAATACTCAGGTGAAAATGTACACACACCCATTTTGAAAGTGATCACTAAATTCTTAGCTCGGTTAAAACTGGATTATCAAATTGACTTATGGTCAGGCGGTGACGTCAAAGGCTATCCAGATCTTAGCGATGGCCTCGTTGGGATCTTATGGTTACCTCAAGTCGGTGATAAAAACCTGACCATTATTGAGTTAGCCCTCCTTGCTGGGGTGTCAAACATAAGAAGCGTCAGAAATGCTCAATATGATAAAGACAACCCTTTAGTGTTTATCAAAACCGGTAAAAACGTCGAAGTCGAAATCGATGTTGCCAAGCAGTGGCTGGCTAAACGCAGAGGATTTGTGGCAACAAATCACGAATGAAATATAAACCATCACTCAACGAGTGTTATTAAAGAGCACTGAAATACCTGCATAAAATCACAGTTTGTACCTGTAAATGTGTGAAAGAGGGAGTTGTGCCCCTCAATAATGGCTCGAAGGAGGTGTCCTAAGAGCAACAAGGGGGCCCGAAATAGGGCTCCCTTTTTTAAAATTTTTTTTGTGTCAATTCAGTCATTATTTAACTTCACGATCTCGTCATCGTGAAATGAAACCATAAGAAGGTCAGTACTAAAATGTTAGAACACTATGTTAATTACATAAAAAACCATTCATTTAGCTCTGTTCAGCAGGCATTAGGAGAAGAATTAGTCATTGAGCAAAGTGGTGAATTATCCGTATATTACGCCCCGTTTGAATACATCAATAAAGAAGCAAAAATTATCATATGTGGGATAACCCCAGGCATTCAGCAAGCAATCCTGGCGCTTGAAGAAGCCAGCAAACAATTAGCACAAGGTTGTTCAATTGAAGCCACTAAAAAAGCAGCTAAAAATACCGCGAGTTTTGCTGGGCCGATGCGTAAAAACCTCATTCGCTTACTGGACTATATAGGCCTTCCACCAAAGCTGGGGATCACTTCGTGTTCTGAACTATTTGAAGCAAAAGCTCATCTCGTTCACTACACCTCAGCGTTACGCTATCCCGTGTTTAAATCCGGTAAAAATTACAGCGGAACACCGTCAATGGTTTCCAACCTTTTTTTACGCAAACAGCTTGAGCAACACTTATTACCTGAGCTCGCGCAATTTAGCTCATCAACGCTCATTATTCCACTCGGCCCCAAAGTGGAAGAAGCATTGCGTTATGCCGCTCGAGTTGGCGTTATCAATGAAAACCAAATTTTGGCGGGACTTCCTCACCCTTCTGGCGCAAATGCAGAAAGAATTTCGTACTTTTTAGGTCAAAAGCCAGCAGATAAATTGTCTATCAAAACAGATCCTGTCGTGATTGATGCCGCGAAACAAAAATTAACTGCGCAGATAACATCCATTTAAGTCTTTACAAATTACCGTGCTCAAAAAATAAGGAAATAAGATGGCCACAGCCAACAAAGTCAGCTTACTGGATACTATAACGAAGTGCATAGCACCGTCTGTTGAACGCAATATTGTAAAAACATGTCATGAATTGGGGTTTTCCAATACCTTTACTAAAAAAGAAATCGCTATTCTAAAAAATGAGCAGATTATCGCCTATATCAGCCGTACTTCAGGCTTGGGTAAAGGTAAGTTACATATAGTGATAAATCCGATCCTCTCTTCAAAAATGGATATGGCAATTGACGCAATGCCATGCGTGAAAATTAACCACAACAAAAGATGCTCTTCGCGTTTTGTGAGCAGCTCTAATTATAGAGGATTCAATAATATTGGTTATTGTGAAGCGTTAAAGTCAGGTGAACATGTTGGCGCGGGTTATATCATTGATCATGAAAATTATATTACTGAGTTAACTTCATTTTTAGCGGTATTGAATAGCTTAACTTAATGCTCACGAAATTAAGCATTTGTTATTAAAGTAATTAATACTCACATTGAGACTGATAGCTAAGCAATAGCCTCCTTGAACTGTGCTATGTCCCAGTTTAATGACTTTATAATCCCATGTCCCCCTGAATGTGACTCGTTTAGGGGCTAAAATCTGTACTACTCACCATACTCGATTTCCATGTTTCAAAGATGATGGCAATCGCTTCTCTCGCTGAATAAATTGCTTCTTTAGGAGTAACTTGGTGATTTTAGCTTATCTATCTAAAATAAAGTTAGCCATATAGCTAACTTAGATATTTAAACCCGCAATGTTAGCTATATAGCTAACATGATGAGTAGTGTATGGGAAGTAGAGCTGAAATTGATGCAGCGGTTAGTGAACGCCGCAAAGCGCTAGGTTATACCCAGCAGTATCTTGCTGAATTAACGAGTATTCATAAGGTGACTATTTCCGTAATTGAGAATGGTCGGTTCACTGGTTCTTTTGATATTTTTGAGCGTTTGCTTGATGCAATTGGTTTGCAATTTAGTGTGGCTCCAAAGACTCATGAGTTACCAGATTGGGACGAAATTGATAACATATTTAAGGAAGATGACCAATGGGTGCTGAAATTATTTTTCCAATTAAAATCAACAACATAGTTATTATTGATACTGATAATTCTGAGTGAGGTGTGTTGACGTATGGTTCTGTGCAGAGCTCGCCTGAGAGCGGACTTCGTCCTTCTAGGTTCTAGGTCCCGTCCTCGAATGCTTTAATCCCGGCTTTATAAGCGTTACCGGGACGGATCCTAGGATCTCGCAAGCTTATACCGAGTGCTCCGTCCTCCGGCTTCACTTTTTACCAAGCACCCAAGCTCTACCAAAGCCGCTAAATGACGAGAAGCGGTTGGCTTGCTGACTTTTGCTACTTTATGATATTGCGACGTATTAATGCCTTGGTCAAAATCCCCATCAAGCATTTGATTGAGCACTTTTACTTGTTCAGAGGACAGTCGCGTTTGATCGACATTTCGCCAGAAGTTTGTTTTAAAAACCGTTTGGTCGATTTCTTCAAGCACTTTGGTGAATGTTTCACCTAAGGTATTTAAAAACCAAATTAGCCAGGCGGTAATATCAAGCTCACCTTTCTGGGATTGCTCTAATATTTCATAGTAGCTTTTACGATTGGCTAAAATCGCCACTGACATCGCATAAAAACGGACTGATTGACGCTCAGCCTGTGCCAGTGCCAAGTCAGTAAGTAAGCGGGTGATCCTACCATTACCGTCATCCAAAGGGTGGAGCGTCACAAACCATAGGTGTGTTATCGCGGCTCTAAGCAAAGGGTCTAAAGCGGGGTCCTCACGGGAATCATTAAACCAGCGGATAAACACGTCTAGTTCGGATCCAAGCACATCTCGGCTCGGCGCTTCAAAATGCACCGTGGGTTTATCAATCCTACCCGATACAACCTGCATAGGCTCATCCCCGCGTAACAGTCCCCCTATAACAGGGTTGAACAAGGTGTAACCCTGAGGAAACAGCCGTTCATGCCATTGTAATATTCTCTCAAGTAAGAGCGGTGAGTCTAAATTCTCCACCGCATCTAACATTATTTCTGCTAGGCCATCTGTGCGCTCAGTGGTTGGAAATGGTTTTTCTTCAGAAAGACCAAGTTTATTAGCCAGCGACGAACGAACAGAAAAAGCATTCAGCTTCTCACCTTCAATGGCACTCGAATGAATAATGTTCGCCAATAGCGTGTCTAACATACTTTGCTTTTGGTCTTTAGGTTGACTCGACATCTTGCCCAACAACATTCCTTGGTGAAAGCGAATGTCTCGTAACTTGGGTTCAATGACGTTTTCATCCCAGATAAAGTTTGGCCAATCAGCTCGTTGCCAGATCCACATCTTGTCGCCTTTTGATTTAAATAATAGCGCATTCAAATCATATCATGATTCGAATAAAATCCTCAATCAAATCTAATTATGATGCGAATAAGCCAGATATTCATATCATCTCTTGATATTATCACCCGTCTTAGTAACCATTAACCTTCTAGGGGCTAGGAACTCGCAGGATCGCCAGAGGGTATAGATTCGAGGAGCGAAGCGTCCTTCTGGTAAATCATTAAAAGCGAACACCTGGATTCCGGCTTTAACTGCATCACCGGAATGACGTAATTGAGCAGCGTAGGATCCTCGAACCTAGCAGCGTATGTTGGGGATTCACTATTCACTCCTCGCACAAAGGGATAGTCAAACCGATAATTTCATTTAAATACAGAACATTAAAATTGAAACGGAGGTTCGCCTGATAACTCAACAGATCGTTGGGGGCCAAAGCAATATAATCCATCCCTAATCCTGCTGACCAATGGCGAGAGAATTGAAATCGACGATGTGCTAACATTATCTTATGGCTTAGCATGATATAAAGAAGGGCAAAATCATGAGCTGTTCACTCAACTATTGGTTGCCGCTTATCTCAATTGGCATCGTTATCATGGGTGGATTATTCATGGGGATTTACCACATCGTCACCTTTAACTCTTTCAAGGCAAAACAAGCGATAAGTCACAAAGAAGATAGATAGAATGCCCTCCCTGTCTGTTCTGGTCTAATGCCATCGGACACTTAAAGTTGAGATTGTAATGGTCAATAAATTAAGAGGTTTTACTACAACCGACTTGCCATAAAGTTCGCAAAGCAGTTAATCTTTGGTAGATGGTGTGCATTTGGCCCAGAAGGAGACAATTATGTCTTTAAAAAATAGCTCGACAACAGCTCAACGTAAAGCAGATGGTATTCGTCGCCTTATCGCTGCACGTGAAGCGGCTAAGCAAGCAGGGACTCTTCGCCAAGTTTCTGCTGCATCATGTTAACGGCAAACGCCAGTGATACCATGCTGGCGTAATTTCTTGCTAACTTATCAACCGGGGCAATGATTGACAAAAAAATCACTAAACATAATCTTCAACCTAATATGACAGACGCCTATGCATGCGTACGTGTCTGTTATCATTTTAGCGTAGCGGTATGCTTAGTAAGTGGCTCTCGATTGCTTCAATCATCGACTTGGTAAGGGGTAAATGCGCTTTTTCTCTCGCCCAAACCTCATGAAAGCCTGTTACGGTTTGCTTAGCGGTATCTAACACCAATTTTTCTGGCAGCATGGCCTTAGCGGCTAAGTGTGACAACTCATCCAAGGTGAAATCGCTGAATTTTTTGCTACGGCTAACCTTGAGCGACGCACTATCATGAGGGATATAGGGAATGGTTGAAACAAAGTCATAAGCTGGTGCAATCGATGCGGTGCGTTTGTCTTTATAAATCACAGACCAATTCTTCAAATGCATATCGGCATTGCCAATTAACGTATTGAACACTAACCTACGGGTAAATTCTGCGATGTCCTCATCTTGACCTTCGATACCAATAACCTGAGCAATATTCCGCATACTGGCTTTTTTGTATTTATCTTGAGGATAGACACCAAAAACTTGCGCAAAGTCCTCAATATGTACAGCTTGACCATCAACACGGTCAAAGCGTTTTATCGCAAAGGCCTGAGCATTTTTAAAAGAATTGCCATATTTGCCGACACCTTCTGGAATATTGGCAATCTGGTCAATAGAAAGTAGTTGAGTCTCTGGTACCTCCATTCCCAACATTCGAGCCAATTCCATCATCGAATATTCATTTTCTGGCACCGCCTCAAATCGAGACGACGGCAATTTCACAATCCAAGACCCACCTTTACCCGTAGCAGGAATGGTCAAACCGCCATTTACTTGTTGTAAAGCTGAAAACTTCAACTGCACACCCGCCAATGAAAAACGCATGGGCGCTTCAACTTTCGTATCACCTTCAATGTCTTGATGCACAATAGGTGGCAGCGCTTCACCATCGGCCGGTTCAACCGTGATCGCACCAGCTAAATCCTGCCCTAGCACCCACAGTAGAAAAAATTCCCGCTCAGGGTTCACACCGGCACGCTCTGCCAGGTAATGGCGCATGGTTTCTTCTGGCAAAAGATTAGAGAAAAACGGGGTTAACTTGGTTTGGGTAGGTTTAAAATTGGTCAGTAATCCACCTAGCGGATCTTTAAAACCAAGCCCTAACACGGGCCGTGAACCATCATTAATGTATGAATCCATAAAGGCAAATAGCGTTCTGTCATTGCCCACATTAGTGATCGTTGCGATGGGTTCACCATAGAGCAAAACGTTTAACGTAGAGACATTATTAGTCATCGTCGTATTCCTCTAACTGGTATGCTGGCAACATTGGCTCACTTTCATCGCTAAGGCCGTTATGATGAGTCGCGTTACTACTTCGAATGATCGACTTAATTGCAGGAACAGTCTTTCTAGGTGCGACAAATAACTCTAGGTCGAGTACGCGGGCAAGTGCAATCAAACTGGACATTCTTAAATCAACGCTACCAGACTCAATTTTCGATATATGGCTTTGCGGTACACCCGAACGAGCGCTCAGCTCTCTTTGGCTAAACCCCTTACGTATCCGAGCGTCTCGAAGGCTTCCTAATATCTGCTCTGTTAGATAGTTCATTTCAATATGTCTTAATGCATCACTAAAGATAAATTATATATAAAAACATATCATCACAACCAAAACAGCCCAAGATTGATTAGTTATTGCACATCAACAAAGGTATAGCGATATATTATTATAGATAAAAGATAACGCGCTCACTTGCTGTAAACAGGTGGCCAATGGACAGTATTAGAATAGCTTACAAAATACCTCGTTTTTAAGAATCAAGTCTTTGGTCACATTCGCTCGGTGTAATCCCACTTAATCAGGACCACACCATCACCCGTTGAAGCATGGTCCTGAGACACGTTAAAAAGCAACCATAAAAAATTCTCCAGACTTAGGTGCTTGCGAGGGGTTAATGTTCAGTAATATTTTTGACGTGGTAGAAAAGCGATTTTTCTCAAAAAAGCTCAGATCTGTGTATTGGTGTCAGAGATATTTTGACTGCATGCCAGATCTCGAATGCTGCTGAGCATAAGCTAGCCTTGAAGCGAATTGAACAATTATGGAATGCAAAACCTGATACAGGACTGGGAAATGAACTAGATAATTTAGTTGACATTGTTTGCCAGTATGAAGTTTGTCCTCTGGCGAGCTTACGAGTTCCTAGGGCCTGTTACTTAGGGCGTTTTGTGATCACAAACTGGTGTCTGACTTTTTGAGCAAAAATCGTGTCAATAAATAGTGTTATAGCTATTTATTGTGCTAATATTGTTTCAATAAATTAGTTTTACACTCTTTATTGAACCGAAATGGATGCATTATGCCTAAAGCAATTACAATTCAAATTAACTACGCTTTTGAGTGGCATGATGTTGCGACTATCGAGTTTGCAGAACACCTTGATTCAAGCTTTTGTCGACTGGACTATGAAACAGATCATGTGTTTGCACACTATAATGATTTTGCAGAAACCGCAACCAGCGTCACTTTGCCAAACGACACCATGCCCTATCGAAATAATACAAACTGGTTTCGTTTTTTAGATGACATTATTCCCGCAGGCTCAAGTCGTAAATATTGGCTACGAACACTGCGCTTGCTCGATGAAGATAAGCTTACCAGGAATTTTATTTTATTATCTCAAGGTACTATCGCACCGATAGGCAATATCAGGGTGAAAGAGTCAGTTCCTGCTACTATTATTAACCCAATACCGGTAACGTTTAGCGTTGAGGATGTCTGTAGGCTTGAAGTCGACTTTATCGAATACGCACAGGCCAATGGAGCCGCTGCCGGCGGTGCGTCTGGTGCAGGTGGTGCGGCGCCTAAATTACTTCTTCGTTGTGATCCAGATGACAGAGTGTGGATCGATACCTTTCAAGATAATCCAAGTAATCTAGACACCCGATACTTAGTTAAATTTCCAAGAGGAAGCGCAAGTATCGACCACGATATTTTAAGGGCTGAGTTTCACTTCTATCACGAACTTAACGCGTTAGGTTTCGATACTATACCCACTGATGAAATGCGGTTGATCGAGAGCGAGCGAGGTCCATCACTGTGGTTGCCAAGGTTCGATGTTGCAACAATAGGCAATAAACAGCAATTGCTTGGTATGGAGTCAGTTTACTCTGTCTTAGATATTGCTCCAGCGACGATGATGGAGCATGGCGAGGTGATCCGCGCTTTGATAGAAGTGTTTACTTTAAAAAGCGATAACAGTGAAACAACAACGTTTCTGGATGTAGAGGATGGAATAGCCGCGTTTGTTATCGAATGGGTTCGCAGGGACTTGCTTAATATTGCTTTTGGTAATTCCGATAATCACGGTCGTAATACGTCATTCATCAAGCAGAACAATCGCGTATCCCTTGCGCCTATCTACGACTTTGCCCCCATGAAAGCCGATCCAGAAGTGATATCAAGGACTTTTATATGGGGGGCGGAGCTTGAATTAGGTGGACAATATGACTTTGTTAAAATTGCCAATAGTCTTGCAGATCTTATTGAGCCAAAGGCCCTTTTAGATGCATTGGCTCAAACAGCAATAGAATTAATTGAACTCAAGCAAAGGCTGGGAAACCGAGGTGTTCCCCAGTCTATTCTCTCTTTCCCAAGTATGGGGTATGAAAATTTAGAGAAGAAATTCAAAACCTGGAAACTACTATGACAGAAAAGGCCAAAATGTTAGCCCAAGATAATCGTCATGGCCGACAACCACTTGCTGCTAAGCGTAAAAAATTGTCGAGCTCTGTCAAAGATGAGCTTATGAAAAGTATTTGCATTGAGCTTATTACCAGTCAGATCACCACAGGTAAGGCTTTGCAGAGGTTGCGTACTGAAATGCTATTCGCTAATCAAGAGCAATATGCCAAAATGGTTGGCATTACAAGGAAGGCATTATCTGAAATTGAGGGAGATAAATCGAAAGCTAGCGCATTAGTTTTAGGCAAAGCCCTAAGGGGGGTTGGACTGGAGTTATTAGTCTTACCAAGAGATAAGTTTTTACAGGGTGAAATCATCAGTTATCAAAGCGCAACTGATGGTTCTGGCGCAAAAGCATACCGGGATGATAATTTGTAGGGATCTAGCAGGGCGCTTCACTTCTAAGCCCGTCCTCAGGCGAGCTTGCGAGTTCCTAGGACCTTCAGTCGCTGATAAGAGGAAGGTTGAAAGCAGTGGTGACAAGCACTGCGCCATTTTCCACCTGGTGGAATTTCTGGGTTAGTAATCAAAGTTTGGTGTGGGAACTGAGAAAAAAGCAACCTGGTCTTTAAAACAAGAAGCCAATTGCTATTTAAGTAGTCGTCTAGATCTATCCAGTAAGCCATCAAGAATTGTATCCCTTATATGCACTGGAAAATCTTGAGGTAATTGTAATTTAACTTTCGTGATGACTGAATCAACTGAATTGGCTATCTCATTCATGATGTCCGCCATAGTTGCGGTATCAAAACCAACGGCTTTTGCTGTTTGAATAAAGTGCCTTGGGAAGATCTGTGCTATCTGGTACTTCTTACCTCTTGTCGCTTTGAGTCCCATAGCCAGCTTTGCATCGCGAATATTTAACCCTTTCCCACCAAGCACAGGATACAAAGATAAAATATCGTAAAAAGGGGTTAGTCGATATCCGCCTCCCGCCTCAATAAAAAGTGAGAAATTTTTAGCGTGACCATCGGTTGCCGCTAATAGCCAAAACAGTACCTGAGACTTCATGAAGTTAACTCGATCTTGCTCTGAATTGGTGGAGCCTAATAAAGATGACATAATCTGCTCAATATCGGGGCCGCCGTGGCTTTCATATTTTCTCGCTAGCGGAATGTTTAATGCTTGGCAAAAGTCCTCTTGGGGCAAACGCATAATCCATTTACCATCAGATGAGAGCCTACGGTCAAAGCGTTCCACAGCAAGCGCTTTAACATCACCCACCTTAATGACCGAGCATTGCGGTACATCTAAGCCAAACTCCCTCACAATCATCATACATAAGTATTCATTTTCAACGCTGTCAGACATATCAAGAGTATGTGAATGACTCTGTATTGAACCTATGGGTAGCTTAATGATGTGCGTTGTCGGGGTCGCCTTAATAGGAAGCCGCCACTGTCCATCAAGATTAAGTAAGGCCGTTTTTTCTTGGGCACCTGCTATCGATATTCGAAAGTCATCTTCATCGGTTAACATGCCTAGTGGAATACCCGACTGATAACCCTTTAACACTCTTTCCAATTCTTGATCCGATAAGGGTTTAGACTCAATTTTTTTAATATCAAACGGCTGCTGATCATGCGGTACGAGCTGCAATGCACCGACACTGTCTTGGCCGACTTTAGCCAATAAATCGAACGCTTGGGTCGATTGAGCATTATGGCGAACAACAATTCTGTTTCTCACCTCAATATTATCTGGGAGTAGATTATCGAAGAAATTGTAAACCTCATCACCTTTATACGCTTGCTTACGCAGTGGCATAGACAAAGAGATGGGACGACTGCTAGAGGTATCTAACCATTGCTGTTCATACTTAAACAGATGCGAGCCTGTGGTCGATTTAGTTAACTCTCCGACTAGGTAACCATTCATATAAACATCAAGGATAGCCATTACCACTCCTCCTTCCATTCTTGCTCAGTCGGTATGGCTTTATCATCTACAAGCTCACACCCTAACTCTGGGTTTCTAACCTTAATGTCTAGCTCAAGGTTTAATGCCGATAATATCTTAAACAGTGTTTCTATTTTAGTAGAGTCAGGGTTCTGCTCAAAGCTAGAAACCGTATCCTGACGAATGCCGACCTTACTAGCTGCTTTACTTTGCGATAGCTTCATATTTAGCCGCGCATCTTTAAGATACGCACTAAGCTGCTTTGAGTTCGTCACCTTCATAATCACTTTACCTATATAAACAGTTCCAACATCACCTTACACGCTACAGCAGGTAAATCAAGTTTTACACGCTACAACCGTTAAAGCAATCTTTACACTCTACAGGCGTTAAATAAGTGATTACATACTAACGCATGTTGCCATAAAAGAGACTGACCAAAAATATGAATGAATAAAATAGAAATACTAAGGGGAGTTTGCCCATAAGAATATCAGCTTATAGAGCTATCAAAGTGGTACTAAAGTGATGACTAAATGTATTTACCACAAAACAAAATAAAAATAAGCCATTGAATAGAAGTAAAATAAAACCAGGCCCACGATTTACAACCCGTTTTGGGGTAAGTCAACTCACCATGTAGGGTGAACGCCTCAGTTTCATCAACCGTCACTTTCAACTTCTTAAAGCAACCGCTTTGATCTGTTCTGGTCACCGGAAATTATGGCAGGTGTTAGGCATGTTGCAGTGAATCGTCTTCAGTCAGAGACAAGCTTTAAGAAAGGAGTAAGAGCGAAACAAATGAAAGCCAATCGCAACACCGATTACCTTGAAAAGGTTATTTTTGGCAAGTGAATTTTCATACTCTTACCCTGATAGTTGCAGTATCAAAGCCAACGGCTTTTGCGGTTTGAATAAAGTGCCTTGGGAAGATCTGTGCTATCCGATATGCCTTACCTTTCGTCGCTTTGAGCCCCATCGCCAGCTTTGCATCGCGCATATTTACCCCTTTACCGCCGAGCACAGGATACAAAGATAAAATATCGTAAAAAGGAGTCACTGGTTTTCCAAAAAAGAAGTCCTAATACTGATCGCATTTTTCGTTAATTAAAAAATCAAGCTCTTACAGACAGGTCCCCTCTACTTTCAACGTCATAAAACAACCACTTTGATCATCATGACTTCCACTGCAGGTGCTAAACACTGCGATAAGACCGAACAAAAAACTACTTTTACCGATATTTAAGTTCGATATTTTAGACTACCCCTTGTCAAATTAAGTGAAAAACGTGATCCACCTCACAAAAAAGCAAAAAACACCTCCTTTAAAATCAATGGCTTAAATGACTTCTCAGTTCAGCGTCCAAAATGGCATCTGAACCGGAAAGCTAATGAAACGTTGACGTGTAATATCACTTCCAGAGCACAAATATGACACATCAAGTGCTCAAAAAACGTCAAACATTTTTTAGCGTGATTCCAAGTAAGTCATATTCAGTAAAGAAATAGGCTGCAGAAGCGTACTAAAAAATAAAACAGTGTTTAATTGCAAAGGAATTTCAGAGTGAAAAATAGAAAAGTTAAAAAAGTGCCCCTCAACTCACTCACACTACAACAACACCCTGTTCTTATGTCGTTGTTAATGAATGATAAGAGAACGTTACCAGCGCCCCCAGACTACACGACCCTATCTTATGGAGATATTCAAATCTTGTTAGATACAACTCCAGTACCCGTTTTTCAAGATGAGAATGGGGACTCATTATTACTTATGCCAATGCCCTTTTTACATCACTTAAGACTGCACCCGCTTTTCAATAAATTCGAAGTGACGCTCGTAAACTTTAACGATCCAAAACAGGTTAGGCACGTCATTAGCACCTTAAATGTACTCAGACCCTCAGTGCAATATATCGACTTTAAACAACTTCCCAATCTACTCTGCCATCGAATTAACGCCGCAAAACAAGCTGGCATACCCATTTTATCTAAAAAACAACTAGCCCATTTCGTACAACTGTCTCCAAGTGCGATAAGGATTTAACACATGACTAAAAAAACGTCATTAGCAAAACAAAATCGTCGTCTAAACTCCGGCGGAGTGATGCCTGATCAAATCAAAATCATCACAACATTAGTCAAATTATGCCATCAGCTTAAAAACAGAAGTACTAAATACGACAATCAGGAAAAGCTGTTTATTGTGTTCTTATATCTATGGTTGACACATCAGCTTGATGATATTGGAGTCAAGCCTGATGGAGAGGCTCAAGTTGACAGTGATTTTATTCCTGATTGTATCAAGGTCACCGCAGAGGCTGTATGTAAAGCACATACTTTTCGCAATGTGAAATATGGAAATCGATCATGGACAGAATATGCTCAGCTTTACCATACCCAAAATGATGATCAGCTCTATCGGTGGCAGCCCATCCCGCCAAGCCTGCATCATATTTTCAATCCCTTTTTGTCAAAGATGTCGTATGGCACCCCTTGGTTAACCTCAAAAGATAAAAATAACTTATTTGGGCTAATAAAAACCAAATGGTCAAAACCAGACAGTGTCAAAGGCTTCCCTTCTGCAGTGAAACAGAGCTTTTTCAAGTATTTTACTCATTGTGTACTCATTGATAATTATTTACGGAACATTACTAAAAATGTGCTTTTACCTATGGATAAATTGCACCATGAAAGTTCAAGTGCTTATCAAGAGCTAGACAGTGGTCAGATCCGAGTTCAAATATTTCAAGCACAGGAGCGTTTTTTAAGCCGTCTCATTAAACAGGCAAACACACTCGGTTTGGGTGAGTTGCTTATCTTTTTTCGCTCTATCAAAAATAATAACGCGCCAAGAAGTCAGCGCCATAAAAGTAAAGTTCACCTGCTCGATGTCATTGACACAAATAATATTCCTGATGCGCTCAAGAGCCAGTCAATTAGGCATGAATACCATCATACGAGCTATGTCGACGTTCGTGAAATTGGCATTAACGAAGAAATTACAGTCGGCAGTAAACGAATGATTGAAGAACATGTGGTTGCAGATGGGTTCAAACGTTTGGAAGAAGAAATCCTCACTGCTAAGCCAACTCAAAGTGTGACACTCGCAACACACATTGACTACTACAACCTCTGCACAAATCATCTCGCCTTATTGTTCATTCTACTGTCTGGAGCTCGCCCTCATCATGCGATTTCCATCGAGAAACGACGTAGCTTTAACAATCAACAGGTTTGCATAAAGGACAAAGGGCGATTACGTCCACTCTTTCTTGGTGACTACTTCAAGCAACAAGTTGAGCACTATTTAGTCCTTCAACAAGCATTGATATCGCGTCTACCTAAAGCTGTTCACTCAGAGCTACTTTGGTATCTGCTCGACCACAACGGTAACCCCACTGCATTAAGTGCAAAATCACTCAGAATGTTTATGAATGCAAGAATACCAAACAAAGTACCTTACATGTTGCGTCACCGGTTCTGCCAATGTGCGTTGACTTGTATTACCCCTGTCAAATTAACGAATCACCAAATCGATCGACTCATGGGTCACTCTTCGTACGGCGAACATTTAGGCAGTGACCACTTGTTTCCCGCCAGCACAAAACAGATGAGTGCGTTCTTAAACACACTTCACGTACGCTTTAATTTACAAGAGATCAAATATGTTTAGTTTTAATATCGACCACATTTCGCGAGACATATGTGATTATTTTTATCGCAACAGCACAAAATGCGCAACAAAAGATGACCTCAAATGGGTCTTTGAACATTGGAGCTCATTAATAGGTAACGCCAAGCCATCTGAACAAATCAAAACGCTCACAGAAAACGATATCAATGCTATCAACAAACTCATAAAAACAGTATCAACGGGAAAACAAAGACACTATAAACTTGCCTTAGTCAATATTGTGACTTACCTCGGAGATGTGCTGCATTGGCAACTTCCAGAAGTGAAAGCATTACCCTGGGAAGATCAAGACTTAATCTGGTTTGGTAAAATCAATCATTGTGCAGACGACGCTTTTCAAATGCTTGACGCATATTCACAAAGTAAGGCCGCATTGTTTAATCAACGTTGCCAGCCATCCGCTGAATTTGTCGCGCTGGCGATCGCAATGGAAGTGGCTCCATTTTCCATCCATTATCTGACGAGCATTATTAATGATCCTAACTGCGTCATCATTGAAGATACTGAAACCTATCTCAAAGTGGATCATTTAGGTGGATTGAATAAACAAAAAGGTGAAGATGACGATGTATTTTTTACTCGTTATCATTTACCACTCTTTGTGTATCGCCTTTTATGCGACTATCAAAAAGAACCGATAAAAGATTTAACAACCCAAAGACTTCATAAACGCCTTAACCAGCTCATCGAAAATGAGCCATTTTACCTCACCGCGAAGCCTGTTTGGCAATGGCAGCATCTTTTTCAAGCGGTTTGGCATTATCGCGATAATGTCGTCCCCACGTTGCTCAAAGATATTAGTTATCCTGAACGCCATGTGGCATTCGTTAAAGTTAAAACCACGCTTAAAGATACGCGACAACAATTAAAATCCATTTATGAATATGACTGGCGAGCACCACTGAGTGGATCATCAACGTCTCAATCTCAAGAAAATGATTGGCCACACAAACGGTTGCTCAGCAACAAGCATGTAGATAAGCAACTCGATTGTCGTTTCAGTGAGTTTGAACAACACAACATTTTACCCGCCATGCTCTTCCGTTATACCCAAGAGCTTATTGAACACGGCGGTGTCAATAAGTCAGTATTGGCTGATAACACTATCTATGCTTATACAACCTTAGAATCAAAGCTAATCGATCACCCCCTCTCTTACGCAAACGCCATTGACGAAGAAGCACTACAACTATGGGCTCACCGGGTGTATGACTCACTTGAAAATGATAGAAGTCGACTTTATATGTTGTATTTTTTTCGTTTTATGCGCCATCAAGCCATCACAGATGGTATTGACCTCACAGAGTTTGATGCACCGACATCTTGTTCAAGTGTCGATGCCTATCGACTGAGTCTTGAAGAGTTACATGACATCACAGATGCCTTGCTCACTCATCAAGACGGACACCCTTTACAGCGGCTGTTTTGTGCGGTTTCAGGGATTTTAGCTTATTTCGCCATGTTAAGGCGCGGAGAGATCTTACGTTTACGGATCCAAGATATTCATTGTCTTCCAAACCATCAACAATGCTTTAGCATCTATACCCGAAAAACAGAAGAAGGGACGAATAAAGAGAATAAAGCTCGTACAGTACATACGGTTATTCCAGAAGAACTGGCTAAACTCGTGCGCATCGTACTTGCGAATAAAGCAATGTGTGATGTCAGTGAGCCACTGATTGGCTTCACCGATGAAAGTTATCATTCACGCCAGTTGAATTACCTTTTACCACTGACAAAAGCCATTAAAGCTATCGCTGGTCATCATGTACGGTTTCATCATTTACGTCACAGCGGCGTGCATCTTTTTATGCAGCAAGCCTTGCATATGGCTTACGGTTTAGCCCCTCAATTGACAACGACTTCTGCTGCACTTCAACGATTACTAACAGAAGAAGTCATCAACGCTCGTTTCGACTACTGGTTAGAAGGTCATCATTTTTCACAATGCAACGACAATTTACTGTTTGATGAGGTATGTAAACAAATCGGCCATGAGAATTACGCGACGACTCGTTGGTCCTACCTGCATAGCATTGACTGGCTGTATCCCTTTTACAGACTTGGTTATGGCGCATTGCAACCTCGAGAATATTCACACGCAGAATTAAAATACATACTCAACTTAACACCGAGCTCTAGTGATCTGTCCCGTCAATTAGCACTCATCAGCCCTAAGTACCGCGACAAAAGCCTAGCGCAAAAACAAAATAGCACAATATCGCTTACCGAAAATCAATTACGTCGCCACCTATTGGGTTCGAAGCGTTCATCGTTAAACGCTATCCCAAACAATATTGCTTGGAGCACGAACTATGACGAAGTGGCTTTCGACTTCATCAAACGTTGGCAGGGCTCTTTCTCTACTGCACCCAAAAATTTTGTATTTTATCTCTTCCTTGAAATGCGAAAAGCAAAGCAATTGAACTGGCCACTGCTTAGCCAAATTTGGCACCAATCAGGTCGACATTTACACACCAATATCAATAAAGCTCAAATGACAGCGCTGTCAAATTTACCGGCACCCACAATTTCCACAAATGAAACCGGTCAAGCGTTAACACTGACATTAGCTTGTAATGTCAAAAACTCACGGCACTTTGAAACCGTCTTTAGGCAACCACAGTGGCGATGGTTACGACCAAGTTTCACACTCGTCATTAACCGGAAAACAGATACAAATGTCCAACTTTCGAGACTGAAACAATATTTTGTCAAATCACAAGAGAAGTACATGGTAAAGAAGCAATCAGAGGGAGATTCACACTTAACAATCACTCTAACGCCAACGTTCACCCCGTCCAAGGGCAAAACGCAAAAGAATGCATTGCGCGTTAACAATATCGAATTCGTTCTTAAGCATATTCAAAATTATATCAAACACGTTCAACAAACTAAGTAGAGGTTGTATATGGCAAAACTAATCATACCGGCAGAATCGAGTGAAATTTTTTTAAACATCGTTGATCATTTAAATAAAAAAGAGAGTGACAACTGCATTAGCGTCTTTATCAATGCGAAAGCCAATAATGTGACCTTTATCGGCGGGATCTATCCAGAATACATGTTATGTAATGCAGAACTTGAACCAGGACATGGTTTAAAAAACAGCGAATTTGCTATCCCTCGCGATTTCTTCATTAACATGAAAAACCTCAAAACAGATTACTGGCAAGCAAATAACACCCCCCATATTTTACACCTTTCATACGAGAATGGACGATACACTACTGTTCAGTTTTGTCTGTATTTAACAAAAGACATATTAACGAAAAACCAAGACTATCTTCCGATGGATATATTTGATCTTGATGTCGCCCACCAAAAACATATTGCGTACTTTAAAGCCAATAATCAACGCGCTTTTCAACGTGTCCCCGTCACAACGCTACAATATATTTTGCATGAAACACAATATTATGTCCCCTTTGAATTTATTCAGTTTAATGGTGAAAAAGGAGAGCTACGCTATCAGCGTAATGGCAAAGTGAACGAAAAAATGCTGCCTGAACACATTAAACCTCCTTTATCTTTTGCTTTAACACAACATGCCGCCACGCAGTTAACACAGATTTGCAACAATACAGAAAGTCCTGACATTGAGATCTGCATTGAAGGTGATGCCATTTCATTTAAATCACCCGAACAGTCAATGACATGCATACTCAGTGATATTGAGTTGTTTTATCAACGAGATGTATACAAGCCTCAAACAATTTTGAATTTTCAAGCCGATCTATGGGCATTAAAGATGAGAAATGATGCTCTTTGGAAACAACAGGAAATCAAAGCGGCTAACCAATGCGTGTTATTTATTGAGGGAAATGAGATGTTTATCTGCTCTATTTTAGACCATAGTCAGTCATTTAAACCCATTGCAACGAACATCAGCATAGAAGATCCATTGCTCTTTGCCTATTGCCCTAAAACGTTATCTGAACTTCCTATCAAAAATATGCTCAATATGACACAGACGCGAGCTACGCTAACAAAAGACAAACAAGGAGAATACAAACTCAATATTTATAAGAATTTAAAAGATCGCCTTCCTTACGGCAGCATTGAGTTGAAGACAGAACAACCCAAACTGAAGCAATACCAAGCACTCAAGCGAAAGTACGATGAAACCCAAGAAAAACGATTTATCATTCAACCGGACCCCTCTGAAAAACAAGGTCAGCTAGCATTAGAAGAGGTAGTAGAAGATCCATATGGTTTTGATGAGGATTAATGACAAATTGAATAAGATAAGTACAACAAAACACTGGACAAATACACAGTAGTAGTTGTATAAAGTAGAGGTGGTTAACTAATAAGCTAAAACATCAGCCTATTGGGAAACACAATGTGGTGATTAACTTGCGCGATTGGCAAGTTGAGTTACCCTAAAATAGCAGTTGGGAGAGAGTGGCGGCAACCACTCTCCCCCGTACCGGCTGCAACGACCTTTAATCCGTACCCAGCCGATGGCTAAATTCTAACGAATTCCATCGGATAGGGATAGATCTATTTGATGGAGGCCTCTTATGGCTCAAATTCGTGTTCGCCCCAATGGGCGTATTCAGTTCGACATACATCTTTATGGCTGCCGTTTTCGTGAAGGCACCAAATTGATGGCCACGCCCAAAAACCTTACAAACGCCAAAGCCACACTCAA
This sequence comes from Shewanella basaltis, assembly GCF_023283885.1. Taxonomy (GTDB): domain Bacteria; phylum Pseudomonadota; class Gammaproteobacteria; order Enterobacterales; family Shewanellaceae; genus Shewanella; species Shewanella basaltis. Next base: position 158,266 of record NZ_JAKILA010000004.1, read on the forward strand.
AAGAATGAGTGCCGAAATCGACTTAGGCACCTTTCAATATCGCGACTACTTTCCAAGCAGTAAAAAAGTGGCGCAGTTTGAAGCGCTACAACGCGCAGCTCACCCCGACCGCCAATACCCTTTCTTTGATAATGTTGCCAACCAATGGTTTGAACGCAAAAAAGCCACCTGGAAAAACAGCTACCAAGCCATGGTTCGCGCAGCATTAGACAAATACCTCATCCCAACGTTTGGTAATACCCTCATTAACGAAGTCACCTTGTCGCAGGTCGATTACTTTCGGCAGGCACTAAAAGAAGGCGAGAAAAAAGACGGTTCACGTCTTATGTCGAATCGGCGCATTAATTTTATTCTGTGGCCTTTGATTGCCATCGTAAGCCTGGCCGCTGATGAATGTAAATTCGAATACCCGTTACGCCGCTACAAAGCACTAAAAGAAGAAAAAGCCGAGTCTAACCCCATGACCATCGATGAGGTGCGCAAGTTTCTTGCGTGTGCCCCTAAAAAATGGAAAGACTATTTTATCATTCGATTCTGGACCGGTATGCGCAGTTGTGAGGTGCATGGCCTCGAATGGGAACATATCGACTTCAACCATCGCTTAATTCGAATTCGTCAAAACTGGGTCAATGGTGAATTGTGTGATGTAAAAACACCAAAATCACGCCGCGAATTAAAAATGTGCGACACCGTTTTTGATGCGTTTAAACGTATTCAGGCAGTAAAACCTAAACACTCAAACTTTGTGTTTGTATCCCCCACGGGTCTCCCCCCATCAACTCACTTTGTCAGCCGCAAATTATGGTTCCCGACGCTAAAAGCCGCAGGCTTAGCAGCACGTCGCCCTTATGAAACTCGCCATACTGCTGCTGTGCTTCATATCGCCGCGCACGAAAACCCCTTGTACATCTCTCAAATGCTTGGGCACAGCGACACGCGATTACTGTTTGATGTCTACGCACCTTATGTGGCCAATGCGTCACGCCTTGATGGCAGTGCGTTTGAATCATTAATGCGCAATGAAGGTTTAGCTTAATTCGACAATGCTCCACATACCTGTGCAGCATTTTGCTCGCACAATGAAGTCACAATAACTTGTATCAGCAAGGGGTTCTTTATGATTTGTATTAACTGTTTTAAGGGTGGTCTATCAGGCATAACTGAGCACTTTAACGCTCAATTTACACACGATTTAGACATTGCATCATTTTCATTTGCTAAACTACTTGAAATGCCGTTGGTATCGCTCAACAAAAATGAATGGTTCAATCTGTTTGATGACAACATCTCATCACAAACCATTATTCAGTTTTTAAAAAAATATCCGTTAGCCATACCCAGTTCATCTTCTAATCTCAATCAACCTTGCTATAAAGAGCTTGCACGGTTTTTAGGGTTTACAGATGAGCTGACTGACTACCAATCACTGCGAGCTCGGCAATTACGCTTTTTTGCTCAATTTATGATGCAAGAATGTCATTTAACACTGTGCCCTTGTGCATTTACTCAACTCAAAATAAATAGAGGCTTAAAGGAGCAACACAAGCTTCAAAATAAGCTTAATCATATTTTGACTGTGAGAAGAGAACATGACAAAAACCTGGTGTCATTAAAGGTAAAAGTCGACTATGTTCACTCAAAGCTTGATTACAACTTTATCCTGAGTGCAGAGTTTTTAGTCGCACGAAATAAAATCGAAACGCGTACCTTTAATACGTCTGACAAACTGCTCAAACGAGCAAAGGTCATCCACGCTTTGTCATATGATCTACAAGACATGGATACCGAAGAAAAAATTACCGACTTTAAAGCACAGGTTTACCATGAACTGCAAAAGTTCAGAGACAGCGAATTTGTTACCGACATTAAAGTGTATACTTCTGAGTATTTCCCTGAATCACAACGCAATAATTTTCGACGTGATTATAAGCAAAAAGACAAATACCCTATCGATATCGTCATCGCAGATCGATTTATTGCCAGAACATGCCTGTCTTCACTCCAAAAAAGAAACCCAGGCGGAAAAGTGACAGACATGATGTGCAACGATATCCTTATCATTAATGATCTTTACAAAATACCGAATAAGCTAAAACCTTTCCCGATAAAATGGGCAACGGTTGAACGCGGTGAAAGAGAAAGCACAGGTAAACAGCGGATCCATGTCAAAATTACCTACAATAATGGCCAACAGTGTTACCTCAGAAACTTTTCTAATACCCCTTGCGTCGAGCAGCCCACATTATTGTTGCCTTCTGAAGAAAAAATCAGCCGTGTTTACCATAAGTTCACCCACACTCATATTATCTTTTATGTCTGGAGTGGCATTATTGAAACCGCGCATACAAGAGAAGTGATTTATAAATTTGGGGTATGCCGCTTTGACTGGTCTGATACAGAGAAGTACAACATTGAAGAATTAACGCAATCAGTCATGAGCCGTCAATTAGAGTATTGTCGATCACATCAAATTGTGGTGAATGAAGCAAAAGTTGAGTTGATTTCAACCCCAATGCCTTTTAATGACGGTTGGGCTAATAGCGCGTTAGGTCGATTAGAAAATGGGCTAAAAGATCCAAACAATAATCCCATATTAATGCGTAATGACAATGTGCCTGAAAATAGCATGCTCAGCAGCAATCCCACTGAGATCATGTGCAACGACTGGCATAGAAGACTGTTTGTTATTCCATTTATCAAAAACTACGTTAATACAATGGAACATGCTCAATCAATCGACTTTATCGATCTTGAAAACGCGAGAGGTGAGGAGTATCCCGTACCAAAGTAACAATACAAGCAGATAACCTCTTAATTGATTCTTGTGTTTATACCATCAGGATAAATAAGTGATCAGAGATTGCGTAGGAAAAATCGCTTAGAACAAGGCAGAAATTACAGCGAGGTAGCTGTTCTAGCTTCAAAATTTCTAACGAAGTTATAAGCAATGTTAACCAATAAGCATGATCACATTTTTGTGCTGATTGCTATTAAAAGCGCTCATCGAGTAGGGTGAGGCGTTGCCGCCTCTTCCCTCTCACATATTGAAGCAACTCAACAAAAATCTACATTGAAATAGATTGCCGCTAGAGTGATTATTTGTTGAACAGCCAAATAATCACCACTATCGGTTATTTATTGCTAGTGCATTTCACGAGCGCAATATAATCACCCTTATCGGTGAATATATTTAAAAGTTACTGAAATCGGTCTATAATCACTGAAATCGGTGATTATTTTAGTAAGGTTCGATTGATGGCTAAGAAAGTAACTTCTTCAAAAATGCCTAGCGCTGCATTCATAGATAATGCAGCCGTTCTAGGCCAACTCATCAAAGCAAAAAGAACTGAACTCGGCCTAAAGTTAGCAGACTGCGCCGCGCTATGCGGAATTGGTATTAATACTTTATCACGTATTGAAAACGGAAATTCAAACTGTACTTTATCAGCAGTATTTTCTGTTTTAAACGGATTAGGTATTAAGCTAACCTCCAAAGAATTAACCCCTTTAGAAAAGATATCATCACCTTTTGATGAGTGGGTTTAGATATGACAAAAGCTGACGCATACAGGCTAGACATCAAATACGCTGATCAAGTGATTGGAAATTTATCTTTAGATAACAAGACCAACTTATTGAAACTGAGTTATTCACCACTGTGGCAAACCGAAGGTTTTGCTATCTCCCCCCATTTATCACTGGATAATCAACACTCACCAGAAGTCGCGTACAGCTTTCTAGATAATGCCTTGCCTGAAGGTGAAGCAAGAAAACTTTTGGCTGAAAATCTGGGTGTTTCAGAGAAAAATGTTTATTCACAAGTCAGTGCCATTGGAAATGACTTAGCAGGCGCAGTGACATTTTTACCGTCATTAGAAGAACACCGACACAACAAGCCGTCTTTTAGAATACTTGAAGAAGAAGAGCTCATTACAAGACTCGACAATAAAGAAGAATTGGGCCTACTCACATGGGACGATAAGCCACGTCTCAGCGTGGCCGGAGTTCAAGATAAACTAAATGTTTTTATTGATGAGAAAGGCAATATTGGCTTTGGAGATGGGTCACTCTGCTCTACCCATATTATAAAATTTGAAAAGAGAAACTGTCCAAATCTCGTCTTAAACGAATTTTTTTGTATGAAGCTCTCTAGTGCAGTTGGATTGCCAACTGCTGATGTTGAGTATAGACATTTTGGACCGCACCCTTCGCTCATCGTAAAACGATTCGATCGCAAATATGTTGCCGACGCCAACAAAGTAATGAGGCGCCATGTTATCGATGGCTGCCAGGCATTAAATTTACCAAGAGACTACAAATATGAACGAAACTTGGGTGATGGAAGAGATGTTCAACATATTCGAGATGGCGCTAGCTTAGTAAAGCTATTTGATTTCACTGGACATATGTCTTCGCCAATTGAAAGTAAGCAATGGCTTATAAACTGGCAACTGCTTAATTTAATGATCAGCAACTACGACAGTCATGGCAAGAACGTTTCATTATTCTTTGATAGAAATAATGCACGATTCACTCCAGCTTATGATCTCGTCAATATCGCTTTGTTCCCTCAATTTAAACACAGGTTAGCGATGGCTATAGGTGATGAGTTTTACCCCGACCATATTCATGCGTATCAACTGGCTGATTTCGCAGAAACATGTGATATCGATAAGAAACTGTTATCTAGGCTATTGATTGAATTAGCAAACAAATTGATAAAACAACTATCGACTGGGTCGTTGATTAAAAGTTTACAAACTCAATCTCATTTTTCTGATAATGATATTAAGTATTTTCAGCAACTGAGTGACAACATACTGACAAGAACCGAGTATTTAAAAGCTCAAGCAGTTGAAATCCCTAATATTGAAGTATAGAGACGTCAACTTAGTGAAATCGTTTTTTTAGAGGGGATGACCAACGGCGTAGCCAACAAACATAGCTGCGGATTACACATATTATTTAATGTTACCACTTAGAAAAGTCATAGTGCACGAATGAAGGTGACAATGAAGTGTTGGCTCCATCAAACTTTTTTCCACAATAGGGACAATAGCGTACTTTTATTGCTATTGTTTCGATAATTTGGCCAACTTCTTCTAAGTAGTGATTTTCCTGAAGATCAATTTCTGTTGCCACCCTATTTAAATTTAAAATGAAGCAACCTTCGACATATTCATACCAAGCATCGACTAATTTCATGTTGTCGCAATAGTGAAGATCTTTCATTTGTAACCCTTGCAAGAGAAGTACATATTTATAACCGGCTAACACTGTTAATTTTGCACTGTTCTGAAGTTAAGGGCATGATCAGATCTGCGCTAAGTTTCGATTCGCTCATGTAAAGATGACGAAGTGTGATACTTGTAATTGAATGGGTACTTACCTCTTAATTGCCCGAAAAATTGCACTATCGTTTCACTATTGGCAACTGAATGTGCGGATACAATCGAAATAGATTGTTTGTTAAAAAAGCACACATATGAAAACAGGTGACTGGTAAGCAATCACCTGTTTTTATGTTTTATGTGAAGCGTCCTCGAAGCGCAGCGTAGCGCCCTTCTGGTAAATCATTAAAAGCGAACACCTGGATTCCGGCTTTAACTGCATCACCGGAATGACGTAATTGAGCAGCGAAGCGCCCTAGCACCTAGCTGCGAACCGCGTTGGCGATGTGCTCGGCCTGTGTTTGCGACATTTCTGGGTCGGTTGACTCAACCATTACGCGGATTAATGGTTCTGTGCCAGATTTACGCAGTAAAACGCGGCCATTATCAGCAAGTACGGTTTCCGCTTCTATTACAGCTTGCTTAACCGCGGCAGATGCTAAAATCTCATCGGCATTGTTTGCAGTTAAACGAACGTTAAGTAATACCTGTGGCAGCTTTTGCATGCCAGAAACAAGTTCAGCTAATGACTGTTTAGACTCAAGAACTGCTTGAAGCACTAATAAGGATGCCACCACACCATCACCCGTTGAAGCATGGTCAAGGTGTAAAATATGGCCAGAGCCTTCACCGCCTAACTTCCAACCGGTTTCTTTTAATAGCTCAACCACATAACGGTCGCCCACTTTGGCACGTTTAAATGGAATATCCATGTCTTTTAATGCCAATTCAAGGCCAAGGTTAGACATTAACGTGCCCACTACCCCACCTTGTAACGTACCGTTCAGTTTGGCTGCGCGGGCTAAAATATATAAAATCTGGTCACCATCAACCACATGGCCATGATGATCAACAAACATAATGCGATCAGCATCACCGTCAAGCGCAATACCTAAATCTGCTTCGTGCACCATTACAGCGGTTTGTAAACTGTCTAAATGGGTAGCGCCGCAGTGGTCATTAATGTTTAATCCGTTAGGTTTATCATTAATGCTAATTACTTCTGCACCTAACTCACGGTACACATTTGGGGCAATGTGATAAGCAGCACCATTGGCACTGTCGACAACAATTTTTAATCCAGCTAACGTTAAATCTTTAGAAAATACGCCTTTACAAAACTCAATGTAACGACCAGCAGCGTCATTAATGCGGCGTACTTTACCCAATAACTCAGATGACACACACTGCATCGCATTATGATGTAATGCCTGGTCTAACAGCGCTTCAATCTCAAGCTCTTGCTCATCGGTGAGTTTAGTACCTGAGTTAGAGAAAAACTTAATCCCATTATCGTAGTGAGGATTATGCGATGCACTAATTACCACACCGGCATCGGCTCTAAAGGTTGAGGCTAAATAAGCCACAGCCGGCGTTGGCATTGGGCCAATTAACGCCACATTAACACCAGCAGCTGAAAGACCCGCCTCAATGGCCGACTCAAACATATAGCCACTGCTACGGGTATCTTTACCAATCAACACTTCTTTGGTACCCGTTGATGCAAGCACTGTACCCGCAGCCCAACCAAGCTTCATGGCAAAGTCAGGCGTAATCGGGAATGCCCCAACCTTACCGCGCACACCGTCGGTACCAAAATATTTACGACTCATAAAAACTCCAAAAATAAAAATGGTGCTAGGGCCTAGGAACTCGCAAGCTCGCCTGAGTGCGGACTGCGTCCTTCTAGGTCCTAAGATCTAGGTTCTAGCAGCGTAGCGTCCTCGCAGCCGCAGGCGCCCTATTATTAGCACCTAGCAGCGTAGCGCCCTAGATCCTAGCAGTGACGAAGTCACGCCCTAGAAGCGCTCTAAGCTTACGCCCTAGCTCAAAGCAAAAAACCAACTGATAAAAGTTGGTTTTTTAAATAAACTGTATGAATTATAACTAAAACATTTTAGCGATACGGTTTTTAAACTCTGCGCCTAGCTTGGCGTCACGTAAACCATATTCAACAAACGCCGCCATATAACCTAGCTTGTCACCACAATCATGCGACTTACCCGTCATGTTAAAGGCTTCTACGGTATCTTGCTCAATGAGCATATCAATGGCATCAGTTAACTGGATTTCATCACCGGCACCCGCGGGTGTTCTGGCTAATAATCGCCAGATTTTTTCTGATAATACATAACGGCCAACAACCGCTAAATTAGATGGTGCTTCACCAACGGCAGGTTTCTCAACCATGGCGCTAATTTTTGCCGAATCACCAGGGGCAATATCAACACCATTACAATCGGCAATACCGTATTTATTCACTTCATCGTCAGGTACTGGCGCCACCATAATTTGGCTAGCATAACTGGTTTTATAACGTGCAATCATCGCCGCCAGGTTTTCAGTTTTTTGATCAGCGGTGTAGGCATCTAAAATCACATCCGGCAGCACAACCGCAAAGGGGTTATTACCAATACAAGGGTAAGCACATAACACAGCGTGGCCCAGTCCCTTTGCCTCACCTTGACGCACATGCATAATGGTCACGTCTTTTGGGCAAATAGCCTGTACTTCTTCTAATAACTGACGTTTTACGCGTTTCTCAAGTGTTGATTCAAGCTCATACGATTTATCGAAATGGTTTTCAATGGCGTTTTTACTGGCATGAGTCACTAATACTATCTGCTTAACACCAGCAGCGACACACTCGTCAACAATATACTGAATTAAAGGCTTATCAACCAAAGGCAACATTTCTTTAGGGATCGCTTTGGTGGCAGGTAACATGCGAGTCCCAAGGCCCGCTACAGGGATAACAACTTTCATAAATAATCCTTTATTGATTTAATGCTCCGCACATACTAAGAAACTAAATTAATAATTTTTTTTGCGGCAGTAGAATTTTTAGCTTTTTGCTGATAAACCAAATCACAAATGCCATCAGTTGGAGCGAAACCAGTCGGTGTAGATAACAAAATATCACGAATGGCCTCATGGTCAAATTCATGACAAGCGACATCTAATCGTTCTAAAATTTGAGAATATTCAGCCCATGATAAATACAACTCATTGGCAGTCATAATTCGCTCATGCTCTGTACCAGTAACATCGTCGCCAATTAACAACTCTTCATAGAGCTTTTCACCAGGGCGCAAGCCACTAAACTCAATGGCGATGTCACCATCGGGATTTTTGTCACTGCGAACTTCATAACCACTCAAGCGAATCATCTTTTTGGCTAAATCGACAATTTTGACTGACTTACCCATATCAAGAACAAATACGTCGCCACCTTTCCCCATAGCCCCAGCTTGAATAACTAACTGCGATGCTTCAGGAATAGTCATGAAGAAACGGGTGATTTCGGGGTGAGTGACAGTAACCGGCCCACCATTAGCAATTTGGTTTCTAAATAAAGGCACAACAGAGCCAGATGAACCAAGTACATTACCAAAACGGACCATACAAAAACGTGTTTGGTTACTTTCTTTAGCAAATGCTTGTAAAACTAACTCAGCCATTCGTTTAGTAGTTCCCATCACATTTGTGGGACGAACTGCCTTATCTGTTGAAACTAATACAAATGTTTCAACTTTTGCCGCTATAGCAGCTTGTGCCGTATACAGTGTACCAAAAACGTTATTGCGAACTCCTTCAACAACATTATGTTCAACCAAGGGTACATGTTTATATGCAGCCGCATGATACACAGTCTGTACACCAAACGACTCCATAATGGCTTGAACTCGATTTTGTCGCTGAACAGAGCCCATCATGGGTAAAATTCTTACATTTAATCCAAGCTCTTTTGCCGTAGCATTTAATTCACGGTCTATGGCATACAAAGCAAATTCGGATAACTCAAAAAGCACTAACTTTTTAGGGGATTGCTTTAAAATTTGCCTACACAACTCAGAACCGATAGAGCCGCCGGCACCTGTCACCATCACCACTTTATCTTTAATATTGGCAGAAAGCAGATCTTCACGAGGATTAACAGCATCACGACCAAGTAAATCATCAATTTCGACTTCTTTAATGTCACTATAAAGTTTGGTGCCGTTAACAAGATCAGCCATTGCGGGAATAGTTAATACTTGTACAGACAAAGGCTCTAACCTAGCAAGGATCTCTTGCCTTTTGGCTCTACTTGCACTGGGCATAGCCAGTAGCACTTTGTTGACAGACTTTTGTTTAATTAGTTTTTTTATAATATAAGGAGAATGTACATGAACACCTTGAATTACAGTACCTTGCAATGAAACATCATCATCAACAAAAGCAAAAGGGTGATATTCATGACTTTGCACAAGTGATGTTAATAACTGTCTACCACTTACACCTGCACCATAAATAATAACGGGTTCACCTTCACGCTTCATGCCTGTTCCAACAAAGGAGCGAACAATTGCGCGCGCACCACCAACAAAAACAAGCGAAAATGTGGCGTAAATAATTGGTACTGTACGAGGTACATTAACCTCTGCATAAAAGGCAACTATCACTAAACAAGTTGTTGAAAAAATTACCCCAACAATAATCGCCACTAATGCTTGCAAACCAATATAGCGCAGCACCGCTCGGTATAAACCCAGGCGGACAAAACCATAAATACTTAATGGAACGACAGGTAAAATAACGCCCCAATATGAGCTATTACTTAACACACTTATATCGTCTAGCCTAACAAGCACCGCACACCAAAAGGCTAGCAACAAAAATAAAGAGTCAATACAAACACTTAGCACCCGTTTTTGCGGGCGAGGTAAAGAAAAAACATGCTGCAAAAAATCCATTTTCCGCTCCAAATTTACTAAACTCATAATCAATTACATCTTATATCAAGGCTAAATTGCAGAAATACTTTGATAAGCCACAAAACATAGTGCTTATGATGTTTAAGATCCAACAAAATAACATTTAGAAAATTATTGTTGCACTGGGCTGTGCAAATAAACAAATAAAAACCTGTTTTTGTATTTTAAGGTTTCAGAGAAAAAGTAATGCCCTCTACCTAAACTGATTACTTCACAGCATCCCCACTACCACGACCAGTTGCCGTCATAACAATGTACTTAAAATAGTTTCTAATATTGAGGCTATCTATCATCTGTTTGTCAGTTTTAGCCAGCAAAGTAGGTGTAGACATATCAATATTTTGAACTTGCGCCAATCCCGTTACACCAGGTAGCACATTATAGATACCCAAAGCATCACGCGCTTTAATTAGCTCTTCCTGATTAAATAAATTAGGACGAGGACCGACCAAGCTCATTTCACCTTTCAAAACATTGATCAATTGAGGTAATTCATCAATTTTAGTCTTACGTAAAAAACCACCCAATTTAGTAATAGAAGCATTACTAGCAAGATGACTAGCAACTGAAGCAGTATCTTTACTCATTGTTCTAAATTTAATCAAGTCAAAAGGTTTTTTATTTTTACCTACACGAGTTTGAATAAAAATAGGTGAACCAGTATCAAAGAAACCGATGATGGTAACGACTAATAATATTGGCCATAAAAATAGCAAGCCCAAAAAGGCAACGAAGAAATCAATTAAACGAATCATGAGCTACCTTCATTTAGTTGTTGATTGAAGAAAAGTTTGTGCTACTTGCCTGAAACCTTCCGGTAAGGACTGAGGAGGTTTCCAACCTAAGGTATCTTTGGTATGTGAAATATCAACTTGCAGTGATCCAATTAACCTATCAACCACTTCAGATTTGTTAAATAACCGGCCCACTAACTTATAGCACCAAATAGGTATTGGGACCTGCCATGTAGACTTATTTAAAGCCTTTGTCATTTCAAAAACCAGTTGGTATGTAGAGACATCATAGTCGTCTGAAACAAGAAAAGTTTGATTTGCGGCTTTAGGATGATCAATACAAGTAATTATTAAATCAACAAGATTAGTAACAGAAACCAAACTACGTTTATTTTCAGTAACACAGCCGAAGGGCATAGGAAAACCTTTAGAAACAAAATTCATCAATGAAGCAAAATTTGCTTTTACACCAGGCCCATAAACTAAAGTTGGACGAATAATTACAACCTCTAAACCAGTCTTTTTTGATAAATCAATAAGTTGAATTTCAGCTTCAGATTTTGATTGACCATAACAATCTTTGGGATTGTGTGGATCAGAATGCTTATATGGCCCCCCAATATTGGTCGACTCTCCATTAACCTTAATGCTGCTTATAAAAATAAAACGCTTCACACCTGCATCATAAGCCTGTTTAGCGAGATTTAAAGTACCGTATGTATTAACATCTAGATATTCTTGAAGCGAATTTGATGAGTCCCCCATCATATGGACACGTGCGGCGCAGTGAATGACCACTGATTGATTTTTTAACGCATGGGTATGGCAAGTGTTGCTTGATATATCGCCGGAAAAACACGTGACTGAATCATCAAAACTATTACTACTTCGAGATAAAATAGAAAGAGTATGTTGGGGTAAGCTCTTTATAAGTTGACGACCAACAAACCCAGTACCTCCGGTTATGAGAATATTCAATTTTCAATGCCTTTTCTGATGGAATGACTGTATATTGCTATATGTTTATCAACAACAAACCTTACATCAAACTCTTTGACCGCATAATCACGTGCAGCTACAGACATAGTAAGTCTTCGTTTATTATCTTCGATAAGATTGATAAGTGCATCAGCTAGTGCATAATGGTCTTTTACAGGAACTAGTATGCCAGTAATATCTGGAATAATTGCATCTCTACATCCAGGATTATCAGTAGTAACCACAGCTCGACCGCAAGCAGCAGCTTCAATTAAGACCTTAGGAACACCTTCACCGTAGTATGACGGCAAAGTAACTATATGAGATTCTGAAAAAACTCTTGGAATATTATCACAATGACCAATTGCATTAATAATGCCTTGAGAATGCCATTCATCGACCTCAGCTTGGGACACACTATTTGGATTTTCTAAGTCTGGTGTACCTGCTAATATAAATTCGACATTAGAATGTTTAGCACGAATTATTTTTGCAGCCTCGACATACTCATAAACACCCTTTTCTTTAAGCAAACGGCAAGCCATAACGATGGTAACACTATCACCAACAGGTTCAGGTAAAGCATTATATAAAGATAGATCAGCGCCAGACCCTTTAATTAAAACTTTGTCCGAAGATTTCAAACCAACAACTTCAGATAAAATTCTATCATCAGCACTATTTTGGAAAATAATAGTTTTATCTTTATGATTAAAAGCAACTTTATATAAAAGGGAGACTAAAAACTTGGTGATCTTAGCTTTTAGTGAAGATGCTGAAAAAACATAGCCAAGACCAGAAATAGCAGCTATGAAAGAAGGTTTAAAGCTAAGAGCATGTAAAACAAGTCCACTATAAATAACAGGTTTTATAGTAACAGCATGTATTAAGTCAGGTCTCAGTTCGCTTAAAAGGCGTTGTAATTTTAATATGGTATTAATTTCTACAGTTAACTTGCTTCCACTTCTAGAAAAATTAATATCATGAAATATTATTCCATATTGAGCAATTTTTGATTTGAGGCCAGAATTTTTAGCTACTAAATGAACCTCATAGCCATTCTTGATCGCTTCTAATGCAATTGGTAAGCGATGTGATAAAAAAAACCAGTCGACATTTACAATAAAAACTAACTTTTTATTTGCCATAAAAATCTCTAAACCAATTTATAAACTCAGCAACTCCCTCTTTAACTCCAACTCTTGGCTTATAACCGGTTGCAGTGAACAAATCCTCTACATCAGCATAGGTTTGGTAAACATCACCAGGCTGCATCTCTCTGAAGTTTTTATTAGCTTCAATGCCTAATTCATCCTCAATTGCTTTAACAAAGCCCATCAAATTAATTGGAGAACCATGACCTATATTATAGATAGCATAAGGTGCTGAGCTAGTTGCAGGTGTACCTTGTTCTACCGTCCAGGAATTATTACGTGTTGGTATCACATCTGCAATGCGTACTAAGCCCTCGACAATATCATCAACATGAGTAAAATCGCGCCACATATCACCATTGTTATTAATATCAATAGTTTCACCATTTAAAATCTTTTTGGTGAAAATATAAGGAGCCATATCAGGCCGCCCCCAACTGCCATAAACGGTAAAAAAACGCAAACCAGTAGTAGGAATGTCATATAAATGAGAGTAGCTATGAGCCATTAACTCATTTGCCTTTTTAGTGGCAGCATAAAGCGATACTGGATGATCGACACTATCACTTGTAGCAAATGGAGTTTTAGCATTTAAACCATAAACTGAACTAGAAGAAGCATAAACTAAATGTTTAACATTGGAATTACGACAACCTTCAAGAATGTTTAGATGTCCAACCAAATTAGAGTCGGCATAGGCATGTGGATTTTCAATCGAATAACGAACACCAGCTTGTGCAGCGAGGTGAATAACTCTATCGAACTTTTCATTATCAAATAAAGATGATACTGCAACTCGCTCAGATATATCAATCGTTTTTAATTGAAAGTTATCATGTTCTATACGCTTTAAACGAGCATATTTTAAGTTGACATCATAATAATCATTTATATTGTCAACTCCAATTACTTCATGACCTACGGATGTTAACTTTTCTACGACAGCACTTCCAATAAAACCCGCAGCACCAGTGACTAAGTATTTCATAAAATTCTCAATTATTTAATATAAAAATAAACTAATAAAGATCAATCAGAACCAAATAAATCACGGGTATAGACTTTATCTGCAACATCTAGAATTTCATCAACCATGCGGTTAGACACAATTATATCGGAGAGCGCTTTAAACTCATTAAGATCTTTAATGACTTTAGAGTGAAAAAATTCATTTTCGTTTAATACTGGTTCATAAACAACGACTTCGACACCTTTGGCCTTAATTCGCTTCATAATCCCTTGAATGCTAGATGCTCTAAAATTGTCTGAGCCTGCTTTCATAATTAAACGATATATACCAACTCGTTGAGGATTACGTTTTAATATTGAATCAGCTATAAAATCTTTACGGGTAGAGTTAGCGTCTACAATTGCACCAATAATACTATTAGGAACATCAGCATAATTGGCTCTTAGCTGTTTGGTATCTTTTGGTAAACAATAACCACCATAACCAAAAGAAGGGTTATTATAATGGTTACCAATACGAGGGTCCAAACTCACACCTTCGATAATTTGTTTTGCATCTAGCCCATGTGATTCAGCATAGGTATCTAGCTCGTTAAAATAAGCTACGCGCATCGCAAGATAAGTATTAGAAAATAACTTGACTGCTTCAGCCTCGGTTGAATCAGTAAACAATACCTCGATGTCTTTTTTAATTGCACCTTGCACAAGTAAATCAGCAAATACTTTAGCACGCTCACTGCGTTCACCCACAATAATACGTGAAGGATATAAGTTGTCGTAAAGAGCTTGCCCTTCTCGCAAAAACTCAGGAGAAAACAGGATGTTATCGGTTTTAAATCTTTCGCGTACACTTTTTGTGTAACCAACGGGGACTGTGGATTTAATCACCATAACCGCATTAGGGTTTATAGACAATACATCTGAAATTACCGATTCAACAGACTTAGTATTAAAATAGTTCGTTTGTGGGTCATAATCAGTTGGTGTAGCGATGATTATAAAATCAGCGTCATAATAAGCAGATTCTTTACTGAGCGTAGCTCGAAAGTTTAGATCTACCTTGGATAAAAACTCAGAGATTTCTGTATCTACTATTGGGGAATACTTTTTTTGAAGCAATTCAATTTTATTACTATCTATGTCTACGGCAACAACTTCGTTGTATTGAGCCAACAACATAGCATTTGACAAACCAACATAACCAGTCCCAACAATTGCAACTTTCATATATAAACCAACATTTAATTAATTATCAAAAAAAAACAAAACCAATTTAAGAGCTTAGCAAAGTAAAATCAACAAGAGATGACGCCAATGGAAAAATCAACAATATATTCAAATAAAGCTTTAACAGAACTATTGAAATTAATGACACTATTATTTATTACAAAAAAGAATTAAATAAAGTTAAAATTCAGAAAAAAAATCAATTTGAATACTTACTAGCTAATTTCCTAGCAGGTATACCCACAATTGTTACACCAGATTCATTAAAACTGCGATTAACGACTGAGTTAGCACCTATTTTGATATAATCAGCCAACTCTATATCACCAAAAATTTTCACACCCGGTCCTATATATATATTATTACCTAGTTTTGGAGCACCTATACTATTCAAGTTTTTACCAATATTTACTCCTGCATGTACTGTACAATTTGAACCTATTCGACACTCACTATTAACAACAATGAACCCATAATGAGCAATTCGCAATCCAGGACCAAAAGTATTATTAGGAATTGAAAAACCTAACTTAACACCTAAACTATATTTAAAATATCTAAAAAAAAATTCAAAAGGCTTTAAATACCACCGATTAACATTGATAAAAAACTCGGTAAATCTTAATAAGACTTGAAACTTCCAAACTTCATCACCAAAAAAACGTGGAAATCCACTTTTATTAAGAGCTACTCTATCACATTTTAGATAATATATTAAATCATTGAAACCTTTTATCATTATCGCATCCCAATAAGTTTACAACAGGCCAAATATTTCATTGAAATATTTTTCTCCAGAAGTCTCTATAGTAAAATCGTTAGCTCTAAGTTTTCTTTGTAATACCCTTTCAGGGTTATCAAGCTGAATTTGAAGATTAATCATATCAAATATTTCTTCGGGACAAAATGTGCATATACTACCGATATCATCAGACTCGACTATAAATCGCGGGCCGCCAGGACAATCAGTAAGAACTACAGGTAATCCAGCTGCAAGTGATTCAACAATAACATTACCAAATCCTTCCCAAAGGGAGGTTAATAAAAAAACATCATAATACGGCAATATTTTTTTAATATTTTCACTGAAACCTTTAAAGTTTACACTGGAACTTATTCCTATGGAAGAACAGTAGTCGACTAGATCGTTTTGAAGAGGTCCCTCCCCATAGATATCGTAAATAACTGGTATATTAAAGTCTTGAAAAACTTTTACAACATCAAAAGCCAACTTATAATTCTTTTGCTTAACGAGCCTTCCAACAGAAACAATTTTTATTATTTTATTATTTTGTTTTGGCTTAACAAATGAATCATAAGATTTAATAATCTCATTAGGTAATACAGGGTTACCAATAACTACACCCTTAGGAATGATTTTATAACCTACCAAGTTTTTAATATCTTCAAAAGTGTCTGGAGAGTTTAAAATTATTCTATCACAAAAAGGATAAATATACTTTGAAATAAGATCCTTAGCTCTATCTATAACCGAAACACGCTTAGGTATTATATTTGCTTCCCTGATAATTACCTTTGCTGACGTCATACTAAAAAACCGAGCTAATATTGAAACTATATTACAACTCATCATGGTAGAAAAAATTATGTCTGGCCGTATTTTTCTAACTAAAAGAGTTAAATCTAAAACAGATAAATAAACAGACTTTTTATTTAGACTAATAACATTTATACTTTTCTCCAAAAGGATTTTGTTTGGTCCCTCGTCAGAAGTTACGACAAAATGAACTTCAACACCACGTTTATAAAAATAATTGGCTAAATTAACAAAAACTCTTTCTGCTCCGCCACCACGGAAACTAGGAACAAACATCAATAATTTTATCATATTTTACCAACAATAATTAATTAAACACCAAACCCATAATAAGGCAATTGAAACCTACCAGCCCACAAATAAAAACAAAGAAGGACCAACATAGAAATTGGTATAAATTTTTTGTAACTTTTCACATCTACAACTGAGAGCAAAATAACAATCATACTACTTTCGAATATTCTCGCAGTATAAGGAAACGTAAAATAAGTAGACAAGTACAAAATAATTTGAGACAGAGAGAATAGGTTTGATCTTATGTATGATTTCTTCTGAATTATTATAGATATAAAAATTAAAAGCCAAAAAACAAAACTTAAACCAGAAGATCCACCAGAAGCATTCTCGATTCGTTGAACTTGCCTAGCTCCAGTAAATTCGACTAAAACCCCAATAGACAAACCAATCGCAACACAAAATAGAACAACTAATGACAACTTCAAATCTAAGCTAATTTTAATGTTATTGATAAAAATCACTGTATAGTAGAATAAAACAACAAAATAGAAACTTGAATGAATAAAAATAGTACTTATTATTAAAATATTTTTTATCGTACTTCTGTAACCACCTAAATAACCGATAACAAATACTGCAATTGCAACGCCTTGCCTTAAATGAATAATATGATTTTTTATAACAAGAGGGAAAAATAGAATAAAAACTGCCCAAAGAAAAATCTTCGGCTCTTTCACAATAACTAAATAAGACACAATAAATGCAGGAAAGAAAATAATTGTTCTAAGTACATTCTCAGGCTCAAGAAATAAACCTAACACAATATTCAGAGTTAGCCACAGAGGTTCATTAGTTAGTAGTTTTATAAAGCCTGAATTTAAATAACCAATAAGATGAACAGATGACAACTCTGTATATGATAAATAATTTTCTCTATCAACTAAATCTAACAAAGGTAGATTAGTTAAAAAGTATGCATATAACAATGCAAAAAAGAATGAAAATACTTTATAGTATAATGGCATATTATATACATCACCTACTGAATATTTATTCTTTTAGAGTCAGTAATCTTTGCCATACGCATTATGTCTGTTTTAGATTTAATATCAAAGTCATCACTAGTACAGCCACTCTTTAAGATTTTATTTTTATAATCATCAAAAGAGCATATTTTTGAGGCTGGAATACCACCATAGACGGTATTAGATGGTATGTCTTTCGTTACAACACTTGCAGCAGCAACAATAACATTATCACCAATAGTAACACCAGGCATTATTAATGTGTCAACACCAACAAAAACATTGCTTCCAATTGATACTGAAGAATACTTAAAATATCGTTTCCCAGATTTAGTCAAGATAAGAGAAGCGGCACCATCATGAGTTATAATTCTAACACCACCAGTTAATGTAACATTATTCCCCAAGGTGATTAAGAAAGGTTCACTGCCAAATTTGTTTGTTAATATTCTGGCATTAGACCCGACTTTAACACCAATTTTTCTCGCATATTTAGTCCCTCCAAAAATGAAAAAATAAAGTTTTAGATATATAAGTTTAAACATACTTCCTCCTACGAAGAAAGAATAAATTAATTTTTATAATGCTTTCCAGTAAAAAAAGCAGTTATTAGATCTTTTGCGAAATACCTATTATTTTGATTTGAAAAATAATTAAAAACAATTTTCACTAGGACACGAAATATTACCAAAAAAGACTTTAATGGAGGAGTATAAAATCTCAACCTTAAACCAAGATCGTATGACCTTTCTTTTTTCCTAAAATCTAAAATATTTTTATTTTCATATTGAAACTTAGATTGATTATGTTCAAATCCTGAAATTATATTATACGATATGTAATCTAGCAATGAATTTACTCTATGACATAAAGATACATCAACTCCATAAAAATAAAAACGTTCATCGAAAACATTTCCATATTTCCTTTTAATTAATAACGCGGCATCGTGACCTATGACCATACCACTACCAATTGCAAATAAAGGTTTTTTGTTTTTGTTAGTAATTTTTTTTTCAATTGGCTTACGGCCAGACAATGGACTAGTAACCATACCATTACAAGAAACAATTGGTAAAGAAATTAAATTAGTAGAAACAGATTTAATTTCTTCTAAATAGATATCATTTATAAGAGAATCATCATCTAAAATGACATACCTTTCACTCTTGAACCTAGAAATAAATATATTATATATCTTTGAAAGAGACTCGTTACTTATTGTTTGTACAAGCTCGAAGTTAGCTACGGGAATTGGAAAACTTTCATAATTAATTACTTCAGGCCCATTATTCCAAACGACAACATTAAAATCTGTTAGATTTATTTTCGACTTTAAAATACCTTTGAAAGATTCAGAGTCTTCAACTTTTTTGTTGTAAATTAAAATTAAAACACTTATTTTGTACATAAAAAACCTTGCCAATCAAATGGAATATAATTCATAATTCATAATTCATAATTCATAATATTTACTATTAATAATTTCATATGTTAATTTTTCAAATAATTTATCTTTAGATACTTTGTCAACTTTACAGTTAAAAGATTGTGCAAAATCGACACTTTCAATTATAGTGGAACTATTTAAATCATTTAGTAAAATCCCTAAGTTATATAGTTCGAAACCTGATAAGTTTTTAATGGTCAACTCAGAATAAGAGCATGATAATATTTCTTTGGGTCCAGTATTACAATTGTAAACAATAGGAAAACAATCAAATGCTATTGCTTCTATCAAAGAATTAGGAAAGCCTTCAGAAAGCGAAACAGACATATATAGTTGACAACGCATATAAAATGGATAAGGGTCCGACACACTTCCTAAGAAATGAGCCCTGCTAGATAATCCATTTTCTTTACAGTATTCAATACATTTCAACAATTGATTACCATCTCCTAAAAATATAAATTGATACTTATCATCTAAAAACTTCAAAGTTTTCAAAATAGCCAATTGATTTTTAGTTTCATGAAACCGACCAACAACAAGAATATAGGTAATATTATCGACAAATTCAAAATCAAAACTCGTCGATTGCACGTTACTTTTACATATATTTACATTAATAGGGTTATAAATAACACATCCGTTCTTTAGATTGAATAATGAATTATATTCAACCATCATATCTTTAGATTTATAAGTATTAAGATGAGAAAACCTTAGTAAATATTTAATAAGAAATTTATGTAGTATTCTAGAAGCCGAACCAACTCTGAATTTTGATTCAAAAGAAACACAGTGGGTACATATAGAAATATGATTAGTAAACAAAGAAACTAAAGTATTAATGTAGTTCGCCAAAAATAAATGGCTATTTATTTTATTGAACTTTTCAACTTTAACAAGAAAAAATAACTTTATTACGGAAATTAAAACATCAGATATAAAAAAACCTTTCCTTTTAATTAATACAATTCTTTTTTTGCATTTAAATTTATAAAAATTATTATCCCATATTTGAATCAGAATATCATTTTCATTTAATAAATTTGAAATTACTCTTTCTGCTCCACCATTAGACATGTCATTAACAAAAAAAACTCTTTCCAAATTATTCTCCCGTAAAATCATATGTTAAAGTAACATCTAGCTTCATTAAAACAAACAATTACACTATCTTGTGACTTCTGATGCTCCAATTTTATATGTTCCAATACTTTGTGCTTAGTTTTGCTTGCCCAGATATACTGTTCTTCAGTAAAGCCATAGGCTATTCCATATCGGTCAGATTCATTTGGATACCACTGCGATAGTAACACATCTTTCCCTGGAACAACTACAGATTTACAATCACACAATACAGCGAAAATTGAATAAGCAGTATAATCATCGTAAGAAATAAATATTTCACTGCGCTTCATGATTTTAGCTATTTGAGAATGAGACAATCCATCAATAGGAATTGAAGAATCATTGTGAACTTTAGGCTTGTCTTTACCTTTACGGACTAAATGACTTTGAATATCTTTTACAGTAATATCACTATCATTATAGATATCAAGAGGATAATATATCACTTTTAAATTGTTATTAGATGTTTTTGATTTACAATATATAAAATCCTTTATTGCTGAGTTGAATTTAAAATATAATTCCCCGACACCATAATTAAACTCACCTTTCAAATGGCCAGGTTGGTGTAAAAACCATCGGATTACATTCTTAGCAAATAGTGGATTACCGAATGTAATTTCAGGGTAAACAACTATAGCGTTTTTATCATCAACATATCTTAATTTTTTTACAGGTGTATTCCAAGTTGGATGAGTTTTGAATTTATAGCAACGCTCAATTTCAAGACATATATATTGCCAAAAACTTCCGATCAATTCTTTTATTGATTTAAACCTAACCTTTTCAAGCTTTCTTGGTACTAAAAAAGCTTCAAAACCCTCAGTCTGATTTAATAAATGGCAAAGTCTGTGAAGTGCGATACGTCCTCCAGAGTTTTCATCATAACTAGGTGTATAAACATAAACTCTAACTTTTTTCATTTTTAGAACCTGAATATTCAAAATTAATTTTTAAAACAGCAAATCTAAAATAACTATAAATAAATAATACACAGATAAATCCTTGGCTAGCCAAGTAAAGAAATCTATTAAATCTTCCTTCAGGAAAATATTCAAAACTACTAATGAAATGAAAATAAATGTATGAAATCAATATTGCAGGTAATACTAATAAAAAATTAATTAACCATCCACGCCTTAAGTATTGATTAAATACAAAAGTAGACCAAATTATATAAAATAAAGAGTTAGAAACCAAGTACAGATAAGCCATCCCTTGGCCAAAGAACTTACTAGAAATATAAATATTGAGCGGAATAACAATAAAACTAAAGGTTATATAAACTAATGTATGTGATTTTAAGTCACCAGTACTATATTTCAATAAAAAAACAAAATTAGATAAAACAATAAATGTCGAACCGAAAAACAGCCAAGGTAAATAAACACTGACTTTTTCCGACAAAAACACATCACCACTCCATATATATATCAAATCCTTAGAATAAAAGAACATGAATATTGATAATGGTATTGCAATTGATGAGACAGCGCTTATTGATTTTATAAAAATATCAGAATAATTATTATATTGTTTTGACTCAATCAACTTGGTCAATCTTGGTTGTAAAACTTGGCTTACCGGCGCATTCAATACAGTAAGAACAGTCGTAACAGAAAATGCAACACTATAAAATGAAAACTCTGTCAAAGACAACACAGATGCTAAACTAGCTTTATCTGATTGTGATACGATAATCCATAATGCTGATAAACTAGATAGTTGGAAACCAAACTTAAGAATATCTTTAACTTTAGTCTCTTTGTTTTTCCTTTCTTTTGAATCTGGAAGATTTAATAAAGTCACATTTTTTTCTTTATTTGAAAAATAGATAGTTAGAACGGTGACAATAAATACAGATACAATCTGAGTAATAAAATAAACAATGATGGATTTACTTACAAAAAATAAAATTAGTAAAGCAACCGGCTGAACAAGGGTTGCATATAAAGCATCTAAGGATGTAATTATAAAGTGTTTTTCTGATGAAAGTAATATACTTCGGTATGGTCCTTGTAGATATTTTATTGCCACTATTAAAAACATAGAAAAAACTGAAAACACAACTAAATTATTATCAAGACTTGAATCTATCCAATGATAACTATAATTAAATGAGAAATACGAGCCTACAACAACTATCGAAAAACTTATAATACAAAATGCTTTTATGACCTTGCTTACAAGATTCAAAGCCTCTTTATAATCTCCTTTATAACTTTGCGATTTAATTAACTCTCTAGTTAAAACACCTCCAACTCCGGCAGTTAAGATGTTTAGACAAGCTTGAACAACCATAAAAACACCAATAAGTCCATAGGCCTCATAGCCTACCAGATCAATTATCATTGGTATTAAAAATAGGGAAATAATCGCAATGTAAATCCTACAAATATAAATATAAAAAAATGACTTCTTATTACTTTTCATAAACTCTATTAATAACACTTAAAATGTTAGCTAAAAAAAATCGACACATTTAAATACCGAAATATTAAATTATATAATTTAATATTAATTATTGTAGGACGAACTCAACCTAATACAAAGATCAAGATAAATGATTATATTTACTTTGATTTATTTATAAATCCTTAACTATGACTTTAGAATCTGCCTCTTGATGTTTTTGAACACCACAAAAAAAGTTTTTGTGGGTTATCTTGAATGTAAACTATCTTAAACTATCTAGCGAAGTCTCTAATTCCATTTGATATTGTACTAAAGGTCGAAGAAACAATTAGCTAATTTAAATATCAAATTCAATAATTATTAACAGATAATTACAATAACAATATTTATAATATAACCAACTACACATTTAAGAATGATATTATTTTTTCACAAATATAATCAACTTGTTCATTTGTTAACTCATAAAACAAAGGTAATCTTACTAAGTTGTCGGTGAATAGATCTGAGTTTACTAGATTTTGACCTGCATAATTACCTTGATAATATTCACTACAATGTAATGACAAATAATGGAATACTGCATATACACCATTTTCTTTTAAATGCTTTATCAATAACGTTCGTTGTTCCAAATCTGAACAGACCAAATAGAACATATGGGCGTTATTAGTTGAATAACCCGCAACTTTAGGTAACTTAATCTCAGAATTAACAATAGATTTATTCAAATTATCATAATAACGTTGCCAAATTTGTTTTCGTCTAGTTTGAATATCATCAAGATTTTCAAGTTGTGCAAACAAATATGCAGCTATTATATCAGATGGCAAAAATGATGAACCGATATCCACCCATCCATATTTAGCAACTTCACCACGAAAGAAAGAAGCACGATTAGTTCCCTTCTCACGTATAATTTCAGCTCGATTTATATATCTTTCATCATTGATCGCTAGTAAGCCACCTTCGCCAGCAATAATATTTTTAGTCTCATGAAATGAGAAAGTACCAAAAGTACCAATACTCCCTAATGGTCTCTCTTTATAATATCCATCAACAGCTTGTGCAGCATCTTCGACAACAGGAATATTATATTGGTTAGCTATTTTCATAATGGAATCCATATCACAAGCAATACCTGCATAATGAACGACTACAATAGCTTTGGTTTTAGGAGTAACGAGCTTTAGTATTTCGTTAGGATCGATATTGGGGTGGTCACTATAACTGTCTGCAAAGATAATTTTTGCCCCCCGTAGAGCAAAAGCATTAACCGTAGAAACAAAGGTATAAGATGGTGCAATCACCTCATCGCCCGGTTGAATATCTAACAGTAGTGCAGTCATTTCTAGTGCGTCAGTACAGGACGTAGTTAATAAAACTTTTTTAAAACCGTAACGAGTTTCAAAAAAATCATGACATTTTTTTGTAAATACGCCATCTCCAGAAATTTTACCTGTTGCTACAGATTGAGCTATGTAAACTAACTCTCTACCATGTAGATATGGCTTGTTAAATGGAATCATTTTTTTCACTCGCAAATAATGTTTCTAAATCTAGCAAATCTTTATGTCTATATTTAACTCGCTTCGCTGGATTACCAATATAAATCCCCCAAGGTTCTGTACTTTTATTAACTAAGCTCATTGCACCTATAGAACATCCCTCAGCAATTGTAACACCAGGAAATATAATAGAGCTAGTTCCAACAATAACATGTCGTGATATCTGAACAGATTTTTTAGTCTCTTTCTTGTATTTTGAGGGAATAGTTGGATTTGTCATTGTTCTGCCGGAATAATCATCCGACTGACTAAAAACTTGAACATTGTATGCTAACCCCGAGAAATCGCCAAAAATGATACCTTCTGTTCCACCGGCGACTAAACAATATGGTGCAAAATGAACATGCTTCCCGATCGTTACACTCCCTGATACAGTGCAAAAATCGTCAATTCTACTATTATCGTCTATTTCAATTGTCTCAGGATTGTATATACTAGCTTTTACACTAACCTTTACATTCAATCCAAGTTTTTTAAAACCAATTTTAGATAATTCTTCTTCAGTATAATAAGCCATAATCAACCTATGAATAATCCACCATTAACAGGTATATTTGCACCAGTGATATAATTACACCGGTCACTAACTAGAAACGAAACAACATTAGCAATATCTTCAACTTCTGCTAACCTTGTTAAAGGAATAGAATTTTTAATTGTACAAAGAATATCCGGGCTTATTTTTTGTGTCATTTCGGTGTTTGTGTAGCCTGGAGAAATGGTATTAACTAATACATTATTCCTCGCACCTTCTTGAGCAAGAGCCATCGTAAACCCATGAACTCCAGATTTAGACGATGAATAATTAACTTGTCCAGCCTGTCCTTTTTGACCATTTACTGATGATATATTTATTATTTTTCCGCGTTTATTTTCTCTCATCATTTTGTATATTGGTTGTGTTATATAGAAAAGTGCATTTAGATTAACATTAATTACTTTATGCCATTGTTCAGAAGTCATTTTATGGAAAAAGTTATCCGAAGTAACTCCTGCATTATTAATCAAAACATCTACAACTCCATAACCTTTTATCTGATTTAATGCAACACTAACATCTGCTTCATTTGTTACATCACACTTAATTAAAACTACTTTTTTTTCATCAAACAGAAATAAATTGTCATGATTTCTTTCAGGTAATGTTCTTGCTAAACCTACGACGAAATATCCATTCATTGTCAATTCTTTAGTTATTGCTTTACCTATTCCTTTAGTCGCACCTGTTATAACTGCAATTTTATATTCCACTATATTATCCATTACCAATTTGTTTTTAAGTTTTTAAGTTTTTAAGCTTTTAAGCTTTTAAGCTTTTAAGCTTTTAAGCTTTTAAGCTTTTAAGCTTTTAATAATCAACAAACAACTAAATCCAAATATTATAATAACTTTATAACTACAACTTAATTTTAGACATATTTAAAGCTTTGTGTAATAAATTTTAGCCTTATTAAACTGGCATAAAAATATACATAAATACAGTTAACATTAAAAGTTAAGTTAAAAGATTGGTTGATTTTTGTCTTTGTCAGATAAGATTAAGGTTAACCCATCTGTTGGCCAAGCTATTTTGATTTTTTTATCATTCCATAGGATACCTCTATCGCTATTTGAGCAATAAAAAGCATTTGTTTTATATAAAATCTCTGCAGTATTACTTAAGGTTAAAAATCCATGTGCAAAACCTTCCGGAATCCATAATTGACGTTTATTTTCAGCAGAAAGCTTCTCACCAACCCAATGACCAAAAGTTGGAGAACTTTGACGAATATCCACAGCTACGTCGAATACTTCACCTACAATACAACGCACTAACTTACTCTGCTCATGCGGCGCCAATTGATAATGTAAACCTCGCAATACACCTTTACTTGATTTAGAGTGATTGTCTTGAACAAAACTTACAGGATAACCTATTGCGTTCTCGAATTTTTTTTGATTCCAGGTTTCCATAAAGAAGCCACGTTCATCACCATATACCGTTGGTTCAATAATTTTTACATCAGGAATATTTGTATCAATTACTTTCATTATAAATACTCTTTAATTCGGGCTAATGCATCTTGCCAGTCGCTTTGTTTAATCCCGAAATCATTATTGATTTTATCGCAACTTAAACGCGAATTTGCAGGTCGTTTAGCTAGAGTAGGATAATCTAACGTTGATATTGGGTTGACTTGAACAGACTGAGTAAGTAATTTTTGCTCTAATGCTATTTCGAATATCTTTTTAGAAAATGCATACCAACTTACATGGGGGAATCCAGAAAAATGATAGATGCCATAATTGTGACTATCACTTATAATCTGCTTTGATATTTTGAGGATAGCGCTTGCAATATCACCCGCATAAGTTGGACCGCCAAATTGATCTGCAACGACGCCTAACGTAGTTCTCGTTTTAGCAAGTCGAAGCATTGTCTTAACAAAGTTATTTCCGTGCTCACCGAAAACCCATGCAGTTCTTAATATAATATGTTTATTACAAGCCTGTACTACAGCATGCTCTCCAGCAAGTTTACTCCGTCCATATTGGCTTTGAGGTGATGTTACTGCTGACTCGGTATAGCTCTCAAGACCTTTTCCATCGAAAACATAATCTGTCGAAATATGAATAATTGCGGCGTTAACATTATTAGCAGCTAACGCTAGATTTAATGGACCATCTCGATTAATTGCATTTGCTAATTCAGGTTCTTGTTCAGCTTTATCTACAGCAGTATAAGCTGCAGCATTTACAATAATGTTTGGCTTAAACTCATTTACTATTTTGTTAACTTGCGATTTATTGGTGATATCAAGCTGTTCTCGCTCAAGAGCTAGATACTCTAGCTCAGTCTGGGCCTCAAGTAACTTAACTAAACAGTGACCAACCTGACCGTTTTTACCTGTTACTAGTATTTTCACACTTATACTCCAGTAGCTAAACGGTTTAGGTATTGTCCATAACTGTTTTTCATCATTGGTTTAGCTAAATCAGCAAGTTGCCCAGAACTTAACCAACCATTACGCCATGCAATCTCTTCAAGGCAAGCAACTTTAAGGCCTTGTACATGCTCTATGGTTTGTACAAACGAAGAGGCTTCATGCAAGCTCTCATGCGTGCCAGTATCAAGCCAGGCAAAACCACGACCTAGTAACTCTACGTTCAAATTACCCTGTTTTAAGTACATTTCATTTAAAGTGGTAATTTCAAGCTCGCCTCGGTGTGATGGCACTACTTGTTTTGCCATTTTTACAACACTGTTGTCATAAAAATATAATCCTGTTACCGCATAACTTGACTTAGGCTTAACAGGCTTTTCTTCAATAGAAATCGCTTTCATATTTTCATCAAATTCAACGACACCAAAGCGTTCAGGATCCTTTACTTGATATCCAAATACAGTAGCACCCGTCTCTTTGCTAGCTGCATTTTTCAAGGTTTTGCTAAAAGATTGACCATAAAAAATGTTATCACCTAATACTAAACACACGCTGTCGTTGCCGATAAACTCTTCACCGATCAAAAAGGCTTGTGCAAGACCATCGGGTGAAGGTTGTACTGCATAGGTTAGATTGATACCGAAATCTGAACCATCGCCTAATAAACGTTTAAAACCTTCGTTATCCTCTGGCGTTGTAATAACTAATATGTCTCTAATGCCTGCAAGCATTAATGTCGACATGGGATAATAGATCATTGGTTTATCGTATACTGCTAGTAACTGTTTAGAAACACCTCTTGTAAGCGGGTATAAACGAGTACCTGAACCGCCGGCTAAAATGATGCCTTTCATAAGTAAATAAGTTCCTAGGTAAATCAGTCCTAAATTCTAGGTTCTAGATAATTAAATTAGGACTTCAAAATTGTAGATAAAGGCTAAATGCCTAAGCGTTCGAGTTGATAACTACCGTCTTGTACATGCTGACACCAGGTTTGGTTAGCTAAATACCATTCAATCGTTTTACGAAGGCCTGTTTCGAATGTTTCTTCTGGCTGCCAGTTAAGCTCTTTGTTCATTTTACTAGCGTCGATTGCATAACGACGGTCATGGCCTGGACGGTCTGTTACATAAGTGATTTGTTGTGCATATGGCGTATCTTTTGGTACAAGAGCATCTAAAATGCTGCAGATGGTCTGTACTACTTCAAGATTTTGCTTCTCGTTATGGCCACCAATGTTATAGGTTTCACCAACCTGACCTTCAGTAACCACCTTGTAGAGTGCACGAGCATGATCTTCTACATAGAGCCAATCACGAATTTGATCACCTTTGCCATAGATTGGTAATGCCTTACCTTCTAATGCATTTAAGATAACTAAAGGAATTAACTTTTCAGGGAAGTGATATGGGCCATAGTTGTTAGAGCAGTTGGTTACTAACGTTGGTAAGCCATAAGTACGTAACCATGCTCTTACTAAGTGATCGCTTGATGCTTTTGACGCAGAGTAAGGGCTGCTTGGCGCGTAAGAAGTTGTTTCGGTAAATAAAGGTAACTCTTGATTTACTGTTAGGCCTTCTTGCTCATCTGGATGAGGCAAATCACCATACACTTCGTCTGTTGAGATATGATGGAATCGAAATCCTTTTTTAGCTTCAACCGCTAACGTATTCCAATATGCACGCGTTGCTTCTAGCAGTGTATAGGTACCTACAATATTGGTTTGAATAAAATCAGCAGGGCCGGTAATTGAACGGTCAACATGAGATTCTGCCGCCAGATGCATCACAGCATCTGGTTTATGGGTAGTGAATACTCGGTCTAATTCTTCCCGGTTACAGATATCAACCTGTTCGAAAACATAACGCTCGTTTGATACAACACTTACCAATGATTCAAGATTACCTGCATAGGTCAATTTATCGACATTAATTACACTATCTTGGGTATTATTGATGATATGACGAACGACTGCAGAGCCAATAAACCCTGCTCCACCTGTAACTAAAATCTTCATTTTTGATGTTTCCGAGACGTTTTGAGTTGTCTATTTACGAGTAGATATAGACTAAATGAATTGAATATTGTCATTTTTGCATCTCAGCCTTAAAAACCTAACTGAGACACTTTTTATCCATTTTGAGACAGGCCAACCTTCGCTAACCTGCATAGAGCCTAGGTTTTATGGTTTTCTTGAAAACCGTCCCAATAGGCCCTTTTTTTGTTTAATCTTCTTTCTTTACAAAATACCGAATTAATACAAACATTACCCCTAACATGCCACCGAGCATGGTACCCAACACACAAATGAGCGCTCGCTTAGGTTTGGCTTTTTCTTCTGGTATTAAGGCTGGGTCTATGGTTTTAAATACGTATTCATCGCGCACTTCTGCAAACATAATGGTTTTTGCTTGCTCTTCGACTAATTTGTATAAAATTGAGCGAATGTCTGCCACATTGGTTTGCTGAATTTTTGACTCTAAAAACTCCGTGCTTTTAATGGCCTCAGCAACATCACGTTCTTTCATTACTGTATTGATGTCTTGTATAAGCCAATTAACCCATTGTTGAGCAATTGCAGGTGACAAATGTTCTACTGATACAGTAACCATGCCGGTATCTTTTGCAGCATTAACGGCAACAATTTTACTGAATACTTTGTAGGCCTCTTGCATTGACGGTTCTGGTTTAAAAGGAGGCTTAACTTCACGCACCCACTGTTTATTGGCTGAGTCATACGATTCGTTGTCGTAAGATAAGGTGTTAGTTTGCATATCCCATTTTTCGGCTGCCATTAAATCGGCCAAAATTTGGTGTTTTTGAATAAACTCACTAGCAAATTGGCGTGATTTCATCACTTCTATGGCCATTTGAGTTTTATCAACGCCACCGCCACCGCCTAAATTAATACCCGCCATTGAGGCAAGCCCACCAAACTGACCAGCAAGGGCTGCTAAACCGCCACCGCCTTGTTCAGCGTCGGCTGGTGACAACAGAGCTTCTGATTTGTATATATTTGGCTGACTTATTGCAAATACAACTGACGCCACCGCAAAAACAAATGTAATGGCGATGATGATCCATTTGCCCTTCCAGATAACTGAAAATAACTCACGAAGATCGATTTCGTCGTCCGGAACACTTCCCATTGGTTGGGTGGATGGAAAGTTCGCGTCATAAGTGGGTTGTAGGTTTTGTTTAGTCATCATTTCTTTTTTGTATGGGAAGCAGTTACTAGGTTCTAGGACGCTTTGCGGCTAGAGCGCTACGCTGCTATAAAGTCAAAAGATACCTGCAGATATCTGCTAAGTGTTTTGTTTGTTGCTGGTTGTGTCAAAGCAACAGCCTAGATTCTAGGACGCTTCGCGGCTAGAGCGCTACGCTGCTATAAAAGCAAAAAGTTTCAGTGCTTCGTTTGCTTACTCTATTGTGTAATCGGGCTATCTTCTTTTAACTTTGTTTGTTTTTGTTTAATAAGAGTACCTAATATTTTGGCTAACTCTTTAGCTTCTTTTACCATCGACATAGCCATTTTTTTATCTATGTATTCGATTTCTGCTCCGATATACAGTTGAGTAACAAGCTCACCTAGAGAACCTTTTGCGTAATATAGAAATCTTATGCTTTTTTTAGGGTTTCACGTTCTTCTCCTTACTCGGTACATCCATGTACCTCACCTCTTCGAGGCCGATACCAACAACGTATCATTCAAAAGTTGCTCCTGCGCTTTTGTCTGCTATATTTGAGGGAACAGATAAGCCTGAACGTGTAATTTGATCTTTAAAACCCCAGTTACTCACTGACTCAGTCAACTTATAAATATCACACGACAATCTAGAAGCTCTTTTCCATACATCCAGCTGTTCGAAACGCATATCAGGTCCTTTTCGAGCTTCTAGAATCTAGAGCGCTTCGCTGCTAGAGCGGCCTACGGCCTGCTATAAAATCTTAGAAGCGTAGCGTCCTAGCAGGACGTAGTCCGCTCTCTGGCGAGCCTGCGAGCTCCTAGTACCTAGTACCTAGGGCCTTCTTACAACGTTGCGATTGCGGCGACGGCGATGGCGCTGTTATAAATGATGGTGGTGACTTGTCCCCATAGGGTTAGACTGTCTTTATATTCTGTGTCCAGCGGTACAATGATGGTGTCGCCTGGTTCAATTTGATTGTTACTTGAAAACCAACTTGACTCATTAGGTAAAACAACAGAGCCGTCGGCCTTAATGATATAGGTGCGGTCATCATCGGCACGTTTACGCGGCCCACCTGCCATTGATAAATATTGCTCAAAAGTAACGCCTTCTTTAAATCTGTGCGTACTTGGATGTTGTACCTGGCCCATTACAGAAACTGTTTGATTTTTAGCTGGTACGTAAAGGGCATCTGCATCTTCTAAATCTAGGTTTGCTTCGTCAATACCCAGTTCTAGGGCGTTAAGGTCAACAACCAAACGGCCAACAACTTGCACATTTTCAAGCTCTTTTAACATTAACTGTGCATCTGCATAACCCACTGTTGGCGTGTCTTTGGTTAATGCTTTGGCTGCAATTTCGCGGCGAAGTTCATCCGATAGTTTTGCAAGTTCAAGTCGTTCTTTGTCTTTAACAGATTGACGTAAAAATACAGCGCTTTTTAATGAAGCGTTATTGGTATAGCCACCAGCGCGGTTGATAACACCTTTTAGTGTTTCACCGCGTTGAATAGAATAAGTACCAGGGAATTTAACTTCACCTTTAATGGTCACCCAACGGGTGTCTTGCCAGTCTGGTAATGTTCTAACGGTTAGAATATCTCTGCTTTGTAATTCAATCACTGAGGATGGGTCATTCATAACATCATTTAAGCTAAGCTGTTGATGTTTGATTGCCACACCGTCTGTTTGCGATACCACCTGGCGAGTCAACTCTGCCGCCATGGTATACGCGCCTTCTTCTAAGCCACCCGCGGCAATAATTAATTCTTTAACGTCTGCATTTACGGTTAATGGATACTGACCAGGAAAACGGACATTGCCATTGATGCTGACCAATTTAGCGGCTTCACCAAATCGACTTTGGTTTTTAAGCTTAGTAATAATAGGAGCAAGTAGCTTTTCTCTGTCTTCGTAATCGAACACTAAAAGCGTATCTCGCGGCTGTAAGGCGACGTTAAACAATGAAAACGGATCGGTAATGGCCTTACCAAGTGCGATACGGTGAACCTCTATATCGCCACGCTGATTAATTTCACGAACCAATAATGCGTAGTCTAAATCTGCAGTGATGGTTAAATTACCCCAAATAGAAGGCAGCAAATCGGCTACTTTAAGTTGACTTGTCCATTGATATTTACCAGGACGAATAACAGCGCCAGACAGTGTTACTGCGTTTTCAACTCGATTTGAGGCAGATTTAACATTTAATACATCGCCATTTTTAACTAATGTGGCTAAACCACTATTGGCGGTAAGGTCAACGTTTATCACTGTTTTAACTGATTTGTCGCTATAGCGCTCTACAACACTGGCTTTAGGGTATGCACCAGGATTTAACCCGCTGGCCATTTTAATTACATCGCCCATGCTTTCATTATTTTTAAGCTCATAAATAGCTGGACGGCGCACTTCGCCCATTACGCTTACCATGCCACCTGCAGAAGGAATAAAAACAACATCGCCAGATTGTAAACGCTTATCACCTGATGCATCACCTCGCATCAATAGGTCGTATAAGTCTAATGTGCCGACCGTTTTGCCCGCGCGTTTTAACTGAATATTACGTAACGAGCCGATTTGGTTAACACCACCAGACACAAAAAGTGCTTGCGTCATGGTTGATAAGCTAGAAACCGTATATGAACCAGGTTTAAATGCATCACCCGCAACAAAAATACGGATTGAACGCAGTTCACCCATGGTAATGTTTGCATTAATGCCAATCATGCTTTGCGCAATTTTATCTTGTAGTAAATTTCTAGCTTCAGCAAAAGACAGCCCAACTAACGAGATTGGACCAAGATCTGGAAACTGCACAGCACCATCACGACCAACAACTAATTGGTAGTTGTTGTTTTCTTTACCGTAAAGTTGAACATTTAACGTGTCGCCTGGGCCCACCATGTACTCAGCAGGAACAGGAACATCTGATACTGGGGCAAAAGTGGATGGAGAACCTGCAAATAAGTCATAACCAAATGGTTTTAACTGTTGTTCTTTTTTGTTGTCTAATGCTTCAACGCTGGCGGTGGTTTTAGTACCTTGAATGATGGCTTCATCTTCCGATTGATCTAAAACATTATTTTGCACAGAACGAGGTTCGACTACCTGTGGGTTTTCAACTGTTGTAGTGGTTGATGAAGACGATAACATTGAAGGGTCGATACCATATTGCTTAGCAATACGTTCTTGCTCAGATTTTGGCAGTTGCTTAAATTGCTCAATCATCTGTGGCGATGGCGTTACAGCCTGCACTTGCGTACTGAAAATAATAAGGGCTGATAAGCCAGCAATTAACACGTTTTTGGTTTTATGCAACACCAGGGTATCTCCAATATTATTTTGAAATAGGTTTTAAATTCTGGGTTCTAGGAACTCGCAGGCTTGCCAGAGGTTCTAGGCCTCGTCCTCGAATGCTTTAATCCCGGCTTTATAAGCGCTACCGGGACGGATTCTAGGAGCTCGCAAGCTCGCCTGAGAGCGGACTGCGTCCTTCTAGAATCTAGAAGCGAAGCGTCCTCGAAGTGACGAAGTCACGCCCTAGCACCTAGCAGACCGAAGGTCGCCCTAGAACCTAGCAGCGAAGCGTCATTCTGGTAAATCATTAAAAGCGAACACCTGGATTCCGGCTTTAACAGCGTTGCCGGAATGACGTAATCGAGCAGCGAAGCGTCCTAGCAGCGAAGCGACCTAGCAGCGAAGCGACCTAGCAGCGAAGCGTCATTTCAGGCACGCTACCGACCCGCGTGGCGGGCGAGACGCCCTGATTCAGTACATCCTGTACTTCTCTCTTCGAGCCAGCTGAAGCTGTTAGTGATTGTTCCAGACAATCACTTTCGGCGTCCACTAAAAGACAGAAACTATTCTGTCTTTTGCCTTTCAGGCACGCTACCGCCCATGGATTACGGCTTCCAACGTGCCCTTCGCGGTGCGAAATTGATTATTTTTATGTTCTTTTAAGCAATTGTTAAATAGGTAACGTATCTAACAAGCGCGGAATTATACTCAAAAACACATTTAGATGCTTGAGTTATCAACATCATCTTGATTAAAAATGTTTCAAAAACGTTTAAATAAACCTTAAATGATTACATTTCGACCAAAACCGTCTGCTTTAAGCGATATTTGAGATACTAATTTAAGGTAAAAATGGACAATATCTTACATTTAAACGAGCTAAAATCTCATATTACGGTTTTGTTAATAAAGCAAAACATTTACAGCGCTTTAAGATTTTCCAGTTCGACTAAAATCCTTTTTTGCTGTCCCATGATGTTAAACAACACATGGCAGCGTTTTTCTGGGTTATCTTCATCGAAAATGGCTTCTAGGTCTTTAAATGGACCGTCGACAAACTTCACTTTATCGCCTTTCGCTAACGTTTTCTCTGTTTCAGGCACATGCCCCTGAACTCGTCTTTTTAAGGCTGAGATGATTCTATCATCAATGGGCGTCATATCTTCTCGGCAACCCACAATACGGCTAGCACCACGGGTGTTGTGAATTTTACTCACACTCGTGATCTGTGGGTCGAAGTAAATGAAAAGATAGCTGGGGAATAAAGGGGCGCTAACCATTTGGCTTTTGTTACGCACCGTTTTTTGCTGAGTAATCATAGGTAAATAACTTTCGACTTCTTGAAGAGCCAGGTTTTGCTGCGCACGGATTTCATGACGTGGTTTGCAATAAAGTAGATACCAAGATTTCATTGTGACTCGCTTATTAATTTGCCCACTGTATTGAGCAGGTGACGTCCCATTCACTGGACAGAATACTACCAAAATTGCGCTTTGGATTGAATAGGTTTTTACGCTAAAGCGCCTATAAATACGCCATTTAACCCATTTACAGCAGTGTTATTTTTTAGTTACTTGTACGCTTACAAGCTAAGCTGTTGAATTGTCGAAAACTAAAGATAAACAAATAATACCATTGCACTGTTTTGCTCTACACTCATCGACTGGTATGTTCAGTTAAGACACTACAAAGGCGTAAATTCGCATTGTTTAGGTCGGTATTAGGGCTTGTTGGTCTTTCAACCTTATGCTTACAGCGATTTGTTTGTCATTACTCTATTTGGACAATGCACTTTAACTAACCTCAACTCTGGATAAGAGATGTATTGATAACGATATAAATCAATAGATTGACTAAAATCCACTGTCAAGCTTGTGATTTGTTTTGCTAACAAGGCAAATTAACGCGTCAATAGCTAGCCTATTGCAAGTTAATTCAACGCAGTGAGGAAGGCAAAGGACTGCTTGAAAGGCGTTTGTTATCCAGAGCTGAGGTTAACTATCTATAAAAGTCGATAACAGGGTAACTGCAAACGTTGCACAAGGGGTTTTGTTTGTACCGCTCAAATGATAAAGCCCCAAATATGGGGCTTTATTGAGTAATTACAGACAATATCGCGGTAATATTAATTGGCGGTCGGTTTTGGCGGATAATTCATCATTACGGTGCCAATGGCCTGGTTAATGGTAGCGATGCGCTCTTCTGGGGTGCTTTGATCTCTTACTGTGTCGGCAATGGTGCCACGCCATACCAGCTTACCTGTTTTGTTATCGACCAAGTCGACCATGAGCGTGCCGACTTCATATTCACGAACAACGGTTTCGGTTTGCATTGAACCCGCTAGGCCCCAACGTGGCCCGTAATAAGGGTTGTAACCAAAATGGCTGTTGAAGGTGTCTACGTTGATTTTTTTATCCACTTTTGTAATGTAATTAACCAGTATGTCGGCATTTTGTTTGTCTGTTTTAATCATGCCTTTTTGATTTAACTGAGTATCTAATGCAGCGCGTACACGCTGATCCATTAAGCCATCTAAGTGATAACCTGCTGCGTCATCGTTTTTGCTTTCTACCCAGGCGTATGACTTATATTGATCAAATGCAACAGTTGGATCGAAGTCTGAACTCGATTTTAGGGTACTACAAGCACTTAATGCTAACACCGCGGCGGCGATAAATAATTTTTTCATAACAGACTCCAAAACAATATGATGTTAATGCGCTTAAGCTTATAGAGCGCTATGAGGTTGTCAAGTTAACTAGAATTTATAAATAGGTTCTAGGTTATAAGGACTAGGTTCTTGGAACTCGCAAGCTCGTCAGAGGGCGGACTTCGTCCTTCTAGGTAACTCGGTAGGTTTTAAATTTTACCCGCTCGTCATCCTCGAGTGCTTGTATCGGGGATCCAGGTGTTTCTGTTTATTTATATTTAATACTTTTAGATTTTAAGGTTAAACACGTAAGAGCTAACACCTGGATTCC
>NZ_JAKILA010000005.1 GCF_023283885.1 Shewanella basaltis
AATAGCAAAAATGGTCGCTAACTCAAGAATGCGTGAATCGACCCACTCGCGTCGATGCTCAAAGTTCTCACCTGTTGAATTATCAATTCCGCAAAGAAATGCCTTACGCACCACACGAGAACAGCAGTGGTAGTAAGGCGTATCTTCCAGGCTAACGATTGTCTGTCTTGGTCTGGCCATCTTTAATTACCGTTTGGAAAGAGTAAATAAAGCGTAGTTCAGCGCTCAATATTTAGCCAGCAACCTTGGGTGTCTTATGCAAATACTGAAGAGCGGCAAAGACACTTGACTTGCCTGCATTGTTTGGCCCAATTAAAAAAGTAGTGTCTCTGAATTTAATGCAGCAATCTTTTAATTTTCTGAAGTTGTTTATTTTCAGCTCATGAAGTCTCATGTAAACATCCTTATTCGATTGAGGCGAAAGCCCCTTAACGCCGCGTTAAGTAGTGAGCAACGCAACCACGAAACCAAACCATACCACCGTAAACACTATACTTGGTTCAAACTAATAATGCCGAGCGTTGCGAATCTGTCTTAAACGCTTTGTTAGGCTTTGGTAGGTGCCTTTCGGGTCATGGCCCCACCTTGCAAAAATATAAAAGCGCATAATTAAACAAACCATAAAAGCCCCCGAAGTTAAACAACTGAGAAAAATCTCAGGCATAAACTCAATGACCTTTTTTATGTTCTCTTCTGGTAGTTTCCCTTTAGCTCCCAGTATCTCAATAACCAAACTAGCCGGTCTATAACCCACCCATGCTAAAAACCAAGAACATGCCGATACAGGTAAAAGAAATAATAGTGGTTTTAAATTCCGATGAGGTAAGATGAAAAACAATAATGAAATCGCAAATATGACCGCCAAAAATGCTGTCCAAGCATGGATTCTCATATCTTGAAGCCAGAAATGTTCTTTAATGTACATTAAGAGAACCAGCGCACCTAGTGTGCTTACGAACAAAAGCTTTCCGACTTCTTTCGTAGGTTCAAACCGAACCAAGACATAAGCAACAACACACCAAAATATGCTAATCCAACCAATGAAATCGACTTCTAAAGAGAAGAATCTCGGAGTCGAACTATTGGTTAAGATTAAAACACCGATAATTACTCCTAATAGTAAATACACTATTGCGAATCTCACTAAAAGCCAAACCAGTTTTATCATGAGTACCTCTTTCCATGAGAAGCCTAACAGCTTATTGAAGGGCAAAAAAAATTAAAGTCGCCCTTTTAAGTTATTGATTAATAACATCCTACATTTACTATCTTATTGATGTAAAGCAGTTTTATTTAACTCCACTAACAAATAAAAGCGTGCTTGCGCGTTAAAAGTGGACTCAATATTCGACAAAAATAAAAAACTTTAATTTCAATTTATTCTGAGCAGCGCATACATCTCACTAAACAGAGTCTTTAACACCCGCAGATAAAACAAACATTAACAGCTTCATCATGGTGGTTTGCGAGCCGACCGTCCGACCCATGGACGGGTCGGTCGAGCTACATGGATGTACTAGTGCGTGTCGGTAAGTGAATACCATGTTGAAGCCAAATAAACCTTACAGTTATATGCTTTGCAATAGGCGAAGCGCCACAGCGTTAGTGGCCGCAGGCCATAAGTACAAAACAACAAAAGCTAACACCTGGATCCCGGCTCAAAAGCATTGCCGGGACGACGATTAAATTAACCTGCGTATTTAACACCTGCAGATAAAACAAACATTAACAGCTTCATCATGGTGGTTTGCGAGCCGACCGTCCGACCCATGGACGGGTCGGTCGAGCTACATGGATGTACTAGCGCGTGTCGGTAAGTGAATACCATGTTGAAGCCAAATAAAACCTTACCGTCATATACTTTACAATAGGCGAAACGCCACAGCGTTAGTGGCCGCTGCCCATAAAAAAGAGTCCCGGCTCAAAATAATGCCGGGACAAGGTGAGGGTGTAGTTAACCTTTTGCCATAAACTAGTTAACCTCAGCTCTGGATAACAAACGCCTTTCAAGCAGTCCTTTGCCTTCCTCACTGCGTTGAATTAACTTGCAATAGGCTAGCTATTGACGCGTTAATTCGCCTTGTTAGCAAAACAAATTACAAGCTTGACAGTGGATTTTAGTCAATCTATTGATTTATATCGTTATCAATACATCTCTTATCCAGAGTTGAGGTTAGTTAAAACGGTGCAACGCTATCTAGTGCTGCCGTTGGTGTGGTCCAACGCTCGTGTGCATCTATGATTGGGCGCTTAGCGCCTTGTGGTGGTATTTGGCCTCGGTCGCCATATAGCCACAACACAAAGTTGGTGCGCTCGCCACTCGTTATTGGCTGAGCTGCATGAACCACATTGCCACGGTGGATCATTGCAGTACCTGGTTTAAAGGTTAAGCTATGTTTTTGCCCAGTTGCCACATCAAAAAAATCTACTGCAGAGCCGGTAAACGCTTCGCTTGGCAAGTTCAGATTAATGTTTAATGTGACCGCCGATGCATCCGTATGTGGGCGGATCGAACTATCTGTATTAGGTTGATAATGAATCGAAAAACCAAAAGTTTGCGTGTCGTAACCCATCACTTCAGGAAATAACATCCGCGCAATTGGGCGCATATAAGTGTCTAACATTTCACGATAAAATGTTTGAAAATTGGGTGCAGCAAGGTAGCCTTCAGAACGGCTGTCGAGCATTGCACCACGGCGATTGAGCACAATGCCATAAGGTGGACGCAATGGAATTTGCGCATCCCAAACGCTTTCTAAATATTGACGTAAATCAGCTAAGCGATCAGGGTTAAAAAACTGCAACTCAAATACGCCTGGTGCGACTTCTTGCAGTAAGTCTTTAACCGCAATTTCTTTACTTGGGTCTTGCCAGGCTTGCGCGACAGCATCGCGTAAACGTTTATCAAGTAATGAGCTGTCGAGAGTCAGAGCATCACCTTGCTGGCTGGCTTGCCACTCTTTCCAGGCGTCGCTGAACAACGCTTTATTGGTATGCCAAAATTGTTGTACTGAGGGGGCACGAGATAACATGGCTTCGCGAGACGGTAATGTTAAAGCTCGTGCACGTTGTAATTGAGTTGCTGACATAATGGGTAAAACTCCTATTCTGTGGCTCGGCGATCACTATCACCTTGCGAGGAGCTCAATTTATTACATCCATTTACCTGAATAAATAACACATTCAAGCAAACAGAATTAAGATTTTATTTATAATCTCACGTTCAGCATTAAGCTCAAACAGGACATTAACTCCTGACGCACCTCACTGAAAACATATACTCTTTTGAGCTAGTGGCACGGCGAATTTCAGTTTTATGCGCATTCCACCACGAATATGCAAGTGTGCGAATAATAGCTTGGTTGTCGGTTGCGCTGGTTGCGGTCCAAAACTCGGTGTAAGCGCCTTGAGTAATGTAAAACCCGTTCCATTTAACGCCTGCAGGTCTTGCAAAAAACTGCTGTTTATTGACAAGCGATGGTTCAAATTTAGCAAATGGACCATCGGCTTGCGCCTCTTTTAGCTGCAAACCAATATTCTGCTCACCGCCGCGCCAACCGTCTTTGTGCACCTCTGCTTCAGGCATGCCTAAGGTGCGCTCTAGGGTTTTCCAATCGTCATCGGTGGCAACTCGCCAGCCCACTGGGCAAAGGTTTCGCTCATCTGACACATCATGCCAGTTGTACAAGCGGCCGTATGTTAATAGGTTTGCCGCATCATCGTTTGGCACTGCGCCCGAGCGCACCGCTGAGCCATCTTGAAACTGGGTGCTTCGTAGGTTTTCAGCAAGCCAAACTTGTTCGCCAATCTTAACCGTGCGATACACATTGCCTTCTCTGTCTTGAACCGTGTCGTCAAGTTTGTGTAACTCGCTGTTAATGCTGCTAGACGATACTGATGTTGATGCCGCTGTTGATGCCATGACCATGCTTACTCCTATCGATAAGATAAGTTGTTTCATAATAAGTCCCCTGCATTACTTCTATACCCAATCAACCTGAAGATGCTCGATTTCAGCAAGAATTTACACGCGTTTAGCCAAGGCATTGATTGCGGATAATGGTCGTTCCCTTTCCAAAATCAATAACACTGCATAAACGCGTGTAAAACTCGCCCTTTGAGAGTTTCAGCGTGTTCCCACTACGTTGTTGCGTTAATTTATAAGGTGCCTACATTACCGCATTAACGCGCCTTGTATTGAAAACACGGTGAAGCTCTGAAACACGGATCTTCAAGTTGATTGGGTATATACAAACAACTTTAACTCTCAAACCTGTAGTAAACTAGGCGATATACTGTCTAAAACATGCCTATTTGTATCAATATGCAATTTTAGCCACTAGGCCACCTGCTCGAGTAAGGGAGCTGAATGACTCCATTGCTTAGGCGACTTGCCATACATACGCTTAAACTCTCGGCTAAATTGCGACGAACTGACATAACCGACCTTCATCGCGGCCTCACTGACATTCATACCGGCAGCAATTCTCATGGCAGCATGATTAAGGCGCATCGATTTCATAAATTGAATAGGCGACATTCTGGTGGCTTGTTTAAATTTACGGTGAAAAACCGCTCGGCTCATTCCCACTAACGAGGCTAACTCATCAATGGTGACATTTTTGCTTAAATTTGTGGATAAATACTCAATTGAGCGAGCAATCTCATTGCCAACCCCAAACGCCCTTCTGGCTGAAATCCCCGCGTCACCTTTTAATACTGCGTAATACAACTCTCGCAATCGGCTTTCGCCTAGTATTGCCGCATCCATGGTGCCATCAAGTTGCAATAATCTCAGTAACGCATCGGCAAACGCATCGTCCCAGTTAGCAAGCGAAAGGCTTTGGGGTTGCGAGCTGGTTTTAGGCTGTTTAATCGCACCTGTAACGCTTTCCATTTCAATTGCCAATTCGGTCATGACTTGAGTGTCGAGGGAAATATAAACCCCAAGTAAGGGTTCCTCGGTTGAGGCCTCAGGCGTACCGGCCTCGACGGGCAAAGAAACGGTGCAGCACATGTATTGACTGTTGTCGTAGATATACCTGTGGCCATCTAAAATCGCCTCTTTGCGGCCATTCAAAATCACCACCACCGTCGGTTCGTAAAGTGCGGGCGCGCAAGGCATAGCCTGGGTAATCTTAAACAAACTCACCCCTTTTATGGCGGTTTCAACCATGCCATCGGCCGTGATGCGCTTTTCGACTAACTGTTTTATTTTTTGTTTCATCACTTTTACACCCAAACCACAATTAGATACAAATAGGCATGTTTTAGCGATTAATTCGCCTGTTTATACCAAACCATGAGAGTTATAGTACATTTCAGGTAACACTACTACCCTAGCTCGCAACATGCAACGGTAATGATTGCACAGGCTAACGGCTCAAATTAGCAACAAAGGTAACAATGATGACAACTCAACAATTTGGTCAAAAAGGTTGGACTCCTGAACGTATCGGCTCACTTGTCGGCAGGACGTATGTCATAACAGGTGCAAACAGTGGCGCAGGGTTTGAGGCATCTCGCATCTTGCTCAGTAAAGGTGCCAAGGTTGTTATGCTAAACCGCAACCCAGATAAATCGGCCAGCGCAATTGAAGCCTTAAAGCTGGCACTAGGTCAGCATATTGACGTGAGATTTATTCAGGTCGATTTAGGTGTGCTGGCCTCTGTGCGCCACGCCGCAAACCAACTGCTTAACACCACACCAGTCATCGATGCTTTGATCTGTAATGGCGCCATTGCACAGGTCGCCAAGCAACATCTCACCGTCGATGGCTTTGAAAGCCAACTTGGGGTAAATCACTTTGG
Source organism: Shewanella basaltis (assembly GCF_023283885.1). Classification (GTDB taxonomy): domain Bacteria; phylum Pseudomonadota; class Gammaproteobacteria; order Enterobacterales; family Shewanellaceae; genus Shewanella; species Shewanella basaltis. The sequence goes on from NZ_JAKILA010000005.1 coordinate 5,811, forward strand.
CCACTTTTTACTGTGTGGTTTACTGTTTGATCGCATCAATGAGGCTAAAGGCCGGATTGTAATGGTAGGCAGCAACGCCTACAAAATGGGGCTTAAACGGATTAAGTTTGAAGATCTTAACTTTGACAAAAAATACACCGCCTGGGATTCATACGCACAAAGTAAGCTGGCGCAAATGATGTTTGGTTACGAGTTGCAGCGCCGTATAAAAGCCGCGGGCAAAAACGTTGAGGTACAAGTGTGTCACCCTGGTGCTTCTCGTACCAACTTGCTTATGGATACCGCAAGCACCTTTAATAAAATGCTATGGGCGCTAATGTCTCGGATTATTGCTCAGTCAGCTGAAAAAGGCGCATGGCCCGAGGTGATGTGTGCAACAGAGCAAGGCCTGCAAACGGCCACGCTTTATGGCCCCACCAAACGCGCCAATACTGTGGGGCCAGTGGACCAGAATAAACTCGATAGCATTGCACTTAATCAAGACATGGCAGCCAAATTGTGGGCGCTATCGTTAGACAAAACATCACTAAACTGGTCGCTTTAATCTAGGGTCATCGAGTGAACAAACGATTACTCACGCAGAATTCATTACTGACACTCATCACGCTGGGGTTAATGGCTTGTGCGTCACCCAATGTTTACAACAAGCTTAATGCCGCTGCGCCAACGGTAAATGCAGAGCATGAGCTGGGCATTGCTTTTGGTGGCGGCGGTGTGCGCGGCTTTATGCATTTAGGGGTTATTAAAGCGTTAGAGGAAGAAGGAATAAAACCCGATGTGGTCAGTGGCACATCTGCAGGCTCCATCGCCGCCATTTTATACGCATCAGGAATGAGCGTCACAGCAATGACTGCGGCAATTGAAAACATGGCAATAGGCGATATTGCTGATGTTGTATTGTCGTCAAAAGGCTTTGTTAACGGCAAAAAATTATCCGACTGGATAAACACACAAATAGACTATGACGATCTTGCCGATATGCCGATGCCAGTGGCGGTTACCGCAACCAATATGACAACTCAACAGTCGGTGATCATTCGCTCGGGTAATCCCGGCCATGCGGTGCAAACCTCATCGACGATTCCGGGGGTATTTATTCCGGTTGAGCATCAGGGGGAGATGTTAATCGACGGCGGTGTTTTCAGTGTTGTGCCGGTTTATGCAGCCAAAACCTTAGGCGCCAAAAGGGTTATTGCGGTCGACATTTATTGTCATAACCAATCTCAACGCGAAGGTGGAACATCGGCCACTCAGTTAACCCTGGCCGTATTTAGAATGCAAAGCTGTAGACTGTCACAGCAAGAACTAGACAGTGCCGATATTGTGATTTCGCCCGTGTATGACCCCAGTGGGATTGACGCATTTAACCATAAAGCGGCGGCAATTCATGCCGGTTACACGGCGACTAAGGCAGTGATACCGCAGATAAAAAGCATTGCTAAATAAGCCTACAACTGCCACCCCATAGGCGACAAAACACTCGTTCAGGCGCTCAATACTAAAATACAGGCCACTTAGGCCTGTTTTTTACGCATTCATTCAATATGACTCGCTTATTACAAGTATTCATATTGCAAACCAGTAACTCAGTGGCAAAAGCAACGGGCTGTTTAAAAAGCGCTTGTTATCCTGCTTTTAGGTTACTTAACCTGATCTCGGGATAAGGGATGAACTTATACTATTTAAAATCAACATGTTACCCATTCTCACTTTCAAGCTTGTCATTTGTTCTGCTAACAAGGCGAATTGACGCGTCAATAGCTAGCCTATTGTAAGTCGATTCAACGCAGTGAGCAGGGCAAAGGATTGTTTGAAAGGCATTTATTATCCCGAGCTCAGGTTATTTAATCTGCTTTAGCGTTGAGATCTTGGTAAAGGGTTTCTATCCATTTATCTGCGGAGATAAAAGTCCAGCCCCATGTTTTATATTCAGCCGGTACACCCATTTGTTTTATTGTGGCAAGATCATGGCCTTTTTCGATTTCTCCACGCATCCAATTAATACTGTCATCAAGCATGTGCTTAAACTTTAATAATTCATTTTTGCTGGCAAGATCGCCATGACCTGGTATGACTTTGGTTTTATCATTTAGCTTATCTAATATGGCGCTAACATTGTCACGATAACCCATTACCGAACCGCCCGCGGCTAAATCAATGTATGGAAATCGGTCTTTAAAAAACAAATCGCCCATGTGGACAATATTGGCCTGTTGCCACATGACAACACTGTCACCGTCGGTATGCCCAGGTCCAAGGTGTATGACTTCTAGGGTGTCTTGATTAAAATGAATTGAGATGTTTTCTGCAAAGGTAATAACCGGCAAGGCTGATTTTGGGGTTTTGCTGTCGGCGCTTAATCGTTTTAATACATTGTGATGCGCTAAGATAGTTCCCGTGGCTCCAAAATGGGCATTACCCCCTGTATGATCGCCATGATAGTGGGTGTTTACAATGTATTTTGGGCTGCCAGCTTGTATATCATTTAATGACGCGGTGATTTTCTCTGCTAATGGCGCAAATTGATCGTCAATAATTAATATGCCGTCGCTGCCAGCCGAAACACCTATATTACCGCCAGCACCGATAAACATGTAGGTATTGTTGTCCAGCTTTTTTGAGGTAATCGTTACATCATCCATTTTGTTGTCGGCTAGCACTGCCGTGCTTAATGCCAGCATTGCTAAGGCACTCATACCCATTACATTACCGTGAAATCTCTGTTTCATGTGTATTCCTTTTATTGCTGTTAACTGTGTGGCTCGTCGTGGTGTTATATCCAGTTATTGGCATTGTTTATACCCATGCATGTTTTTATATCCACCGATTTGCTTATCTGTAAGTCCAAGGTAGCAGCTTTTGAGCAATCGTGTTGGCTAATCCTAATCTAATCGCGGCATTATGACGGATTAAATACAATGCTTGATAACATAAAGGGACTAAATACAAACTGGTTAGGGTTGAAAAGGTCAGCCCCCCAATAATGGCGATAGCCATAGGCGAGTATGGTGGCCCTCCGCCGCCAATTTGAGTGTCGCCCATAGCCAATGGGACTAACCCTAAGACAGTGGTGGCGACGGTCATTAACACTGGGCGTAAGCGAGTGATACATACATCGGTAATCGTTGTGCTCAGTTTATCTAAATCGGGCGTCATTTGGTTTATTTGGTCAACTAATACAATACCGTTATTGACCACTATGCCCATTAAAATCAAAATGCCGATCATTGCCATGACTGACATGGACGTGCCTGTTAACCATAAAGCCCAAAATACGCCAGTAATTGAAAATATAATTGACGTAATAATGGCGGTTGGCAGTAATAATGATTCAAATAATGCCGCCATCACGATATAAATCATTGCAATGGCCAAGATCATATTCACAGCCATAATTGATTGATCTTCATCTTGGCGCTCAAATCCACCTCGTAGTGAGTAATCATAACCGTGAGGAAAATTTACCGAGTCCATGACTTGGGTAATTTTTTCTTGTGCTTCTTCGGTGGTTAAGTCTTCTAGATTAGCCCCTATTGACAATGCGGTTTGGCGATTAAAGTGTCTTATTGTGTCAAAACGAGGCACCACGCTAACATCGGCGAGACTATCGAGGGTATAGACCCGGCTGCCTTGACGGATAATAGGTAACTGTTTGAGTTTTTCGAGTGATTTTTGCCAGCTTTTGTCATATGCCAGTTCAATACGCAACTCACCACTCGGATCGTGCCTAAATGAGCGCAGCGGTGACCCTCGAAGTGCGATGGCAATGTTTGTTGCGATATCACTTAAGGTGAGATCCAGTCTTGCTGCCATTTCACGATCGATGACGATAATGACTTCTTGTTGTGCGCCATTGACCTCAGAGCGTACGTCAACTAATCCATTGATCTGGCTTAATAACGGTAAGACTTGTTCGCTAAGGCGGATCAATTCTGTCGTTGAGCGTCCCGTTAGTGTGACGCGTATTCCGCTATTTTCATTGCCCCAACCAAACTGAGGGGTAGCAATTGAGAATTTTGGAAAACCTTCACGGATCATCTTTTTCAACTCACTCATTTCGATTGGAATATCTTTTTGTAATAAAATGGTGGATTGCGCATCATGTGGTGCGTAATAACTGTATACGGCGTCAATGTAAAATTTATCTTTATTACGGTACAAATAATCTTCCATGCGATTAATCATCGCTTCGGTCACGGCTAAATTGTGGCGGCCTTCAAGTTGATAATTAATGTAAAGCCGGTCATTACCTTCACCATCGCCTTGATCTTGTTTAACTAAACTCAATGGTAGAGCTGTTGATAGCAGTAGCGCGATAGCAATCACACCAGAACGCTTAGGACGGGTTAAAATCCAGGTTAAGCTGCGTTGATAAAACAGCCCTAAACGGTTGTGGTTATTGGCGGGTTTTACCTCAAAGTGAAAACGATTGAGCATCAATGGAATAAGGGTTTTGGCCACCAATAACGATGCGCCAAGCGATATGCAAATCGCGACGGCAACGTGTTCTAAAAAGATGGTAAGCTGAACTTTTACGCCAAATATATTAGGTAAAAATACAATAGCAGTGGTTAAGGTACCGGCTAAAACGGCGAGTGACACTTTTTCAACACCGGTGAGTACGGCTTGTTGGTTTGCCCTGAGTTGGCATGTATCGTCTATTTGGGCTGCTTGTTTCTCTTGCAGTACGCTTTCTGTTACCACTACGGCATTGTCAATCAGCATCCCTACGGCTAATAACAACCCCATCATAGACAAAATATTGAGGCTGTAGCCCAGCATGTACATGCCGGCAAAGGTCATACACAGTGAAATGGGTACCGATGACACCACAACCAACGTCATTTTTAGGTTGCGCAAAAACAGAAATAACACACCAAAGGATAACAATGCGCCAATTAAGCCTGAGAGTAATAAATCGTTAAGCGAAGATTTAACCCCAAAGGCTTGGTCTTCCATAATAAACAATTTAATACCCTGAAATTGCTGATCTTGTTTAACGAGTTCGATAACCTTGAGCACTCTGTCAGACACTTCAACTAAGTTGGATCCGGATTCTTTAAATACATCAATACCGACAGCATATTTTTGATCAAGATGCCTGCCTTCTACTTTTTCGGGTAGGGCGTAACTGACGGTTGCAATGTCTTGCAAATGAATACCAGGCACAATGACTAAGTTGTTAATGTCGTCAAGACTGGTAAATTCTCCCTTAGGGCTAACTTGGTAAACTTGTGAGTCAGAACGAATGGTGCCTGCACTAATGACAAAGTTTTCTGACAACAGCCGGCTTCGAAGTTGCTGGCTGTTTAAACCAGATGCGGCTAATTTGTCTGCATTGAGGCGGATTTCAATTTGTTTTTGCTCTACACCGTAAAGCGTTACTTTAGACACGCCATCGACGCGTTCTAGTGGTTTACGTAACTGTTTATCCAGCAAATCAAATGCGTTTGAGAGTTCTCGCTCGCTCGATATTCGTATGGTTAAAACTGGCATATCGGCCGTAGAAAACTGTTGAATAAATACACGCTCAACATCATCTGGCAGTAAATGACTTACAGAGTCTATTTTTTCGCGTGCTTCCAGGCTTTTGGTCGCAACGTTTTCACCCCATTTCATATTCAGTTGAATAAAAGCACCATCTTGGCTTGAGTCGGAGCGAACTTCTTCAATGCCACTCATGGTAGCCAATGATTCTTCTAGTACTTTGGTTATATCGCGTTCAACTTCAGCAGGGCTTGAGCCTTTATAGGGCACATTGACAACAATTTGCGGAATATCAATCCCTGGAAACATTTCTAAAGGCAACATTCTGCTCGCGGCCATACCAAACAGTAATATCGCAATAAAAAACATGCTGGTGGTGACAGGACGTTTTATTGCAAGTTGGGTCATATTCATCTTGTTTGCTCCTGATTAACAAGCTCAACCGGCAAGTCATATTGTTTACGGTCAAATAGTGCGTACAGGGCAGGGAGCACGATTAAGGTTAATAATGTTGAAATACTTAAGCCGAAAATAACCGTAATGGCCATAGGGGCACGTACTTCGCTGCCATCACCCATGCCGATTGCCATAGGTAACAAACCTAATGTCGTGGTTAATGTGGTCATTAATATTGGGCGTAAGCGAGATTGTGCGGCATCATTTATGGCAGTTAATTTATCTATCCCTTCACGGCGCAGTTGATTTATTCGGTCGACTAATACGATGGCATTATTCACCACAATACCTGCCAGCATTATAAGACCTATAAACACCACAACACTTAAGTGGGTTCCGGTAATAAATAAACCGACAATACTGCCCGCCACTGCCATGGGCACAGCAATAAGGATCAACAGTGGATGTAATAGCGATTCAAATTGGCTTGCCATCACAAGGTAAACTAAGAATATGGCTAATACTAACGCAATTTTTAGTGAGTCAAATGAGTGTTCCATTTCTTCATTTTGGCCACCAAAACGGGCCTGGATTGAACTTGGAAATTGTTGTTGTGCTAATAGTTTATTGGCTTCAACCACGGCTTCACTGATATCACCATAAGCCAAGTTTGACGATACAATGGCCACACGTTGCTGGCTAATGCGGTTAATGGCTGAAGGCCCAATTTGCAAATGTACTTCTGCAATGGCATTCAGTGGAATAGGTTGGTTGCTGTCAGGGTTAATAATTAATGACTCAATGTCGCTAATTTGATCACGTTCGCTCAATTCACTGCGAACTAAGATGTCAACTTTGCGATCACGTACGGTAAATTGGCTTGCTATTGTGCCGCCCACACGCTGCGCGATTCGGTTGGCAACGGTTGGGGCATCCATTCCTAATGCCGCTAAACGTTCATGGTCAAAACGGATACTGAGCTCAGGTTGACCATCTCGTAATGTGGTGTTGATGTCACTAAATCGGTCATTCTCTGCGAGGGCTTTAACAAGCTTGTCGGCACTTCGTTTAAGTAACGTTAAGTCATAACCTGTTAGCTCAATTTCAATTGGGGTTTTAAAGCTAAATAGTTCAGGATGCTCTATTTGGGCTTCAAGTTCGGGGATGTTGCGGGCGGTTTGTCGTAACACTTGGCTAACGGCATCAAAGGCCAAGTGATCTGCTAATACAACTTGTAAACGTCCCCAGTTTTCGCCGCCACGGGCTGTGTCTGATGTCATTAAACCGCCACTGCCAGCCTGGCTATAGGCATGTTTAACGTCGTTACGGTCTTTAATGGATAGGGCTAGTTGTTGCAATACCGCATCGGTTTCGCTTACTTCTGTACCAGGTGGTAATAAGATTTCAACGTAAAATTCGCCTTGATTCATTGGCGGGATAAGCTCCATCCCCAGCCTAGGCAATAAGCTGCTAGATGCCACTGTCAACACCAGTGCGATAATGACAGTAACCAACTGGTGGCGGAGCGCTTGGCGTAAAATACGGTAATAAAATGACTCAATAACGCGATAAACTGCATTAAATCCTGCACAAATGGGATGTAAAATAATGCCTAATACACCGCTAACAAAACGACTGATTACAATGATTGCGGTGAGTAATCCTGCCGGAATATAACTAAACACAAGCTTAAATGGAAAACGTATTATTGCGAGCAAGTAGTGACCTATTAGGCCTTTTATACTGGTAGGTTTAGCCACAGCAACAGCAGCGACGGGCTGCGGTAAGTGAGTAAAACCTTGGCGTGAAGCCAACATGGGAATTGCAGTTAATGCAACAAACAATGACGCAAGAAGGGCAAAGGTGACAGTTAATGCCTGGTCAGAAAACAGTGCTCCGGCAATGCCATCGACAAACACCAAGGGTAAAAACACCGCAAGTGTGGTCAAGGTGGATGCAAAAATAGCCCCAGCGACTTCTTTACAGCCTGTAACAGCGGCGTCTATTTTGCTCATTCCAAGTGCTTTGTAGCGATCAATGTTTTCAAGTACGACAATCGCATTATCCACCAATAAACCGATGGCCAGTGCAATACCGCCTAATGACATAATGTTTAAGCTGATATCAGCAAAATACATCATATTAAAGGTCGCGATAACGGAGAAAGGGATAGAGATAGAGATAATAAGCGTAGCAATGATGTCACGTAAAAACAGGTAAATAACCATCATTGCTAACATGCTACCAAACAAGGCTGCGGAGGTGACCTCGTCCACTGCACTTTCGATGAATTCAGATTGATCGTAAATGACTTTTAATCGGTTTTCATTGTCAGCTTGGTTAATCTGGGCAAGCTCGGCATGCAATTTTTGAGCAACGGCAACCGTGTTGGCATCACCTTCTTTATAAATGGCGAGTTCAATTGACTCTAGTTCACCAATGCGAGTGATGTCGCTTCGTTCTTTGTAAGCGTCTGAAATGACGGCAATGTCAGCCAGCCTCAATAGGGTTTGCTCGTTGCGATATACAATGACCTGGCCAAGTTCTTCAAGCGAATTGAATTGATTTAGGGTTCTGACTAAATATTCTTTATCGCCTTGGATGACTTTACCGGCAGACACATTGATATTTTCTTCGTTAATACGGCGTTTAATTTGATCTGCGTTGAGGTTTAATTGGCTGAGTTTTTGTTGATTAAGCTCGATATGCACTTCTTGCTCAAGCCCACCAGACAAGCGAACTGCTGCCACGCCAGATAAGGCTTCGAGGCGGCGCTTAAGTTCTTCTTCGGCAAAAGTGCGCATTTGTTTGAGCTGCTCGGCATCTGCATCAGGCACTGAAAAAGCAAGACGCATAATAGGGTCAAGATTGGGGTTAAAGCGTAATAATAGTGGCTTGTTGATGTCCAGTGGCAGTTCAATCGTGTCTATTTTTTCACGTACTTCTAGGCTTGCCATGTCCATATTGGTGCCCCATTCAAACTCGAGCACCACATCAGACATGCCTGATCGTGAAATAGAACTAATTTTACGCAAGCCTTTAACCACACCTACAGCCTCTTCAATGGGCTTGGAGACAAGTTGTTCAATTTCTACAGGTGCGGCACCGTCGTAAGCCGTTCTAATCGTGACGCTGGGATAGCTTAAATCGGGGAGTAATTTTACTGCAAGGCGTGAAAATCCCACCATTCCGAACAGCATAACAGCGAGCATGAACATCCATACAGTGACCGGACGGTTCACTGAAGTATTTATCATTGACATGATCTTGCTCCGTTATCGAATGGCTGCAAAGCTAAGCGGGGTGATGATCTCGACCAAAGATTGATCTTTGAGGTTTTGTTGGCCGCGAATGACAATTTGCTCGCCAGCACTCACTCCCGATAAAATTTCGACAATGTTGTTTTCACGGTAGCCTAGCGTCACTTCTCTGCGTTCAGCTTTGGTGTCTTTTATCACATAAAGAGCTTGGGTATTGTCTTGATTAATCAATGCATTATATGGAACCGTTAACACATCTTCATGGGTGTCGTATTTTAATTCTACGCGGGTAAACATCCCAGCTTTTAAGGTTGCATCTTTATTAGGGATAGCTAATGTGACTTTAAATGTGCCGCTTTGAGCATCAACGACTGGGCTGATCCGCAATACTGTGGCATCAATACTGGGTAAATTTGTGTTTTGTTGTTGATGCATAATTGTCGCATGTTGACCAATGCGGAGACTGGCGAGTTGCTGTTCCGGTAGGTGAAGAATGCCATGTAACTGATCTTGGTTGACTATGTAAAAAAGCTCTTGAAACTCTTTTGCCATGTTTCCCAGTTTAATGTGGCGAGCGGCAATCACACCGTCAATAGGGGAGGTGATTTGGCTTTCTTTTACCTGTAATTGAGCTAAGTCTCGTTGTGCTTTAGCAGCTTGTAAGTTGAACTCAAGTTTTGCCATGGCGTCTTGGCTGATGAATTCTTTATTGCTCATTTTATTTAAGCGATTTAATTCTTGTTCAATTATCTGCACTTCGGCTTCGGAGCGATTAAAATCGTATCGTTGACGTTTTGCATCAATGACGGCGAGCACCTGTCCTTTAGTGACTCTATCGCCTTCTTCCACATTGATTTGTTCTACAATGCCAGCAATTCTGCTCATAACGTGTGATTCTTCAGGCGCTTCTAGCGTGGCGGTTGTACTGTAAAATGATGATACATCACCAGTTTCGACCAATGCTGTTTCAACCGGGATGGCAAATTTTTCTTCTTGTTTTTTTTGCTCTTCTTCACCTGTACACGCACTAAGACTTACTATGCAAAGTAGTGGAATTGCCAATTTTTTGATGCTGATGAACCTATCCATGAGTACCTGCCAATGTTATATTTTTGGATGAAATGAGGTCGGTGTTGTTATGTTATGCCTAAGTGGCTAAACGTCACGTTATCATTTGTAACTATTGTTAATTGAACACAACAAAGCATTAACCGTGCCAACTATAAAACTCATTATTTATCAGTTTGTTATTGTTTTTTTCTATTGAGATTAGTGAAAGCCGCAATCGAAAAGTAGTAAAAATAATTAACATTTAGTGTGATTGATTATTGAGGTTATGGTGCGATAGGCAAAACAATGAAAGATAAACTCAATCGGATCGTCAAATTTAAGGGAAAATAAATGAAACTAATTACATGGATATCGACCTTGGCTTCGGTGTGCCTCTTGTCATCATGCAGCATGATGGTCAGCCAGCAAGCGGGTAAGCAGTCTGTATCGAGCAGTTTGATGGATTTTTTGTATCCTAAAAAAGAAGACCGAGCAGTGCTTAACGAAGAGATCCCCGTGCTGACACTACCTGTCAAAGTGGGCATTGCATTTGTACCGTCTTCTGGTTGGCAAAATCGGTCAATGCATAAAAAAGATGAGTACGAATTACTCGAGAAAGTAAAAGCATCGTTTGTGAAGTACGATTATATTGACCGTATTGAGGTTATTCCCAGCACGTATCTTGCTGGTGGCGAAGGGTTTACCACTCTAGAACAAGTAGGGCGACTTTATAATGTCGATGTTATTGCACTAGTGTCGTACGATCAAGTTACCCAATCACTTGAAAATAATGCAGCACTTTTGTATTGGACGATTGTGGGTATGTACGTTATTCCTGGAAATGAGAATACCATTCAAACCTTTGTCGATACTGCGGTGTTTGATATTAAAAGCCGTAAAATGCTGTTTAGAGCACCAGGAATAAGCAAACTAGAAAAACGCACAACGGCCATTGGTATAGATGAAACCATTGCTGAAAAGTCGATGGAAGGATTCGATATTGCTGTTAAGGATATGACGAAAAACCTAGATGATGAATTAGCCCGTTTTAAAGTGAGGGTTAAAGAAGAGAAAATTGCCAAAGTAGAGCACAGTAGTCAGTACAGTGGTGGTGCGGTTGATATTTATGTTGGATTGTTATTATTGATGCTGCTGTGCGCGCGTGTCAAAGGTCACTTTTCTCTGTGCTCGTTTAAACAATGATGTATTGTGATACTATTGCGCGTTAGTTAGTGATCTCTTTGCGAACATTTAAAAGGGCTTAAATAAGGCGAATGACTGAATGAATAGTGATTTTTTTCGACGTCATGCAACGCAGTGTAAGCCCTTTTAACACCCGCCACAAAGGAATGCCTCAGCCGCTTTTGCTTTACGTTAACCCTATGTGCAGGTGTTGTTCGCTAATCGTCAGAGTACAGAGCAAAGCTATATCAGCATAATTAAGGTAACAAAAAAGCGCCTTTCGGCGCTTTTTTAGTGTGGTTAATCAAAAGATTAACGCTTATCTACGCTCACGAAATCGCGCGCAGACTCGCCAGTGTATAACTGACGTGGACGGCTGATTTTGTGGCCAGGTTGATCTAACATTTCTTTCCAGTGAGAGATCCAACCAACGGTACGAGACAATGCAAATAGCACTGTAAACATGCTGGTAGGGATACCAATGGCTTTCATGATGATGCCTGAGTAGAAATCGACGTTAGGGTATAGCTTCTTAGAGATAAAGTATTCATCTTCAAGGGCAATACGCTCAAGTTCCATTGCTACATCTAGTAATGGATCGACCACTTTCAGTTCTTTTAGCACTTCATGACAGGTTTCACGCATGACTTTGGCACGTGGGTCAAAGTTTTTGTAAACACGGTGACCAAAGCCCATTAGACGGAATGGATCATTTTTGTCTTTTGCTTTCTCGATAAACTCAGGAATGCGGTCAACACTGCCAATCTCTTCTAACATTTGTAGACAGGCTTCGTTAGCACCACCATGAGCAGGGCCCCATAATGAAGCAATACCAGCAGCAATACATGCAAATGGATTTGCACCTGAAGAACCGGCTAAACGTACTGTAGATGTAGATGCATTTTGCTCATGATCAGCATGCAATACAAAAATACGTTCCATTGCTTGTTCAACCACTGGATTGACTTTGTACTCTTCACACGGAGTAGCAAACATCATCGACAGGAAGTTACCTGCATAACTTAAATCGTTACGTGGGTAAACAAAAGGTTGTCCCATTGAGTACTTGTAGCACATCGCTGCGATTGTCGGCATTTTCGACACTAAGCGGTAAGCTGCAATTTCACGATGCTTTGGATTGTTCACATCAAGAGAGTCTTGATAGAAAGCAGATAGTGCACCCGTGACACCACATAGCATTGCCATAGGGTGTGCGTCACGACGGAAGCCTCTGAAGAAGAATGCAATTTGTTCGTGAACCATAGTATGTTCTTTTACTGTGGCAACAAATTGTTCGTATTCAGCTTTAGATGGTAATTCACCGTAAAGGAGCAAGTAGCATAAATCTAAATAGGTCGATTCAGTTGCTAGCTGTTCAATTGGGTATCCACGATGTAACAAAATACCTTTATCACCATCGATATAGGTAATTGCTGACTCACAAGATGCCGTAGCTAAAAAGCCTGGATCAAAGGTGAAATACCCTTTTTTTCCAAGTGTACTGATGTCGATTACATCAAAACCTTCAGTACCTTTCTTGATAGGTAGGTCAATTGAATCGTTTCCTGGTAACTCTAATTTGGCTATATTATCAGCCATACCCCGTTCTCCTTACTTCATTCTTATCTATGAGTGCGGCATGTTAAGCGGACATTACTGTACAGTGAATGTGGATCACAGATCAATTTAAATAAGCGTTTAAATTTGTTAGACCATGGTATATGTCCACTGAAAACCGCGCTGCGCTTGCATTAGAATAAAAAATTACTAAAAAAACTTATTTTGCATAATGTGAGGTTTGTATTTGACAATTCGCGCGAGTATACTTGCCTGCGTCCCTAAGGGAGACTAACGTCACAGTTTCGAAATAATGAATTTACCCGCTAAATCGTGATTTCTCAACTGATTAACGATGTGTGAGAGTAGTCTGTTTTTTGTTTAATCGTGTTATGCCGAATGTCGACATTGTCCATTAAGCAAAAAATAGACACATAACAAAAATAATGCTCAATGGAGCTGAGTGAGCAGAACGTGAAGAAGCAAAGACCTGTCCATCTAGACCTGCAAACGATTCGCTTTCCTGCAACAGCGATCGCGTCAATCCTACACCGCATTTCCGGTGTCATCATGCTATTTGCTATCGGTATCCTTCTTTGGTTGTTAAATTCAACTTTAACATCAGCAGATGGTTTCGCTAGCGTACAATCCTTGTTTGATAGTTTCGTGATGAAGTTCATCCTCTGGGGAATTTTAACCGCGTTGGGTTATCACTTATTAGGTGGCATTCGTCACTTGATTATGGATACCGGCCGTTGGGAAGAATTAACGTCGGGTGTCGCATCAGCTAAGGCTACTTTTGCACTAGCAGCGGTTTTATCTGTCATAGCGGGGATTTGGGTATGGTAACAAACGCAGCAAGTTTTGGACGCAGTGGTGTTCATGACTATATTTTATTACGCGCAAGCGCAGTGATTCTCGCTTGTTATACTATTTTTTTAGTAGGCTTTATCGCGTGTAGTGCCCCGTTAACCTTTGAGATTTGGAATGGCTTGTTTAGCGCACTTCCAATGAAAGTGTTTACCCTATTAACGCTTATTGCCTTGCTTATCCATGCGTGGATTGGCGTGTGGCAAGTGTTGACTGATTATGTCAAGCACACTGCGTTACGCGGTGTTTTACAGTTTACCTTTGTTGTGGTCGCATTTAGTTATTTAGCGTCAGGCATTGTAATTGTGTGGGGTGTATAAGTGAGTATTCCAGTACGCGAATTTGATGCAATCGTAATCGGCGCTGGTGGCGCTGGTATGCGTGCAGCATTACAGATTTCTAAAGAAGGTAAAAGCTGTGCGCTTTTATCAAAAGTGTTTCCGACTCGTTCACATACCGTATCTGCTCAGGGTGGTATCACCGTAGCATTAGGTAATGCGCATGAGGACCATTGGGAACAGCACATGTATGACACGGTTAAAGGTTCTGATTTTATCGGTGACCAAGAAGCCATTGAGTTTATGTGTCAAACCGGTCCAGAAGCGATTATCGAACTTGAGCAAATGGGTTTACCATTCTCTCGTTTTGAAAATGGCACTATTTATCAGCGTCCTTTTGGTGGTCAATCGCGTAATTTTGGTGGTGAGCAAGCCGCTCGTACTGCTGCCGCTGCTGACCGTACCGGCCACGCGCTGCTTCACTGCCTTTATCAACAAAACGTCAAGCACAAAACAGATGTATTTTCTGAATGGTATGCTTTAGACCTTGTTAAAAACGCAGACGGTGTGATTGTGGGGTGTACCGCAATCGAAATCGAGACCGGTGAAATTGTTTACTTCAAAGCTAAAGCAACTATTTTAGCGACCGGTGGTGCAGGGCGTATTTACGCATCAACCACTAACGCTCACATCAATACTGGTGACGGTGTTGGTATGGCTGCTCGTGCTGGTGTACAGTTACAAGACATGGAAATGTGGCAGTTCCACCCAACGGGTATTGCTGGCGCGGGTGTTTTAGTGACTGAAGGTTGCCGCGGTGAAGGTGGATACCTGTTAAACAAAGACGGCGAACGTTTTATGGAACGTTACGCACCTAACGCAAAAGATTTAGCATCACGTGACGTGGTAGCACGTTCTATGATGACTGAAATCCGTGAAGGGCGTGGTTTAGATGGTCCTTTAGGTCCGCACTGTTTACTTAAGTTAGATCATTTAGGTAAAGAAACCTTGGAAGCGCGTCTTCCTGGTGTATGTGAATTATCACGTACTTTTGCTCATATCGATCCGGCTGATGGTCCAATTCCAGTTTTACCAACTTGTCATTATATGATGGGTGGTTTACCGACTAAAGTCAGTGGTCAAGTTATTCGTATGAATGACGATGGTACTGAACAAGACGTTTTAGGTTTATTTGCTGTGGGTGAGATTGCCTGTGTGTCTGTTCACGGTGCAAACCGCCTTGGTGGTAACTCATTACTTGACTTAGTGGTATTTGGTCGTGCAGCAGGGCAACATTTAGGTAAAGCACTTGATGCAACGCCTGATCCAAAAGCTGCCACCGACGTAGAAATAAAGGCATCACTTGCACGTCTTAATCGTTGGGAAAGCAACAAAGACGGTGAAGACCCAGCGGTTATTCGCAAAGATCTTCAATTGTGTATGCAATTAAATTTCTCTGTTTTCCGCAGTGGCGAAGCCATGGCAGAAGGTTTAGAACAGCTGCAAGCTATTCAAAAGCGCCTTGAAAATGCTAAATTAAGTGATAACTCAAAAGAATTTAATACTCAACGTATTGAATGCTTAGAATTAGACAACTTAATGGCGACAGCGCTAGCGACTGCATATGCTGCTAACTTCCGTACTGAAAGCCGTGGTGCGCATTCTCGTGAAGATTATTTAGAGCGTGATGATGATAACTGGTTATGCCATAGCTTGTTTGACCCAGCGACAAGAGCTATGAGTAAGCGTGATGTCAATATGGCGCCTAAGTTACGTGAAGCGTTCCCACCTAAGAAACGTACCTACTAAGGCAGGAGTTGCAAAGATGAAATTAACATTTGCATTGTATCGTTATAATCCTGATGTAGATACCAAGCCTTACATGAAGGATTACACCCTTGAAGTGCCTGATGGCTCTGATATGATGGTGTTAGATGCGTTAATTAAACTGAAAGAACAAGACCCAACGCTTGCGTTTCGTCGTTCATGCCGTGAAGGTGTGTGTGGTTCTGACGGTTTAAACATGAATGGTAAAAACGGCCTTGCGTGTATCACGCCATTATCGACCTTTAAAGGGAAGAAAATAGAAATCCGTCCTTTACCAGGCATGCCGGTAGTTCGTGATTTGGTTGTAGACTTAACACAATTCTACAAGCAATACGAAAAAATTAAGCCTTATCTGATTAATGATGAAAAGGCGCCAGCTCGTGAACATTTACAATCACCTGAAGAGCGTGCTCATTTAGATGGTTTGTACGAATGTATCATGTGTGCATGTTGTTCTACTGCTTGTCCATCTTTCTGGTGGAACCCGGATAAGTTTATCGGTCCAAGTGGTTTGTTACATGCTTATCGTTTCTTGATTGACAGTCGCGACACCGCAACAGAAGAGCGTTTATCTGAGTTAGATGATGCTTATAGTGTGTTCCGTTGCCACGGCATCATGAACTGTGTTGATGTTTGTCCTAAAGGATTAAATCCAACAAAAGCGATTGGCCACATTAAATCAATGTTGCTAAAGCGAGCAGTTTAATGCACGAGAACGAGCAAAATAAAATAGTTTATTAGCTCAATTAAGAGTCATCTTCATTTTGGGGATGGCTCTTTTGTGTGTTTATGAGAGACCTTCTGACATTATCTTGCTAAGATAAATGACAGAATACGTGTGAATAACTGTGCTTATTCACTGTTATGTTTATGGCTAGCACGTGTATCAAGTTTGAAAGGAATAACAATGCACCAAGGCATCATGAAAGCCTGGCTCGAATCATCACATTTAAGTGGTGCTAACTCGACCTACGTAGAAGAGATGTATGAAGCCTATCAAGAAGATCCTCAATCAGTGACCGCTGATTGGAAGCTTGTTTTTGATAATCTCCCGCCCGTTAACGGTGCCTCAGTAGAAGTGCCCGAAACAGCCCACTCTAAAGTTCGTGACTACTTTCGTAGTTTAGCCCTTGAAAGTCGTTCAAAAGGCGCAGCACGCGTAAGCGACCCAGAGTTAGACGCGAAACAAGTAAAAGTCCTCCAGCTTATTAATGCTCACCGTTTCCGTGGTCATCAAAACGCTAACCTTGATCCATTAGGATTGTGGAAGCGCGAAGCGGTTCAAGAGTTAGATCCTGCTTACCACGGCTTAACAGCTGAAGACATGCAGCGTGAGTTCAACACTGGTTCATTTGCCCTTGGCGGTGAAACCATGAAGCTTGCGGACATTATTCATGCACTAAAAACAACCTATTGTGGTTCGATTGGTGCAGAGTACATGCATATTACTGACACTGACGAAAAGCGTTGGATCCAGCAACGTCTAGAGCCAACGTTAGGTAAAGCGAAGTACGATAATGCGGTTAAGAAGCGTATTCTTGAAGGCTTAAACGCCGCAGAAGGTATGGAAAAATATCTTGGTGCTAAGTTCCCTGGCGCTAAGCGTTTCTCGCTCGAAGGTGGTGATGCATTAGTGCCAATGATGCGTGAAATCATTTACCGTGCTGGTGAAGCAGGTACAAAAGAGATTGTTGTGGGCATGGCCCACCGTGGTCGCTTAAATCTGTTAGTCAATATTCTTGGTAAGCGTCCTGCTGAGTTGTTTGACGAATTTGCCGGTAAGCATGCAGACACCCATGGCTCGGGTGACGTAAAATATCACCAAGGTTTCTCATCAGATTTTGAAACGCCAGGTGGCAACGTCCATTTAGCGTTAGCCTTTAACCCATCTCACTTAGAGATCGTTAACCCAGTGGTTATTGGATCAGTTCGTGCTCGTCAAGACCGTCGCGGTTGTAAAGATGGTTTACAAGTGATGCCAATTACCATTCATGGTGATTCTGCGATTACTGGACAGGGCATTGTACAAGAGACATTTAACATGTCTCAAACCCGCGGCTTTACTGTGGGCGGAAGTATTCGTATTGTCGTAAACAACCAAGTTGGCTTTACTACGTCAAACCATGCAGATGTGCGTTCTACAGAATACTGTACCGACATTGCTAAAATGGTTCAGGCGCCTATCTTCCATGTTAATTCTGATGATCCAGAAGCTGTTGCATTCATCTCTCAGCTTGCTGTTGATTACCGTAACGAATTTAAGCGTGATGTGGTTATTGACTTAGTGTGTTATCGCCGCCATGGCCATAACGAAGCGGATGAGCCTAGTGCCACACAACCGCTGATGTACGCTAAAATTAAGAAACACCCAACGCCACGTAAAATCTACGCAGATAAACTGATTGCTGAAAATAGCATCCCTGCTGATGAAGTGACGGGGTTAATCAATCACTACCGTGATGCATTAGATGCGGGTGATTGTGTGGTGAAAGAATGGCGCCCAATGACATTGCACACAGTAGATTGGACTCCTTATCTAAACCGTGAGTGGGATGAAGACTACGTCAGTGCTATGAGCATGGACCGTTTAAAGAATTTGGCAAGCAAATTAGTCGATATTCCACAAAGCCATGCATTACAGTCTCGTGTTGCTAAAATCTATAGTGATCGCGAAGCGATGGCTAAGGGTGAGAAATTACTGGATTGGGGTTTTGCTGAAACGTTAGCGTATGCTTCTATTTTAGAAGACAAGAAACGTGTACGTATTACAGGCCAAGATTCAGGTCGTGGTACATTCTTCCATCGTCATGCGGTTCTGCATAACCAAAAAGATGGTACCACTTATTTACCGCTACGTAATGTGGCTGATGAGCAAGCGCCAATTGACATCACTGACTCAGTATTGTCTGAAGCATCTGTTCTTGCCTTTGAATACGGCTACGCAACTGCTGAGCCAGGTGGATTAACCATTTGGGAAGCACAATTTGGTGACTTCGTTAACTGTGCGCAAGTGGTTATTGACCAGTTCTTGTCATCAGGCGAGCAAAAGTGGGGCCGTTTATGTGGTCTAACAATGTTGCTTCCACATGGCTATGAAGGTCAAGGCCCTGAGCATTCAAGTGCCCGTTTAGAACGCTTCTTACAATTGTGTGCTAACCATAACATGCAAGTGTGTGTTCCTTCTACACCAGCACAGGTGTATCACATGTTACGCCGCCAAGTGGTTCGCCCAATGCGTCGTCCATTAGTGGTTATGTCACCTAAATCTTTGCTACGTCATCCATTAGCCGTGTCTAGTATGGAAGAGCTTGCTGAAGGCACTTTCCAAAATATTATTGGTGAAATCGATGCATTAGATCCAAGTAAAGTAGACCGCGTGGTGTTTTGCAGTGGTAAAGTTTACTTTGAATTACTTGAAAAGCGTCGTAAAGAAAACATCGATAACATTGCTATTATTCGTGTTGAACAGTTGTACCCGTTCCCTGATGTGGAAATGCGTGCAGCATTAGAAACCTATCAGCATGTTAAAGACTTTGTATGGTGTCAAGAAGAGCCACAAAACCAAGGTGCATGGTACTGCAGTCAGCATCATTTCTGGGCTAATATTCCAGCAGGTGCACAGTTAACTTATGCCGGTCGTGAGGCGTCAGCTGCACCCGCATGTGGTTATCCAGCATTGCACGTACACCAGCAAGAATCATTAGTGAATAGCGCATTAAAACTGTCTTAATAGATAATATATATAAAGGGAAGCTTTCAATGAGTATCGAAATTAAGGTACCCGTATTACCAGAATCTGTTGCTGATGCAACGATAGCAACTTGGCATGTTAAACCTGGTGAAGCGGTCACTCGCGATCAAAATTTAGTTGATATCGAGACTGATAAAGTGGTGTTAGAAGTAGTGGCTCCAGAAGACGGTTCTATTTCTGAATTGTTATTCCAAGAAGGTGACACTGTTTTAGGTGAGCAAGTTATTGCTAAATTTGTTGCTGGTGTTGTATCTGGTCAAGAAGTGACTAAAGCCGAAGCCCAAGCTCCTGCAGCAGCAAAAGACGCAGCTACTGATGAGTCTAATGATGCACTAAGCCCATCAGTTCGTCGCTTAATTGCAGAGCACAATCTTGATGCTGCCAAAATTAAAGGCACTGGTGTGGGTGGACGTATCACTAAAGAAGACGTTGAAGCATTCGTTAAGTCTGCTCCAGCGGCTAAAGCAGCTCCTGTTGCACCGGTTGCTCCATTAGAAGGTCGTAGCGAAAAACGCGTTCCAATGACTCGTTTACGTAAAACCATTGCAACTCGTTTGTTAGAAGCGAAAAACTCGACTGCAATGTTAACCACGTTTAACGAAGTTAACATGAAACCTATCATGGATATCCGTAAGCAATACCAAGATATCTTTGAAAAACGTCATGGTATTCGTTTAGGCTTTATGTCTTTCTACATTAAAGCGGTGACTGAAGCGCTTAAACGTTTCCCAGAAGTCAATGCGTCAATCGACGGTGATGATATTGTTTATCACAACTATTTCGATATCAGCATTGCAGTATCAACTCCACGTGGATTGGTTACACCCGTGTTACGTGATACTGATACCATGAACTTAGCTGAAATCGAAAAAGCAGTTCGTGACCTTGCCATTAAAGGCCGTGACGGAAAACTGTCTGTTGCAGACATGACTGGCGGTAACTTCACTGTGACTAACGGTGGTGTTTTCGGCTCATTAATGTCTACCCCAATTTTAAATCTGCCACAAAGCGCAATCTTAGGCATGCATGCCATTAAAGACCGCCCAATGGCAGTCAATGGTCAGGTTGAAATCCTGCCAATGATGTACCTAGCACTCTCTTATGACCACCGTATTGTTGATGGTCGTGAGTCAGTTGGCTTCTTAGTCGCGATTAAAGACTTCTTAGAAGATCCAACTCGTCTACTACTTGATTTATAAGTCAGTAGATAAACCCTCGTCGCTGGTTCGTATTGAGCCAGTTGGATTTGATTAGAAGTATATGGATAGATCATCATGAATTTGCATGAGTATCAGGCAAAATCTTTATTTGCCGAATATGGTTTACCAGTCTCTGAAGGTTTTGCATGTGATACTGCTCAAGAAGCAGTTGAAGCAGCTGGCCACATTGGCGGAAATATGTGGGTTGTTAAGTGTCAAGTACACGCAGGCGGCCGTGGTAAAGCAGGTGGCGTTAAAGTTACCGGCAATAAAGAAGAAATCAGAGCATTTGCTGAAAACTGGTTAGGTAAAAATTTAGTAACATACCAGACTGACGCTAAAGGTCAGCCAGTTGCTAAAATCCTAGTTGAAAGCTGTACTGATATCGCCAACGAATTGTACCTAGGTGCAGTTGTTGACCGTAGCACTCGTCGTGTTGTCTTTATGGCATCGACTGAGGGTGGCGTTGAAATTGAAAAAGTGGCTGAAGAATCTCCAGAGCTTATTCATACAGCGATCATTGACCCATTAACAGGTCCTCAAGCTTATCAAGCTCGTGATCTTGGCTTCAAGTTAGGTTTAAACCCAACACAAATGAAGCAGTTCACTAAGATCTTTATGGGTCTTGCGAACATGTTCAACGATCACGATTTTGCATTATTAGAAATCAACCCACTTGTAATCACCACTGAAGGTAACCTTCACTGTTTAGATGGCAAGATTGGTATTGATGGTAATGCCTTGTTCCGTCAACCAAAAATCAAAGCGATGCACGATCCATCTCAAGATGATGCTCGTGAAGCGCATGCTGCTAAGTTTGAGTTAAACTATGTTGCCTTAGATGGCAACGTAGGTTGTATGGTTAACGGTGCAGGCCTAGCAATGGGCACCATGGACATCGTAAACCTACACGGCGGCAAGCCAGCTAACTTCTTAGACGTTGGCGGTGGAGCAACGAAAGAACGTGTTGCTGAAGCATTTAAGATCATTCTTTCTGATAGCAATGTTAAAGCGGTATTAGTTAACATCTTCGGTGGTATCGTACGTTGCGATATGATTGCAGAAGGTATTATTGGTGCTGTGAAAGAAGTGGGCGTTAAAGTGCCAGTCGTTGTACGTCTTGAAGGTACTAACGCCGAGTTAGGTCGTGAAGTATTGGCGAAATCTGGTCTTGATATCATCGCGGCAACAAGTCTAACTGACGCGGCTGAGCAAGTTGTTAAAGCTGCGGAGGGCAAATAATGTCTGTTTTAATTAACAAAGATACCAAGGTAATCTGTCAAGGTTTCACTGGTGGTCAGGGTACTTTCCACTCTGAGCAGGCGATTGCTTATGGCACGCAAATGGTTGGTGGTGTTTCTCCTGGAAAAGGTGGTCAAACTCACCTAGGTCTTCCAGTGTTTAACACTGTTAAAGATGCAGTAGCGGCAACAGGTGCAACTGCAACTGTTATCTATGTTCCTGCTCCATTTTGTAAAGATGCAATCCTTGAAGCAATCGATGCTGGCCTTGAGCTAATCGTTTGTATCACTGAAGGTATTCCAACACTTGATATGCTTCAAGTGAAAGTGAAGCTTGAAGAAACGGGTACTCGCATGATCGGTCCTAACTGCCCAGGTGTTATCACTCCTGGTGAATGTAAGATTGGTATTATGCCTGGTCACATCCACAAGCCTGGTAAAGTGGGTATTGTTTCACGCTCTGGTACATTAACGTACGAAGCGGTTAAGCAAACTACTGATGAAGGTTTCGGCCAATCTACTTGTGTAGGTATCGGTGGTGACCCAATTCCTGGTACCAACTTCATCGACGTATTGGAAATGTTCCAAAACGACCCACAAACTGAAGCGATTGTTATGATCGGTGAAATTGGTGGTAACGCTGAAGAAGAAGCTGCTGAATATATCAAAGCTCACGTAACTAAGCCTGTTGTATCTTACATTGCCGGTGTTACTGCACCAGAAGGTAAGCGTATGGGCCATGCTGGCGCAATTATCGCTGGTGGTAAAGGTACTGCTGCTGATAAATTTGCTGCTTTAGAAGCTGCTGGTGTTACTACTGTTCGCTCTTTAGCTGACATTGGTAAAGCATTACGCACTAAAACTGGCTGGTAATCTTACCTAGCTTGATAAAAGGCGCTTAGGCGCCTTTTTTATTGCCCTTTTATGTGGATAGCATTGATGGCCATAGTGAATATTATTTTTCCGATTATGTTTATGGTTACACTTGGTTATGGTCTGACTCGTGTGGGCTTTTTCAGTAAAGAACATATTGCCGGGATCAGTAAATTTACCTTTTATGTCAGTATTCCTGCGTTTTTATTTTCCAATATGTTAGCTGCGCCATTGGCGCAAAGTATTGATCCGTATTCCTTATTGGCTTTTTACATTCCTGTGTTACTGGTATTTGCAATCGGTTACCAAATTAATCGATATATTGGTCCTATAGCACAGCGTAATAGTGATGCTAGTGCCATTTATGCGTTAGGCTGCAGTTATTCTAATACCGTTATTGTTGGCTTGCCGGTCATTACTGCGGCACTAGGCAAAGCAATGATTGGCTCAATATTTATGATCATTACTTTTCACAGTGCATTTTTATTTGCACTGACTTTTGTGTTGGCTGCTCGCTCGCAACAGCAAGGGTTTTCCTGGCGTAAATTTACACGATCTATGGTGTTAAATCCGGTCGTGTTAAGTATCAGTTTAGGCCTTGTCGCAAATGGTTTGAGTATTGAATTAGGTCAACAACTTGATGAAGGCTTAGCATTATTAGCCAAGCCCGCACTTGCATGCGCCTTATTTGTTTTGGGTGCAAATCTGAGTTTTTATCGCATAGGTGAGCATTGGCGCTTGGCATTAATCGCCAGTGGGTTAAAAATACTATTGTTACCCGCCTTAGTGTATGTCATGGCGATGCAGGTGTTGCAATTATCGTCCCAAAATACCACGATGCTTGTGTTGTTAAGTGCCTCACCATTAGGTGTTAATGCTTATCTGATTGCCACCGAAATTAAGCAACATCAAGCAACATTAGGCAGTACGGTTGTATTGTCTACGTTGTTATCAGTGTTGAGCTTTAGTTTATGGCTGACGTGGTTAATCTAATAACTAACCTCAATACTGATTATAATGAGATCGATTTTAGACCCTATTACAATAATAATCATTGTAGGTGCTGTCATCTATAGCAAGGTCATTTGAAGCCGTAATGGGGTTTGTGACACAGTCAGAAGGGCGAATTAATCAGCGTGGTTTTTAGGCTGTTTTAACGAATTAACGCAGGAGCCGTTGTCTGGCAGAGTATGCCTACAAAACACTGGCTTAAATACCGCACTGGTAATGCTCGCTAAGAGCACATGCTAATGCGGTTTGCATAAGCCATGGGCAATAAAAAACCAGCAACAGTGCTGGCTCTTTTACAATACGAATAGACTATTCGTCTGCGTGATCACAAGTGTCGTTAGTGCAGTGTCCATAAAGGTATAAGCTGTGGTGAGTCAGTTTGATATTATGACGCATTGCTATTTCGTCTTGGCGACGCTCAATAACTTCATCTGTAAATTCAATTACTTTGTCGCAAGTTAAACACACTAAATGATCATGGTGTTGTTGTGTCGACATTTCAAACACAGCTTTTCCACTTTCAAAATGGTGGCGGTTTAAAATACCCGCATCATCAAATTGGTTTAATACTCTATAAACTGTCGCTAGGCCTATTTCTTCGCCCACTTCGAGTAACTTTTTGTATAAATCTTCGGCACTGATATGCTGATTTTCTGGATCTTGCATCAGTTCTAGAATTTTAACTCGCGGCAGGGTTATTTTTAATCCGGCTTTTTTGAGCGCTTGATTTCCATCTGTCATTGCTAATCTCTTGATTGCAGAACCCATCGGTTCATCGGTGGATAATCTAATCATTATATGTCTTGAAGTTAAAAACATAAACCTCTTAACACGGTTAATCAACTTATAAACAAAATATTTAGTCAAACACATACTTATTTCATATTTTTTGCGCTAAATCACTAAAATTGCTGCAATAAGCTTACTTATACTAAGGGATTATTGTGTCCAGTGGTTGTTAAGATATGATGGTTTTTTGAAAAAAATGGTTTTTTAACGCAATAATTGCCTTTTTTCATCATGCGATTTTGTAAAAAGTGATACTGTAAACTCAGATATAAAAATCAACTACAAGAATAAAAAGGACCTAACATGTATCGGCAAATTGTGGTCCTGACCGGCGCGGGGATATCAGCTGAGTCAGGGATTAAAACCTTTAGAGATCAACATGGATTGTGGGAAGAGCATCACATTGAAGATGTCGCCACGCCCGAAGGTTATGCTCGCGATATTGAGTTAGTTGAACGTTTTTATAATACCCGCTGGCAACAACTACATGGTGGCGGTGTTGAGCCTAATGCCGCCCATTTAGCATTAGCAAAGCTTGAAGCTGAATTTGATGGCGAACTATTAGTGATTACGCAAAATGTGGATGATTTGCATGAGCGTGCGGGATCACGTCGACTTTTGCACATGCACGGTGAGCTTTCTAAAGGACGTTGTCCGCAGTCTTTACAGACGTTTATATTACGTGAACCTTTTGGTGTTGATAATTGTTGTACTTGTTGCATCCCCGCACGGCGATTACGGCCACATATTGTGTGGTTTGGTGAAATGCCATTTGGTATGGATAGAATCCATGATGCGTTAGACCGTTGCGATTTATTTATTGCGATTGGCACTTCGGGGACCGTGTATCCTGCAGCTGGTTTTGTCGACTCGGCAAATCATCATGGTGCACAAACGGTAGAGGTGAATTTATTGACTGCAGATAGACACAGTCAGTTTCAATACCATTTTACCGGTAAAGCAGGTGAAGTAGTGCCGCAATTAGTTGAGCAGATTTTAGCGGGGAAGGTGATAAGCAGTGACACAATTAATGAATAATACCGCTAAACCCTGCGTAGCGATTATTATGCGGGGTTTGCCGGGCAGTGGTAAATCTTACTGGGTGGAGCAGTATATTAATGCATTAGGCATTGAGCAGTCTTTACACATTCGTCAGTATGGTTATTTTTCGACTGATGATTATTTCATGGAAAATGGGCTATACCAATTTAATCCGCAAAAATTGGCGCAATATCATCAAGCCAATTTAACCGCTTTTATTAATGCTATGGCTCGCGCAGAACCTGTGGTGATTTGTGACAATACCAATGTCGCTAAATGGGAGTTTATGGCCTATGAAGCGGCAGCCAAGGCTTTAGGGTATCAGATCAGGGTGGTATTGGTGGGGCAGCCTAAGGATGCACAGCATCAGCAATTATGTGCTGAGCGCAATCGACACCATGTGCCATTAGCCCATATTCAGAAAATGGGTCATTTATTTGAAATCGAATCGTAGTTTTTAGACAATAAAAAAGGCGCGGTTAGCGCCTTTTTGTACTTTGTGGTTAGGGTTATTGAGCTGAAACAGGGGTGGTTAAGTCAATACTGTAAATGGCAAAACCGGCCACAACGGTGTCACTTGCGGGTAATTTTACCATTTTACGTTGTTGATTTTCTGCCACAAATTTGTCAGCAATTTCGCTGTCTTGGGTTTCAAAACGAATATCTAAGGCCACAGTGGCATTGTCGATTGTTTTGAAGTCCCAGTTGTAATCAGCAGATGGGTCAACCATTGCGTCATAGCCGCCAGCAGCATTAGGTTGTGATTGCTCTGTAATATAAGCCGATAGTGCATCACGGTTGGTGTCTGGCAGTTCTAGTACAACGTGATCAGAACCTGTTCCAGCAAACGATCCTCCAAAGGCACGGTAGTTATTTGATGCGACAATAAATGACATCGCAGCTAATTCATCACCGGTAATCACAGTCCCGTCTGGAGCCGTGTAGGCTAGGTCAACAATGCGGTTTGCTTCTGCATTAACAACAACACAACTGCGATCAAACTTACTTGGTTGGGTAACGTCAATTTTATACGTTAAGCCATCAATCACATCAAAGTTATAGGTCGGATGACCTGCACGGTTAATCAAGTTTTGTGGTGTGCTGATTGTAGGGTCGATTTGATTAAATTGGTTAGCTGAACATTCTAGCCAATCTTTAAGTTCAGCACCCGTTGCTTTAACCGCTACCATAGTATTTGGGTAAAGGTATAAATCAGCGGCATTTTTGTAAGACAAGTTACCAGCATCTACTTGCACATATTGGCTTGCATCACCTTCAGCATAACGTCCACCGGCTTTGAACGGTGCAGAAGCTGATAGAATGGGTAGGTCTTTTAAATCATCCGTGATTAAGGCTTTAACGCGCGCAATTTGTGCATTAGAGACAATTTGAACCGTAGGATCATCTTGTACCAAGGTGAGGAAGCTATACATGTCTGCTGCGGCAACACCAATAGGCTGACTGACATAATCAATAGTACCGTTATGCTCAACTTCTATTGCATCACGTAAGCTTGATTCACCTTCAACCAAGGCAACTTTATTTGCGTTGTCATAGATTGGACGTGCTTTCGCTGTTGATTCTTCATGAATGACAATCCATTTTCCTTCTACTTGACGTAAGACTAAATCGATAACACCTAAGTTATCTCCCCAGCGGCCCGGCATGACGGCTGGTATACCGTTTAATAAACCTTTGTCTACATCTGTATTTGGTAAGTCGCTGTACGTTGCTGATGGGAAAACAGAGTGGCTATGGCCAAAGAAAATAGCATCAATACCGTCAACATTGGTTAATGCATAAGTGGCGTTTTCTGCCCATGGATCACCAGGGTTTTCGCTTGAGCCGATACCTGAATGGGGAATGGCTAAAATAATATCAGCGCCTTCGGCTTTCATTTGTGGTACAAATTTATTTGCCGCTTGAACAATGCCCAGTACTTCTACTTTTCCGTCTAAGTTTGCCTTATCCCACTGTAAAATCTGCGGTGGAACAAACCCGATGTAACCAATTTTAATGGTATGTTCATTACCGTCAACGTCAGTAACAACTTTATCTTTGATAATATATGGGGTAAACATGTTTTCATTAAATAACACATCATCCCAACAGCCGTCTTTGTCAGCACAAATGACGTTAGCATTAATATAAGGGAAGTTAGCACCGTCTAAGGATTGCTCTAGAAATGATAAACCATAGTTAAACTCATGGTTACCAATATTTCCCACGTCATAGCTAAGCGTATTCATCGCTTTATAAACAGGGTGAGTATCGGTAAGCATATTGCTGTCGGTTTTAAATTTATTAGCAACATAGTCACCCATTGGGCTACCTTGTAATAAGTCACCGTTGTCCACTAATACAGAGTTAGTCACTTCAGCGCGCGCCGCATTAATTAAACTGGCGGTGCGAACCAAACCAATGGTTTTATCCTCTTTACCAGAATAATAGTTGTAATCCATCATATTAGTATGTAAATCAGTGGTTTCCATAACACGTAATTTAATGTCTGCCGCCACTGTATCTTTACTGTCATTGGATCCGCAAGCGCCTAGCCCCAGAGTGGATGCAACCACAACAGCAAGTATTTTTTTATTTAGCATAATTCTCTCTCTTTTTATTTGACCCCGGGACATATTTTGTCGTGTGTCCCTTATGTAGCGTTAACATCATTTACCTATTTTGATAATAAAATGAAAACACGGTCGTGATTATAAGCATAATTCGTGAATAAATTGTGATGAAACGCTAAATTAAGTCGATTAATAAGTGAGAGTGCTCAATTGTTAGGCGTAATTAGTGGTGTTTATACTATTGAAGAGTTTATTTTTATAGCGTTAAATATAAGTAAGTTAAAGTGTATATTTTAAATTCATAATTAATTATGAATTTAAAACATGAATAAAATAAATTGTTTAACTGTTAACTATTCATAAATAGAGCGTAAGTATTCTAACGGTTAATATATTATTGGTGGTGAAATGAGTCTTCGCCGAAAGTATATTTAACGAATATGTCTGTAGTAATTACATTGATGTAAACGCTTTCATTAAGGCAATAAAAAACCGAGTAACATAAGTGTTACTCGGTTTATTTAACCATAATATCATTGCATTGATGGCAAATTATATTACGGTTTTAAAATCACTTTAACTGTCGCATCGACATCAGCTTCATCGATATAACCAATAGCATTTGGGTTACTTGCTACAGCAGATTTCATTGCAGCAGCACTTGGAACCGTGGCGGGTGGGTTTCCTTTACCAGTAAAAACCTGTTTTGACCAAAAAGCTTTTAATTGAGAATCAGATTTACCCGTTACAGCTTGATGAAACTCACTGCGTGTGGGGTTGCCTTCTTCAAGCTCATACACAACAACAGAGGAGTCGCCTTTACCTAAAAAAGCTTTTTTGGCATCATTTGCTGACAAATTGCCAGCCGCTGGATTACCAATGACTACCACGGCAGCATTGGCAGAAACAATAGCAGATAAGCTGATTGCTAAAACACTAAGTAACGTTTTCATTTAGACACTCCTTAGAATACTGCGTCAAATTTAACGGTGTAGATTAAGGTGTCATCGTAAATGAATTTACCTGTTGTTGTGTCAAGGCTGTTATTGAGGAATCCACCTGAGGTGTCACCAAAATCATCGGCATAGGTAATATCAAACTTAACCGCAACGTTATCGATAGCATCCCAACGCAAGCCTAAGCTGTATGCCATACGTTCCGCATTGAAGGCTATCATTTGAATGGCTGCTGCTTGAGATAATGGTAAACGCTCGTCATTATCTTGGGTTTTCATGTAAGCAACAGTGACATAAGGCGTAAATTCTTTAATACGGTAACCTAATGTTAAATAACCTGAGTCCGTATCAGGGTAGGCTGCATCAACTTCAATGCGTGTCCATTCGGTAATGGCAATGACTTCACCGTTATCATAACTTGCACCTACACCTGTGAACGAGCCGGTATCGTCAACAAGTTGCAGAACGGTATAATCGGCTTCGCTTGTTACACTGCCATCAAATTTGGCTTGACCGTACACTGCACGTAACGTCCATGTTTCATCTGTCCAGTTGACGTTGGCGCCGATGAGGTTACTGACATCAGTGCCAGTACTTTTCACTTTAGATTCGCCGCCAAACATTTGCATTGTTAATGTTGAGTCATCCAAATCAACATCATACGATACACCACCACCGGTATATGATGAGAATGGCACAGCGCCGTACACTTCTTCTGGCGGACGCGCAAAGGGCTGTGCGTAGCCAACGTCTAGGTAGTCTGAATACATGTATAAGGGCACACGTAGTTTACCGCCACGAAGTTTAACTCCATTTTCAAAACGGTGAGATAAATATGCCCATTCGGCTTCAACTTCCCAGTCGTATTCGCCACGCATCATTAACTGTAATACAGCTTGAGTACGGTCAGAAATATCGAATGTGGCTTGTAAACCAACTTTGCTGTCTTCACTGAAGTTTGCACTCGTGTCAGCACTGTTATAGCCTGCATCATTATCAGAGCTAATATAAGCACCACTGATAAAACCATTCAGTTTCACTTTATCTTTAAGGTTTGCATTTTGCTGAGATTGTAATGCTTGAATTTGCTGTTCTAATTTGGCAATTTTTGCATCAGCGTCGTCAGCCAGAGCAATACTCGGTGCCATTGCAATGGAAATTGCGACAGGCAACGCTTTCAAATTAAATTTCATGTTGTGACTCCTGGTTATTACTCATCATTCGCCTAAAAGGCTCATTTTTATAATGGTTCTCGCCGACAATTTAATTAAACCTTAAATTGGTTTGTGATAAATTGCAGTTTTTCACTTACGTTTTGGATATCGACGCTTATGCCGCCCATATCCGTTGTTGTCGCCCTGACTTTTTGCGCACTGCTTTCCATCTCTGCCACATATTGCTGAATTAATACTGACGTATTATGTTGCTCTTCTGTGGCTGCGGCAATTTGATCGTTTACTTCTGATATTGCACTGACTTTATTGGTAATACTGGTTAAAGCATCACCTGCTGTTGACGTTGATTGAACCCCTTTTTCAGCAGTTTCAATACCTCTTTGCATAGCATCAACGGCCTGTTTTGATGTCGTTGTCAGTTCTTTTAATACCGTTTGTATCTCTTGAGTTGAGGTTTGTGTGCGTGAAGCTAGTGTTCTTACCTCATCGGCTACGACCGCAAACCCTCTGCCATGTTCACCTGCTCTTGCTGCTTCGATGGCGGCATTGAGTGCTAATAAATTCGTTTGGTCTGCAATGCTGCGTATGGTGTCGAGGATGCCATTCACTTTGTGGGTAAAGGCGTCTAATTGATTAACGACTACCGCAGTGGTTTGTACTTCATTGGCCAAGGTTTTTATGGTAGCAACGGCATCATTAACTATCACAAAGCCTTTTTTGGCCTCAGTATTTGCGTTTTCAGCTTCTAATGCTGCGCTGGAAGCGTATTCTGCAATATGGGTTACGCTCACAAACATTTCTTTCATTGCATGCGATATTTGTTCAATTGCCGCATTTTGCTGCTCAACATTGATACCACTTTGTTGACTACCATTTAATAAGCTTAGCGCTACTTCATTTAAGTGTTCTGTTGTGTGCTTAGTATCGGCAATAGATGATTGAAGTTTAGTAATAAATTGATTAAACCAGTAAACAAGTTCGGCAATCTCATCTTTACCTTGGTACTGTATCCGAGAGCGTAAATCGCCTTCACCTTCAGAGATATTTCTTAGCGATTGAGTCACACTATCAATTGTGCTGATAATAGAGCGATTAACCAATAATCCGACGGCTATCATTACTAGGGTTGCCACGACACCGACGAGCAATACACTGTTTTCTGCTTGCTCGCTACTGGATATTGTTGTTTGGATTTGCTGTTCAAATTGCTCTGAGTAGGCTTGTTTTTTGTCAATAAACTGTTTCACTAACCCTTGATAGCGTTTGGCATTTTCAGCGGCTTGCGTTTGTATTTTACTGAAATCAACATCATCTTTAAGAAATTCTGCAGCCAAACTTTTGGCGTTATTATGATAAAGCGCTAACTCGTTTTTTTGTTGTTGAACATGGCTGAGCTCTGATGGCAGTAATACTGACAACTCAGTTAGATTGTCAGTGATGTCTTTCACCATTTTTGCCGCAATGTCTAAACTGTCTTCTTCACCTGTGGTAATCGCAGACTGGATAGTTTGATCGAGTTGTAATAACAGACCTTGGTTAACCGTCGCTAAATTAAGCGCAGGGTAGAGTTGGTTTTGGATGCCATTTAATCGTTGGGCATTTTGGTCGCCTGTTTGGTTGTTAATGATTAATGAAATCACAAACGACACAATAGCGACTATGGTGAGCAGGGCAATTCTATGCCTTATTTTTAAATGAGTGAGTTGCATAGTACCTTTTCATAGCAAGTTGGCGACAAGTTAATAATATCATTTAAAAAAATTGGATGAAATTACTAATAAAAACCTAGTTTTACTCTAGGTTGCAGTAAGTATGGACATTGATGACAAGAATGCAATTTATTGTTGTTTAAATATAAAAAGGTGAGTAATTTAAATTAATAAAAAGCTGGTTTAATCCATTGAAAATATTAGATTTATATGAGTTGTAAAAACATGGCGTGTTTACTGTTTTTTATGAAAGTGTTTAATTTGAACGTGGCTAGAAATAAAATTGTGCTTAAAATGCCGCGATTGTTTATTTATATCTTTAAGTTTGCATACCATAACAATTGAGTCTCAATAATGGCGACTGCTCATCAGTCGCCATTAATAATGTGCTTAGCGTACCTTTATTTTTAGTGTCCTACTGCCGCTGAACCTGCACGGCGTGGATCTGACGCGCCGAAAAGACCTTGTTCAGTCACCATAATCGATTGAGTACTGCCAATAGATTCCTGAGTTTTGACTTGATGACCTTTGGCTTCAAGCAGTGAGAT
This sequence comes from Shewanella basaltis, assembly GCF_023283885.1. GTDB lineage: Bacteria > Pseudomonadota > Gammaproteobacteria > Enterobacterales > Shewanellaceae > Shewanella > Shewanella basaltis. Next base: position 38,584 of record NZ_JAKILA010000005.1, read on the forward strand.
AGTATCGCGGTTCAATGTGTGTTCTGCCCAAATAAAGTCAGGTTGCCATTGATGGTGGATCCGCGCTGCGGCAGTTGCTTCTGCAATATTCAATTTATGATCAATTACATTCATGATGATTTGCAGTGTAATGTTAATAATTCGCGAACCACCGGGACTGCCAGTCACTAAAAACGGTTTCCCGTCTTTCATGACTATCGTTGGGCTCATTGAGCTTAATGGCCGTTTATTGCCTTGAACCGCATTTGCATCCCCACCAATTAAACCATACCCATTAGGTGTACCTGGTTTAACTGAAAAATCGTCCATCTCGTTATTTAATAAAATCCCAGTCCCTTCGGCCACTAAACCTGAGCCGTAGCTAAAGTTAAGTGTATAGGTATTTGCAACTGCATTGCCCCATTGGTCTACGACTGAATAATGGGTCGTTTGATCACTTTCATATCCGGCGAGGTTTCCGGGTTTTATTTCACTGCTCGGCGTGGTTTTATTAATGGCGATTTTATCCGCAATGGTACTGGCGTATTCGCGACTAATAAGCTGTTTGACAGGCACATTGACAAAATCGGGATCGCCAAGAAACTCACTGCGATCAGCGTAGGCATACTTCATTGTTTCTGCCATAAGGTGCAAGGTATTTGCCGTGTTATGCCCTAACTGATCAATTGGGAACTTTTCGAGCACATTGAGCATTTCAATAATGTGAATACCACCTGATGATGGTGGTGGCATTGACACAATTTCGTAGCCTCGATAAGTACCGCGTACAGGTTCACGCTCAACCACTTTATAATTGGCTAAATCTTCTAAACTCATTACGCCGCCAGCATCTTGTACAGCTGTAACAATCTTTTTAGCCGTTTCTCCATGGTAAAAGCCCTGGCTGCCTTTTTCTGCTATAAGTGATAATGAATGAGCCAGCTCAGGTTGTTTCAGGATGTCATTAACCTGAAAATCGCTTCCATCTGGGCGGTAGAATATTTTTGCTGAGCTTGGCCATTGAGCTATTCGCGATTTAAGGCCACTGAGTGAATTAGATAAGTCTGAGGTGACAACAATACCGTCTTTGGCGAGTGAAATGGCTGGGGTTATCACTTGTTTTAGGTTCATGGTTCCGTATTTTGTTAAGGCAAGTTCCATACCCATAACAGTACCAGGCACACCAACGGCTAAACCATGCTCACGGCTCAGTTTATTGACCGCATTCCCGTGTTCATCCAAAAAAATATCTTTATGTGCTTTACCTGGTGCCGTTTCGCGGTAGTCGATAGCAATGGTTTTCTTTTGCTCAGCTAAATGCACTAACATAAAGCCACCACCACCTATATTACCTGCTCTTGGCAAGGTAACGGCTAGGGCATAACCTACCGCCACTGCGGCGTCTACAGCATTACCGCCTTGTTTTAAAATGTCTACACCTATTTGGCTTGCTATTGCTTCTTGGCTAGAGACCATGCCATGTTTGGCATAAATTGGCTGTGCGGTCGCCATTTCACTGAAAATCGAGATATCATTGGCATAAGAGGTCGTACTATAAAAGGCCGGGTAGCAAAGGGTGAGTGATAATGCAGCGCTGAGCAACAGTGGTTTGAGTTTAGGGAGTCGGTTCACGATCAATCCTTGGTGTTTATTTATTTGATTATGTTGTAGAACATGCCACATGATGGCGACAATTGGTATGAGATTTTAACTAGAACAATTTAGTCTTTACAGGTGGGCAGTCAGTGGAACAAATGAAAGCAGCAGTTTATCAATTCAGATTTGTGAATACTATTAGCGAGATAAAAAAATCTGACTGGAATGCTTTCTTTGGCATTTCTCATCCATTTACTCGTCATGAATATTTATCCGCATTAGAATTAAGCCACTGTGTTAGCCCCAACACGGGCTGGCAACCACAGCATTTAGTCGTGAGCCAGGGTGATACCTTGATTGGTTTGATGCCGATGTATATTAAAACTCACTCATGGGGAGAATATGTGTTTGACTGGGCTTGGGCTGAGGCATTTGAGCGTAATCAATTAGAGTATTACCCTAAAATTGTCACGAGTATTCCATTTACCCCCACCACTGGACAGCGTATTGGCTTTGCGCCTTTTCTTAGCGAAAATGAAAAACAAGATGTCATTAACCAAGTAGGCCAGTTTATTCGCCAACAGCTTGTTGATCGCCATTGGTCATCTTGGCACGGTTTGTTCAATTTGCAGTCACAACATAACATGTGGCTAAACTCTTCTGTTATCTCGCGTTTGGGGTGTCAATTCCATTGGCATAATCATGGCTATAGCGATTTTAATGATTTTCTTGGCAATATGAGTTCGAGAAAACGCAAAAATATCCTTAAAGAACGAGCCCAAATTCAGCAGGCACAATTACGATTTACTTTTGTTGAGGGAAATAAAGCCAGCCCCGAGCAGTGGCAAGGGTTTGTGCAATGTTATCAACGCACATATTTAAAGCGTTCTGGCCATCAAGGGTATTTGTCGGCTGACTTCTTTTTATTAGTCGCTGCGACGATGGGGGAGTCTATTCGCTTGTTATTGGTTGAGAATAGTCAAAATCAACTTGTGGCCTCTGCGCTTTATTTTATCTCAGATAGTCATTTATATGGTCGTTATTGGGGGGCGTTAACCGAGTATGATGGTTTGCACTTTGAGGCTTGTTATTATCAGGGGATCGAGTATGCCATTGCCAATCAGTTAAGTGTATTTGATGCCGGTGCCCAAGGTGAACATAAAGTGGCCAGAGGGTTTTATCCGGTTTTGACCTATTCAAGTCATATTATTCAGCATCAAGGCTTTGGTGATGCAATTGCTGATTTTTGTGAGCAGGAACAGCACCATATAGGGCTTTATATGCAGCAGATGACAGCGCAATTGCCTTATAAAACAACGTGCCAATAACCGCGGTTTTTATTGCTGACAAAGTCCAATACTAATCAAGCGCAAGCCACACCCCCACAAGCATCATTAAGCTGCCGGCTATACGGTTCATCCAGCGGATATTATCGCCGCGGCTTAAAAACAAGCGTAAACTTTTACCGCCACTGGCATAGGCTAGCATTGATAGGCTTTCGGTTAGCATTATAATGCTTAATAGCACTGCAAGTTGCGGCCCCACCGGTTTGTCAACATTGATAAACGGTGGCAGTAACGAAATCATAAATGCCCACCCTTTAGGATTAGCAATGGCGGTGATAAACCCTTGGCTGATTAAGCTGACTCGGCGGGTACTGACTTGCGTGCTGTCAATGACCGCCATTTTGCCTTTGGCGCGCCACATATTAATGCCGATATACATTAAATAGGCGCCGCCAACCCATTTTAATAAATCAAATATTTGGGGGTAATTGAGCATAATGCTGGCAACACCAAGTACTGCAGCAATGGCAACCAGTGCAACGCCAACAAGCTCACCGAGCATCATCCATAATGTTTTACGTACCCCAATGCTCATGCCTAAAGTCATGGCCAGTGTCATGCACATACCAGGAGTAATAGAAACAAAAAAGAACGTGGGAATAAACACGGCAAGTAAGGCGTAATCTGGCATAGTATGAGTCTTAGATAAACGATATAGAGCGCAGAGTGTAATGACCTAACATGATAAAAACCAGCACTTTGCTGGTTTTTATGTCTCAAAATATACCGATTGGTTACAACACACCTCGTTTCATTTGATCGCGTTCAATGGACTCAAATAACGCTTTAAAATTACCTTCACCAAAGCCTAGGTTATTTTTACGTTGAATGATTTCAATAAAAATAGGGCCAAATAAGTTTTTAGTGAAAATTTGCAGCAAATAACCGTCTTCATCGCCATCGACTAAAATTTGATGATGCTTAATACGTTCACGATTTTCAGTCACTTGTGGTAGTTTCTCGAAAATGGTGTCGTAATATTCAGGAATAATATCTAACGTTTGGATTGATGTGCCTTCCATTGCATCTAATGAAGCAACAATATCACGGCTTCTAAAGGCTAAATGTTGTACGCCAGGGCCGTTATATTCACCTAAATATTCATCAATTTGGTTGTTGTTATTGCCTTTACCTTCGTTGATTGGGATACAAAAGCTGCCATCTGGTGAACGTAATGCATAAGACACAAGTGCAGTTTGCACGCCGCTAATGTCAAAGTAACGAACTTCAGTAAAACCAAAGATATCTTTATAAAAGTTAGCCCATTTTTCCATGGTGCCTTTGTAGACATTGTTGGTTAAGTGATCAACTTCCATAAAGCCTTTTTCGGGCGTGACAACCGGTTGGTCTAAATCGATAAAGTCAGTTTGATAGATATTGTTTTGCTCACCAAAGGTGTCGATGAAATAAATTAAGCTGTCGCCAATACCATAAATTGCCGGGTAGGACATGTCCTTGTTTGCATCATCAGCGGGTTTAGCACCACGATTAACTGCTTCTGTAAAGGCAAACTGAGCATCTTCTACACGCCAGCCCATTGAGCAAATTGCCGGACCATGGGATTTAGCAAACTCAGCAGAAAAGCCAGTGCGACCTTTATTGAGCAAAAAGTTAATGTCGTTTTGTTTGTAGTAGACGATGTCGTTATTTTTGGCTTTTTTTAACATCGAAAATCCAAAATCAATAAAGACTTGGTGCATATATTCAGTGTCTGGGCTGGCAAATTCAGTAAATTCGATACCTAAAAGCCCCAGTGGATTAAGTTCGCTAGCCATTTTGTTTTCCTTTATTTTCTGTCAACACGCCATCACTCTTTGGTGACTTGGGTTAGTTAAATTACATCTTAGTTTTCTAACCAAGAACGGTTGTAGTCAGCACTCATGCAATGTTTAACATGGGTGGTTAAATTGAGTGGGGCGAAGGTATCGACCATCACTGCGTATTCGTATGTGTCTGTTTTGCCAATTGAGGCTTCGGTGCGCCCTGGTTGTGGGCCATGGGGGACACCTTTTTGATGCAATGTCATATAGCCTGCTTCAATACCGGTACGACTCATAAAGTCGCCGTCGACGTAATAGAGCACTTCGTCGCTGTCGATGTTGTTGTGGTAATAGGGGGCAGGAATCGACTTAGGATGAAAATCGTATGGGCGTGGCACAAAATTACAAATCACAAAGTTGTGTGCACTAAAGACTAAGTGCTCTGACGGAGGTAAATGAATTTTGCCGACTTTAGGGGCGTATTCAGTAATATTAAACGCCCATGGGTACACACAACCATCCCAACCAACGAGATCAAAAGGATGCCATTGCAGTATCATCTGTTGATAACGCTCGCCAAATTTACACACTAAGGCAAATTCACCTTTTTCAACAACTGCTTCTGTTAATGTCGGCGTACGAATATCGCGCTCACAATAGGGCGCAGACTCGAGCATTTGGCCGTATTCATTTCTAAAATGTTTTGGGACTTCTACCATTGATGCTGACTCGATCACAAACAAGCGCACGTTTTGGTAATCATTAAAGGTTAATTGATAAGTGGTGCCGCGCGGAATGATCAGGTAATCCCATTTTTGAGTGTTAATGACACCGTATTCGCTTAATAACTGACCTTCACCCTCGTGGATAAAGATGACTTCGTCAGCATAGGCATTGCGATAAAACTCAGTTGTTGGTTCAGTTACTTTAGCGGTATACATGGCAACATCATGATTAAAAAATATTTTATTGCGGGCGCTAAAAAAATTGCCTTGGCAATCTGCTTGGCGTGAGTCGAGCTTGTAATTTTGGATCAGTGGATCATGCCATTGTTCGCCATGACCTAATGCATAGGGCTGAACATCTATCGCTTTTGTGGGCATGTTATGGTGATATTTGTTGGAATAGATATTTGAAAAACCGTGAGTTGAGAACAGTTCTTCACGATAAAGCTCACCATTGTCTTTTTCGAAGGCAATGTGGCGCTTAGTCGGGATTTGGCCTTGCTTAACATAGAATGGCATTGAATATTCCTGTGATGTATCGGCTGTCTGCTGCGCGGCGATATGTTGATTTTTGTTATGGCCTAAACGCACTTGGCAAACCAATGTGTGATCTTATTAACAATTTAGTGGTAAAGATCCACAAAAAAAAGAATAATAAAAAGCTTAACTTAATCGAATTATTAGATGGTCTTGTTATCTTTACATAAGTGTATTGATAACAAGACACTGGAGCTGTCATGCGGATTGATATTGATGCCTTTAATGTGCTGCAAGTTCTTGTTGAAGAAGGCAGTTTTTCTAAAGCATCTGAACGTTTACATAAAGCTCAGTCGGCGGTGAGCTATCAAGTTAAAAAACTAGAACAGCATTTAGGGGTCACGTTATTTAATCGCGACCACTACCGCGCGGAGTTAACAGCAGAAGGAAAGGTGATATTGGCTGAAGGCCAGCGTTTATTGCAGCATTTAGCAAACATAGAACATCTTGCTAGCAGATTCAGCCAAGGCTGGGAGCCAAAGCTTGAGCTAGTTATTGATGGCGCTTTACCTATGGAGCCAATCATGAGCGCCTTAAAACGAATGTCAGAGCATAATATTCCCACTAAAATTCAATTGAATATGGAGTTTTTAGGTGGAGTACAACATCGATTTGAACGCGATCAAGCCGATTTAATGTTAGTTAAAGACTACCGTACAGGGCCATCTTACCATCCGAAGCCACTACCTACGGTTACCAGTGTGCTGGTGGCTTCACCTATGCACCCTTTAAGTCAATCACGCAGTATCAGTCTGCCTGAACTGCAGCAACATGTTGAGCTGACAATTGAAGATTCATCGCCAGGTAAACGTGCACGTGATGAGATGCAATTTGGTGGCGATAAGGTGTTTTATCTTTCTGGTTTTATCATGAAAAAAAATGCGCTGTTAAAAGGCTTAGGTTTTGGTTGGATGCCTGACTTTTTAATTACGGAAGAACTTGCTAACGGTCAGCTAACCCCTATTGATTTTATTGGCGGTAATCGCTTTAGTTTCACGCCACAATTAGTGTCTACACTAGAGCGGCCTTTAGGCCGAGCAGGGCAGTTATTTACTGAACTTATTTTACAAGAGTTTGCTCTGTATCAGGAGCAACAAAGCGGTGTGAGTGGGGCAGGTTTAGGCTAAAGGGTGATTGAGAATACACAACACAGGTCAGACATATTATGTCACAAAGTTAACATGGGCAAATCAGCGACTCCTTGCTAACCTAAGTTAATGAGGTCGTAAAGATGTCAAATACCGGGTTTATTCATTTTAAAGGAGCAAAAAATGATCAGAAAATGCCACGAAGTCGACTATGAAATTATTGGCACTAGCATGCAATTGGTTGAAATAGAGCTAGACCCCAATGAAGCTGTAGTTGCTGAGGCTGGAGCCATGACATACCTTGAAGAGGATATTTCATTTGAAGCCAAAATGGGCGATGGTTCTGAACCTGAGTCAGGCTTTTTTGGTAAGTTATGGGGCGCGGGAAAACGTGCAATTTCAGGTGAAGGGATTTTTATGACGCACTTTACTAATGAAGGGCATCAAAAACGTAAAGTCGCATTTTCAGCACCGTTTCCAGGTACCATTTTAGCGATTGACCTTGCTGAACATCAAGGGGAACTTATTTGCCAAAAAGACAGCTTTTTAGCTGCAGCATTAGGCACCCAAGTTACCATGACATTTAACAAACGACTTGGTGTGGGCTTTTTTGGCGGAGAAGGTTTTATTTTGCAAAGCCTTAAAGGCGATGGCATGGTTTTTGTGCATGCGGGTGGCACGTTAATTAAAAAAGAACTACGCGGCGAAACCTTACGGGTTGATACCGGCTGTTTGGTGGGCTTCACACCTGGCATCGATTATGACATAGAGCGTGCAGGTTCATTAAAATCTATGGTGTTTGGTGGAGAGGGATTATTTCTCGCGACATTGAAAGGCCATGGTACGGTATGGCTACAAAGTTTACCGTTTTCCCGTATGGCTGATCGTATTATTGCTCACGCCCCGTCGAGTGGTGGTAAAGATCAAGGAGAAGGTTCTGTGCTAGGTGGTATAGGACGTATGATTAATTAATGCGTAATGGTTAAGCTATGGTTTGCTAGCAAAAGGTGACTTGATTAAGTCACCTTTTTTACGCCATGCTTATTGATTATTGGCCGAGCGAAACAATATGGCAAAACTCCTCAGCGGTGACAGGTTGAACACTTAACCGCGCACCTTTGGTGACCAATACCATGTCCCGTAAAACAGGGTCACTCTTGAGTTGCTGTAAACTGACGATATGATTGAGTTTTGCCGTAAATTGAATATCCACTTGCCACCAACGTGGTTTACTAGGATCTGACTTTGGGTCAAAATAGCGAGATTGAGGGTCCAATGCCGTGTCATCACGTTGTGGTTGGCTAACCACAGTGGCTATACCTACAACACCAGGCACTTTACAGCTAGAATGATAAAACAACACGCTGTCACCGGTATTCATCTCATCGCGAATAAAATTGCGAGCTTGATAATTTCGGATCCCTTGCCATGACATGGTTTGTTGCGGGCTATGCTGTAAATCATCAATGCTGATGTCATCGGGTTCGGACTTCATTAACCAATATTTCATGTATGACTCTTTTATAAACAATACTGTGGTTTATATTATCATTCGCAAAGGAAAAAGCCGACAACATGCTGTTATCGGCTCTCGAGTCGACGTGAGTTTATACTGGTTTGGTTACGACGGTTTGGCCTATTGGGGTTAGGCTCAACAGTGCCAATTTTATGTGCTGGATCGCAAATGGAATACCAATAATCGTCACAAAGCAGGCCAGCGCATGGGCTAAATGACCAATCGCTAACCAAATACCAAAGAACAGGAACCAAATAACATTTCCGATCAACCCTAAACTGCCTGTGCCAAGATCTTCATGACCTGTTAAGTGTTTACGATTGACACTTTCTTGGCCAAATGGCCAAAACGCCATTTCACCAATTACAAAACACGCACGCCCAAATGGAATGCCAATAATGCTGATAAAACATAAGAGTCCGGCAAGCCACCACGCCAAGCCCATTATAAAACCGCCTAATACAAACCAAGCAATATTAAACAATAAACGTAAAAGAGACATTTTTAATCCTTTTTAATAGCCAATATGACAAAGATATAGCCATTTTTGTGCCACATTTTTATCTTTATGATATTAATGGTTTTTTATTTGTTTGTTTGCGGTTTAACAAGACAAACTGAGTCATTAATAAAATCTATCGGTGAGTTTTATCATTTTTTAGTTAAAATGCTCACACTAAGCAATCTTGAGGTTTAACATGTTTACGCCTAGCCCTGTACACGAAATGATATTTGAGCAAAAACGTATTTATGTAAAACGTGATGATTTATTACATGCCGATTTTAGTGGCAACAAGGCGCGTAAATTTCATTATTTTTTGTCTCATGACTTTTCACCGGTAACACAATTAGTGGCTAGCGGCTCTGCACAGGCTAATTCGTTATATTCTTTGTCTGTATTGGCAAAACAACGTGGCTGGCAATGTGATTATTATGTCAGTCATCTTAATCAGCATCTGATTAATCACCCACAAGGCAACTATGCAGCGGCGTTAGCTAATGGCACTCGGATTATTGATATCAGCCAATTAAGTCTTGCTGAGCAATATAAAGGTAAGCACTTAGATGAGGTGATGGAGCATATTGTTGCACAACATTATCAGAACAACGCGTCTGTATTGCATATTCCTGAAGGAGGGCGTTGTGGTTATGCTGAATTTGGTTTAAGTTTTTTGGCCGCTGAAATTATTGATTGGGTTATTACTAACAACAAAAAAAATCTGGCTGTATTTTTACCATCGGGAACCGGCACAACAGCAGCTTATTTAAGTAAACAACTTAAACTACAGTTACCTAAAAAATTATCACAGCGTTTTACCGGGCCGCATAATGCATGTTCTGAGAATGTGAATATTGAAGTATTAACATGCAGCACTGTTGGGGGGGATGACTATTTATTAAAGCAATTTTCTTCATTAATTGACCAAGTTTATTTTCCGCGAGTGTTGAATGATGGTCATAAATATCATTTTGGCAAATTAACGCAACGTTGCTTTGATATGTGGAAATCGATTTGTTCACAAGGGATAGAATTTGAGCTTGTGTATGACCCGGTTGGTTTTTTAGTACTAAAAGCGTTTTTAGCGAGTAATCCACAGTGGCAGGGAGATATTTTGTATTTACATCAAGGTGGTGTGCTGGGTAATCAGAGTATGTTATCAAGATACCAACGCAAATTTGGTTGTGATTAGCTGACTCATGAATGTGTAAAATGTTGTGACAAATAGGTGAGTTGATAAGTGAGATAATTCATTTTGCTCTGTTTTAATAAACATCGGTAAGTGAGAGGAGAATACCGAGAAATGAGTTTATTAAATAACAGAGCAAATGATTAACGCTGAGCGTTAGGAGTATTACTTATTTGCAGAGATTAACCATTTCATGAAGTTTAATGCTTCAGTACGTTTTGAAAAGGTTTTTTTGTTTTTACCTAGGCTGTCGGTAAAAGCAATTGAGTTTTTGTTTGATGAAATTGAATTAACCGGAAAGCTAACTGAAATTTCGTGACCGTTGATGTTGTATGACATATGCCACACTCCTTATTTTTGCTAATCACCCTTAGGTGAGATAATTGTTCAATAAAATATCCTTGGCATTTTTAGTGGTGCAAAAGATTAACTTGTCGAGATTTAACTTAACCTATTCTGAACTCACTAATCAAGTGTTGTGATATAAATAATTGATTAAGGTAATAAAACCCAATAATTGTATAAACACGTACACTTAATTTTATAAGTTGAACACAGTTATATTACAAGGGTATGACGTTTACGTGTGTAGCGTGTTGCTAACACAATTGCCATGCCATAAGTAATAACACTGTACAGAAGCTTGTCTTGGGTTTACGAAGGAAGTTGAGCAGACTTACAGGTAGGTACCAAAATTAACAAGATTATCTAAATCTTCGTTGATTCTATACTCACTTTTCTTTTTTAGCAACAACGTTTTTCGAAAATAAGACAAATTACCGCTAACATTAGCTGTAAATGTGCAATTAAGCCCTAAACAGCTAACACAAAACCTGCTACATCCCAGAATATTTAACCGCGACAACAGAGTCATCGCGATTAAATATGGCATTGACTAATAAAGTAAGTCACCAATGGGGTTAAGTAACTTACTGATACCTTTGGTAAAATAAAGCGGTGCATCGACTATGGTGTAACACAAGCAACCTTCAGTTGTTTTGGGCGAATGCTCATGGTCTTGATCGAGCAGCATAAAATCACCTGGTTTGTAGGTGTTGTAACAATCGCTAAACTCACCTGCCAGTAACAAAGTTAATTCTGAACCTTTATGAGTGTGCTCAGGGATTTCTCCATTAGCTGCAATGTGCAGTAGACTTGCTCTTGCCTGAGGTTCTCCAGTGTCTAACCGTAAGCGACTGACTTTACCAATACCTTGCCAAGAAGCATTTATCTGTTTTCTAAACACCCGCGGTAAAACGTAATGTTGGCCTTTGATGGTGACACTGTTATCGCCCGGTACAGTGTTTGGTGCTTGCTCAGCATTATCGTCAGCATCGAGGTTGTCGAGTGTAGAAGACAGAAACTGACCGAGTAGTGAATCAAGGTCTGCTGCGTGTTCGGAAACATGTTGGCTGGCATTGACTTGCTCAAATTGCTGCTCAGACAGGGCAATCGTCATTTGTTCGAGCTGCTGTTGGCAATGAGCACAAAGCTCGGCGTGTGCTGAGATGGCAATAGACATTGACAGCGGGAGCTCACCTTTTGCATGGAGAGACAGCAAATGCTGATCTGGATGGTAATTAATCATAGTGTTTCTCCATAAAGCTTTTTAACTTTTCTAAACCGAGTCTAAGTCTTGACTTAACTGTACCAATTGGGATGTTGAGTTTATCTGCGAGCTCTTGTTGTGTGAGCTCTTGCATATAAATACCTTGTACGACCTGACGTTGTAATGGTGGAAGCTCTTCAACATGTTGCAATAAGCTGGCAGATAATAAAAAATCGTCGTCGTTATTTTCTGCATCGTCAGACTCGAATAGGGGCCAAATATCGTCGCCAAAAGCGTCTTCACGATTGTGTTGGACTTTGCGAAGCATATCGAAGCACTGGTTACGCATGATAGTAAATACCCAAGTGCTAACAGCGGCTTTGTCTGCGTTGTATAGGTGTGCTTTAGTCCAAACCCGTGACATGGTTTCTTGAACCAAGTCCATTGCCAAGCCTTGCTGGCTTAATCGCTGCACACCAAAAGCATTGATTTTGGGAGCGAAGTGCGAAAAAAGTTTGGCAAATGATGTTTTGCAGCGGTTGTTAGCGACTTGCAACATCAAATGAGCCAGCTCATCTGTTAGTGGATTGGGTTCGTCTGAATTCATAGCACCATTTCGTTTAGTAGAAGATCTTAGAGAAAGATTTCCTTTATCATAACGAGTTTGCGTACTTTGTGATTGAATATTTTCCATTTTTTCACTCATATCCAGTAAATCACTATTAAGCATAATGTTTATGCGATGTGTACAGCCGGTAAACAACCGAGTTTTGTTGTTTCTCTGGTTATTGTTATCCAGTACGGGTGATAGACGGAATTAGATCATCAAATAGACAATTATTTTATGATATCGAGCAGAAAAGATTTAGCCAAAAGATGATCATGGTTATTAATGCACTGGTATTTTTGACTTGCAGTTAATGGAATGATCTCTAACCATCTTTGGCATACCCAGCTTATATCATTGAAATCACTTTCGTTGTAATGTGCTAAGTGTTGCGGGTATTGCTGTAATAGTTGCTTTAAGGTCTCACTGAGACGTTTATCTTTTTCTCGCTCAAGTGGCCTAATGTGGGGCTGTGCAGCATTTTGCTCAATAATATGGCTTGGCCACCCCTCAATAAGTGTGACGTCGGCGCGTTTTAATCCATCATGCTCTACATCGATCTGATTGATTTTAAATGTCTGTTTGCCTTGAACGCTAATACCTAGTAAGCCATCGTCTAGGGTTTCAAAGTCAACAATTTGAGTCAGTGTACCGATTGGCATAATGGTCTTTTTATCGTCAGATAGCATACAAAGCCCAAAACCTTGGCCACTTTTGAGCGATTCTGACACTAATCGTTTGTATCGTGCTTCAAAAATTCTCAATTGCGTATACCCCTGTGGGAGTAAGCAAATGGGTAAAGGAAAAATTGGGATTATCATTACAGCCTCAGTATTATTTAACACAGTGTATCTGTTTTAATATACGCCAAGATTGACTTTATCGATCATCTTGAAGCACCCAAATCAGCTTGTCTTCATTTATCGAAAGTGCATTAAGCTTTTTGAGGACTGTTGTTTTACTGCCGCAGTGATGATCGGGGGTTGAGTCAGTGTATAAGCCTTGAAAATTTTGTATGATGTTATGGTGTTGCTAAGCGCCATATAAGGGCCTAAAGAAAGACGCTTTTAGTCATCCATTATCGGTCATCGTCTATAACATCCGCTTTACCTTCAGCGCTGTCCCATTGCTGTTTAACCTGTTTAAACCCGTTATTGATGATAACCACTTTATCATTGTCGATAGTATTGTGCGGTGACATTTGACCTGTTGCGCTCAAATGAGTGATCCAAACACGCTATTGGGCTTCCTGTGCCAAGCAAGGTACTGTCCTAGTGTAAATGGTTCTACGACGCTGAAAGGCAGGCCTTTGTGTGTGCCTGCAGACAAACCTAGCTTGAAAAGCCCCCGAGTCGCTGTTTTATGGCGGTATTCATTTGCAAGTCTGGTTTTATGATGGTGACAGCGTTAACTATACGAAATTCGTACAGGAAATGATTTTGTTGTGCGTAGATTTTGTATTTTTGTTGAAACCATCACGGTTTTGACTCCTTTATGGTTAATTTTTAAGTATAATTACTCTGTTGATTGGTGCGATATGTTGCACACACATTTTAGTTTGAGGTGAATAGCGTTATGAGAAAAGTGCTCGATACAGTAGACCAACGCACCAAGTTAGTTGGTGAAAACCGTTTAGAGTTGTTGCTGTTTCGCATTGGCTCTACACAGTTGTTTGCCATTAATGTGTTTAAAGTAAAAGAAGTGGTGAAATTACCTAACATCAATACTTTTCCAGGTAGCAACCCTAATATTTATGGCGTAGCGAATATCAGAGGCACATCTATTCCAGTGATTAACTTGCGTGAAGCGATAGGTTTTTCTCCCAGACCCATTACAGATGACAGTAACCTGATTATTACTGAATATAATCGCAGTGTGCAGGCTTTTTTAGTGGGTAAAGTTGAGCACATTATCAATATGACCTGGAGTGATATTATGCCGCCGCCGAAAACATCGGGCGGTCATAATTATCTGACAGCAATTACCAAAATTGAGCAAGATGGGGTTACGCAATTAGTGTCAATTATTGATGTGGAAAAGGTACTTGCTGAGATTATTGACTACGACATTAGTTTATCGGAAGGGGTACTTGATGAGGCATTAGTACCACAATTACCCGGTAGGAAAGTACTGATTGTTGATGACTCGTCAACTGCCAGAAAACAAGTACGAGATACATTATCACAATTAGGCATTGAGATTATTGAAGCTTCTGACGGCCTACAAGCTCTTAGGTTATTACAAGGCTGGGCGGATAACGGAAAAAATGTCGCCGATGAGCTTTTAATGATGATAACAGATGCTGAAATGCCTGAAATGGACGGTTATAAGTTAACCGCAGAAGTAAGAGCAGATCCACGTATGGCCAGTTTATTTATTACTTTAAATACTTCTCTCAGTGGCAGTTTCAATAAGGCAATGGTTGAAAAGGTGGGCTGTAATGAGTTTATCTCTAAGTTTCAGCCTGACTTGTTAGTGGGGGTCGTTCAAGACCGTTTACGCGCTATTTTGTCGGTGTAATTTAGCTTCGCTGGATACTGATTGACGCTTGTACCTTGCGATTACGGTACTGATTGCATGAGCTGCAAGTTATACCAATTAGCACAAAAATGTGATTATGCTTACTGGTTAATCGCTTATCACTTCTTTGTAAATGTTGAAGGTAGAACAACGACCTCGCTGCCAATTCTGCCTTGTGCGAAGTGATTTTCCTACGTGATCGCAGATCATTTATTTATTCAGATAGGTATCAGATTTGATCCTCATCTTCGATGAGTTCATCAATAATGCGCTGTTGATGTTCACGCGTGATACCAATGTTTAGCCTAGCTATCTTTATGGCATGCCCAAACCTAGCCTTACCGAGCAATGTTACTAATTGTTTAAGAAAATGAGCGTCTAACGACAATGTATTGCTGTAATGTTCAATTGCCTTGGGTAATGAGGTAAATCTCACATCGTCAAATTCAAAACCCGTTTGTGAGTCGTGGTTTTCACCATCGAGTAGCACACCATCTAGGCTTAACGGCCAACCTTTGGCGTTGATCCGGCTTTGCGCGATTTGGTACATCATCCAGGCACTTTTTTTAAAACCACCAAAGATTTTGCATTCAAATTCAGACTCAGCTAACTCTTGTTCGGTCCAGTTAATGCCAATAGCCAAATGTTTTTGATACACATGCATTAATTGATCTTTAACTGCATCACGGCAATCCCAAATTGAGGTTAATGGGTTCTTTTTTGCAAAGCCTAAACATTCTTTACATGCGGGCACCGTCAGTGATGGGTGTGGGGTATGTGCCATTCTGTAGTAGTCAAATTGTTCACTACAGGGCTCGGTGCAAAACCAACAGGTGTGGCGTTGCTCGAATGGAATATCAATTAATGTAGGCATAGGTGTAAACATTCTATATAAAAAAGCTACTCAAAAGAGTAGCTTATTGTTAATTATCCGCGAGCAGTATTATTCTTTCTCAAAGTCGACTAATTCTTTTGCTAATATGATTGGGTCAATTTCTTCACATTCTTGATCCGCTTCCCAATCAATACCAATCAGTACACCGTCGTCATTTAAGTCGCCAACCCAGTATTCTAAAAATTCGGTTAACGTGATTGAAACGGCTTTATAATCTGTCCATTCTTCAGTGCAATGGCTTGTTGCAGCAGATTCACTTGACCACAACGGCATTACGTCAGTATCTTCAAATTCAGATGAGTCACATACTACCCAACCTTCACCTGTTTCATCTTGTAAGCCCCATAAGACTTGATGTTGTTTTACGTTTTCGATAAAGCCAATTAGTGCGGGTGTTTGTTCGGTCATGATAAGTCGCTTTAATAAGTGAGAATTAATGTCATTATACGTACTCACAAAATAAGGAAAAGGCTTAATTAATGACAATGATGTTTATGTTGTTTCTTTATACCAATAGCAGGATAAAAAACGTTAATTTAAACAAAATAAACAGGGTTTAATGCTAACGGGTCTTGTTTCCTGAGAGGCGATGCGTCACGATATTCAACATTCATTTGTAATAATTAAGTGTTTACATGACCCACCAAAGCCGTTTTTCTGCGTTTATTGCTTCAATGTTTGTTTCGAGTACTTTCTTGAGTGCTTGTGCTGTATCTGCTTCACCCGATCCAGTCGTTGATGTCTCTCCTGTGCCAGTGCAAGCTGACTTTGCTACTTGTGTAGTCGATTTACAGCAAAAGGCAAAAGTTGCGGGCATTTCACAACACATTATTGACACAACTGTCGCTAACTTAAAGTATGTTCCTCGAGTTATAGAGCTTGATAATCAACAACCGGAGTTTACCACTACCTTTGGTGATTACTTTGACAAACGTGTGACCACCTGGCGGGTAGAGCAGGGCCGAAAAATGATGGTTAAACATCAATCATTATTGGCTAAATTAACCAAAGAATATGGTGTACCTGGGCAGTACATAGTCGCATTTTGGGGATTAGAGACTAACTATGGCAGTTACAAAGGCAGCATGCCTGTTTTAGATTCTTTAGCGACTTTAGCCTGCGATCCGCGTCGCAGCGATTATTTCACAGGTGAATTAATACAAGCACTTAAGCTTAAGCAACAATATCGATTTGCAGACAGTACCATGGTTGGCTCCTGGGCCGGTGCCATGGGGCATACTCAATTTATGCCAACCAATTATCGTAAATATGCCGTTGATGGCGATGGTGATGGTGTAGCAGATTTATGGAACAGTGAGGCGGATGCACTCACATCGGCTGCTAACTTTTTACAGCACTTAGGCTGGAAAGCGGATCAACGATGGGGGCGTGAAGTGCTATTACCGCAAGACTACGGCTTTGAGTATTTAGGCAGTCAATCTGTTTTACCCCTCAGTCAGTGGCGTGCGTTAAACATTACCCAAACTAATGGCCAACCCATTGCCGCACCAGACATGCAAGCTGCATTGTATTTACCGGCGGGACACACAGGGCCAGCCTTTTTAGGCTATGACAACTTTAACGTAATTATGCGTTGGAATCGCTCAGAGTTTTATGCCATTTCAGTGGGACATTTAGCAGACAGGATAAATGGCGCATCCGAATTAAGTCGGGCGGTACCAAAACAACCACGACTGAGTCGCGATATTGTGAAGCAATTACAACAAAAGCTGAATGACTCAGGTTTTGATGTTGGAAAAGCCGATGGCATATTAGGCCGAAATTCTGTTATAGGTTTGCAAGCTTTTCAGAAAAAACAAGGATTAATTGCCGACGGTTTCCCTGATGCACAAACCTTCAAAGCGCTTGGTATTAAGCTTTAATAGACTCAATATTAGGCAATAAGCTTGGCAAGAGTCACTATTTTTGTGGATGCCATGGCACTCATTTGTTAAGCTTCGCCAAAATCTTGAGTTAAGGAATAAAAATGAGCATTAAAGACGATATGGTTGTGCAGTTTAATTACTCGCTGCGTGACGAGAAAGGCGATGTGATTGAGTCTAATGAAGGCCGCGATCCAATTGCATACTTGCATGGCCATGACAACATGATGCCTGGTATTGAAAATGCGATTAACGGTAAAAACGTGGGCGATAAGTTTTCTGTTACTCCAGCTGCAGCCGACACCTATGGTGAACGCCAAGAAGGAGCAGAGCAACGTGTGTCAGTGAAACACCTTGTCGGCGCTAAAGCTTGGAAACCGGGTATGGCCGCTGTGGTAAATACTGAGCAAGGTCAACGTCAAGTTACGATTTTAAAAGTCGGTAAATTTATGGCTACCGTAGACATCAACCATCCTTTGGCTGGTCGTGAATTGACTTTTGATATCGAAATTGTTGGTGCACGTGAAGCGTCGGATGAAGAAATTGCTCACGGTCATGCTCATGGCGCGGGTGGTCACCACCACTAGGCCAATGAGTGTTAACCTGAAAATCCCAAGTGAATCACTTGGGATTTTTATTTGTGTGTTACTTTGTTTACTGCAACAAAAGGGGAGTCATGGTCATTGATTTTTCAATCGGCAAGCTCATTGTTACCGTCAATGAGATCCAGTGTCGTTTTCATGATAATCATATTGTCTTAGCAGCCGCTGTAGATGACATTAGTTGTTTTCATCAAGGTTTGGTTATTGCTGCTGATGGTGGCACTGTTCGCTGGAGTATTAAGCTTGATAATGCAACGCAGCTAGAGCAAGTGCTTAATTATACGGGTATTCAGGCGCAGTAAAGCCACCACCACATTGTGAGCTGATAGATTGGAATGGTATGCTTATTAGCTAATTTAAATTAATCGGCATTGTATGTTTTAATTCTACAGATCCCGTTTTGAATATAAATAAGGTCAAGTTTGATGTCTTCTTTAGAAACAATCGTAATCGAACCGCAAACCACAGCAACAGCATGCGTTATTTGGCTGCATGGCTTAGGTGACTCTGGCGCAGGGTTTGCGCCTGTTGTGCCTGTGTTAGGATTGCCAGTAAATCACAGTATACGTTTTATTTTTCCACACGCTCCAGAACAGGCTGTAACCATTAATGGTGGTTATGTGATGCGTTCGTGGTACGACATTAAAAGCATGGATTTACACGACAGAGCAGACATTCAAGGTGTAATGAGTTCTGAGAAAGCTGTGCAGCAATTAATTCATGAGCAAATCGCTCAAGGCATAAGTGCAGATAATATTATCTTGGCAGGATTTAGCCAAGGTGGAGTAATGAGCTTATTTACTGGCTTACGTTTTAAGCAAGGATTGGCTGGCATTATAGCATTATCATGTTATTTACCTGGTGGCGAGCATCTACCTGAGCAACTTGCAGATGAAAACCGTGCAACGCCTATTTTGCAACATCACGGTGAGCAAGATGATGTCGTGCCTTTATTTGCTGGAAAAATGGCTCATGATGCGTTAATTGCTGCAAATTATCAGTCAAATTGGCGTACTTATCCGATGGCGCACAGTGTTTTACCTAATCAACTTACCGATATCGGTCAATGGATACTGCATGTGTTGAAATAAAAGTTTAACGCCACTGTTCTCTATTTGGGATAATTGGCTTGTGCTTGATCATAAAAAAAAGTAAGTAATTTAAGTGGCTTAGCAGTCTATCTGTAGAGCCATTTTTTTTACTTGTTTTTAACATGTCATTTAACAACTCAATTGTTTGCCTGAGTGGATTGTTATCTGTTTAAGTTATTGTTATTAGTGTATTAAAAATCACATTTTGTCATAAAAATGAAATCAAAAACCGTCAATCTTTGTTATCATTCTGCCTGTGAATTGGATTTTCACAGATTTAAAAAATAAATAATAACTCGGGGTAAATCATGACAAACATGTTAATTAAAGGATTAGTTGCAACAGCTGTACTAGCAGCATTGGCTGGTTGTAACAGTGACGATGACAAAAAAGAAGTAGAAACACCAGTAGCTGCAACCTGTGCTGAAGCAGGTGATGCATGTAAAAAGTTCACCGTACTACACACCAATGATAACCACGGCCGTTTTTGGCATAACAGCGATGGTGAATATGGTATGGCAGCTCGTAAAGCGCTGATTGACCAAATTCGTGCAGAAGTCAGCTCTAATGGCGGTGAAACATTAGTATTATCTGGTGGTGATATTAATACTGGTGTGCCTGAATCTGACTTACAAGATGCATTACCAGATTTTATTGGTATGAACGAGATTGCTTATGATGCCATGGCTGTTGGTAACCATGAGTTTGACAACCCACTTGCCGTTTTAGATTCACAGCGTTCTATTGCTAACTTCCCAATGCTTGCAGCCAACATCTACAAAGCTGACGGAACACGCTATTTTGATGCATATAAAGTATTTGATATTAATGGTCTTCGTGTTGCTGTGATTGGTTTAACCACAGAAGACACGGCAAAAATTGGTAATCCAGAATATATCTCGGAATTGACCTTCACAGATCCAGCAACTGAAGCTGCAAAAGTGATTGCCGAAATTAAAGAAGCCGATGTTGCAGATTTAATTTTTGCTACTACCCACATGGGTCACTATGCAGATGGGCAAAATGGCAGTAACGCACCTGGCGATGTGACATTAGCGCGTACACTAACCGCTGGTGACTTAAGTGCTATTATTGGTGGTCACTCACAAAACCCAGTTTGTATGGAACCAGACACAAACGCGTATGCAGATTTTGCACCCGGTGATGACTGTACTCCTGATATGCAAAACGGTACTTACATCATGCAAGCTCATGAGTGGGGTAAGTATGTGGGTCGTGCAGATTTTGAATATTTTAACGATGAACTACACCTAGCAAGCTATAAGTTACTGCCTGTGAACTTAAAAACCACAGTGACAGATGCTGACGGTAATGAAACTGAAGCGTTCGTTGCTGAAGAAATCACCCCAGATGCAGAACTTGAAGAATTATTAGCTTATTACCAAGAACGTGGCCAAGGCCAGTTAGATGAAGTTATTGCAACCACTGACGCATTGCTTGACGGTGTTCGCGCTAACGTTCGTAACATGCAAACTAACTTAGGTCGCTTAATTGCTGAAGCTCAGCGCACTAAAGTTGGTGCTGATATTGGTGTGATGAACTCAGGTGGTGTGCGTGCTTCAATTGAAGCGGGTAACATTACTTACCGTGACGTACTGACGGTTCAACCATTTGGTAATACCGTTACGTTAATGTCGATGACTGGTGCTGAAATCACTGATTACTTAGGTACTGTTGCTTCATTCCAACGCGGTGCAGGTGCATACGCACAAATTACCGGTGTTAAAATGATCGTTGATTGTGCAGCTAAAACAGTCGCTATCAGCGAAATTAACGGTAAAGATTATAGTCCAACTGAGTCTTACAGCTTTACGGTTCCAAGCTTTAACGCTGCAGGTGGCGACGGTTACCCAGTATTGGATCCAATTCAAACAGGTTATGTTGATGCTGAAGTGTTATACACTTTCTTCAAAGACAAAGGCACTATTGCTGCAGCTGATTACGCACCAATGGGTGATATTGAATATCAAAACTCTGATAGCACATTAGGTTGTACCGTTACCGCTAACTAATAGAGCATTTAATGTTGAGTCATGCGAATGACTAACCATTATGCTTAACGTTATGTGGCTAATACCATAATTAAAAAGGCAGCTTAGGCTGCCTTTTTGCTATTTAGCTATTTAACCTCAACTCTGGATAAGAGATGTATTGATAACGATATAAATCAATAGATTGACTAAAATCCACTGTCAAGCTTGTGATTTGTTTTGCTAACAAGGCGAATTAACGCGTCAATAGCTAGCCTATTGCAAGTTGATTCAACGCAGTGAGGAAGGCAAAGGACTGCTTGAAAGGCGTTTGTTATCCAGAGCTGAGGTTATTTAGTTTTATGCTGTTAACCAGCCTATACGAGTCGTTAGCCTGTGGCTTTCACCTGGTGCTAAAACGACCTTATCTTCAAGCACATTAGCGGCTTCTAAACACACCATGGTGAGATAATCATCGTTATTAAAACGAGACAATCTGGCTGATTTTGCTATCCATGGGTTCCACAATACAGCCGAATGGCTATTTTCACGACTAACCACAATCGAGCCATGTGGTGTGTGTAGTGTTTGCTGAGGCGCTAAGTGAGTGTATACCCGATCGGTTTCTTTAGTGAACTCAACAGCATCGGCGGTTTGCTGAAAAGGGCCTTCGCCAAATTCAATATATTGTGAGCCATTAAAGCCGCTTGCACTGAGCTTGTGAATATCGCCAATTGGAAAGTAACTGTGTAAAGCTTGAGTTAACGTGACTTCGTGATCATCTAGGTTTGTGTTTACAAGACTAACAGAAAGCGTTTCACCTAACGTAAATAACACTTTTACTTCAGTGTTATGTGGCCAATATTGTTGGTCTATTTCGCTTTTAGGTAAGGAAAATACCAAATCGACAATTTG
The DNA here is from genome assembly GCF_023283885.1 of Shewanella basaltis. Taxonomy (GTDB): domain Bacteria; phylum Pseudomonadota; class Gammaproteobacteria; order Enterobacterales; family Shewanellaceae; genus Shewanella; species Shewanella basaltis. Next base: position 60,872 of record NZ_JAKILA010000005.1, read on the forward strand.
ATCATGTATGTTAACGGAGTCGAGCGTCCAGACTTTGTTACGTGCAAAACCATGTTGTGGATAATCTGGGTGAGTGTGTGTACCAAACCATGGCCAACAAACAGGAATGCCACCTCGGATCCCGTTTCCCGGTTGGTAATCATCAGCCGATGATACCCAAAGTAATGGCTGTTTGCCTTTAGGTACAAATTGATCTATTTGGGCACCTTGCATAAATATCCGCGCTTGGCACAGTTGTGTGTCAATGCTGACATACTCAAGTCCATTAGGGTGTTTTTGCGTGGTAACAGAACCCATATTGAGTGTCCTTGTATTGAAGAAAAAAGCTTAGTAGATAAGCCTCTAGCTTACCTTATTTTTAAAGCAGTGATAATGGCGAGCAATATGGCTAAGGTGATTAAAACGAAAAATACAACATACGGTTGTTAGCAGGCATTGTTATATCCTGTTGTAGGGTAAGTCCTTGTTGCTGTGCAAGGGTATGAATCCATTCTATATCGCGCACGCCACTTAGTGGATTTTGTTCTTTAAGCCAGTGGTCAAACTGTTGATTACTGTCGCTGGTAAATTTTCCTGAGTATTTAAAAGGTCCATAAATGGCGACGCCCCCGGTTTTAGCTACATGTTTACCACATCCGGCAAAAAAAGCTTCTACAAGTGGTTTGCTCATAATATGCAAGGTGTTTGCCGTGAAAATGGCATCAATAGGGTGTGAAAATATGGGCCAGTCTTGTTGGACATCAAGTGCGATTGCCGGACTTAAATTAGGTAACGCGAAGTGATTTAATCTTGCTTGTAAGTTTATTAAGTTGCCGGCTTGATCGCTGGGGTGCCAATGAAGATGGCCTAGTTGTTGAGCAAAATAAGTGCAGTGTTGCCCTGTACCGCTGCCAATTTCTAACACATGTGAAGTGTGATTAAACCATTGTGTTAAATGGGTTAAAATTGCTGATTTATTGTTTTCACAGGCTTGTGAAAACGGTAACTGTGACAGGGGTATAAGGCTATGCATTACGAAATATCGACTTTTTCCATTTCGAGCTGTTGCAAGGCAATCACAGCTTGAGTTCGATTACGCACACCGAGTTTTCTAAATATTGCCGTAGCATGAGCTTTAATAGTCGCTTCAGACACCCCAAAATCATAGGCTATTTGCTTGTTGAGTAATCCTTCTGCAAACATCTGTAATACGCGATATTGTTGTGGGGTTAAATCAGATAAACGGCTTGCCATCTTATCTGTGGGATCGTCTGAAACAGGCTGTAATTCTGTACCAGCAGGTAACCAAATATCACCATATAAAATCGCAGTTAGAGCATCAGTGAGCGCTTCCATTGACGCAGATTTTGGAATAAAGCCACTGCTGCCATAATGCACTGCTCGGCTAATGGTATTGATATCTTCATGGGCTGAAATCACCACAACAGGAATGTCTGGGTAATGAGTACGTAGATGAATAAGGGTAGAGTAGCCATGAGAACCAGGCATTTGTAAATCGAGCAAAATCAAATCGAATTGACAGTCTTTACTGTCTAAAACTGTTTCTAATGCTTCTGCACTATCAGCTTCAACCCACTGAGTGTGATTAAATGCATTGCTTAACGCCTGTCGCAAGGCATTACGAAATAATGGGTGATCATCTGCAATAACGATATTTAAATTTTCAAGCTTCATGGCTTTTTTTATTCTATGTTGCACGTGAAGATAAACTCAATGTAACAGAAAAGTAATCGACTGTTCTATTTCTTTATGTAACAAGAAGGTGAATTTATGCCATTTAACAATAAACTATAGACTTTAGTCTAATGAAAAATCACGATAAATGCAGTCAATAGACTGCATTTGTCTTAATTAACCATGAGGCCAAACCTGGGTAGGTTGACGGTTTTCGTCGACCGCAACAAAGGTAAATACGCCGCGGATAGCGTGCTCTCGATGATCTTTATACATGTCTTCAACATAAATATTGACCTCTACTTTTAATGAGGTATTGCCTACATGGATTACTTTGGCAATTAACTCCGCTAAGCTGCCTGCAGGAATTGCTTTTTTAAAATCAATACGATCCGAGCTTACGGTCACCAATGATTTGCGACAAAAACGGGTGGCAGCAATAAAGGCTGTTTCGTCCATCCATGCCAAGGCATCACCACCAAATAAGGTGTTGTGATGATTGGTGTTAGAAGGAAAAATGGCCTTAATGACGCGAGCTTCTGATTGAATAATTCGAGCTGCCATATCTTCAGGAAAATGGGTTTCAGTTTGAGCGGGATTTTGAGCAAGGGACATACATAGACCTAAATTAAACCACGAAAGAAGGTGTAAACGCCGCGCATTGTACTGTATGAACTTAAGCTATGTCGAATAGGATTAACAAGTTATTACTCACTAAGGGTTAAATGTGTAAACAGGGAGTTAGTGCTCAGCACCTCTATTAATTTAATGTCGGCTAAGATGACCGTTTGGGGTGTCAAAGTGGTTGTGTAACCGCAAATGGCTTCATAATTTTGGTCATCACCTTGTACGATAACGATATTGTTAAAACGGCCGACAATCTCGTTGCCAGAATGTAAAGTCAATCTGACGTGATATTGATATAAACACATGATTTCAATGTAATCATAATGCTCGCATTTAATGGATTTCAATGAAGGGTCCTCGGGACTGTTGATCTTTTTAGGTTAAATTAACCTCAACTCTGGATAACAAACGCCTTTCAAGCAGTCCTTTGCCTTCCTCACTGCGTTGAATTAACTTGCAATAGGCTAGCTATTGACGCGTTAATTCGCCTTGTTAGCAAAACAAATCACAAGCTTGACAGTGGATTTTAGTCAATCTATTGATTTATATCGTTATCAATACATCTCTTATCCAGAGTTGAGGTTAAATTATGTTCGAGTTAAAAACGTATTAATCGAGGCGAATGGATTGAAGCCTAGCCACCTAAGCAACGCTTTATTCACAAAGAGTCATTTAACAAAGAGACATGTTTTTAGCCGAACCCTTCGGGCAGCGTTTCCTGGCTATTATGACTGTGTTATCGACTTTTGGAGAATAACTACACCGCTAAGTCTCTGCCGCGCACTTGTATATGAGTAATGGCCAATAATTCGCTGCAAAACACCCTAGAAAGATCTACAGGCCCTAGGGTCTGTTGATCTTTGCTGGTTGAGTTTTGTTCGAGTTAAAAACGTTTTAATCGAGGCGAATGGATTGAAGCCTAGCCACCTAAGCAACTCTTTATTTGTAAAGCATTGTTCAACAAAGAGTAAAACGTTTTTAGCCGAACCCTGTGGGCAGCGTTTGTTGGTCATTTTTACTGCGTTATCGACTTTTGGAGAATAACTACACCGCTAAGTCTCTGCCGCGCACTTGTATATGAGTAATGGCCAACAATTCGCTGCAAAAACACCCTAGAAAGATCTACAGGCCCTAGTATTGGGTCATGATATTGATTCATCAATAACGCAATATTACTGTGGATACTTTGCGGTTATTGCTATCAAGAGTGATTATATACAGTCTATCAAATTCATTTGCATCATTGATTGCGGGTTGTTTGTCTGCCCCAAGCTGTTCAGCCAGTGCCGTTGTAGTGTTGCTGTGTCCTACAACCAAAATGTGTCCTTGTTGTTTAAATAGTATTTCAGCCGTTTTTGGGAGATTGTGTGGGTCATACACAGTGGTTTCAAGGTGCTGACTTTTTGCGACAGTTAGTGCTGTTTCTTGGGTACGTTTATAATCGGTGGTAAACACTTTAGCGAGCGGCGTACTCGACAATACTGTTGCTAAACGCATGGCTCTGAGTTTACCTTGAGCCGAAAGGCTAGGGTCTTGCCCCGCGAGTTTTTCGGCATGTCTAACCAAATAAAACACTTTTGCTTGAGTATTGTTGACGTTAAGCGTCGAGTTGAGGTCAGTGTTGTCTGCCATTATTGTCGAGTGAAAAAAGGCAAAAAGAAGTAGTAGCGGGTATCGAATAGTTAAGATCATGGATTAAACCTATCGCTTGTGCTGCAGTAATCAGCTGTGTAGTGGCTTATTTAACCGAGAGTAGCTACTGGTAAAAAACATTATACTGTTTGCTGTTTTTTTAATGGCTCTGTTGAGTCTAGCATAAAGAGCGGCAATACTGCCTCACACCTTGAGACAAACATAGATACCAGCCCTGTATTGCATAACCATGTGCATCTAGTGACGAGTTCGTTCCATTTAAACAGGCTCTAGTAAAAGCCTTTGCATTCGCCATTACCCTGTTAATTACAGATAACTCACCACATTTCACAGATTTAAAGCCGTTTCACTTTACTTGCTCCACAATGCAAAAGCATCAAAGCCCAAGGCATTATACCATTTCCATTAATTATGTGACCAATCAGAGCCACTCAGACTTTTCAGTTTGAGGCGCATTGTTGAAAGAATGGTTATTCCCTTTTAAGGCGATGCAACAAAGAAATGGACAGTCTGAGTGTCTCCTACAAGGCGGGTTTCTGTGCCTTCCATACTGCTTAATAGCATTTTGACGTACTACTGCATGGACGCAGGAGGTAGAACAACGCAGGAGCAGTTGTCGACGACTGCATGGATGCAGGAGGTAGAACAACGCAGGAGCAGTTGTCGAGAGCAACTGTGCCTACAATCCTATTACTTGCCTAGAAGACACAGAATTCCTGCTGAATGACCAGATAATTGCTGGAATTGGTATTAATGCACTGATTTATAAAAATATCAGTCTACTGTTTATTTCGAGCTTAGGTGAATTGATTTTTTGATTGTTTGCCATATTAGCGCAATACTTAATTTAGCTAAAATTAACATAGTGTCGTTTCATTTGATGCTAGGGTCTGTTGATCTTTGCTGGTTGAATTTTGTTCGAGTTAAAAACGTTTTAATCGAGGCGAATGGATTGAAGCCTAGCCACCTAAGCAAAATTTATTCAACAAAGAGTAAAACGTTTCTAGCCGAACCCTGTGGGCAGCGTTTGTTGGTCATTTTTACTGCGTTATCGACTTTTTATGTAGAATAACTACACCTCAAAGTCTCTGCCGCGCACTTGTATATGAGTAATGGCCAACAATTCGCTGCAAAAATAACCTTGAAAGATCAACAGGCCCTAGCAGCCTAGTTAGCACACTAAGGATGGTATATGTCAGATTCTTTAGCCGCTCAAATTATTCAATTAGAATATGATGATGCTTTGCCTATTTGGCGGCATACCATTTTCATGCGTTTATTTACCATGCTCATCATAGTGTGCATTCCGGTGTATTTTACCAGTGTATACCTTTGTATTGAGCAAGGTATTTGGTACATGGCAATATTTGATACTTTGGCTTATGGCATCATGTTGTTTGCAGTATTTTCCCCCTCAATTACAGACAATTTTCGATATCTATGTGGATGCGGCCTGGCATTTTTGATTGGGGCTGGTTTTTTGATTGCCATTGGGCCTTCTGGCGCAGGCTTTTTTTGGTTATTCGCTTTTCCCCCATTAACCAGTGTGTTGCTAGGTGAGCGACCAGCGATTATCGCGCAGGTTATTAATACAGCGCTGTTATTTACCATAGGGATTGCATTTCATTATCAGTGGTTACATTGGCCAGTCATGGAACACTTTTCAACAATAATTTGGTACGTGGTGGTGATTAACTTTATCGTTACCTGTGCCATAGTCACACAGTCAATTTCATACTTATTGGGTAAATTAACCCATTCCTTGCATTCGACACTCGCATCGAGACAAGCCACTGTCATCGGGTTAGCCAAATTAGCCGAATACCGAGACAATGATACCGGTGCACATCTTATTAGAATGCAGCAGTATGCAAAGATGTTAGCAAAGCAAAGGTTATCGGATGAACAGGTGCCGAACGAATTAACCGCGGCATTTATAAAAGAAATTAGTTTATCTTCAATTTTGCATGATATTGGCAAGGTGGGCATAGCTGATCATATTTTGCTTAAACCTGGACGATTAACCCCAGAAGAATTTGAACACATTAAATCACATCCTGTAAAAGGGGCTAAAGTGATTGATAGTTTGTTGAAATATGCCCCAAAGTGTGAGTTTTTGTTAATGGGCCGGGACATCGCAGGAGGTCATCATGAAAAATGGGATGGCAGCGGTTATCCTAAAGGGCTTAGAGGTGAATCAATCCCGTTATCAGCAAGGATTGTGGCATTAGTTGATGTGTATGATGCGTTAACGTCACCGCGCTGCTATAAACGTCCCTTTTCCCATGAAGAAGCAAAAGATATGATTCTTGCTGGACGAGGTAGCCATTTTGATCCTGCATTGGTTGACAGTTTTATGGTAATTGAACAACGCTTTGCTGAGTTATCGCAGGGTTCTTTGGCGCACCATAGTGCGTGTTATGAATCATAAAAAGCGTCATACCCATTCTTATTAGAATATGATCTCTTTTAGGCTGCGTCATTAACCCCAGTACAATGAAAATGACTGCAGGTGTCGTCATCTACATCAACGTGATTTAAAACCGAAATGAGAGAGGCCGCATTTAATTTGCTCCCATAAAAAATGCCAGTCTGTATCGATTGGCATTTTTGAAGATGTATGCTTATTTGCAAGCATGCTGATGCTTGCAAATAGGTGAAACCGACTTTTTGCGTGTCAGTTAACCAAACTTACTGACTTAGCAAGTTTTTACGATCGCGGGATGCCTTGGCTAATTCCCGTAGTAATTTTTCAGAGTCAGCCCAGTGTAAACAGGCATCGGTAATGCTTTGCCCATATACCAAAGGCTCGCCTTTAACGACTTTTTGATTACCTTCAATCATAAAGCTTTCTGCCATAATACCTGCAATTGCAGTGCTTCCCGCACGCATTTGCGTCATGATGTTGTCGGCAACCTTTAATTGATTTTTGTGCTGTTTTTCGCTGTTGCCATGGCTAAAGTCGATCACCATGCGTTGCGTTACACCCACTTGCTCAAGCTGTGCGCGTGCTTGTTCAATATCTTGTGCAGAATAATTAGGTGTTTTACCGCCTCGTAAAATAATGTGGCCGTAAGGATTACCATGAGTACGGTAAACTGCCATGGCACCATCTTTATCTGGTGAGTAAAATATATGCGGTACCTGTGCGGCACGTACCGCATCTACTGCGATATTGATATTACCGTCGGTACCATTTTTAAAACCTACTGGGCAAGACAATGCCGACGCCATTTCACGGTGAATTTGGCTTTCAGTGGTACGAGCACCAATGGCACCCCAAGTGATAAGATCGGCAATATACTGGCCGTTTACCATGTCTAAAAACTCGGTGGCAATCGGTAATTTAAGTTCAGTAATTTGCTGCAGTAATTGGCGCGCCATGCGCAAGCCCTTATTTGGGCTAAAGCTACCGTCTAAATCAGGGTCTGAAATGAGGCCTTTCCAACCCACAATGGTACGTGGCTTTTCAAAATACACTCGCATTAAAATACATAAGTCGTCTTTTAACTCATGGTGAAGGGCTGCGAGCTTTTGTGCGTATTCTAAGGCCGCTTTAGTGTCGTGAATTGAGCAAGGGCCAATGATTACTAATAAACGTTGATCATCGCCAGAAATAATCGCTTCAACTTCGCGACGTTGGGCTACTAGGTAGTCTGCTGCGTCCTGAGTTAAAGGATATTCTGAAGCCAACTGAGCTGGAGAAATGACTTTGCTTAATAGGGTTGTTCTGAGTTCATCTGTTTTAATTGTCATGCATTTTACCGGAAAACGTGAGATGCATTTGCATCGTATTGCTCGGGATTATATACCCAAAGAAGTTAAAGATGCGAGGCTTAGCCCAGGATTGTGGTGACTAAAAAACAGATTGCTCTAAAAGCTAAAGGCGAATCACGCTAAGTTGAGTCGCCTTTTTTGGGGATATATGCGCTATATTATTCGAATTGATTGTTTAGCTATTAGAACATGTGACGTTTTAGGCCGGTAATATCGAGGATTTTTGTGGCTATTTCTTCGACAGAATGGTTTGTTGTGTCAACAAACGGAATGCGTTCTCTTTTGTACATCATTTCCACTTCTTTGACTTCCATACGGCATTGCCTCAAAGAGGAGTAACGGCTATTTTCCATGCGACTTTGTCTAATTTCATGTAACCGTTGTGGGTCGATAGTTAAACCAAACAGTTTCGATTTATTGCTTTTTAGTGCCTCAGGTAACTTTAAGTTATCCATGTCATCTTCGGTAAATGGGTAGTTTGCGGCCTTTATACCAAATTGCATCGACAGGTACAGGCTTGACGGCGTTTTACCGCAACGCGATACCCCTAATAAAATAATATCGGCTTTATCCATGTGTTTCATGGTTTGGCCATCGTCATTTTCCATCGCAAAATTAATGGCATCAATACGGGTTTCATAACCGTGATTACTTTTACCATGGGTACGGTGTAAAAGTGGTTTTGCTTGCACCCCTAGGTGTTGTTCGAGTGGCGCAACAAAGGTGTTCAAAAAGTCATAATCGACACATTCACTTGAAAATATCACATTACGGATTTCAGGATTAATGATTGAGTGGAACACAAGGGGTCTTTCGCCTGTTGTAATAAAACAATCATTTATTTGTTGTTTAACTTTTTGCGCGCGCTGAATGGTTTCGACGAAAGGAATCGTAAGTGCTTCAAATTCTATAGGAAATTGTGAAAGTACAGCATGCCCAAAAACCTCTGCTGTGATCGCGGTCCCATCTGAAATGTAGAATACTCTTGGTGTCATTCTGACCTCTTGTAGTAATAAAATTACAAATAAAATTATAGATTTACGCGTGTTGTATGGGAGTGTAAGATGCTATTGCCCTCGTGTGAAGTGGCCACTGAAATAAAAAACTTGCGGAGATAAAACTGTGCAGCAATACGTACTCTGGTATCAAGAATTAGGCATGGGTGATGTAAACAAGGTTGGCGGAAAAAACGCATCCCTTGGTGAGATGATCAGCAATCTGGCTAATGCAGGGGTTCAAGTTCCTGGCGGTTTTGCAACGACTTCTCATGCGTTCAATGAGTTCCTTGAACAAAGTGGAGTTAACCAGAAAATTTTTGACATTCTGGCTACATTGGATGTTGATAATGTCAATGAACTGGCAAAAGTAGGTGCACAGATCAGACAATGGGTTATTGAAACCCCATTCCAGCCTGCACTTGAAGATGCAATCCGTGAAGCTTATGAGCAGCTGTCGAGTGAAACGCAAGACGCCTCATTTGCGGTACGTTCATCAGCAACCGCTGAAGACATGCCAGATGCATCGTTTGCGGGCCAACAAGAAACATTCTTAAACGTTAAAGGCTTTGATGCTGTCATGCTGGCCATTAAGCATGTTTATGCGTCTTTGTTTAACGACCGAGCCATCTCTTATCGTGTCCATCAAGGTTACGAACATCAAGGTGTTGCTTTATCTGCCGGCGTACAACGCATGGTGCGCTCAGACAAAGCCGCGTCTGGTGTGATGTTCACAATGGACACTGAATCAGGCAATAACGATGTGGTCTTTATTACTTCATCTTTTGGTTTAGGTGAAATGGTTGTACAGGGCGCGGTTAACCCTGATGAATTTTATGTTCATAAGCCAATTTTATCTCAAGGTCACGATGCTGTGGTGCGCCGCAACATTGGTAGCAAGTTAATTCAGATGGTTTATTCTGATGACGCATCTCATGGTAAACAAGTCAAAATTGAAGACGTCGCAGTAGAGCAGCGCCGTACATTCTCCATTAATGATGCTGAAGTCATGGAGCTTGCAAAGCAAGCGATGATCATTGAGCAACACTATGGCCGTGCGATGGATATCGAATGGGCAAAAGACGGTAACGACGGTAAGTTGTATATTGTTCAAGCGCGTCCAGAAACCGTTCGTAGCCGTGAAGACGTACAACTAATTGAACGTTACCATCTTAAAACCAAAGGCGATGTGATTTGTGAAGGTCGCGCTATTGGTCACAAAATTGGTACTGGTGTTGCGAAAGTATTAGCGTCAATTGAAGATATGGACCAAATTGAGCCAGGTGATGTGTTGGTAACAGACATGACCGATCCTGATTGGGAACCTATCATGAAACGCGCCAGCGCTATTGTGACTAATCGTGGTGGCCGTACTTGTCATGCTGCAATTATTGCACGTGAACTGGGTGTACCAGCGGTGGTGGGCTGTGGCGATGTGACTGACCGTATTAAGAGCGGCGATCTCGTGACTGTCTCATGTGCAGAAGGTGACACAGGCCTGATTTACTCAGGCCAGCAGCAATTTGAAGTTATTACCAACCGTGTTGATACCTTACCTTCATTACCAATGAAGATAATGATGAACGTGGGTAACCCAGATCGTGCCTTCGACTTTGCTCGTTTACCTAATGAAGGTGTGGGTTTAGCGCGTTTAGAATTTATCATTAACCGCATGATCGGTATTCACCCTAAAGCATTACTTGAATTTAACGACCAAACCGCTGAGTTACAATCTGAAATCAATGACATGATTGCCGGTTACGACTCACCAGTTGAATACTATGTTGCTCGCTTGGTTGAAGGTATCGCGTCTATCGCATCGGCTTTCTACCCGAAAAAAGTGATTGTGCGTATGTCAGACTTTAAGTCTAACGAATACGCTAACTTAGTAGGCGGCGATCGTTACGAGCCAGACGAAGAAAACCCAATGTTGGGCTTCCGTGGTGCTAGCCGTTATATTTCTGAATCATTCCGCGATTGTTTCGCATTAGAATGTGAAGCGATTAAACGCGTTCGTAACCAAATGGGCTTAACTAACGTAGAGGTGATGATCCCATTTGTGCGCACAGTAAGTGAAGCGTCACAGGTGATCGAGCTACTTAAAGAGCAAGGTCTAGAGCGTGGTAAAGATGGTTTACGCGTTATCATGATGTGTGAATTGCCGTCTAACGCCTTATTAGCTGACCAATTCCTTGAGCATTTTGATGGTTTCTCTATCGGGTCGAACGATTTAACGCAGCTTACACTAGGGTTAGACCGCGACTCAGGTATTATTAGTCATCTGTTTGATGAGCGTAATGATGCTGTTAAAGCATTATTATCAATGGCCATTAAAGCCGCTAAAGCCAAAGGTGCTTATGTGGGGATTTGTGGACAAGGCCCATCTGATCACTCTGACTTTGCCGCTTGGTTAGTCGAGCAAGGCATCGACACAGTGTCATTAAACCCAGACACAGTGATCGATACCTGGCTATATCTCGCCCAAGCACATGGTTAACCTTGCTTAAATAGTGTTTAAAATTGCACTTCAACCTGCAATTTTATCAAGTTGTCATAAAAGCCGCTTTTTAGCGGCTTTTTTTTGTTTATAATGACAGCAATACATCAATAAAATAATAAGCCCTCTATGTTACCTTTGCTATCACATAAACAAACATTAGAACCTATCTATCTTGAGTATCTTGACGCGCTTGAACAAAGTGAGTTTGAGGGTGAAATAGACAAGCGTTACAGTGCGCGGCTTATCCAGGCGACCGATAATTCGGTTTATCAATTTTTGCCGCAAGCCGTGATATACCCTCTGCATCAACAGGATGTTGAACTGGTGTTATCATTAGCAGCACAAGCTAAATACAAACAGGTTACTTTTAGTGCTCGTGGTGGCGGTACCGGCACCAATGGCCAATCGTTAACTCACGGGCTGATTTTAGACGTTTCTCGTCATTTAAACCAAGTACTTGAAATTAACGCCGAAGAAGGCTGGGCTAGGGTACAAGCTGGTGTGGTAAAAGATGCATTAAATGATGCACTGCGCCCGCACGGTTTCTTTTTCAGTCCAGATTTATCAACTTCTAACCGGGCGACTATCGGTGGTATGGTTAATACAGATGCCTCTGGTGCAGGCTCATTGGTGTACGGTAAAACCTCAGACCATGTTTTAGGTATTACCAGTGTCCTGATTGATGGCAGTGTACTGAGCACAACGCCTCTAGACCACACTTCGCTTGAGCAACAACCTTTTGGTGATAATCAATTAGCCAATACCATTGCCAGCAACATCGCACAACTGTGCCGAGCAAAACGCGACACGATTATTGAACGTTTTCCTAAATTGAACCGCTTTTTAACGGGTTACGATTTAAAGCACGTGTGGAATGATGAATTAACACAGTTTGACTTGTCACGTATTTTAGCGGGCTCAGAAGGTACTCTCGCTGTTATTACTGAAACCAAGCTTAATTTAACGCCGTTACCTAAAACCCGGATAATGGTAAACATCAAATATGATTCATTTGAATCAGCGCTGCGTCATGCTCCATCGTTAGTGCAAGCCAACGCAACCGTGGTTGAAACGGTCGACTCCAAAGTACTTAACCTAGCCCGTGAAGACATTATCTGGCATTCGGTTGCCGAACATATTAAGGCTGTACCCAATAAGATCATTGAAGGTCTTAATATGGTGGAATTTGCTGGTGACGATGATGAAGTTAAACACAAAGTTGCGCAACTAGAAGCCATGCTGACCGAGCAATTAGCGCAGCAGCAATTTGGTTTGGTGGGTTTTCAAGTCATTGAGAATCGTGTAGATATTGACAGTATTTATGCCATGCGCAAAAAGGCTGTTGGATTATTAGGCGCAACCAAAGGCAGTCGTAAACCCTTGGCATTTGCTGAAGATACAGCCGTACCTCCAGAAAACTTAGCCGACTACATTATGGAGTTTCGTGCGCTACTGGACAGCCATCAGTTACAATATGGCATGTTTGGCCATGTTGATGCGGGCGTTTTACACGTACGGCCTGCACTTGATATGTGCGATCAAGCCGACGAAAAACTGTTAAAAGTGATATCTGATCAAGTTGCGGCATTAACGCTTAAATATGGCGGATTAATGTGGGGCGAACACGGTAAAGGTGTACGCGGTGAATACGGCCCAGCAGTGTTTGGTGATGAGCTTTATGGGGCGCTTGAGCAAATTAAAGGCTGGTTTGACCCTGATAACAGGCTTAATCCTGGCAAGTTAGTGGCACCACCACAATCTGGTCCATTAATGTACAATGTTGACAGTGCCAAACGTGGCAGTTTCGACAGGCAAATTCCAATCCAAACACGTAATGCCTTTCCCGATGTGATGAATTGTAACGGTAATGGCCTGTGTTTTAATTACAGCAGTTATTCACCTATGTGCCCATCGTTTAAAGCAACAGGTGATAGGGTGCAGTCGCCTAAGGGCCGCGCAGGGTTGATGCGTGAATGGTTGAGATTATTAGAAGCAGAGGGCGTCGATGTTGATGCATTAGCAAAGTCAAAATCCCTAGGCTGGATGCAACGTACTCAAAACACCCTTAATAACCAACGTGATTACGACTATTCACATGAGGTGATGGAGTCACTTAAAGGTTGTTTGGCTTGTAAAGCATGTTCAAGTCAATGCCCAGTAAAAGTGGATGTGCCAAAGTTTAGAGCGCAATTCTTTAATATTTACTATAAACGCTATTTAAGACCTGTTAAAGATTATCTGGTTGCTGGCATCGAAGATTCATTGCCTTTAATGGCGACTATGCCAAAAGTGACTAACTTTGCATCGCAAAATCCACTTAGCCAATGGGTAATTAAAAAAGCCATTGGTTATGTTGATGCACCTAAATTATCGGTTCCTACACTGAAACAGCGTCTAGATGGCCATGCTAGCCGCGGTTATGATTTAGATGCATTAAGTGCAATCCCTGAGGCCGAACGCAGTCAATATGTATTGGTGGTGCAAGATCCGTTTAACAGTTTTTACGATGCAGGTTTGGTATACCGATTTATTCAATTAATTGAAAAATTAGGTTTTAAACCTGTGTTATTGCCCTTTAAACCCAATGGTAAGCCAACACACATTAAAGGCTTTTTGGACAAATTTGCGAAAACAGCACAAGATAGCGCTGACTTTTTAAATCGTGTTTATGGTTTGGGTATGCCAATGGTGGGTCTCGATCCTGCATTAGTGCTTTGCTACCGAGACGAATATAAAGAGGCATTAGGCCAACGTCGTGGTCCGTTTGAAGTTAAATTGGCCAATGAGTGGCTTATGTCGGTTGTATCTTCTCGTGACGGTGCCGCTAAGGTGACTGAGCAAGCACCGCAGTTTACTTGGTTTAGTCATTGCACCGAATCAACAGCAAAACCCAACACGGCCAATGAATGGAAAGCCATTTTTAGTCATTTTGGAGCCAAATTAAATAGTGTAAATTTAGGCTGTTGTGGTATGGCAGGCACTTATGGCCATGAACTGGATAATCTTGAGCGTTCAGAGCAATTATTTGAAATGTCTTGGCAACCAAGCATTGATAAGATTGCTGAAAATAGCCAGGTATTAGTTTCAGGTTATTCTTGTCGTAGCCAAGTAAAGCGTTTTGCAGGCTTTAAACCTCAACATCCAATTGAAGCATTGCTTAAGCTAATCAATTAATGCACTGATAAGGCATATAAAATGGCACATGAAAACACGGCATTAAACGCATTTACCCATCCAGATGGTGTCGCTTTATGCAGTGATGATGTGCTGTTTCATATTCAGGAAAATGGCGATTGGCTGTATCTTAACAGCCCATTGCCAGCCAAATTTGCGGCACTGTTTAGCCGTATCTTGCATTGTATCGATAATGAGTATTACCTTATCACCCCAGTTGAAAAAGTCAGAGTTAGCGTCACCTCTTATCCATTAATGCTGGTGGATTATCATTTACCTGAGCAATCAACCGACGAATTGGTCTTTAGCACCAGTATTGGTACTGAGTTGGCTGCGGTAAAAATACAAGACGTTCATGTCACAGATGATGGGATTTATATTCAATTAATCAGAGGGTTAGTTGGTCAGCTAAATCGTGCTTGCTACTACAGGTACATTAATGATTACTTATCTTTTGACTAAAATAGCTTCTCTTAACGTATAGAAATGGTAATCTAAAACTGTTCAAGTGTGTTTGACATTGTTATTGATATTTGGATTCTAGGCTTGCCGGGAGTCAACACACGGATGACGATGTAGGAGGTATCATTTGAAACGTTATGAAAGTTTAAGTTACCTGATTGCCCATCTTAACATTGCCTTACAGCAAGAACTTGATACGCGTTTAAAACGCTATGAGTTAGACAGTAAACTGTGGCCTGTATTGTTCACCCTGTGGCAAGAAGAAGGTTTGAGCCAAACAGAGCTGTCTAAACGTTGTGACGTGGCCAACTACACCATGACTCGCTTGCTTGATACGTTACAGGTGCAAGGGTTTATAACCCGGCATCAAGAAGCCGACAATCGTCGCGCTTTTCAAATCTTTTTAACCGACAATGGCAAAGCACTAGAGCAAGACTTAATTCATGAAGCCCAATGGGTTAATGAACGCTTTTTAGCTGCACTAACTCAAAGCGAGCAACAAGAGTTTATGCGTTTGTTGAACAAGGTCAACACATTCAGCTTTTAAGTACTTGCTATTGGTTATACCATTCCGGATTAATAAGTGACCACTCAGAATGCGTCCAGCGGTTTTTGATTAAGGCGTCGCTATGCAGTAATGGTTGTTCCCTTTCAAATAGCGAGAACGTAAAGCAAAAGCGGCTGGGGCATTCCTTTCAGGCGAGTTTTAAAAGGGCTTACACTGCGTTGCATGACTTCGAAAGAGAAAAACTATTCATTCAGTCATTCGCCTTGTTTAAGCCCTTTTAAATTCTCGCTGAGAGATCACTTACTAACGCGGAATGGTATTATCTCATTACACGCGGATATACAGGTAGTTTAGCGTGTCATTGACTCACATGAGGCTCATGATGTAACGGCACTTCTTGTAACTGCAATCCTTCTAACGGCACTCTTTGTAACGGCACTTCGCCTCCGTGTTGTTAACCTTAAGATAAAGTGTGTATGGCGTAAGCATGATTATTAGGCATATAGTACCGCTTACATGGTGTAGAATAGCGGGTCTTGCTAATGCATTATACAATATGATGCAGATATTTAGGTGCTACAGCGCTTTAATGATTACACGTAAAATGAGATTTTAATGTCAAACCTTACTTCTTCTGAACTCAATAGCTTTGTGCAAGAATGCGTAATTGCATTAACCGACAACACCTTACAGCGTTTGGTATTTTCTAAATACCGTGGCGATGACAAAGAGCTTAATCGTATTGCGGTGCGTAGTGTTGAGCTTAAGGATAAACGGTTTGCATCCTGTCTTTATCAATATCGTACTAACCATATCACCAAAAATGTTGAGATCTCTAACGCTGGTGCTCTTTTTGAGCAGTGGTTGCTGGGTGACTTTCAAAATGCACACTTAACCACAATAGAGTGGGAAGTGCAGTTGAGTATCAGTAAAAAAGGTAAAGTGCTCATTAATAAGTACCGCAATAAAAATGCGCCCAAATCCAGCGATAACACAATGCCTGGGGCCGAGATGGCAATGTCGCATAACCGAGAAAAAAAGCGCTTTGTTGAACAACATCGGCCTTATTTGCACGAGTTGGGTATTACCGATGCTGTCGGTGACATTATTCCGTCAATGTCTAGAAAGTGGAAGCAAATCAATAAGTTTATTGAGGTATTATCGCGTGCTATCGATAACACCGGCCTTGCGGATAAAAATGAAGTACACATAGCTGATTTTGGTTCAGGTAAAGCGTATTTAACCTTTGCAGTACATGATTATTTTACTGATAAACTCAAAGTAAAGACACAGGTGACAGGGGTTGAACTGCGTCAGGGCTTGGTTGATTTATGTAACCAAACGGCAAAAAAATTAGCCTTAACAGGCATTAAGTTTGAGCAAGGTGATGTACAGCATTTTAAAGCTCAAGGTATCAATATCATGATTGCCTTGCATGCGTGTGACATTGCCACAGATTATGCTCTGCATATGGGGATCCGCACTGGTGCTGAGATTATTATGTGTTCGCCTTGTTGTCATAAACAAATTCGACCACAAATGCAAAGTCCTGCAATGCTAGCGCCTTTACTGCAACATGGTATCCACATGGGGCAAGAAGCCGAGATGGTGACCGATGGATTACGTGCATTGTTGCTCGAGGCGCATGGTTACGACACCCAGGTGTTTGAGTTTATTTCACTGGAGCACACCAGTAAAAATAAAATGATATTAGCCCAAAAACGTAAGCATTCACTGGATAATTCAGCCACTTTAGCTCAAATAGCAGGCATTAAAGCGTTTTATGGTATCAAAGAGCAGTGCCTTGAAACCTTACTCACTCAAAGTCAATAAACGCTCAATTTATCAATATGAGCTTTCAATCAACACCATTAAGACACTCCATTATTGAAGTGTCTTAATGAGTGTTATCGCAATCTGTATTTATTCACTAAAAACTGTACTGCGCTCTAAAAGCAAATGCATTGTCATAGCCAAAGGTTTCACCATCATCTTGATGCCGAGCACGAATCACATTCGCTTTGAACATCAGATCATTACTCACAAGGTAATTTACGCCAATTGTCAGCGTTTGGGCTTTACGGTTTTCTTGCTGTAATGCAAATTGGCTAACTCGCCATGTCAGCTCCCAGTCGTGTTTGGCTTTGATTGTGCTTAACTTGCCAGCTTTGTAACGACGGTTTTTACCCGAAAGGGGATAACTCATTTGGTAATAGCCGCCCTGATAGTGGTAATTGCCACGGGTTTCGTCGTCGGTATCTGTCTCGATCCATTCAGCCATAGACACGACACCTAAGTATTGCCACATCAACTCAACACTGGACGATGACATTTCTTGTGCATTTAAGCGAGTACCCTCAAGTAACGAGTCACTTGAATACACTTCTAGCGTTTCATTAATCCTAAATTCATCCCCTTTGAGTTGCCTTTCACTGAATGCTGAACCAAGATGCACAAAGTTGTCATTATCATCCACCAAAGCCCAGGTTAACCTACCCGTGACGGCATTACTGTTTTGCGTATTGTCATCCTGAAAATAGCCTAAACTCCATGTAAAGTCCCCTGGGCTACCGTCAAGTTTTACCCCAACACTGCGCCCTGGTGCTAGTGCCTGCGTCACCATGCTACGTTCAATCATGAAGGTATCGCTTGAGCTGGTGAGTTTTTCCAAACCAAAGGGTTCTTTTTGCTGACCGACGGTGATGTCGGCCCAGTCAATTGCTTTATATTGAATATAGGCATCTTTAATATTGAGTTTGCCATCAGCAATATCTACCTGAAATTTACTTTGCCAATGATCAGTTAATTTGGCTTTGGTGCTCAATCTTGCACGGCGAATATCTGTGCCATTGTTTGAGTGTTGCTCATCTTCAAGGAAAAGATCAGAAAACTGATCATGGTCGACCATGATATAACCACCCAAGCTAAATTGCGGATATTCTGTGGCATTTGTGCCGGTGGCCAAAACGAATAAGGCCGGTGCACAATAGGAGGCGAGTTTTTTCATGATTTTGCCTCCACCGGATTGCTAGTGTGAGTGGCGATAACTTGTTTTTGGCTGTCGGGAATGTAATAAACGCTAAGTTCGGCAGTGTCTCTTAAAAAATCAATGTGGGCTATTTCAACATTGGTGATATCTAATCCAGTGCGTTCACGCAGATCTGCTAATAATAAGGCTTTATTTTTAGGCTTGATGTTCTCAATACGTTCGTATGAAATACGTTGAATTTTATGATGCCCTTGAAAGAAGCGGGTATCGACTAAAAATGCAATAAAACATAAAAAAGCATTGATTAAAAACAGCACTAAGGTGGGTAATTTACTCACTGCGCATAGCAGTGCAATGGCTGTAACCATGAATAAGTAAGTCATTTCTTTTATCGAAATGGTGTCGGTGCGATAACGCAACATACCAAATACGGCAAACAGCCCAAATGCAAACTCCATCGACATATCAACGCCATGAAGCAAATAAGTAAT
Organism: Shewanella basaltis; assembly: GCF_023283885.1. Taxonomy (GTDB): domain Bacteria; phylum Pseudomonadota; class Gammaproteobacteria; order Enterobacterales; family Shewanellaceae; genus Shewanella; species Shewanella basaltis. The sequence continues at coordinate 79,722 of NZ_JAKILA010000005.1, forward strand.
TAAAAATATCCCAATACCAAATAATACAAATGAGCCGGCTACCGTGGCATTTTTATTGCTGCGAAAATAACAGCCATAACACAACATGACAATCGATATAAAATTAACGATAAACAGTACAATAAAACTGGAGGTGATCTCGGTCATGTTAATGACTCCATAATGCAGTATGTTGGTTAGATTGAGTCAATGACGAAAGCTTCATCAATGTGGGTTTAAAGCGATTGTATTTAATGGTTTGCTGATGCAGTAGTATGCAGCCGATACAGTATTTACTGAATGCCGTTGGCGCAAAATAGTGTTGCGGCATTAACTGATAAAATGGCGAGTTTTTTGAATGCTTTAGTTGTTTTAATTCCACAATAAAAAAACCGGTTAGATCGATGCGATCTTGTCCCTGTGACGATTGATACCATAAATTAAAATCGATTGTTAAGCGCTCAGGTAATGCTTCATTGGCCAGTGCTATTCGCTCGTAACCACCTTGTTGTGATACACAAAGTTGAGCAAAGTCATAACCTAAATGCTGCTGAATAAAACCCTGGTTATTCAATGCAGATTGCTCGTTGTTATGACAACGGATCCGGCTTTTAATGGTGCGTTTATGGTTATTTTTAAATTTAACTTCAAGGTATTGTGTTTGAGTGTCGAGATAAGTGCGTTTACGTACTTTAAAGCGGTTTAGTTTGCCGTTGTGATGATCTTTGTAAAAGCTCATTTCATGGGTGTCAAAGTACTGGTTAAAGTAGTTTGAAGTACACTTTCCATTAATTTTTAATACGCTGTAATGATCACGCGCTGCTAACAACAGTGTGGGTAAATATGCCAAGGGTAAAATGAATTTAGAATCCACTCTATCTTGTAAATTTGCATGTGTTAAGTCGTCAAGGCTATGGCTATCAAAGTGCGATAGTAAGTGTTCAATATTATGATTAATTATATTCATTTGAGTTACTTATCATTATTAGTTTATTTTTACTCAGCTTGTGTCTAATTTCTTATCAAGAGGCTCAACTGAATGCTGAAGTGCCATAAGTTAATATTCAGTTGCTATTGGTTATATTCGTAGGTCTCCTGTTAATGATTGGCAACATAACTTTTAGATGAGTGTACAAAGAGATTGTGCAGAAAATATGATGTAACTGTGGAGAAAGACTGTAGATGTTAACTTTTTAATGATGTGCAGCTAAATAATACGCATCATTGAGGCGCATATTATGTTTATATTTTTATAAAGACTTATTGATTGATTGAAAGTCTTAATACCATTTCTCTTTATCGTCATATCCATCATCATTTTATTCGGTCTATTACCAAGTCGATGTTTTTAAAGCATCTCATTTTTTGAGGGGATTGACCTATTGTTAGGCGATCTCGTTTAGCTTTCGACTTGCACTGTTCTTATCACTTCATGAGCACAATTTTGGTGCGCCACTTAATGGAATGGCACTCTGTTAACTGCGTTGAGCTCGGTTTTTCCCTCTCCTACATTGTATTTAGTTAACCTACAACTTGAATTTTTAAAAAAAATGCAACATCAAATCGTTGTAAGCTTTTGTTAAATAACAACTTAAATTTAAGTGTTAAATTTTTTGTGTTTTTTTATTGCTAAAGTGATTGACGAGGAAAAATCTAAGTGGGAATATGCTCAGTAGTTGAGCAATTGCTTATTTTGGGGTGCAAGAGCTCAACAGGTTACTTTTTAGTGATGATTGTCTAGGGGAAAATTGTGACGTAAATGAGCGTTAATGATTTTTTATCGGGCATAAATTTCTACTACTGAGAGCGTTTTCGTTCTAAAAGTAATTTAATAACAATACTTATAAAAAAGGTTTTACTATGTTTAATAATATTAAAAGAAAATTAGTAATTACGTCTGTCGCATTAACAACTTGTATGGGTATGCAAGCTCAGGCTCAAGAAGGTGGGGAGTGGGATTTAGGCTTTGGTCTTAAAACAAATCATTTATGGCATGGCTTTATTGTTACTGATGGGGTAATGACAGCAGCCTCGCTTGAATATAAAACAGCAGATAAGAAAACCACTTTTGGTCTCTGGGGTGGCGGCTCATTTAATGGTGAGTTCAAAGAGTTTACTTATTACGTGTCACACAAGTTTACCGACAATTTCTATGTTGAAGTTGTTAACCATGGTAATCACTCATCGATTCCTGATGGCGAAGTTGATATTTTCGATTATTCGTCAGATCCATCTAAAACCGGCAATTTTACTGACATTGGTGTTGGTTATACCTTTGAAGGCAGTACACCAATTTCTGTTTATTATTCGGTTATTGTGCAAGGTATCGACAAGTTTGAAGATGAAGATACTGGCAAAAATGAGCGCGCTTACACCAACTATATCGAAGTGTCTGCCCCTGTGTGGAAAGGCGTTGATGGCGATAGCGTAAAAGCCTTTGTCGGTGGTGCCTTTTCTCCAGTTCAAAAACAGAATTTTTACTCTGATGATGCAAACATCAATAACGTTGGCTTTACTTACTATAAAGACCTAACGGTATTAGGTACTACCTTACCTGTATCGGCCACGGCAATGTGGAACCCTGCACTGAACAATGGTGCGCTACAAGTTGCTGTTGATCTTTTCTAATTATTGAAGCATGCGTTAGCCGTGAAGTTCGGCTAGCGCCTTTACTTTTAATTAATTAATACAGGTATTTATTATGTCGATGAAATTATCAGCAGTGGCTGGATGCGCGTTATTATTCAGCACGTCTCTATTGGCCGAAACCATCACTATCGCAACGGTTAACAATGGTGACATGATCACCATGCAAGAGTTAAGCAGCGATTTTACAGCTAAAAACCCCGATATTACCCTCAAATGGGTCACCCTTGAAGAAAACATTTTACGCCAACGAGTCACAACAGACGTTGCGACCCGTGGTGGCCAATATGATGTGATGACCATTGGTACCTACGAGGTGCCGATTTGGGGAAAACAAGGTTGGTTAACAGAGTTAGATAAACTAGGTGAAAATTACGATTTAGATGATTTGTTACCCGCGATTCGCAGTGGTTTAACTGTCGATAACAAATTATTTGCGGCACCATTTTATGGTGAAAGTTCGATGGTGATGTATCGCAAAGATTTAATGCAAAAAGCGGGTCTTGAAATGCCAACAAAACCAAGTTGGGATTTTATTCGTCAAGCCGCTAAAGCCATGACTGACAAAGAAGCAGGTGTATACGGTATTTGTTTGCGCGGTAAAGCGGGTTGGGGCGAAAACGTTGCCTTAATTACTTCAATGTCTAACTCATTCGGTGCCCGTTGGTTTGATGAAAACTGGCAACCACAATTTGACAGCAAAGAATGGCAAGCAACCTTACAGTATTATGTTGAATTGCTTGAAGAGTCGGGCCCTCCAGGTTCTTCAGCTAATGGTTTTAACGAAAACTTAGCGTTATTTCAAACAGGTAAATGTGGTATTTGGATTGATGCAACGGTTGCTGGCGCTTTTGTGACCAATGTGAAAGACTCAGAAGTTGCTGATAAAGTCGGCTTTGCATTAGCACCAGATAATGGCTTAGGTAAGCGTGGTAATTGGCTGTGGGCTTGGACCTTAGCTGTGCCGAAAAGCAGCACTAAATCGGATGCAGCCATGAAGTTTATTAGCTGGGCGACATCAAAAGAGTATTCGGCGTTAGTGGCAGAGAAAAAAGGCTGGGCAAAAGTGCCACCAGGAACCCGTGCGTCATTGTATGACAATCCTGAGTACATAAAAGCCGCTCCTTTTGCGCAAATTACTCTAGAGTCTATTCAATCTGCCGATCCAATTAATCCTACGGTTAAACCGGTTCCTTACGTGGGTATTCAGTTTGTGGCGATTCCTGAGTTTCAAGGAATTGGTACTGCGGTAGGGCAACAATTTTCAGCGGCTTTAACGGGGCAACTTACCGTAAAACAAGCGCTAGAAAGTTCACAACGTTTAGTTGAACGTGCAATGAAAAAAGCGCGTTACCCTAAAAAATAAATCTGTATTGATAACGGATAAGTGGTGAACACTTATCCGTTTTTAGTATTTCACTTCAGGTTAAATCAGCAATAAAAGCCTTAGGTTAAACTATAGTTTGACCTGACTAGCATAAAATTTGCCATGATATTTATCCCTTATTAAAAAGATAACAAGGGGAATAACAGTGAGTTTGATGTTTATTGTGTGACTTGATCCGAAGTTGTTTATCAAAAGGTCTAGGTTATGGCTACGACAAATTCACGCTCGCTTGCTCGGTTGATGTTATTCCCATCAGTGTTACTACTGTTGGCTTGGATGATCGTACCGCTATGCATGACGTTGTACTTTTCATTTTTAGATTACAATTTGTTAACCCCCGGTAATGATGAATTCATTGGGTTTGTTAACTATGAATTCTTTTTAACTGATCCGGCTTTTATCGAATCGTTTTTTAATACGCTGCTATTAGTCACTGGCGTGCTGTTTATTACCCTGGTTGGCGGTATTGGCTTGGCGGTGTTATTAGACCAAGCGATTTGGGGCCGAAACTATGTGCGTATTATGGTGTTGGCACCCTTTTTTGTGATGCCTACTGTGTCTGCATTGGTTTGGAAAAACATGTTGATGAACCCTGTTAATGGGTTGTTTGCTCACTTTGCGACATGGATTGGTGTCGATCCAATTGATTTTTTTGCTCAAATGCCGTTGTTTTCTATCATTATTATTGTGTCTTGGCAGTGGTTGCCTTTTGCGGCATTAATCTTGTTAACTGCAATTCAGTCGCTTGACCGTGAGCAACTAGAAGCCGCCGACTTAGATGGTGCAGGGCCTATTAGTAAGTTTTTATACATAGTGCTGCCGCATTTATCACGCGCAATTACTGCTGTTATTTTGATTGAAACAATATTTTTATTGTCTATTTTTGCCGAAATATTGGTCACAACCAGTGGCGGTCCCGGATATGCATCAACCAACATTACTTACCTTATCTACACTCAGTCTTTACTGCAGTTTGATGTGGGTGGTGGTTCTGCTGGTGGTATTGTTGCGGTGATCCTTGCCAACATTGTGTCGATTTTCTTAATGCGTTTAATCGGTAAAAATTTGGAGGGTTAAACTATGGCTATTAACAAAAGCAATAAGTCAAAGTTCATTTATACCATTTTAGCTTGGGGTATCAGTGGCTTAATATTTTTTCCGATTTTATGGACAATACTAACCAGTTTTAAAACCGAGGCTGAAGCGATTTCTGCGAGCCCAAGTTTATTGATGTTTGATTGGACATTAGAAAACTATCGAGATGTGCTTGCTCGTTCTCCATATTTCGACCATTTTTGGAACTCTGTCGTTATTTCATTGGGCTCAAGTTTATTGGGATTGCTGATAGCCATTCCTGCGGCATGGTCTATGGCGTTTGTACAAAATAAACGCACTAAAAATCTGTTGATGTGGATGTTATCAACCAAAATGCTGCCTCCTGTTGGCGTGCTTATTCCGATTTACATGCTGTTTCGCGATTTTGACTTGCTTGACACTAAAATTGGATTAGTGATTGTGATGACCCTGATCAATCTCCCTATCATGGTATGGATGCTCTATACCTACTTTAGAGAGATCCCGAATGAAATTTTAGAAGCATCGAGAATGGATGGTGCCAATATTATTGATGAAATCTTTCATGTGTTATTACCAATAGCGTTACCCGGTATTGCATCGACCTTGTTACTTAACGTCATTTTAGCCTGGAATGAGGCGTTTTGGTCGTTGATCCTTACTGCTGCAAATGCTGCACCATTAACGGCATTTATTGCCAGTTATTCCAGCCCTGAAGGGTTATTTTATGCCAAGTTGTCTGCTGCCTCTGCAATGGCCATTGTGCCGATTTTAATACTTGGTTGGTTTAGTCAAAAACAATTAGTGCGTGGGCTGAGTTTCGGCGCAGTAAAATAGGAGAATTCAAATGGGTAGCATTACATTAAAACAAGTGACAAAAAGTTTTGGCAAAGTGAACGTGATTAAACCAATTGATCTTGAGATTAAAGATGGTGAGTTTATTGTGTTTGTTGGGCCTTCTGGCTGTGGTAAATCGACACTTTTACGCATGATTGCAGGGCTAGAAGATACCACGAGTGGCACCATTGAAATTGACGGTAAAGATGCCACAGATACGCCGCCTTCTAAGCGTGGCTTAGCGATGGTGTTTCAGTCTTATGCTTTGTATCCGCACATGTCTGTGCGAAATAATATCGCATTTCCGCTTAAACAGGCCAAAATGAGCCCTGAAGAAATTGAAACGAAAATTGCAAATGCGGCAAAGATATTAAACCTAGACACTTACCTTGACCGTAAACCAGGACAACTTTCTGGTGGCCAACGTCAACGTGTCGCAATTGGTAGAGCGATTGTTCGTCAACCGTCGGCTTTTTTGTTTGATGAACCTTTATCAAACTTAGATGCTTCTTTGCGGGTCAACATGCGTTTAGAGATATCTGAACTGCATAAGAGTTTAGCTACAACCATGGTTTATGTCACACATGATCAGGTCGAGGCGATGACAATGGCAGATCGCATTGCGGTATTTAATGCCGGGATTATTGAACAAGTCGGTACGCCTCTAGAATTATATAATAAACCGGTTAACCAGTTTGTTGCAGGCTTTATTGGCTCACCTAAAATGAACTTTATGAATGTAAAATCTGCTGATAATAATCCTACCGCGACCATAGGTGTTCGCCCAGAACATCTTGTTATTTCAAAAGACAGCGGTATGTGGCATGGAACTGTTGGTGTTATTGAACATCTCGGGTCAGAAACCTTTTTGCATGTTCACATTGAAAGCGGTGATACCTTGACGGTACGTGCGGACGGTAATTGTGACATTCAATATGGTGACAAGGTATACCTTAATGCCTCGCCAGACAAAGTGTTACACTTTGATGCAAATGGACTCACTTTGCCATTAGAAGCGGCCTTAAAAACGGCATAATTAACCCTGCGGTGTAAGGGGGAATGAAAAGCTCATCAGAAATGGTGAGCTTTTTTGTTAGTATTTTTAGTTGAGTAACCTCAGCTCTGGATAATAAATGCCTTTCAAACAGTCCTTTGCCCTGCTCACAGCGTTGAATCGACTTACAATAGGCTAGCTATTGACGCGTCAATTCGCCTTGTTAGCAGAACAAATGACAAGCTTGAAAGTGATAATGGGTAACATGTTGATTTTAAATAGTATAAGTTCATCCCTTATCCCGAGCTCAGGTTAAGTATATAAATCGCAGCGAGTGACTGTTAAAAAATGCAAGTACGATACAAACTTGAAGCATTTAAATTTACAGCGTTAATAAGTGTTTGATAGCTTTTGGGATATAGTCAATGAGATCACTGGCAAGCACGCAATAGTTACTGACATCACTTGCGGCTAAATCACCACATAAACCATGTAAAAACACCCCAAGACATGCGGCATTAAATGGGCTCATGCCTTGGGCGCAGCATCCGCCAATCATTCCTGTTAACACATCTCCCGTGCCAGCTTTGGCCAGTGCATTGTTACCTGTTGGGTTAATAAAGGTGGAGTCTCCATTGCTTATCACGCTATGGTGACCTTTTAATACCACAACAGCGCGAAATTGTTGTGCAGCCTTTGTTGCGTAGTGCACACGATCGGCCTGGATTGCTGCAACGTCTATATTCAGTAGGCGCGCCAATTCTTTAGGATGTGGGGTAATAATACTGTTTTTGGGAAAGAGTAATGGTGTGTTGGATTGACGTGGAGGCTGATGTAATCGATGACTCATAAAATTGAGCGCATCAGCGTCAAATACCATACTTTGGCTACGTGTTTGTAGTGCGCCAAGTAAGGCAAAGAAAAAACCATGATTGCCCTCTGCAATTTCCATATTGCTGGTTTGTGTCGCTGAGGCGATATACTCATCTTTACTCTGAGCAATACTTAAGCCACTGCCCACAGTGATAACCGATGCTTTCTCTAATAAGGTGTGTATTTGCGTTAACGCTTTTACATCGATTGACTCAGTATCGATAGACTGTAGTCCAAAAGACATAGACTCAGGCATAGTTGGATTTATCTTGGCATAGACAATTGGGCGAGTTAACAAGGGATGCATAACAATATTGGGTGTTAATCCACTCACGCTTTGACAAACCCCGGGGCTACTAGCCAAGGTCACATAACCTGCACCCATACGCAGTGCCGCCACGCTCGACAAATAAGCCGCACCTCGATAATGTATTGAGCCTGCAATATTAAGCACATGACCAAATGTCAATTTATGGCTATTGTCTTGTCGAGGCGGTAAAAGTGTTTTGATGTATTGTGTTGAGAGTATTTGCATTTTTACCGTCCCTTATATTTACCCCTTTTGTAAACATATCACATGGGTGGTAAAAAATTGTGCGCTAGAACAAAAAATGACAACATAACAATATGTTGTCATTTTAGGCAGCGTGAAGGTGTTGATTTGTCGCAAAGATACGCTGATTTTACCGCGGTGTTTAATCCGTTAGTCGACTCTGAACGACAGTGACACCGCGTCAGAAATGAAGAGTGCTTATCAGCATTTTATTTTGCGGTCAATCTGTTAACGGCTTTAGTGTCGCTATATTGCATTACACTTAATCCCAAAACCACTAGGCTGGCAAGTAAGGCGCTTGCGTAAAAACGGGCGGTAGTATCACCTGGAATAAATTCAACAAACGAGGTGATAAACTGACCGCCAAATACCGCCATGGCAAAGAAAGACAGGTTTTTTCCTCTGGCGTTGGCTGGGCTTTTTTCCACTGTCATGTGATTAAGTAACGGGATCGTAAAACCAAAGCCCATTCCTGCAAAAACAGCACCAATAAATAACACTGTTAAGCTTTGTGCGTTGGCAAAGCATAAGTGTGCAACGGCAAAAGCTGCAAACGCTACACTTAACAGAGCTATCACGCCAATGAGTTTGCTTATTTTAGGCATGAATAGGGCAGAAACTACCGCCACTAATGACAAAAAGGCCAGTAATGTACCCACTTGATCTTCATGATAACCTTGCTTAGCCATGCTATTGGGTAACACAACAATGGCAGTAAAAAATACTACCATGGCTAAAGTGGCAAACAGGTAAACATGGTTTAGCGACAATCCTTGATTCACGTGGTGATCGTCACTATTTGATTCTGGTCTCTGGGTTGGGTGTTTACGCGGTACAAATAACACAAGCAATAACAAAAACAGCCAAGCTGCTAAATATAAACTTAAGGGATACGCCCAGTGAAGACTTGCTAATTTACCCCCTAAAAAGAGAAACAAGACTCCACCTAATTCAATGGCCATACCTTGTTTAGCAATCATTTTTAAACGCTCGTTTCCGGCGTACCACTGCGAAATTAATACCGTACTGCTTGCCATGACCAATGCGGTTATGCCCCCCAAGAGAATACGGTTTGACAATACCCACCAAGGACCGTGTAGCCAATACACGCTAAAGCCAAGGAAGCCATAAAGCAGCAAGCCCAATATTAAGGCCTGATAAGCGCCAAAGGTATCTATTGCTTTACCTGCAAAAGGGGCAAAAAGCACTGCCCCTAATGCTGGAAACGTAACCAGCCATACCGAATAGTCATTAATATCTAAAGCGTTTGATATGCTTAATAAACCAGGTGTTACAACAGCACCGACCATAATAGTGAGGCTGGCAATACACAGTAGGGCAACGCTGCCCAGTGCAGATAAACGAGTCATGTTGTGTCCTAATATCCTTGGGTCTTTGCTAGGCGTTTTTCAGTTTGCACAGTGCATTGATAATATCGTCGGGCTCTGAGCGGGTGCGGTAATCAACATCCACAAAGCGCCAGGTCACTTTGCCTTCGCGGTTAATCACAAACGTTGCCGGGATGGGTAATATCTTGCTGTTGCCATTATTAATGGCCTCTAAGTCCAGCTCGCGATCTACGCGCATATGCTCACTCAAAAACTCAGGAACCTGCCAGGCGACGCCAAATTGCGCTGCGACTGTTGCATCTTGATCCGATAGCACCTCAAAATCCAACTTGCTGATTTCATCTTGAGTCATTGTACCGTCGGGTATTTGCGGGCTAATCGCAACAAGCTGGGCGCCGAGGGCGTTAAAATCACTCAAGCGTGCTTGCAATGCCCGCAGTTGTAAATTGCAATATGGGCACCAACTGCCACGGTAAAATGTCACCACCACAGGGCCTTTTTGCAATAAATTAGCCAATGAAATGGTTTGTCCATTGGCATTAGGCAGTGAAAATTGAGGCGCTGTTTGTGCAAGTTTTAACGCGTCGTTACCTTGTAGAAACGATTTTGATTGAGCAATGATGTCGTCTACTTTTTGCATAAACGCAGGATTTTTTTGTCTTCCTTCTGCGATTTTCGCATCGGTTTGCTGTTGTAAGCTTTGCATGGTGTTTCCTCTCTTTTACAGCCTTAAATCAGATTGCTTGTAGAATAAACACAATGGATCTATAACAAAAATGTTATTATTTTATAGAATCTATACAAATTATGTATTTGAGGTGGTTGTGGACATTAAAACATTAAAGAGTTTTATTAGCGTTGCGGTACATCAGAGTTTTTCAGCTGCCGCGCGCGAACTCAACACGGTACAGCCTGCCATTAGCCGACATATCGCCATGCTTGAAGACGAGCTTGGAGTGGCGCTGTTTATTCGTAACTCGCGCGAAGTCATCATTACCAGCGCAGGTGAGCAGTTACTGCATGACGCAAAACAAATTATTGCCTTAGCTGATAAAGCCAAAGATCAGGTTAAGCGCGCGCAACAAGGGCAGATGGGCGAGTTAAACATTGCCTATTTAAGTTCAGCTTGTTTAAGTTTTATGGCAGATCTTATTCGTGATTATTCTGAGCATCACCCTGATGTGCATGTCAGTTTATTTGAGATGACCGCGACAGAACAAATAGAAGCATTTAAGCATAATCAAATTGATGTCGGTTTTTCTCGGCCATTACCAACAGGGATCCAAGATGAATTTATCAGTACCGATATCTATATCGACAAGCTCGTTGCCGTTGTCGGAGCACACCACCCGTTAGCCCAATACACTGAGATTGCGTTGAGCCAGTTACAGCAACAAAAATTAATTATATTCCATCGAGATGAAGCCGTCGGCTTGTTTGATGACACTATTATGTTGTGTAAACAAGCTGGGTTTTCAGCCAATATTGTGAGCCAGCCTCGGCATATGCAAACCTTACTCACCGAGGTGGCCGCGGGGTTAGGCGTGGCTATTGCGCCGTATTGTATTAGTAAATTATACCGCCAAGGTTGCCATTTTTTAACGCTTACTGATGCGCATAAATCCATTGCGACACAGTTGCATGTCAAGTCAACTAATCACAGTGCTACGGTCGATGCTTTTGTGGCGCTTGTCATCGCTAATCAACCAAGCATTGCAAAAGGTATGGCCTAGTAAAAATCGGGCTTTTTGTTGCCGTATGCCACTCGTGCCCTAAAATAGCCTTAATAGTATTTTATTGCTGATATTGATCACTACACCAACACGGCATACTTCTACACGAATAAGCCAGAGGAAGGCATTGATTATGGACAAGGCTTTACCCCAAAGTAGACGCTATTGTGAACTTGATTGGTTACGGGTGATATTGATTTTTGCTGTTTTTCTGCATCATGTCTTTATGCCATTCAATGGTGATGACTGGCATGTCATGAACAATGAGTCCAGCAAAGTGCTTGATGACATAATGGTTTATTTCGAACAGCTGAGGCTGCAAACGTTATTTTTTATCGCAGGGGCCGGTAGTTTATTGTTACTGCAAAAAATGTCGGCAAAGTCATTTATGATCAGTAAATTTCATCGGTTATTTATACCATTGCTGGTGGGGATGATATTGATTGTACCGCCGCAAAACTATATCGAAAATATCGCCGATTATGATTCGTTTTTATCAGCCTACGGTCAGCTCATGCTGTCGTTTGATACCAACCACTTATGGTTTATCGAATTTCTGCTGGTATTTATGCTACTGGCCATTCCTTTTAAACACTTTTTAGCCAGTAAGATAGGCAAAAGTTGGCTCAATTGGCTTGAGCGATTAAGTCAGTTTAAATGGGGGTTACTGGCGTTAGTTATCGTGTTGGCACTGATCCGAGGCTGGGCAAAATACCTGATGCCCGATGACAGTCATCATATTGAAAACCTGTCTCTGAGCGTGTTTTATGTGTTTTTCTTTTTTGCAGGCATGAGTTTTATGCAGCGTGCGCGTGTTTGGCAAACATTGGCTTTGCATCGGCGCACCTATTTAATCAGTTTACTTATTAGCACGTTACTGTTTTATGCCTACTATTACTCGCCAGACTTAAGTGGGTATTTGTCGTTAACGGCTCGCTGGCAGATTTGGTGGTTTATGTGCTGTTTAGTGTCGTGGTCTGGATTATTGACCATGGTCGGATTTGCCAGTGCGTATCTTAACAAAACCCCCATCTGGCTGAAGCAAACCAATGAACTCATTTATCCATTTTATATTTTGCATCAAACGGTCATTGTGCTGTTGGCGTTTTATATTGTGCAGTGGCAGGCAGGGATCATGGTAAAATCGTTCAGTTTACTTGTAAGCAGCATGATCATTTGTGCCGCGCTGTGCTACTGGGTAATCAAACCTTTTAACCTGATAGGTTACTTATTTGGTCTAAAAAAGGGCACTCGTTAGCATGAAAACAGCTAAGACTTTGTGCGCTCGAGTTAACCTTCGTGTGCCAGAAACTCGATAATTTGTTCCATATTAAGATTGTAATCGTCAGCCCGAACACATTTTACAATCAGATCGTCGGTGACGGTGGCCAGGTCAATTTTCTGGCCTGCTTCAAAATGATCTGGCTTTAAATGGTAGAACGGTTTTACTAAGGGGCGGATAGGATCTTTAGGGTTATGGCCTTCAACAATGGCCAATCTGTTAGATTCTAATTGCACCACTGACCCGACAGGGTAAACCCCCATACAGCGAATAAATTGATCGACTAGCTCCTTGTCGAGTTCATTTTTATCGGCCAGTGCGCGTAATATGCTAAAGGCTTTGACTTGAGCATATCCTTGTTTATAACAACGGTGCGAGGTCAGTGCATCAAAGATGTCACAGATGCTAATCATTCTTCCGTACAGTGTGATTTTTTCAGCAGGTACCCCAAAAGGGTAGCCTTGGCCATTGAGTTTTTCATGGTGCAAACTGGCAACTTCTAAACTTAATGGACTAATGCCTGGGGTGTTTTTCATTATTTCAATTGAATAACTGGCATGAGTTTTCATGATATGAAACTCTTCATCGGTGAGTTTGTCGGGTTTATTTAAAATCCGATCGGGGATCATGATTTTACCCACATCATGTAAAAATGCGCCTACGGCTAATTGATTCACAATGTCTTTGTCTATTTTTTTATAAACAGCAAACATGGTCATTAATACAGACACAGATACCGAGTGTTCCAATAAATATTCGTCTTTATTACGTATGTTAATCACGCACGATAAGGCATTGGGATTATTAAAGATAAGATCGGTCGATTCGGTGGTAATTTTTTGAACAGGCCCCATGTCCAACGGCAAACCATGCTGCGCATTGTGGAATAGCTTTTTCTGAATATCTTTTGACTCGTTAAATACCTGGCGTGCTCTAACGATTTCTTGATTGAAAAAATTAGGCTTTGTTGCTGGTCGAGCGGGCAAGATTTGACGAGATGGCGGTGCTTTCTGTGTTGTAATGCTGGTGGTCGTTTGTTCAGTAATGACTTCTGTTTTACTCGTATCAATTAATAGCTTAGTGACGGATTTACGCTTTAATGCTTCAATGACACGCTCGTTTTTAAGCACTCCCGGCTTAGTGAGCGAAAACGTATCTTTAGGCTCGGTGATTTCGACCACATACATTCCAACACATACGTCAGTAATGTCATGTTCAATCAGCATAAATCGGTTCCTTGAGGCTACTTATCAACATCAAATATATCAACGGTTTTGTCTATATCTACACGCTATGTTACACGATAACTCATTTGATAAAGCAATATAAGCGAAATCATACGAGGTTACGTTAGCTGTTAGATGAAGCTCAAAAAAGTATTATTTTGTGATGCGAATCAATGGTATTTAGCAACATATCTTTTGAGTCTATGCTGATTTACGCAGGAGATCCATTAGCTTTGAAAAAATGTCATTTTTTTGAAGTATTTTTGCTCAGTTAAAGACAGTTTATACTATTAATACAGTTGGTTAATGATACTAACGTCTTATAATACTCGGTCGTGATTGAATTGATATATTCCTAATCGCTTAACAAAATCGATAGGCATGAAGCGCTAATCATTGATACTTGATGTATTAGTGTATTAGTGTATTAGTGTATTAGTGTATTAGTGTATTGGGGACTGATCACGGTTACTTGTCACAAGCACTGAGATCAGCGGTTAAAAATACTCCTGTGTTAATGATTGTTATCAAGAATTGATAATGCGTAAAATAGTCTAAATAGGCATAGTTTAATTGAAACATTGAGTGTTGTATGACCATTCCTAACATTGGTTTTAATCACGATAAAACTAATCAAGCAGAACTTGAAATTATTGAGCTGTCTGATTTATATACTCGCTCTATGATAGGGCATGATCCACAAACCCCACATCGCGTGTCATTTTTTATGCTGGTTTATATTGAACTCGGTGAGGGCGAACATATGGTTGATTTTAATCATTATCGCTTTGGGCCTGGGTCATTGATTTTTGTGCAGCGTGAACAAGTACATAGTTTTGATTTTTCTGGGCAACCTCAGGGTAAAGTCATACTGTTTACCCAGGCTTTCTTAGATAAAGTGCATGCCAATATGCGCTTGCCTAACTACACGCCTACACATTTAAATCAGCAGCATAACCCTTTATTGCAACTGGACAGCACTCACCATGCACGTAGTCATATTTTAATTGAGCAAATTGAAACTGAAATAAACACGCCTGCCTCAGAACCGCTTATTGTGATGTATTTATTTTCGGCATTAGCCTTGTTGTTAAATCGTTTACGTCCGGCGTTAAGCCAGGGCAACTTATCGGCTGAGCAAAGTAGTAAGTTAGCGCGTTTTTTTAGTTTAATGCAGCAGCATGTTCAACACGTACGCGATGCAAATTGGTATGCAGGCAAAATCCATACAACCTATAAAACCCTCAATCTAATCTGCAAATTGGCAACTGGTTTAACCGCTAAACAGATGATAGATGCCTACACCATTGTTGAAATAAAGCGTCGCCTTGTGGTGAGCAAAACCACGACTCAGCAATTAGCCAATGATTTTGGTTTTGAAGATAGCAGTAACTTTGTTAAATACTTTAAAAATCACACTGAACTGACCCCAAGTCAATTCATGAAACACCATTTGTCTTAACGGTTCGACTTTGACCATTTTAAGGCTCATATACACTCTACTGGCTAACGGCTAAGCCTTATAAACTGTCCTCATTGAAACCAGAGGACTTACCCATGAATACCATTACTAACAAAATCATCGCAGTTAACAGTACCTTGGCAGCACGTAAATCTATTATCAGTGCACTAGTTATAACTGCACTATTTGGTGGTTCCTTAATGTCTGACAACAGCGTTGCGGCAACTGAAACATCTCAAGTTGAAGTCAGTTACAAGCAACAAGTCGTTGAGTTATTGAGCAGTATTGAAACCGGCGACCCAGCACCAATTGGCTATATTAACCCTAACAAATACATTCAACATAACTTAGCGGTTGCTGACGGTTTAGCCGGTTTTGCTGCGGTAATGCAGCAGTTACCTAAAGGCAGCACAAAAGCTCAGGTTAAGCGTGCTTTTCAAGATGGTAACTATGTGTTTACGCACACAGAATATAACTTCTTTGGCCCTGAAGCCGGCTTTGATATTTTCCGCTTTGAAGACGGTAAAATTGTGGAGCATTGGGATAACCTACAAGCCATTGCAGCAGTAAATCCAAGCGGTCATACACAGTTTGATGGCGAAACCAAGGTCACTGATTTAGATAAAACTGAACAAAATAAAGCATTGGTTGCCCGCTTTGTTGATAGTATTTTGATTAAAGGTGAGATGGCCAAAATAGGTCAATTTATTGGTAGTAAAGATAGCGATTATATTCAGCATAACCCTAATATTGGTGACGGCTTAAGTGGCCTAGGCAAAGCCTTAGGTGAGTTAGCTAAAATGGACATGCCAATGGTTGTAAAAACTAATCATAAAGTCCTTGGCGAAGGTAACTTTGTGTTGTCGATTAGTGAAGGCACATTTATGCAGCAACATGTGGCATTTTATGACTTGTTCCGTGTTGAAAATAACATGATTGTGGAACATTGGGACACCATTGAAACCATTCCGGCTCAAACTGACTGGAAAAACAGTAACGGTAAATTTGGTTTTTAATCATCCTACTTAAATGATATACAAGGCCGCGAATTTGTGCGGCCTTTTTTAATGCGGTCATTGATTGGTAATTATGATGTTAGCCCTAGGGTGTAAGTAATTGCCTTAAAGCGTGTCTAAAATGTTTAACCATCGGCTCTAGGCTGTAGCGACTATGCTGAATAACATCAACACTGGCCTGCCAGCCCATATCTTTAAATTCGTTCGGTAACAACACTAATTGGCCACTATTAATATAGTCATTAGCAATATGATTGGGCAGTAAACA
This sequence comes from Shewanella basaltis, assembly GCF_023283885.1. GTDB lineage: Bacteria > Pseudomonadota > Gammaproteobacteria > Enterobacterales > Shewanellaceae > Shewanella > Shewanella basaltis. The sequence continues at coordinate 96,401 of NZ_JAKILA010000005.1, forward strand.
CCAACCATTGCCCTGTAGTGTTAGTTCAAGCAGCACATAGTAATTGTCTGCGTACCAAATGTTTGGGCTTAAGGCGAGCTGAAAGTCACTCGATTTGTTATTACGCGATCGCATAAGCAATTGTCTGTGCAACTTAAGCTTGGCCGTGTTATTGATGTGTTGTTGGGCTAATGGGTGAGAACTTGCAACATAGATATCAAATTTAACTGATCCAATCGATTCATAATCAATGTGGGAAGGAAGCGATAATTCACTAAAAATAATGCCTGTCACCGCTTTATCTTTATCAATCATGTCGACAATATCGATACTCGACGCCGTAAAAATTTCCAGAGATGTGTTGGGATAGTCCAGTTCTAGTTGATTAACAATACTGGAGAGCTTTTGAAAAGGAATGCCTTCATCTACACCAATAGTGAGCTCAGAAATAAATGGTTTTTCAAGATGTTGCGCACAATAGGTTAACCTTTGGTGCTGTTGTAATAATACTGTGGCATGACGTAGTAGTGTGTTGCCTGCCTGTGTTAATTTCGGATAACGGCCGCTGCGGTCAAATAATGCCACGTTACAGTCTATTTCGAGATTGATGACATGCTGGCTCACTACGGATTGCGCTTTGTTAAGTGACCGCGCTGCGGCTGAAAAAGAGCCGGTTTTAGCGGTTGCTACAAATGCTTCGAGTTGATCAATGCTATACATATCGTTTTTCCAGATGGTATATAACTATTTTGTATCCATATATTGGATGATAATAAGGCAAACGTCACCAATAATTGAGTTCAGTATGCTAAGAAAAGAGAGAATATTTCACGCGGTGTTTTTTGAAATATTGGCTGTCGCTATTATTGTCCCTGTGAGCGCAGTATTAATGGAGAAAAGCACCACAGATATGCTGATAGTCAGTATTGGTTTGTCACTTTTTGCTGTGATGTGGAATTATATCTACAACAGTTGGTTCGACAAGCTATTGGGTAGCGACCGAATTAATCGCACATTATCAATCCGTATTGTGCATGCGATGTGTTTTGAAGGCGGCATGCTAGTGGCAACGCTTCCAGCAGTTTCTTGGTATTTATCGTTAACTCTCATTGATACCATGATGCTCGAAGGTGGCGTTTTGGTGTTTTTCTTTGTTTATACCGCAGCGTTTAATTGGGTATACGATGTGTATCAACCATACCAAAGGTGGTTTGGTAATGCAGTGCATAACTGATCGGTTATACAGGTTACCTTTGATGGCGGTTAAGCCAGTAAAGCATAGGGTATCGTTACACAATGGTGTTTGCTACACATCCCATCGGTTTTCGTATATGACCCGCTTACTCGCTCATGATTAGTGTGGCATCATAATGGGGCTATTTTATTGTTGGGTGCCATATTTTATGCCTTACCGCCAGGTGATTAAGTTAACCATTGTTTTTTTATTAATGCTTACGGCTAACGTTGCACGAGCAACTACTTTGGCTCCCTTTAGCAGTGATGGTTGCAGTGCATTTCCAAATGGCACATTTGAACAAGGTGAGCTTTGGTTAGCCTGTTGTCAAAAACACGACTTTGATTATTGGAAAGGCGGCACTTTTGATGAGCGTTTAGCCTCAGATAAAGCACTAAGAGCGTGTGTAGCACAAGTAGGGCAGCCGCACATTGCATTATTGATGTTAGCGGGTGTGCGAGTTGGTGGGACTCCTTATTTACCTACTCAGTTTCGTTGGGGCTATGGCTGGCCCTATCCAAAAGATTATGGTGAATTAACAGAGGATGAACTTAAGCAAGTAAAACAACTTTCTGGTCAGTGATAGCCTATCTTTAATCTCTTTTTTATTCATCTCCATGTATTTTCTCCTGGGTAAGTAAGCTTGTTTATGCTTTGCTTAGCTAACGCGTGAGCACCTATTTTTGTCACGGTTTTTGTTGCAGACGCTGTAATGATTAATGGTGTCTCTTGTTTTTCTCCCTCTAGATTGTTTTATTTTACCTATTTATCAAATTCTTATAAATTATCCTGTATGAGTTATAGATTGCTTGGTGTGAGTTTATCCGTATTTGTGAATATGACTGTTGCAGCTTGATGTGATTTGGGCTTACAATTGTGCGCTCAAATTGTGCAATCAACTATAATGAGCATCTGCTACGAATGAATGTGTTGACTCGACTAAATCATGCCACTGCCAAAACCTTTTTACACACTGACTCAATAGGTAGTTATCTTGAACCGATAATACAGCGCTTTAAACCTGCTTGGCGCACTCATTGGTTTCGCGCGCGTGTGTTATCAATAAAAAACCTTGATGGTGTTGTTGAACTATTGTTGAGCCCAGAAAAGCATTGGCCTCAGGCTAAAGCTGGGCAACATGTTTTACTCACGCTTGAGGTGAATGGTCGCTTAATGACTCGACCATTTTCGATTTCATCAGGGCCACAACAACTAAGTAATGATCACCCGCGGCAGCGATCGATTAGGTTGACGATTAAAGTTAATACAGAGGGGGGATTTACCCCAAAGATAGTCGAGAGTGTGCTCACTCAACGTGTGGTTAACATCAGCGCACCGCAAGGTGATTTTGTCACTGTTGATTTTCCAAATAATCCCGTGTGGTTTGTTGCTGCAGGAAGTGGCATCACACCGTTTTTGGCCATGTTGCACCATCTTGCTCACCTGGCAAGTGGTTCAGCTCGTTCAGGGGCAAACCATCCTATTCATTTAGTGTATTTTGCTAAGGCTTTAGAACACTTATATGTTGATGAGTTGCTAGCAATATCCAAGGTACTCCCACAGTTACGCTTGCAATTGTTAGTGAGGCAACAAGGTCATCATTTGTCAGATGCCTTACTCCATTGTGATCCTAGTAGCCAGGTATTTGTTTGTGGTCCAGCACAGTTTAAGCATGCCGTTGATCAGCAATTAGATATGTTATTGCATCCACAGCAGCAACGTCGGGCCGAGTATTATCAAGCCCCTGTTGTTGCGCAACAAAGCACTGGTGAACACGATGTGCTGGTCATTCAACGCGGCACGTCAACCCTGTTGACTTTAACTGCGGATGACAACTTATTAACGGGATTAGAACAACAGGGTATTCGTGCTAATTTTGGTTGTCGTATTGGGGTATGCCATCAGTGTCGATGTGTTAAAAAGTCAGGAGTAGTGAGAAATTTGCGCACCGGTGAGTTGTCGCAACAAGGTGAGCAATTAATTCAATTGTGTATTTCTCAGGCCGTAACCTCACTTGAGTTGGAATTGTAATTTTATGAATAACACTATTAATTTTAATCTATTAGCCGAAGAGTTAGACACATTAAAGCGTGACACAATGGCTGAAGTCGGTCGTCAAGATGCTGCTTATATTCGTAACGTGATTGTGTGGCAGCGAGTATTAGAGTGGGGCGGTCGTGCTCTATTAATGCTGGGGTTTATTCATCCTCTATGGTGGGGAATTGGCGTGTTGAGTTTAGCCTGCGCCAAAATACTCGACAACATGGAGATTGGTCATAACGTTTTGCATGGCCAATACGATTGGATGAACGATCCTCATATTAATTCCCGTCAGTTTGATTGGGATATTGCTTGTGATGGTAAGAGCTGGCAGCGCATCCATAATTACGAACACCATACTTACACCAATGTGATTGGCAAAGATCGTGATTTTGGCTACGGTTTATTACGTTTGTCTAATGACTTTGGGTGGCGAATTAAAAATTTGTGGCAGTTTATAACCTACCTTAATTTGAGTGTGCTATTTCAATGGGGCGTGTCTTACCATGAGTTAGCCGCCGAACGTGTGTTTATGGGCAAAAAAAAGCAAGGTCGAATATCACGCGTTGATGCTAATGAGCTCAAACGGCGTTTTTTTACCAAAGGGGCTAAGCAATTAATAAAAGATTATTTGGTGTTTCCATTACTTGCAGGACCGCTGTTTTTGTGGGTGTTACTGGGTAATTTAATCGCGAATTTACTGCGTAATTTATGGACATCAACCATTATCTTTTGTGGTCATTTTACCTCAGATGTACATACCTTTACCCAAGAGCAGTGTGAAAATGAAACTCAAGGCCAATGGTATTATCGCCAAGCGCTGGGCTCGTCAAATATTTCGGGTGGTAAGTTATTTCATATTTTAACTGGCCATTTGAGCTTTCAAATTGAGCATCATTTGTTTCCTGACTTGCCCTCGTCCCGTTATCAACAGGTGGCACCACAAGTGCAGGAAATCCTTTGTCGTCATGGTATTGCATATCACACCGGCCCTTTTTTACGCCAATATATCCAAGTGATTAAGCGTATTTTACTCTACTCGTTACCATAAATTATGGAGCAAACGGGCATGTGAGCGGTTATCGACTTAACCTGAATCCTATGATCAGGTGTTAGATGATGTAAAAGGTCAGCGTGTTAACTCTAGTTTGCTTTTAAGCTTGTGCGTTACTTAATTCTCATGGCGAATTAACACAGGGGGCAGCTAGCCTATTGCATATAAACGAGTCGCGCCGTGTGAAAGGCATTTGTTAGTTATCATTCTGCTGATTTGTCGTTTATGTGCTGCCTGAGGCTGTGTATTACTGTCAATCTGCTTATCATTGAGTCGATGGCATTGCTCTGTTGTGCTGTCACAAAGATGCTGCTTTTTGATTAACAGCCAACTCAGTCAAGAACACTATTCTTAAATAAATAGATTAAAATGTATTAATTTAATAGATTTTGCAGTTTAAAATGATCTAATATCAATCGCATGCAGTATCAATCATTCAGATTTAAACAATATTGCGTCAAAACAGAGCAAGATCAATATTACCTAGGTAATAGGCGTTGTATTGTTGTATTGATTCATTCTTCAAAATTAGGAGTTAACATGACAGACATCGATATTGGTATTAAAAAAGATGACCGCCTTAAAATTGCAGAAGGCCTAAAACGTTTATTGGCTGATTCATACACGCTGTATTTGCAAACTCACAACTTTCATTGGAACGTCACAGGGATTCATTTTCGCGAATTGCACCTGATGTTCGAAGAACAATACACCGAACTGGCAACCGCAGTTGATGATATTGCAGAGCGTATTCGTACACTTGACGTTGCAGCACCTGGTACTTACAAAGAGTTTGCTCGTTTAAGTTCTATTAAAGAAGTTGAAGGTGTGCCTGACTCTGCAACTATGGTTGATTTACTCACTCAAGGCCATGAACAAGTGGTTAAAACGGCTCGTGAAGTGCTTAAATTAGCCCAAGCTGGCGACGATGAGTCGACGGCAGCATTAGTGTCAGATCGTATGCGCATACACGAAAAAACCGCATGGATGTTACGCGCAACTCGCAAGTAAGTTATTGTAAAGTATTAACCCGCTGGCTTTTTAGGTCAGCGGTTTTTTGTTGCATCTAGAAAACCTCGTTTAAACACGTTAATGTATGTTTTTTTATTTCAAGATGATGCCACAGTGACCAAAAATAACCAACTGCTCCAACTTGCTCAACACTTGTTTGCCCAGCGCAATGCTAAAGCGCCTAATTCGCACTTTGATAGCGTTTCACCGCAAAGCATGGAACAAGCCATTGCGGTTCAACAAATGATGGCTGGTCTTAATGGCCATATTGCCGGTTGGAAATGCTTAGTACCACAAGCCAACGGAGATCTTATTGTTGCCCCTATTTTGCAACCTGCAGAACGCGGCGGGCAATGTAGCATTATACCGAGTGTTAAAGATGACCAAGTATTAGCCCTTATTGAGCCTGAAATCGCGTTTATTTTAGGTCAAGATATTGAACCTCATCGCAGTTACACCAATGCTGAAATTGACCAAGCGATCAGCGCGACTCACATGGCATTGGAGTTAATTCAGAATCGATTTGCTGGCGATGTTCAACCGAGTTTTTATCAAAAGTTAGCTGATGGCCTGAGCAATCAAGGTGTATACATTGGCCCTGAAATTGACAAATCTGTGGCTTTTGCTGCAGGGCAGGTGGATGTGGTCGTTACTGACAACACTTCACCAAATACGCCACAATCATTTGCTGGTAAACACCCTTGTGACTTACCTCCATTACCAGTGTATTGGATGATTAATTATTTGGCTCAATTAGGTATTAAACTCAATGCAGGGCAGGCCATTATTACGGGGTCATATTGCGGTGTTGTTAAAGTTTTGATGGAAACCGAGATAAACATTGAATATCGTGGTATTGGCCAATTTAATGTTAAGTTTGTAGATGCATTAGCCTAGCGTTATTAATGGTGACGTGTTTGAGATATAAAAAAAGCGCTTGAGGCGCTTTTTTTATTTGGATTGTATCTGAGTGAAAAACTCTTCAAGTTGTTGGCTAACCGTTTCTGTATCACCGGTGGCTTTTAAATATGAGCGTAAACCAATAATGTGAACTTGCAACTTTTTAGCGAGTTGATGCTTATCATATTGCGCAGACAAATCACCTTGTTGCTGGGCTTGCTCAACAATACCGGCAAAACGGTGTTCTACTTTGTTGAGTAAACCTTTAGCAATATCAAGGGTTTCCTGGTGAGATTCATCGAGCTCAGCGAGTGTTCGCATGATCATGCATAATTCACTCGGCACTTCGGCGCTGCAAGGGACAATTAGCCCCCGAAGATACTGTTTTAACCCATCCCAAGCGTGCTCATGTTGTGCCAAATGTGCATTAAGCACATCGGTTGATGTTTGAGCATAATGAGTTAACGTTTGATGAAACAGATCAGCTTTACTTCCAAAAGCGGCATAAATACTGCCTGGTCGCATGTCCATCGTTGTTTGAATTTCTCGCGTAGATGTAGCCAGAAAACCTTTTTGCCAAAACAGGTTTTTTGCTTTTATAAGTACATCTTCGCGATCAAATTTAGAAATATTAGCCATTAGCCCCTCTTTAGTTAATGACATTTTACGATAATCTATCGAAATAAGGCCAGTGTATTGCATTAATTTTTAATCACCAATTGTTATATGGTGTAATGCAGATAAAACGCAAAGTGACTTTTGTGCCAATTTTCGATGTTAGTTTCCATGGCATTATAATTTTGGCTTGTTTACGACCACACACCTTCTTCGGTTTTACCTTGAATTTTTACATCGGCCAATTTGAATTCTGGTTTGTTGGTGGTGTGCAGCTTACTTTGATAGTCGCGGGTTAAGTTAACTATGGTTGGCGTTAATAGCATCAATGCGCTGATATTTACCACCGTCATTAACCCCAGGGCCATGTCGGCCATGTTCCACACTTCTTTTAAACTGGCATTTGCTCCCCAGAACACCATGGCTAAATACAATAAGGTGTAACCCGTACGGCCATAAATATTATCTAGCTTAAACAGGTGTAAGTTACTCTCGGCATAGGCGTAATTGGCCACCACTGAGGTAAATGAGAATAGGGTGATAATAATGGCCACAAACATATCACCGCTCATGCCCATGTGGTGAGTCATGGCATTTTGAGTAATACGAATGCCTTCCATTTCGTTGCCGATATTACCTTGTGCCAGTAAAATCACAATCGCAGTACAACTACATAACACCATGGTGTCGATAAACACTCCAAGCATTTGCACATAGCCTTGCGCAACCGGATGGTTTGGCACAGGGGTTGCTCCCGCTGCGGCATGGGGGACACTACCGGCGCCAGCTTCGTTAGAATATAACCCACGTTGAATACCATTTTTTATCGCCGCACCTAATGCACCAGCGCCAGCTTCAGTTAAGCCAAAAGCCGAGTTAAAGATATCCATTAACACAGCAGGTACCTGCTGAATATTAATCAAGGTTACTGCCACCGCTGCCAAAATAAAGGCAAGGCCCATAAAAGGTACAATTAACTCTGCAAAGCGGGCGATACTGCGTAGCCCACCCATTACAATAATGCCGGCTATTACTGTAATGACAGCACCTGAGTATACGCTTGATATATCAAAGGTATGATTGAGGGCATCGGTGATGGTGTTTGCTTGCATGGCACTAAAACTAATGCCGTAACCTAAAAATAAACACAGGGCAAACAATACGGCCAGCCAGGGTTTATTAAGCCCTGCGCGAATGTAATAGGCGGGGCCGCCACGGTATTCTTTATGATCATCGCGTACTTTATACAGCTGGCCTAAAATACTCTCAGCAAACCCGGTTGCCATACCAAGCAGTGCTATTACCCACATCCAAAATACGGCGCCGCTGCCACCAAGGGATATCGCCATGGCAACACCCGCTAGGTTACCGGTACCCACCCTTGCTGATAACCCAGTACACAAAGCTTGATAAGAACTGATCCCTGATTTATCGCCCTGGGTACTGCCTTTCATCACTTTAAACATGTAAGCAAAGTGGCGCAGTTGGATAAAGCGTAATCTCAATGAAAACCACACACCGGCAAATACTAATATGTAGATCAGTACTTGGTATTCGCCCCATAATACATTGTTGGCGAACGACACAATTTCATTAATCATTGAATAAATTCCTAGTTTTATATTATTTTTTGAGGCTTTCACTTGGCGTATTACATTGCTTGTTTTGAGCTATGTACTCAAACAGCCAATCAATATTTTTAGGGCTAATAGCTTAATAAATACACTTATAATCGAATTGAATTAAAAATATATATGAATAGCTATGCAGTAAAATTACATTAGTAGCACTAAAGGCGTTAAATTTGAAGTGTCGTTAACAGCATGTCGATGAAAAAGTCACCTAACAACAGATTTCAAGCTAGGCTTGAGCTTAATACCTGCTATTTGTGTTAGTTACGGGTGATTTTTGCTCAATTAATCAATGCTGTTTGGTTGAATCTTGTTTACTGTGAGAGTATTAGGTCAATAGGATAGAGTTAGGATGATGAACGTGGCAAATCTGAATGTGCCTTTTAGTGCCAATCAACAACAATTAGCACTATTGCGCTTAGTTAACTGGGGCTTGAAAATTGGCCTTATTCTATTTGCGACTGACTTGTTTGGCTTAATCACACCGCCCATCAGCTTTAGTTACGTGTTGATTATTGAAGCCTGTTACGTGGGGTTTAGTTATCGGTTTCATCGGCTCAGTATTAACAATCAAGGTTTGTTGTTTTTAACGTTATTGCTAGATACATTATTTTGGGCTACTTGGCTTTATTATACAGGTGGGGCGACTAACGCGTTTGTTTCTTTGCTATTGCTGCCGATTGCAATTTCGGCGATTACCTTACCTCGCTGGGCACCGTGGTCATTAACCGCCTTGTCGACCGTGTTTTATAGCCTGATGATAATCACTATTGCTGATCATATGCCAGATCAGCCAACAATGCCTGTAGGTGGCAACATGCATGCTGGCCATGATATGAGCCAGATGGCGATGGACATTTCCGCCAGTCATTTGATGAGCATGGGCTCACATTATTTAGGTATGTGGTTCAACTTTGTTATTTCTGCATTGGTGTTAACCATTACAGTCGGCTTTATTGCCAAGCGTATTCGGCAAAAAAATGTTGAATTGCAATACTTACGTGAAGCCCAATTAAGGCAAGAAAAAATCCTCGCATTGGGTACAGCTTCAGCGCAAATGGCGCATCAATTAGCCACTCCATTGGCCACGCTACGTTTACTCGTAGATGAAATAGCAGACACGACACATCAACCCGAGCAAACTGAATTACTAGCAGATATGCAGCAAGCACTTAACCGTTGTGAAGTGACATTAAATGACTTACGCCTTGCAACAGAATCGATCCGCGAACAAAAATTATTGCATCAGTCGGTTGATAAGCTGGTGGTTTTGTTATCAGATCAAATTAATTTATTAATGCCCGAAACGCAGTTAAACATTTGTGTGACATCAGCTGCTGAAGACGCCGTTTTGCACACAGACATGAGTTTATTGCCAGCATTATTAGCACTCGTTCAAAACGGGGCCCAAGCAAGTGAAGATAATAGCCAAGGTGCAAAGGTTGATATCAACTTTAGCGTCTCGCCAGCGTCAAACCAAGAGTTAAGCATTTCCATTCGTGACTATGGGGTGGGTATCGCTACGCACTTACTTGAAACATTGGGCAGCAATATGGTTAAAAGTCCTAAAGGAATGGGGGTTGCGGTGTTATTGAGTCACACCAGTTTTGAGCGTTTAGGTGGAAGGCTATACCTCAAAGCACATCCGCAGTGTGGCACCGAAGCGATTGTTACTTTACCGTTAGTGCATAGGGACTGTTGATGTTTCAAGCTTGTTTTTGCAGCCATTTGGGGTCATTACATAAACATGAACTATAAAGCAGAGAGGTTGAGGTGTCGTTATGCTACATAAAAATGATAACACAGTAGAAATGGCCAACAAACGCTCCCTGACAGGTCCGGCTAAACACGTGTTACTCTTTGTTGAATGACTTTTTGTGAATAGAGTTACTTAGATGACTAGGCGTTAACCAAGCCGCATTGAGTTAACGGGTATTGTTTGGCGTTGTATTGAGAAATAGATGAAAAAGTTACTGATTATAGAAGATGATACAGCATTTGCGGCAATCCTTGCGCGCCGTTTAGCTCGCCATGGTTTTGACTGCAAAACGTGCCCAAATGCGATTAATAGCTTACTGATTGCCAGACAATTTACCCCCACTCATATTGTGCTTGACATGAAGCTGGCTGAACACAATGGCCTGTCGTTAATTAAACCATTAAGGCAACTGCTTCCGCAGGTTTATATGGTTTTATTGACGGGCTTTGCCAGTATTGCTACCGCTGTTGAAGCGATCCGTTTGGGGGCCGATAACTACCTGGCAAAACCTGTAGATACTCAAACATTACTTAATGCGCTTCAAACACAAAATACTGACAATGTCGCTCATGTTAGCCCCTTTGATGTCATCACCGAGCAACCTCTTACTCCTAAACGGCTCGAATGGGAGCATATTCAACAAGTGCTTGCCAACAATAAGGGGAATGTATCAGAAACTGCCCGCCAGTTAGGTATGCACCGCAGAACATTACAACGCAAATTATTAAAAAAACCGATTGCAGACAATCGCTAATTGCAATTAAGGCTGAGCTGTTAACGTGCTGATAGGTGACTTTTATATTGTTGCTAAGAGTGATGTACGATTGTCAGCCAACATAAATGACAATGGTGTCCAGCAAAATAAGGATAGGTAGTAAATGGCTTTTAATGATTTATTTCGATTGAGTGCTCATGCCGTAATAACCAACGAGCAGGGACATGTACTCTTGTTAAAAGCCACTTATGCAGACAAGCACTGGGGCTTGCCCGGAGGCGGGTTTGATCCAGGTGAAACAATACATCAAGCGCTGAAGCGTGAATGTTTAGAGGAGCTTGGGTGTGATGTTAATATTCACTATTTGTCTGGTGTCTACTTTCACAGAGCGTTCCAATCACAAGCATTTATTTTTCGTTGCGAGCTTCCTCAAGGCGCGGCCATACGCTTAAGTGATGAACACAGTGAGTACGCTTACTTTGCTGTTACCGAATTATCTGACGTTCAGCAACAGCGAGTAAACCAATGTTTAGCGTTTAATGGTGTGGTTTGCAGTGCAGCTTTTTAATGCGGCCTGATGCCATGTCGTTAGCATTTTCATAATATCAACAGAGTCAGCGAGTTGTGCCAAAGGTCTGGGCACAATATATTGCTCAGTGGCCAGTGCATTAAGCACTGCCTCTACTTGATAGTAAAAACCATTTCCCTTAGCGGTAACGGTCACCAAGTCCTCTTTTTGCTCATATAACCTAACAGTAAAGTGATTACCTTGAGACTCAGGTAACCAAGGATTTGAGCCAAACTCAATACTTCCTAAGCTGCCTAAAATAGTAAAGCCTGCGTGCAGACCATAGTCTTCTGCGGTATGTAAATGACATTGCACACCGTTACGGTAACTGATGATGGCGGTTGATTCGCAAATGTTGCCATCTTGGCCGTATCTTGTGCTTGCAGTGATGTGATATTGCTGGCTTTGCTCTGTGCCAAAGTGTTGTTGCATGACCAATTGCACTAATGATGCTGGGTAACAGCCTAAATTAAAAAGCGCCCCAAGACTGGCTGGGTTTACAAACTGGCTAATGGCTGCGCAATATTGGCCTCGGATACTTTTTATTTCACCTATTTTGCCACTGGCGAGAGTGTGACTGAGTTGCTGCATCAATGGGTGGGCTAAATACATTAAACCTTCAAGAAAAAACACCTTGTTTTGCTCAATCGCCTCTAGGCTTGCAGTGGTTTTTTGCATGTCGACAGACAGTGATTTTTCACACAGAATCGCTTTACCCGCTTGTGCCGCTTTTATTATGTACTCATGATGTAGATGATTTGGGAGAGCGATGTAGACCACATCAACTTCAGGGTCGTTGATTAACGCATCAAAATCGGTAAATTGATGTGGAATGTGATATCGCGAAGCAAATTCGGCCAATGTGATGGTATTACGGCCTGCTACACCATAGATTGTACTTTGTCCTTGTGCTTGTATCGCCTCTGCCATCACTCCCGAAATAAAACTGGTGCCTAATATTGCCCACTTTTTTGTCTTAGACATACATCAATCCTCAGATGTTAATAATTGATAATCAAATGCTTGTTGTAACTCGGTTAATGCCGATTTAATAAAAGCTTGAGTATGTTCATAGGAAAAGTGTGCATCAAATGCTGCTTGGTTGTCGTAGCGTTCCCAAAACACAAAATGTTTAGGGTTAGTTTTACTTTGCAGTGCTATTGCTAATGAACAACCGGGTTCATTATTCATGTCCACACAAAATTGGCGTACAGCATCAACGCCCTGAGCTAGTGGCACTTCATCTTTAATGTGGATTTCTGCGGTGATAAATATGCCTTGCTGATTTAATTTGTTATCCATATTGGTCCCTTACTCATCGAGAGGGGCATCGTAAACCAGTTTTGTGATCAGCAAAATGTGTTGTGAGTGTTTACAGAAAACACTCCTGGTTTACAATGGGAGCAAAGATTAAGCTAACTAGGATTTTCGGTGGATAAATTAACGGCTATGCAAGTGTTCAGCCATGTGGCTGAACAAGGGCATTTTGGTGCCGCAGCACATCATTTTAAAATCAGCCGCACTATGGTCAGCAAGCATATTAATCAACTAGAAGCATATCTGGGTATTAAATTGATTAACCGTACGACTCGCCAGCAGGAGTTGACTGAGTCTGGTCGGATGTATTACCAAGAATGTAAAACAATATTGGCCGCTATTGCTCAGGCTGAAAATACCTTGCAAATGATGACAGGAACACCCCGCGGAAGGATCAGTATTAACGCGCCAGTCAGTTTTGGTAGTAGCGTATTAGCACCCATAGTGAATCGTTTTTTACATCTCTATCCAGACATTGATGTGGAACTTTGTCTCGACAATAGCCTGGTTGATCCGATAAATAGCCATATCGATCTGGTGGTGAGAATTGGCGAGTTGGGCGATTCTGGTTTGATTGGGCGACATATCATGGATTATCACATGCAGTTTTGCGCTTCACCGCAGTATTTAGCAACGCATCCGGTAATACACAGTCTTAATGATTTAGGTGATCATCAATGTCTTGGGTTTAGTTATTCAACAAATGGGTCTTTGTCTGTGGCCCATCAACATATATTTGGTAAGCGTCATTTTAGATTACTTTCAAACAGCGGCCTTGTGCTCACTCAAGCAGCCATTGATGGCCTAGGCATTATTTTACAGCCAACAATCGTGGTAAATGAGGCGATTATTGCGGGTAAATTAGTGAATATTGACTGCTTAACACCACCAGAAGCAATGCCAATACATGTATTGTATAAAGATAAAAATTTGCCACTTAAAACTCGGACACTCATTGATTATATCGTTGCACAATTAAGCTAGAGTGCCGCGTTAAAACAGAGGTTATCGGGTTAGACAAACACCACATCTGGGGCTAATCTAATAGTAAACTTTTGCCAAGGATATTTACTATTAGACTTTTATTGGTGTTAGTCTTTTTTTGCAGTTTTTACGTTGCAAGTAAACCTATCGAATTAACCGCTGCTGTTGGTGAGCAACTCATCAACAAGCAAATAAGTATTTGGCAGGTAACTGGTGACGACGTGCCGTTTGAAAAAGCACTGAACCATTATCAGCAAGGTCATTTTGTGAAAAACCATAATGGCAAAGTGAGTTTTGGTTTTACCCATGATGTTATTTGGGTGTCAGTGTTAGTGAATAATGCATCAACGGCGCCAATAAAATCGTATTTTTATCTCGATTCAGCCTGGTTAGATCATGCCGATTTTTATTTTGTTCGGCAAAATGAGCTCGTCGATAAACTGGCAACGGGTGACACACTTCCTTTCAGCTCTCGCAGTAAGCCAACACGAATGATAGCGCAAGCATATGAATATCTCCCCGGGATCACCCAGGTGCTAATTCGCTTTAAGTCTCAAGATCCTTTATTAATCCCCCTTTATTTAACAACAGAGCAAGCGATACAGCATAATGTAGAGTTAAGTAATTATTTTTATGGTTTTTTATATGGCGCATTTTTTATTCTTCTCGTCTACAACATTGTGCTTTCAGTGAGTTTAAAAGACAGTAGCTATATTTATTATTCATTCTATTTATTATCTTTTTTAAGTTTGAACATTGCTTATACCGGACACGGTTTTAAATTTATTTGGCCTGATTGTTTACTGATACAGCGTTGGGCAATGATATTTTTTTTATATTGTTACGTTATTTTTGGCATTGCATTTTGCTTTGAGTTTTTAAAGTTAAAAACCTACTTACCAAAGGTATATCGTTTTAATAAGCTGATATATCGTGTTTTTGCTTTTTTTACGTTGGCATTGTTTATTTATGCAGATCAACTGTTGGCTGTAAATATTGGTGTGGCGTTAACCTCGGGTTTAGTGGTGATTTTTATTAGCCTAGGCTGCTTAGCTTTACGAAATGGTCATGCAATGGTTAAATTTTTTATTCCAGCAGTATTTCTTGGTGCGGGAGGCGCGGCACTGTCTGCTGCTACCACCTGGGGAATTATTCCGTACAACACGTATTTATTTCATAGTATTGAGATAGGGATGTTAATCGAAATGTCTATTTTGGCCTTAGCGTTAGCGTTTAATTTAAAAGAGGTGGATAAAGCAAGGCTCACCGCCGAAGTGATAGCACTGTATGATCATCTAACCGGATTATTTAATCGTCGTGCTTTTACGGTTAATGCCTCGCCACTATGGGTGCTAGGCATACGAGAGCAAACCCCGTTTTCTATGATCCTTTTGGATATTGACTGGTTTAAAATGATTAACGACAAACATGGTCATGCAGTGGGTGATGCAGCGCTTAAAAGCATAGCCAAAACATTGCAACAACATACTCGCAAAAGTGATGTATTAGCACGATGGGGGGGTGAAGAATTTATCATCTTTTTACCCAATACTAATCAAGCAGATGCGATGCAATTAGCCAATGATTTACGTGAAAAGATAGCGTCAATTACCCTGTATCACGATGGCGGCGAGTTATCTGTCACCGCCAGTTTTGGTGTCGCAGAATATGAAAGGCACATGACAAAGGTAGAGGACCTGATTAAGCTTGCCGACAAGGCATTATACAAAGCTAAAAATTGTGGACGTAATATTGTCTGTGACACATCAACTACCGGATCGGTTACCGCAAGCGAAACGGCAATCATGTCTTAGTCCTAAGCGCAGATAAAACCCTTAATAATGGGTTAAGCCAAGCATATTTAGTCATTATCGCTCACATCAAAAACAACCATTTATAATGGTCAGCGCCTAACACCTAAAGATTCCCCATGGGATGTTATCCATTTTAGTCGGAATTACACTGAACAGTAGCGTAGCCTAGAGAGTGCCACGATTTATCATGTGTTATTACAGCCGATACTCATCTTTGCAAATGCGCCAGTCATGTTATAGATTGTTGCAGTGGTTTGTGATGTTGCAATGCATTGTTTATACTGCAGTTCATCTACCTATCGTATAACAATAACAATAATAATAACAATGCAATTAAAAAGGACTTTAACCATGAAAAAAACACTTATTTGTTTATCTATTGTTGCAGCATGTGCCAGCCACATGGCCTTTGCTGAGTCTTCACCGTCGGCCGATTTCTCAAAAGCATATCAACAGTATAACCAAGCAATAGATGCAAATAATCAAGCCGATGTCATTACCTATGCCCAACAAGCTTACGAGCTTGGTAAGGTAAAATTTGGTGCTGACAGCATTGATAGTGCCAATTTAGCCATCAATTGGGCTAATGCCATTGTTGCGCAGTCAAAGCAAAATAACAGGGGGCGAGTGGTACAAGATGAGCAGGTGATAAACGCTCAACAATTGTTTGAGTCTGCTTTAACGACTTATCGTAAAGCATTGCCTGACAATGATATTGCCTTTGTCGATCCACTTATCGGCTTAGCTGAAACGACGCCAGATAACACCTACGCAAAAAAAATCTTGTTTGAAGCCATTGATATTGCCGAAGATGATGGTAATGAATTAACTGTGGCTGAAGTGAAAACCTTTGCTTTTTATCGCTTAACAGGGACTGAATTTTATACTCGAAAGGTGAGAGACTTTGCCTTTGACGCCTATGATATTTATAAGGACAAACTGCCAGCAAATGCAATAAAGCGCGTTGATGCGACTTATCTTTATGGTGCATTAAATGAGGCAATGGGGCAGCATTCTAAGGCTATAGATGCCCTAGTAGAAGTAATAAAGCAATACAAAGCGTTACCTTATAGCCACCCACATGAACTGCGTGCACATGCATTATTGGTTGATATTTACCAGCAAAGAGGTCAGAAAGACAAGGCCACCAAGCATTGTATTGCCATCGGTGAAATGACCCCATGGAATGACCAACAAGAACAAACGCCTCTATTTAGGACTGCACCAGATTATCCAATGTCTTATGCTTCGCGTGGTAAAAGTGGTTGGGTCAAACTGGAGTTTACTGTAGATGAGCAAGGTTTTGTGCAATCACCAAAAGTGCTGGATTCAGATGGTGGTAGCCAATTTGAGAAAGAATCAATTGAGGCGCTCAGCCAGTGGCGTTATGCGCCTAAATTTGTAGATGGTAAGCCAGCAAAGGGGACTGCAACGGTTCAAATAGATTTTACACTTGGGTAATCTATCTTGTTGAGTTTAAGTTTAACTCAATAAGTACATGCTGAGCATGCCGACACAAACTATCACAAAGCCAGATTCAATCATGAACTGGCTTTTTTGTAACTGTTTTTGGCCTTGTTTTAAAATGGTCACCAGTTGGTTTTGTTTGTAAATACGGCAAGATATTAACGAGGTTTGCGGATCGGCAATTAACTGAAAACGGCATTTTTTACCGTTATCGAGCAAGACGTCGTGCATACTTTGTAAACCAAAGTTGAATTTACGCGACACCACTTTGCCGTTAATAAAAACCCGCTCCAAGCCACACCAATTGCTGGCATGTAACTCAATATTGTCTTGATTTAGATGGTAAGAAAATTTAATCATAATGCTCATCCTTTCACATGATAACCGCGTGTTTACGTATACCTATCATTCAAAACTGCATTAACATTGACACTTTTTAATCCTGTTATTAATAAAGCAGAGCAATGTGACAATTTCCAGTATAGAAATATGAACAATTTGCGAATTAAACCTATGTTATTGCTGGCTATGATAATATTTATTTTTATATTTTATATTGCAAAATATCAGCGACTGGGCTTGTGAAGACGTTTTGAGCGCGAGCATCTAGACGTTGTGGTCGTGGGCTCTTAAAAGAGGGCATTGTGGGGGACAAATCATGCTATGCAGTGCAATAGACGCTGCCTAAAATAGGTCACATTCTATTAAAAATTGGTGTAATAGGCTCTTAGCAGATCTTTCCAGGTAATAATGCCAACGATACGATTGTTTTCTAATACTGGTAGACACCCAATGTCATGGTCAAGGATCAGTTTACTGGCTTGATTGATGTTGCAGTGGGGCGCAATGGTGATTGGATTATGACTCATCACTTGATGAACCCGTTTTTGAAGGGTTTCAGTATCTCTTATCAGTTCTGCAGCAGTCCCTATATTGGGGCTGAGCGCGCGTAAAAAATCACGATGCGATAAAATGCCTGCCAAGGTGTTGTTTTCATCGATTACCAGTAAGTGGTGAAAACTGACGTTATCGAAAATCTCTTTCGCTAGGGTGAGACGATCATCCATCTCTATGGTGACAACACGGGTAACCATAATGTCAGCCACAGTCAATTGACTGTGGGGCAGTTGTTCTGCCATGTCATTGTTTGTCGATGTCGTCATAGGTGATTCTCCACTGATTTATCTTGTTATATCAGATAAATATTAGCGTAACAATCAAATAACAACCACTCATGCCACTAAAAAGTACGTCTAAGGGGACGCGTCATGATGCGGCTTGCGCCGGGAGCAAGTGGCCTGCCAAATATTTTTGATATTTAATGGGTTTGAGTTGATGGATATCAACTAACACTAAGCCATCAATGCAATCACCAAATTCAGGATCGATTCCAAAGTCTAAAAATTTAACCCCTTGATTATCGCAAAGCTCGCCATATTGCTTAAATAACGTTGGTACAGAGACTGCCATATTTGCTAATGTCCGTTTGAGAATTTTAAAGTTTTCCGGGTAGTCGTTACCGTTAAATAATTGTTGTAATTGATGAATTCTATCTGGCGTAAACTGGTATGAGTGGAATGAATGGGCTAACGTCTCATCGCTAGCAAAATGCTGTTGATAAAAAAACACTAACATGTCTTTTGCCTGTAAGGGGAGACTATCACTTAACGACACTGGGCCAAATAAATAGCGATATTGGGGATTTTTCACTAAAAAGGCACCAATGCCTTGCCATAGGTATTCTAGACTACGACGGCCCCAATATTTGGGTTGTACAAAACTTCGCCCTAGTTCTAAGCCTTGGTCAAAGTAAGGTTGAAAGGCCGGCTTATAGTCGAACAATGATTGGCTGTAGAGTGAGTCTTTGCCGACGCTTTCATGTAATGCTTTGGCGCTGGCAAAGCGATAGGCGCCGACGATTTCTAGGTCATCTTTGTCCCACAAGACCAAGTGAAAGTAATGATTATCATATTTATCAGTATCACGACGCTTACCTGTGCCTTCACCTACGGCGCGAAAAGCGATTTCACGTAAGCGACCAATTTCACGCATTATTGAGCTACTTTGGTGGTGTTTATAAAGATAAATTTGTTTGTTGTCTTGGGTTTGCCCGAGTAACTCGCATTGCGATAAAGCATGTTGCAATTCGCTTCGCTTCTCTGGGTGCGCAATCGCATTTTGGGTGGTAAATAAAGGACTGCGATTTTTACCGATGCGGTATAAATGATTTTTAAGCAATTTAACTTTGGTTTTTAACGGGAAATCCTGGTTGTTCACCACTTCTTTGGCGATCAATTGTCCGATACGTACCGGCATCACTTGGTCGGCTTGCTTAAACATCTCTTTCACTAACAGTAAGGTGGCTAACGGCTTGTATATCATTGATGCACCGTAAAATGTGGCTGAGTTTTTGGCATCAACAAATATGGGCAGCAAGGGGGAATTACAGGCTCGGGCCATTTTTAAAAATCCTGAGTGCCAATGTAAATCCGTTACACCCGTTGGCCGTAAACGAGACACTTCACCAGACGGGAAAATCAGTACAGCACCTTCGTTTTTAAGGTGGTGATGAATTTCGTCTAAATGTTGTTTGGGTGTACCACCAGTCATGTTACGCACCGGAAGTAAAATAGAGTGTAAGGGTTTAATGGCCATCAATAATTCATTGGCAACCACTTTGATGTCTGGGCGAATCTGGCTAATCAGTTTAATCAAGGCGAGGGCATCGAGTGAGCCTATTGGGTGATTGGCGTAAATGACCACGCGGCCTTCGTGCGGGATATTTTCAACTTCGTTATTGGGTACGCTGTAAGTAAAATTCAAACATGCTAAGATTTGCTCAACAAAGTCAACTCCTGATAAATGCGCATGTTCATTGGCAATCTCATTACATTGTTTTTCGTGGAGTAAATAACGCAACATGGCTTTAGTGGGCGTGGCTAACCAAGGTTTGTTATGTAACTTGGGAAGGTTTTTCTCGACCACATTATCGACGGTAAATATCATAATTGTGCCCTTATTTATGCTACATGCTGTTTTTGTGGCTGGGGAGATTTATCGTTATGCACACGAGGGAATTCGATGTAGTTGACGATTTCTGCCTGCAAGGTTTGTTCGTTCCATTTAAGTAGTTGCACATCGCCCGTCACTGACTCGGCAATGAGAGTGCAGTTTTCTACCCAATCGCCGTCGTTAGCGTAAATTAGACGTTGCTGGTTGATGATGTGCTCAGACAGCTCAGGCTGGTGAATATGTCCGCACACCACCATGTCGACCTGTTTTTTTGCCGCGTAGCGTAATACCGCATCACGATATTGGTTAATGGCTTGCTGGGCTTTATTAACCCGTAACTTAATAAAGCTGGCCAGTGACCAATAGGGGTAGCCCATTGCACTTCTCACCGCATGCAGTTGTCGGTTTAACCACAATAAAACATCATATAAATGGTCGCCTAATTTGGCGTAGGTGCGGCTAACACAGACTTGGGAGTCAAACTGATCGCCATGAAGCATTAAAAACCGTTTGCCATTAATCGACTCATGGATGTGCTGTTTTGCGAGGGTGACTCCTCTGAAGTGGCTGTCAGCATAAGCTTTAAATGCCTCGTCATGATTACCGGGAATAAATACAACCCGAGTGCCGTTATTGGCAAGTTCTAGTATTTTTTTGATGACTTTGTCATGGCTGTCTGGCCAGTACACTCTTTTTTTAAGGGCCCATACATCCACAATATCACCGACTAAATATAAGTAATTACTTTGACTGTGGTTTAAAAAATGCAGCAGAAAATCTGCTTTACAGTCTACGCTGCCAAGATGAACGTCTGATAACCACAAGGCATGAAATGATTGGATCTGTTGAGGGTGAGTCAGGTGTGAAATCGGCTGTCGTTTTGCCAGCGTTGTTGTTTGATTGCTATCAGTCATCGTCTGCCAGTTCCCAATACACAGGTTGCGTCAGTGTTAATTTAGAGTAGGGCAGTTAATTGACGCTAAGGTGAACGATTTATTGCAAATTGATTAAGCTTAATGCGAAGACAATTTAGATTGATTGTCTGGTCACTTAGAGTGGGTCTAGCGGTTTTGATTTAGGGTCGCAATCCAATATTATTGCCCCCTTGAATAGCGGTATTAGAGTCAAAGTGAGTTTGTTTTTTCACTGAGTGTTGAGTTATTTTTGCCCATAAAAAAGGGAAATACTCAGTATTTCCCTAGGGTCTGTTGATCTTTTAAGGTTATTTTTGCAGCGAATTGTTGGTCATTACTCATATACAAGTGCGCGGCAGAGACTTTGAAGTGTATTATTCTACATAAAAAGTCGATAACGCAGTAAAAATGACCAACAAACGCTGCCCACAGGGTTCGGCTAAAAACGTTTTACTCTTTGTTGAACAGATTTTGCTTAGGTGGCTAGGCTTCAATCCATTCGCCTCGATTAAAACGTTTTTAACTCGAACAAAATTCAACCAGCAAAGATCAACAGACCCTAGTATTCAGGCTTGCTATTATCGTGCTGCGTCGATAATAGCTTTGGCCATTTCATCGGCAACTGAACCTGTGGTTCGGTTTTCGTTATCTGCGCGGCTAAAGATGGTCAACAATGTGTTGTAAATTTGCTCTACCTTAGCTTTTGATGCCGCGGCATCATAGTTTTTCTCAAACGAGACATTAATAATGCCGCCAGCATTAATGACATAATCTGGTGCGTATAAAATGCCCATTTCTTTGAGCTTTTCACCGTGTCGTACTTCAGCTAGTTGGTTATTGGCACAACCTGCAACAATCGTCGCTTTAAGTAATGGCAATGTGGTGTCATTTAATGTGGCACCCAAAGCGCAAGGAGCGTAAACATCCACATCTTGAGTATAAATGTCTTGAGGCGCAACCACGGTGGCGCCAAACTCTGTCGCTACGCGGTCAAGCGATGCTTGATGAATGTCGGTAACAATTAACTCAGCGCCTTCTTCATGCAAATGTTTACATAGGTAGTACCCAACGTGTCCTACACCTTGTACAGACACTTTGATGCCTTTAAGGCTGTCGATACCACGTTGATGTTTTACTGCAGCCTTGATCCCTAAATAAGTGCCAAGTGCAGTGAGGGGCGATGGGTCGCCTGACTTACCTTCCATTCCGGCTACAAATTCAGTTTCACGACTGGCTATCATAATGTCGGATGTTGATACGCCTACATCTTCTGCTGAATAGTATTTACCACCTAGGCTGTTAACAAAGCGGCCAAAGGCTAAAAATAATGCTTCGCGGTCGGTGGTTTTAGGATCGGCGATGATTACGGCTTTACCGCCACCCATGGTTAAACCGGCAAGGGCATTTTTATAAGTCATGCCACGTGATAGACGTAACACATCAGTTAATGCTTCATCATCAGATTGATAATTCCACATGCGACACCCACCCACTGCGGGGCCTAGGTTCGTATTATGGACTGCAATAATGGCTTTTAAACCACTTTGCTTGTCATGACAAAATACCACTTGTTCGTGTTCATCGAACGAAACATGATTAAATACTGCCACGTGAAATCTCCGCTTGCTGTTTTATTAAGTTATCGTACCCAGTATTTTACAATACATTAGGTACAAACGACTGCTTGTTATATTTATTGCAGCACGATAGCATTTAGCGATACTCTCAACAAAGCACGATTTAGTTATTTTTGTGATTGATGTGGCAATTTAGCTTGCCACTTTACGTAAACGTAAAGTAAGTTATGTTGCATCATTGTTTTTGAGATTGCATAGCAGGTTAATTATTGTTCTAACCTGTAATATAACAATAAGATAGGAAGTATTATGACTGAAGAAGTTGCAGAGCAGGTTACCAAACCCGCAGTAGATCAAGAAGCCATGAGACAAGAGTGGGTACGTACACAGTTTCAAAAAGCAAATCGTTTTTTAGCTGAAAAGGGCGTGATCCCAAGTAATGTGCTAGCCAGCGAAAGTCGTTATCTTGCGCCTTATTTAGCGATTTGGAAAATGGAATCTAAACAACCTAAAAAACAAACATTTTGGGTGATGTCTGGTGATTTGCCTTCTGATTATGTCGATGTGAAAGTGGCGGCCACTGCCCGTGATGCGATTCGACATTTTTCGATGATGTGGCAATTAAAAGCTGAAAACTTGCATAAATCTGGCATGACAAAAGATGCCACTCAGATGAAGTTTGCACAGCTATTAGTGTCACGTGCAGAAAGCTTATACAAAATGCACCAAGACGAGAAGCTTTGGGGTTAGTGCCAGGGCGTAGTATTTACTGCAAAGCGCGATGATATACAAAAAGGCACCTAGGTGCCTTTTTGTTTAGGGTAAATAGTGATACTCATCAGCATGATAATGTGATCATTCTTACTAGATAACATCGCTTATAACGTGTTAGCAATGTTGAAGGTAGAATAACTCACTCGCTACAATTTCTGCCTTGAACGATGCGATTTTCTACGCAATTTCTGATCACTTATTTATCTTGACTGGTATTATTCATCGTCTGCTAAGTAAAATAAACCTTGGTTAATCAGTTGGGTAAATACGGCTAGCAAAGTCGGCTGTTCAATAAGTTCACTGGCTTGCTCTGGTAAAATACTGACTTGATTGGCAAGCAGTTGTAATACGTCTTCCTTAACGTCAGGCAGTGGATATACTTCACCATTAATAAATAACCGCGCATGATTGTCTTGTTCAAGACGTAATACCTTTAAGCCCCCAATACGCTGAATAATTGCACCTTGTTCTATGGCATCAATTAAGTCATCACTGCTTAATGGCTCTTCACCTTCACAAATATCGAGTTCGAAACGATTTTGACTCAATAATTTACCTAGCATGATTTGATAGGCTTGAGGATCTTGAGCAAGTTGAACCAATAAATCCATTATACCTTGCTGGTGAGCTTGGCTAATGAGACCAGGCGAGCTCGGTTCTTCCTTAGAGGTAAAGCGTTTGTGTCCTTGATTGGTGTCGATAAGGCTATCGGCGATCTCTGATAACAATTCTTGCTGGCTGGGCGCTCTAAAACCAATGGAGTAAGACATGGCTAAGGTGACGGTTTCGCCGCAATGTGGGTAGCCTGGCGGAATGTATAATACGTCGCCTTTTTTTAGTACTACATCAATAATGGCTTCAAAATCCTCAACAAGCGGCGAGTTAGGGTTATTGCCTCGGCGTTTATGTTGGCCTTTGTCCCCGACTTTCCAACGACGCTCGCCTTCACCTTGAATAATAAACACATCATAGTTGTCGATATGTGGTCCTACGCCGCCACCGGGTGTGGCAAACGACACCATTAAGTCATCAAAGCGCCAGTCGGGTAAAAAGCGAAATGCCTCTACTAACGGCTGTGAAGCAGGATACCAATGGTTAACGGCTTGTACTAATAATTGCCAGTTGTCTTCACCAAATTGATCATAATCTTCAAATGGGCCTTGTATCACATCCCAGTCTTCACCTTTGGTAACGACCACTCGTGAAGATATTTCTTCTTCGCAGGCAAGGCCTGCAAGCTCGTCTGCGGCTATGGGGTCTTCAAAATCGACAAAGGCTTGTTGCATTAAGCGTGGTTTCTGTTGCCAATGTTGTTTAATAAAGGCTTGGGTATCAATATTTAATGTGTACATCATTGACCTCAGAAAGAGTGTTACATCCAATAAAAAAGCGGTCACAGATGCGACCGCCAAGATTAGTTCGTGTCGATTAAATGACTATTTTAGCTCGTCGACAAAGGCTTCTGCTCGGCCAATGTAATTTGCAGGGGTCATTTTTTTCAATTCAACCTTAACGTGTGCTGGCAGTTCAAGACCATCGATAAATACCGCAAGTTGCTGTGCATCAATGCGTTTACCACGGGTGAGCTCTTTAAGCTTTTCGTATGGTTTTTCAATACCATAACGACGCATCACGGTTTGTACTGGCTCGGCCAATACTTCCCAATTTTTATCAAGCTCGGCAAGTAGTTGTGCTTCATTGACCTCTAACTTACTGATCCCTTTTAAGGTGGCTTGGTAAGCAATGAGCGAGTGCGCCATGCCGACACCAAGGTTACGTAAAACCGTTGAGTCTGTTAAGTCACGCTGCCATCTTGATACTGGCAATTTAGCCGCTAGGTGTTGCATTAATGCATTAGCAATACCTAAGTTACCTTCAGAGTTTTCAAAGTCGATTGGGTTAACTTTATGCGGCATGGTTGATGAACCAATTTCACCAGCAATGGTGCGCTGTTTGAAGTGACCTAACGCAATGTAACCCCAAATATCACGATCAAAGTCGATAAGAATAGTATTGAAACGCGCAATAGCATCAAATAATTCTGCAATGTAATCATGCGGCTCAATTTGCGTGGTGTAGGCGTTCCAGTTAATGCCAAGACTAGTCACAAAACGTTGTGACAGTTCATGCCAGTTCACTTCAGGGTAGGCAGAAATGTGGGCGTTGTAGTTACCCACAGCACCATTGATTTTACCCATAATCTCAACCGCATTGATTTGGTTTAATTGACGCTCAAGACGCACGGCAACGTTGGCCATTTCTTTACCTAACGTTGACGGTGATGCTGGCTGGCCATGAGTGCGCGACATTAAAGGTACACTTTTGTTGTCATGGGCAAGTTTTTTAATTGCATCAATAATTTGTTGGCAATAGGGCACTAACACTTGTTCACGAGCTTCTTTTAGCATTAAACCGTGAGATAAGTTGTTGATGTCTTCTGATGTACAGGCAAAATGCACAAATTCATCAATGGCCGCAAGTTCTGCATTGTCGGCTATTTTTTCTTTGATGAAGTATTCAACCGCTTTTACGTCATGGTTGGTGGTGCTTTCGATGGTTTTGACACGAAGGGCATCTTGTTCGCTAAAATTGTCTTTGATGCTGTCTAACAAGGCCAGTGCGCTTTCGCTGAATGGGGGAACTTCTTCAATCTCTGGGCAGCTAGACAATAGCTTTAACCAGTTGATTTCAACTTGAACACGGTATTTTGTAAGACCGAACTCGCTGAAAATCCCTCTTAAAGAGGCGGTTTTACTACCATAACGACCGTCTATCGGAGAGATAGCAGTTAGTGCGGAAAGATCCATTTGAAGCTCCTTGATGAACTTTGTTGTAGGGTGAATCGATTAATTATTATTTTGGCATTGTTTTGCAATATCAAATATCGCTTTACGGGCAAACACCAAATGACGGCGTTTACCCCCTAATTGACGCCATAATACTGCGCTGCGCATAGCGGCGAGCAGAAGGGCACGAATTTTATGTTGTACTATGGGTTGCTTTAGGCAATCTGGGTTGCCTGATATTTGCAATTTAGGCCCAAGCTCACTAATGATGTCACTGTAGATACTGGCAAAATTAGACAATACTTGCTCATCGGTAATGGCAAAGTGACTTAATTGACGATGAACTTGATTAATGCGCTCTGCAAGCATGCCTAAGCCATTAGCAGAGCGAGCCAGCTTTCGCTCTAATGCAAGTATACCGACCAAATAACGTGTCGTTTCAACATCTTTGTTACTACCATCACCCAATTGATTTTGAATGAGCTGATAGCCTTTGTGTAAAATACTTTTGTCTTGGTAAACGTCTGCGGTCGATTCAGGTTCTGTCACTAAAATAGTATTTAGTGTTGCTGCTAAGGCTTCTTTTTCGCTGTCTCCATGACGCGCTAAATACTGAACTTGGCCGATTGCCTGTAAAATACCTGCAAATGCCATGGTGCGCTCGAATAAGATGTTGTCTTGGGTATCACTCACGGTTTAACCTCGGATCAAAGTATCGATAATACCGCCGCCTAAACAAGTTTCGCCATCATAAAACACTGCTGACTGGCCAGGGGTGACAGCGGCTACAGGTTCGTCGAATGTCACTGTGATATTATTGGGATCTGTATAAATTAAGGTGCATGGCACATCGCGTTGACGGTAGCGAGTTTTGACTGTGATTTGACTGTTATTGGCCGGGCCTTTGCGGTCAACCCAATGCAGTTGGTTAACTGTCATGCCTTGTGACATCAGGCGTGGATGATTTGCGCCTTGTGCAACCACGAGTACATTACGAATTAAATCTTTTTCAACGACGTACCAAGGATCTTCGCTACTGTTTTTAAGGCCGCCAATACCAAGGCCTTTACGTTGGCCAAGGGTATGATACATCAAGCCCTGATGCGTGCCGATGACTTCGCCTTCACTGTTTTCAATGTCGCCAGGTTGTGCGGGTAAATAAGTGGCAAGGAAATCAGTAAATTTACGTTCGCCAATAAAACAAATGCCGGTGCTGTCTTTTTTGTCGTGAGTGATTAAGCCCATTTTTTTGGCAATCTCACGTACTTCATGTTTTTCAAGCTCACCTACTGGAAATAAGCTGCGTGCGACTTGCTCATGGCTAAGGGTGTATAAGAAGTAGCTCTGATCTTTATTGCCATCTACACCACGGAGCATTTCAACGCTGCCGTCGCGGTTGTCACGACGACGCACATAATGACCCATGGCGATATAGTCGGCGTCTAAAATCTCGTCGGCAAATTCTAGGAATGCTTTGAATTTAATTTCTTTGTTGCACATGATGTCAGGGTTTGGTGTGCGACCGGCTTTGTATTCGGCCAAAAAATACTCGAACACATTGTCCCAGTATTCGGCAGCAAAGTTGACGGTATGCATTTTGATGCCAAGTTTGTCACACACAGCTTGTGCATCTTTTAAATCATCTGCAGCAGCGCAATATTCGTCGGTATCGTCTTCTTCCCAGTTCTTCATAAATAGACCTTCAACCTCGTAGCCCTGCTGGATAAGCAAATAGGCCGACACTGAAGAGTCTACACCGCCGGACATGCCGACAATGACTTTTTTACCATTAGAAGTGGGGTTGATTGATGTCATAAATCCTAAAAACCATTGAATAAAGAGAATATGTATATGGTGGCGCCTGTTAACGGTTTCAAGCTAATGATAAAAATTGACTGTGCCTAAGCCATTAAACAAGGTTAAAAATTAGCTAAATCTTATCTTAAGGTGTCAACATTGCATTTGTGCGGCGCATATTCTACCACGCATTCGAGCGCTGGGCTATCTTGAACAACAGTCAATAAAGGAGCGTGCGGTGCTAATGTGTGTGTAAATAATCGGCATTAATCAAGGATAATGGAAAATGGCTTGGGCAAGATTTGGCTTGGTTATGTTGGGTTACGTTTTCAGTTGTGTTTTCGTTCAATAAACCAGCCTGTTGAATATAATCATCAATACTGTTGAGTACCAAAGGACTGCGTAATTGACTACCTAACTCGCTAATTTGTGTTCGAGACAACCAATGAGTGCGGGTAATGGCGCTGTCAAGAGGTGTGGCTTTAAGTGGTTGTTCAAGGTTAATACAAAAAGTGTAACGTACAAATGCGAGTGTATCACTGGCACTAAATTGATAAATACCGACAATGGCTTGCGGTGTAATGGCAAGTCCTGTTTCTTCTAAAATTTCTCGTGAACAGGCATCAATCAGTGACTCGTTGGCTTCTAAATGTCCTGCAGGTTGATTAAATTTAACCAGGCCATCTATCATTTCTTCAACCAGTAAAAACTGCCCTTGGCTGTGGATCACACAAGCAACCGTGGTATTAGGTTTGTAACGTTGAGTCATCTGTTTCACTCCCTTTTTTAGTGCTTGGCCTGTGTTATTTATGGTTAATGATTAACGTTGGCTGATTTGTTTGTATTGTCCACTTTGTAAATCATCTAGACACCATTGACCTATTTTATAACGGATTAATCTTAAGGTTGGGTGGCCCACATGAGCAGTCATTCGTCTTACTTGACGATTTCGACCTTCGCAAATTTGCACTTCAAGCCAGGTTGTTGGTATTGATTTTCGCTCACGCACCGGTGGTACTCTTGGCCAAATATTCGGGGGATCCATCTTTTTTACTTTTGCAGGTAACGTCATGCCGTCTTTGAGAACCACGCCGTCCGATAATGATTTTATAGCCGATTCGCAGGGTTCTCCTTCTACTTGTACCCAGTAGGTTTTAAAGGTTTTTTTATTGGGCTGGGTTAACTGTGCCTGTAATTTGCCATCGTTTGTTAACAGCAATAAACCTTCGCTATCTCTATCTAAACGCCCTGCAGCATACACATCTGGAATTGCAATAAAGTCTTTAAGTGTTTGTCTGCCAGCCTCATCTGTAAATTGGCACAACACATCAAAAGGTTTATTAAATAGCACAATAACCGGTTGCGTGGTTGCAGGTTTATTGTTTGTTTTACGTGGGAGACGGCGTTTGTTAGCAAAACGCCCCCCTATAGAATTTGGGTGTTTTTTGGTCTGTTTTTTAAGCGAGTTAACTTTACCGGCATTTGACATAAACGTTTAGATGACATCCTTTGTTGGACATAACACGGGGACAAGCGAACGATTTTGGTATTTTTTATGATAGTTTACTGTGTATTCGCCCTTAGTGGAATTTGAAAATGAGCAATTATGATCTATGATGTCCGCCTAAAAATTGTGATCTGTACCTAATTACTCACTTGTTGAGGTTAAATTATCGTTAAATAAACCTCAGCAGTGACAAGAAAATATAATAAAAAATGGGATAGGGGATTTCACATACTAAGCTCGCACAGGATGTGTGCTGTAGTTGCAAATCAAGGTTCACTCAGGTGAGTGTTATCCACCAAAGCCCGTCAGTTGTTTGTACAATTTATTCTAATAAATTATTAATTTACAATAATGTAGGAAATATAATGAAAGATAACACTCCAACGATCATTTACACTGAAACCGATGAAGCTCCAGCACTTGCTACTTTATCTTTTTTACCTATTATTCGTGCTTTTACCAATGCTGCAGGCGTAAAAGTTGAAACCCGTGATATTTCTTTATCTGGTCGTGTCATTGCTAACTTCCCTGAAAATTTAACAGAGGAACAAAAAATTGCTGATGCGTTGACTGAATTAGGCGAATTAGCTAACCAGCCAGAAGCAAACATTATTAAACTGCCTAATATCAGTGCGTCAATTCCACAGTTAAAAGCCTGTATTGCCGAGTTACAAGCCAAAGGCTATGACATACCTAACTACCCAGACGAGCCTAAAAATGAAGCAGAGGTAGAAGCTAAATCACGTTATGACAAAATTAAAGGCAGTGCGGTAAACCCTGTTTTACGTGAAGGCAACTCTGATCGCCGTGCTCCAACGTCGGTGAAAAACTATGCTAAGAAAAACCCACATTCAATGGGTAAATGGGCAAGTACTTCACAATCACACGTTGCTCACATGAGCGAAGGTGATTTTTACGGTAGCGAACAATCTGTGACGTTACCTGCTGCTGATAAAGTCAACATAGTGTTAACAAAAGCTGACGGCTCTGAACTGGTACTTAAAAGTGGTTTATCACTGCTAGCTGATGAAGTGATTGATGCGGCGGTAATGAGCAAAAAAGCCTTAGTTGATTTTTATACTCGCGAAATTGAAGCAGCCAAATCAGAAGATGTTTTACTCTCGCTTCACTTAAAAGCCACCATGATGAAAGTGTCAGACCCTATTTTGTTTGGTCACGCTGTTAAGGTGTTCTTTAAAGATGTATTCGATAAGCACGGTCAATTATTTGCTGAGTTAGGTGTTGATGTTAATAACGGTTTTGGTGACGTTTACGCCAAAATTAAGTCACTTCCTGATGCAAAGCGTAACGAAATTGAAGCAGATATCGCTGCCGTTTATGCAGCGCGTCCAGCACTAGCTATGGTTGATTCAGACAAAGGTATCACCAACCTGCATGTACCAAGCGACATCATTATTGATGCATCTATGCCTGCTGCTATTCGTTCATCTGGCCAAATGTGGGGCCCTGATGGCCAATTAAAAGACACCAAAGCGATGATCCCAGATCGTTGTTACGCTGGTGTATACCAAGAAACTATCGCATTTTGTAAAAAACATGGCGCGTTTGACCCAACAACAATGGGTAGCGTACCAAACGTGGGCCTAATGGCTCAAAAAGCCGAAGAATATGGTAGTCATGATAAAACATTTGAGATTACCGCAGCAGGTACTGTCAACGTGATTAATCAAGCTGGCGATGTGTTAATGAGCCACAACGTCGAAGTGGGCGATATTTACCGTATGTGTCAGGTAAAAGATGCTCCGATTCGTGACTGGGTTAAGTTAGCCGTGAGACGTTCACGTTTAAGCAATACTCCAGCTATTTTCTGGTTAGACAGCGCGCGTGCACATGATGCTGAATTAATCAAAAAAGTGACTCAATACCTAGCACAAGAAGATACAGCAGGTTTAGACATTCAAATTATGTCTCCAGTTGAAGCAACTCGCGTAACGTTAGAGCGTATCATTAAAGGCCAAGATACCATTTCTGTTACCGGTAACGTGTTGCGTGACTACCTAACCGATTTGTTCCCAATTCTTGAATTAGGCACAAGTGCTAAAATGTTATCAATTGTACCGTTAATGAATGGCGGTGGCTTATTTGAAACAGGCGCAGGTGGTAGTGCACCAAAGCATGTCCAACAGGTAGAAAAAGAAGGCCACTTACGTTGGGATTCTTTAGGTGAGTTTTTAGCGCTAGCTGCATCATTAGAGCATTTAGCTCAAACAGCTAACAACCCTAAAGCCCAAGTGCTTGCTGATACGTTAGATGTGGCAATTGGTGAGTTCTTAGACAGTAATAAATCGCCTTCACGTCGTGTCGGTGAATTAGATAACCGTGGTAGCCACTTCTACCTAGGTCTTTACTGGGCACAAGCATTAGTTAAGCAAACTGCCGATGCACAACTTGCTGAGCATTTTGCGCCTTTAGCACAAGCGCTAGCAGCCAATGAAACAGTTATTTTAGCTGAACTTAATGGTTCACAAGGCCCTGCTGTTGATTTGGGTGGTTACTACCGTCTAGATGCGGCTAAAGCTGAAACAGCCATGCGCCCAAGTGCAACATTGAATAAATTAATTGGTTAATTGATGTGTCAATAGGGCATTACTTTATTGTAATGCCACTATAAATAACTCAGTTAATGCATTATTTTTAGACAATAAAAAAGACAGGGATTAAAATCCCTGTCTTTTTGTTTTATAGTCTCTACCTACTATTTTGTAGGTGAGATGGCTGAAGCATGCATTCCTTTAGGACCTTCTTCAACTTCGAAGCAAACAGGTTGACCTGCTTTTAAGGTACGATAACCTTCCATTTCGATAGTTGAATAGTGCGCAAATACATCCTCGCCACCCTGATCTGGGCAAATAAACCCGAATCCTTTGGCGTTGTTGAACCACTTTACAGTTCCGTTTGCCATACTTCCACTTCCTTCTGTTGTCTACTTACCAGTAAGATAGTAAAACTTATTATCCAGCGGTCTAGTATTCGCCGCCTAACAAACAGAATGAAATTTGTACGAAAAGATGTCAAGTGGAATTTAACAAAAAGACAACATTTAATTAATTTAATAATATCAAGTGGTCGGGATTCAAACGAGAGGCTAGTATTAAACAATGGCAAAATTAGGCAGTGTAGAACATACCGAAGAAAAGGTTGAATCTGAGCTACAACCACCCCATATGTATAAAGTGGTGTTAAACAATGATGATTACACCCCAATGGATTTCGTGGTTGAAGTGTTGCAACGCTTCTTTGATAAAAACGAGCAGCAAGCTGTTGATATCATGTTAGCGATACATCACCAGGGCAAAGGATTGTGTGGTGTTTTCCCATTTGGGATCGCCGAAACAAAAGTTTTTCAAGTAAATCAGTTTGCAAGAGAAAACCAACATCCGTTACTGTGTACATTAGAGAAAGCATAAAAATCGTTTTCTTACAGTCTGTGGTTAATTTTAGGGGGTGCTTATGCTGAACAAAGATCTGGAAGTCACCTTGAACCTAGCGTTTCAGCAAGCTAGAGATTCACGTCATGAATACATGACGGTAGAACATTTATTATTAGCGCTTATTGATAATCCAGCTGCTTACGAGGCGCTTATTGCCTGTGGTGCGGATGTCAATCGCCTTCGTGAAGAGGTGGCTAATTTCATTCAACAAACCACACCCATTATTGCAGAGTCATCTGAAGAGCGTGAAACTCAGCCCACACTTGGATTTCAGCGGGTGCTTCAACGTGCTGTGTTTCATGTGCAATCCTCTGGTCGCAATGAAGTGACTGGCGCGAATGTGTTAGTGGCCATTTTTAGTGAGCAAGAATCGCAAGCGGTATACCTGTTACGTCGTAGCGATATTACTCGTCTTGATGTGGTGAATTTTATTTCCCATGGCATGAGCAAAGACGAAGAGTCACGTGAGTCCTCAGATCAAGAGCGCATTGAAGATCAATCTGAAAGTAGCGAAGAGCGCAGCATGCTATCGCAGTTTGCTGCTAACCTCAATCAACTCGCCAAAGACGGAACTATCGATCCATTAATTGGCCGTGATGCTGAAATAGAGCGTGCAATTCAAACCTTGTGTCGTCGTCGTAAAAACAATCCGTTGTTGGTAGGTGAAGCGGGAGTGGGTAAAACGGCAATAGCCGAAGGGTTAGCGTATCGAATTGTGACGGAACAAGTACCAGATGTGATGGCTGATGCCACAGTGTACTCGTTAGATTTAGGGTCGTTACTCGCAGGGACTAAATACCGAGGTGATTTTGAAAAGCGCTTTAAAAGCTTATTAAAAGAACTCTCAGCCGATGAGCATGCGATTTTATTTATCGATGAAATTCATACGATTATTGGTGCAGGAGCGGCGTCTGGCGGGGTCATGGATGCATCTAATTTATTAAAACCCTTGTTATCAAGTGGCAAGTTACGCTGCATGGGCTCAACCACCTTCCAAGAGTATCAAAGCATTTTTGAGAAAGACCGTGCTTTAGCGCGTCGATTCCAAAAAATTGATATTAATGAGCCGTCTGTCGCTGAAACCACTAAGATTTTGATGGGGTTAAAGTCAAAATACGAAGAGTATCATGGTGTGCGCTATACTCAGGCAGCCATCAGCAGCGCTGCCAGCTTGTCTGCTAAGCATATCAATGACCGTCATTTACCTGACAAAGCCATTGACGTGATCGACGAGGCGGGTGCTCGTATGGTGATGATGCCGCAAAGTAAACGTAAAAAAACCATCGGCCAGGCTGAAATCGAAGCGATTATTGCAAAACTCGCGCGTATACCTGAGAAGTCGGTATCGTCGACTGACAAGGACATGTTACGTAACCTTGAACGCAACCTTAAGATGGTGGTCTTTGGGCAAGACAAAGCCATTGAGAGCCTTAGCGCTGCTATTCGCTTGTCTCGAAGTGGTCTAGGCTCAGATAAAAAGCCGGTGGGTAGCTTTATGTTTGCTGGTCCTACGGGGGTTGGTAAAACAGAAGTCACCAGTCAGCTTGCATCATGTTTAAATTTAAAGCTCATTCGTTTTGATATGTCTGAGTACATGGAGCGTCATACTGTGTCGCGTTTAATCGGCGCACCTCCAGGGTATGTTGGTTATGATCAAGGTGGATTGCTAACCGATGCCGTCATTAAGAACCCACATTGTGTGGTGCTACTTGATGAAATTGAAAAAGCCCATCCTGATGTGTTCAACTTACTTTTACAGGTCATGGATCATGGCACATTGACTGATAATAATGGCCGTAAAGCTGATTTTAGAAATGTCACCTTGGTGATGACGACCAATGCGGGTGTACAAGAGACTATTCGTAAGTCTATTGGTTTCCAGCAACAAGATCATACTCAAGATGCGTTAGCGGAAATCAATAAAGTGTTTTCGCCAGAGTTCCGCAATCGCTTAGATTCAATTGTGTGGTTTAACCATTTAGATATGACGGTTATTGCCAAAGTGGTTGATAAGTTCTTAGTCGAACTTCAAGCGCAGCTAGATGATAAGCGGGTCACTTTAGATGTGAGCGATGAAGCACGTACTTTGTTGGCTGAAAAAGGCTATGACAAGTCAATGGGTGCTCGTCCTATGTCGCGGGTGGTGACTGAGTTAATTAAGCGTCCTCTTGCAGATGAAATCTTATTTGGTGTGCTTGAACGCGGTGGTATTGCACATATTGATGTTAAAGATGGTGAGATTAATATTGATTGTGAGGCAACCGAGAAGGTGTCTTAATAAGCGTTTTTACGCTGGAAATTGACAATAAAAAGATGACCT
Source organism: Shewanella basaltis (assembly GCF_023283885.1). GTDB lineage: Bacteria > Pseudomonadota > Gammaproteobacteria > Enterobacterales > Shewanellaceae > Shewanella > Shewanella basaltis. The sequence continues at coordinate 131,628 of NZ_JAKILA010000005.1, forward strand.
AATGGTCATCTTTTTTTATCCGCAGTATTCGTATATCCATCACATTAACTGTGTCATCCGTTCAGGTGTTTTATGGTGCTTTATACTGCAATATTTGTTTACTGCCTGATCAGATAATGAATAGTAAACTCAACAACAAAAAAACCGACTTACAGTCGGCTTTTGCAATGTTGAGGCTAGCGATTAACGTGCGCGGAAGACGATACGACCTTTTGATAAGTCATAAGGTGTCAACTGAACCGTGACTTTGTCACCCGTTAAAATACGGATGTAGTTTTTGCGCATTTTGCCAGAGATGTGGGCTATCACCACATGTCCATTTTCCAGCTCTACGCGGAACATTGTGTTTGGCAAGGTCTCAAGGATAGTGCCCTGCATTTCAATGTTGTCTTCTTTCGCCATTAATAAGTTATCCCATTAGCCTTCAAATATGAAAAATCGGGCGTATCATGCCCCAAAATCGCTTAACTGTAAAGGGTGTTAGCAAGAAAGAGGGTCAAGTTTTTCGCTAATTTGCCAACCTTGTGGGGTTAAAATTTGATAAGGTCGATACTGCCGCTTGTAACGCATTTTTCGATTTTGATCAATTTGATAGCCTAAATACAAAAATTTTTTGCCCATGGATTTTGCTAATTGACATTGGATTAAGATCATTAAAGAACCTAGCGATCTATCGGCATAGTCTGGGTCAAAGTAACTGTATATGGCTGAGAAGCTATGGGGCAAATTATCGGTAACAGCAACCCCTATCAATTTGTCTTTATCGAACACTTCGATAAACATGGGCGGTAACCAGTCTGAAAGCAAAAAATCATCATATTGGCTTTGAGAAGCAGGGTACATGGGGCCATCTTGATGGCGTTCGTTAATATAACGTTGGTAAAGTTGATAATGCTCAGGACGCGTTTGGTGGGTTACTTTCCAGTGGAGATCTTGATTACTTTTTAGGGTTCTTTTTTGTCGCTTAGAGAGTACGAAATCGTGCACATTTAAGCGTATTGATTGGCAGGCATCACAACTTGGGCAACGTGGTTTATAAATTGAATTACCGTTGCGGCGAAAGCCCATCCCAAGGAGTTGCTCAAATAAATTGGCATCAATTTGTTGTTCTTGAATAACTAATAGCTGCTCTGTATTTCCTTCAATGTAATTACAATCAAAAGGATGGCTAATGCCGACGCTGACAGACTTAGAGTTCAATGAACACCTCTTGTGGCGACCATATTGCCGCCGAAATGTGTTGGTCCCGGTATTGGCGCAATAAGTGTAAAAACTCACTTCTGGCTAAGGCTTTTGCACCTAAACTTACTAAATGAGGGTTCATAACTTGTGCGTCAATTAAATGAAAACCATGCTTAACTGTGTGTTGATTAAGTATAGCAAAGGCTGCTTTTGATGCATTAGTTTGCCGGTGGAACATTGATTCACCGCAAAAAACACCGCCAACAGGTATGCCATATAAACCACCAATCAAATGATCGCCGTCCCATACTTCAATCGAATGTGCTTTCCCCTGAAGATGCAATTCGTAATACGCCATCTGTATCTCTGCAGAAATCCAGGTGCCATCCTGATTGCTACGCGGAGCAGCACAGCCGGCCAAAACATCTAAAAAGGCATGATTGATGGTATAGCGCCAAGACACTTTTTTGAGGAACTTTATCAAGCTTCTACTGCCAAATGGATGAGTGGGTACAAATACTGCACGAGGGTCGGGAGACCACCATAAAATAGGATCTTGGGCATTAAACCACGGGAAAATACCTTGATAATAAGCTTGCTGTAAGCGTTGTGGTTGCAAGTCACCACCTATGGCCAACAAGCCGTTAGGATCGTTCAGAGCATGTTCTGGTGGTGGAAAGCCGATAGCTTGATTTAAATAAGACAGTGAGTTCACAATTGAGTATATTAATTGGCATACCTTATCGTTAACTTAGCGGAAAATAGCGATGTTTAAAATCATAACTGTGACTGGGCAGAGTTTTTTTGCAATTTTGCTGACATTTTGCTTGTTTTATAACCAAGCACAGGCGGCTTATGAGCGAAATCAGGCTGTGCCCGTTGAAAAGGTGTTATACGGCACGGTTGATAGTGTTCGGCATGTGAGCGAAAAACAGCTAGTTGAAGACAGCCATAGCGGTTGGAAAACCTTTGGCGGGGCATTAATTGGCGGCGTGATCGGTCACCAATTTGGTGGCGGCTCTGGACAAGATGTTGCTACTGTCCTTGGGGCTCTGATTGGTGGAGGTTTAGGCAGTCAACATGGCCGTTCAGCTTATTACCTAGAGAACAAACTGGTTGAGCTGATGATAAATCAAGAAGATGGCAGCCAGGTGATGGTGATCCAAGATGTGGACCCTGGTATGAGCTTTAATGCAGGGGACGAGGTCAGGGTGGTTTATTTAAAAGGCTATGTCAGAGTCGATTTAGCCATGTAAGGCGCTAACATTATTTACTCGCTAAACGGTTAACTGCTTACCTCAACACAAAAGGAGCCATTGGCTCCTTTTGTGTTGATTCTTCCTGATAGGCGAGGTTTTCGCCCTATATAATACCATTGCGCATTAATAAGCGACCACTGTGAATGCGTCCAGCGGTTTTTGATTAAGGCGTCGCTATGTAGTAATGGTTGTTTCCTTTCAAATAGCGAGAACGTAAAGCAAAAGCGGCTGGGGCATTCCTTTTTGGCGAGTTTTAAAAGGGCTTACACTGCGTTGTATGACTTCGAAAGAGAATCTATTCATTCAGTCATTCGCCTTGTTTAAGCCCTTTTAAATTCTCGCTGAGAGATCACTTACTAACGCGCAATGGTATAACTAGAATCCTCGTGGTAATGTTTGATTACCTGCAGTGTTTTCGAGCTTTAAACGCCACAACTGCTTTGGTGTGAGTCCACCTGCGTTGTTAACGTTTTTAGCTGGCTGTTGTTTTACAACAGCTTTAGTTTTTGCCACGGTTTGTACAGTGGCCGCTTTTGATGTTGTGCAATGTTCTGCATGCATGCGCTCAAGCTCGCTAAAGCGAACAGATTTACCACCATCAATTTTATACCAGCTACCTGCTTGCTCAATCGAAACCGCTTTGCCTGATTGTGTTTCAAGTGCTAATTGCAGTTGGCTAATGACCTCTTCTTTAGTCAATGTTGTCATAGTTAAAAACCTATTTGTTATCATGTTAAATGAAGGTTGCGACTAATTTTAAAGTGTTAACGCGGCAAAAGTCCAATTCGCCACCCACATTGCCTGTTTAATGCTCAAAAAGTGGTATTTTTCAGCATTTATCACTGTAATAATTGAAATAGTGCACGATGAGTTACACTAAAGCATATTGGGCATTACACTATGATTATGGATTTTTTCGTGTGATTGAAAGCTCCTTTTTTGGCAAACATGGCTTTTTATAGGTGCGATAACTTAGCTGTTTTTAAACAAGGCAGTTTTAATCAATTTTTATTTTTAGGAAAATTATGTCTACACATCAACAAGGTCAGTCATCCATTACACGTCAGCAACTAGGTGCTTATTTAGATGAATTTTTAAATGTATCAGCTTTTAAAGATTACGCTCCTAATGGGTTACAAGTGCAAGGTAAGTCAACTATTCGAACCATAGTAACAGGTGTTACAGCTTGTCAGGCGTTAATAGAACAAGCCATTGCTGTTAATGCTGATGCCATTTTGGTACATCATGGTTTTTTTTGGAAAAATGAACCAGAAGTGATCACCGGCATGAAGTATCGCCGAATTAAAGCCTTAATGGACCACGACATCAGCTTATTTGGTTATCACTTACCCTTAGATGCTCACCATGGGGTTGGTAACAATGCTCAATTAGCTTATCAGCTGGGCATTTTGAGCCCGCGAGTGTATCAAGCTGTAGCGCAAGACTTATTGTGGCATGGTCACCTTGAGCATCCTGCAACGGCAACTGAGTTTAGCCAATTACTTAGTAAGGTGCTTAAGCGTGAGCCGTTGCATATTGGTGATAACAGTAAACCTATTTCAACCGTGGCGTGGTGCACCGGTGGCGCGCAAGATTATATTGATCAAGCGGCGCAAATGGGCGTTGATGCCTTTATTAGCGGTGAAGTGTCCGAGCGCACTTACCATGCCGCCATGGAGCAAGGGATCCATTACTTTGCTGCAGGTCATCACGCCACTGAGCAATTTGGGATTAAGGCGCTTGGGCAACATCTTGCCAGTAAATTTGATTTAACTCATCACTTTATCGATATCATTAATCCGGTGTAATTGAGGTTTATTGCTTAATCTCGTCAGTTTATAAGGAAGCTTAATGACGGAATATTTTTTACAGGCTTTTATTTATTTAACTGCAGCAGTGATAGCCGTTCCGTTAGCCAATAAATTAGGGCTAGGATCTGTATTAGGTTACTTGATTGCTGGTGTGGTCATTGGCCCTATTGTTGGGCTTGTGGGCAGTGAAACCAATACTATTCAACACTTTGCTGAGTTTGGCGTGGTAATGATGTTGTTTTTAGTCGGTTTAGAGCTTGAACCCAAAATGCTTTGGGCAATGCGAAACCGGCTTTTAGGCCTTGGCGGTTTGCAAGTCGGTGGCTCGGTGGTTGCTGTCATGACCTGTGCCATTTACGCTGGTTATCAAACCAGTATAGCCCTTACCATTGGATTAATATTTTCGTTATCGTCGACAGCAATCGTATTGCAAACCTTGTCAGAGAAGCGCCTTAACAAAACTCATGCCGGTAAAAATGCTTTTTCAGTGTTATTGTTCCAGGATATTGCGGTTATCCCAATGTTGGCGTTTATTCCGTTATTGGCTTTACCTGAACTAGTCGAAAAAGCCCAAGTTGCTGCCAGTAGCTTGAGTGAGCAACATGAACAATTAAGCCTAGTGGCATCATTACCGGGTTGGGCTTATGCCATTGTACTGATAGTGGCGATTGGTATTGTGGTGTTAGGCGGACATTACTTGAGCCGCCCCTTATTTAAAATGGTCGCTGAGTCGGGCGCTCGCGAAATATCAACCGCAGCAGCATTAATGCTGGTGATTGGTATCGCGGCGTTAATGAGTTTAGTGGGGATCTCTCCGGCTTTAGGGACATTCTTAGCTGGCGTGGTGTTAGCTAACAGTGAGTTTAAGCACGAATTAGAAGCGAATATTGGCCCATTTAAAGGGCTGTTATTAGGGCTGTTTTTTATCACCGTAGGTGCAGGGATTGATTTTGCGGTATTGTTTGCTGATTTTGGCGAAATTATCTTAATCACTTTAACAGTCATGATAATAAAAGCGTTTGTGCTGTATTTGTTAGCGCTAATATTCAGGATTAAAGGCAGTGATCGTTGGTTATTTACCCTAAGCCTTGCGCAAGCCGGTGAGTTTGGTTTTGTGTTACTCAGTTTCAGTGTGCAGCAGCATGTTATTCCAACCGATGTCGCGCAAACCTTATCGATAGTTGTAGCGCTGTCGATGTTTTTAACGCCTGGGCTGTTTATTTTATTTGATAAAGTGATTTATCCGCGTTTTCAAATTAAAACCAATCAGCGTGAGCAAGACAATATTGATGATAAAGGCACGGTAATTATTGCCGGTATTGGCCGCTTTGGTCAGGTGGTGAATCGGTTTTTAGTGTCCAATAATATTAAAACTGTGGTACTGGATTATCAGGTATCACAAGTCGATACCATAAGACGGATCAACACGAAAGCCTATTACGGAGATGCAACACGGCCAGATTTACTGAAAACGGCTGGCATTGATGAGGCGTCGTTGTTTGTCGTGGCCATCGATAACCGTGAGAGCAGTGTCGAGTTAGTTAAATATTTACACCACAGTTACCCTAAACTCAAAATAGTGGCCAGAGCGTTTGACAGAGGGCATGGGCACTTACTCAAAGAGGCCGGGGCTGATGTCGTTGAGTCTGAAACCCACCATTCTGCGCTAGAATTGAGCGTATCGTCTTTACAGTTGCTTGGATACAGCGACGATTACGTTATGCGGCGTAAAGCCACCTATAAACGCATAGAAAAAGAGGCGTCAAAACGTCTGTATGATTTTTGGTTAAAAGAGTCAGCAGGAGAGCGTTTTAGTAATGACTTTATTAAACTATTTATGTTGTACGAGGAGCGTTTAAAGCAAGCAATGGATGAAGATAATGCAGCGCATCAAGATGATGTTGAAGACCGTTTAGTGCCAAATAACAGCGCCGATGTTGATTTTGCTCAAGCAGAGGTCATTACACGCAAGGATAATCCTTTGAATACATAGCGGGGCTTTAAGAAAACTGTGGGATCATTTTTGGTGTTTATGCAGATGGGTTTAAATCGTAACGTTATGTTATGTATGATAAAAAAGACCGATTAGGCGGTCTTTTTTAGACGTGCTTTAACAACTAAACATGTGGCCTATTTGACGCGCATACCCGGTTGTGCGCCTTCATGAGGCTCTAAAATAAACAGGTCTTTACCGCCAGGTCCTGCGGCTAACACCATCCCCTCAGAGTCACCAAACTTCATGGTGCGAGGCGCAAGGTTAGCGACCATCACGGTTAGCTTACCAATTAAGTCTTCAGGCGCGTAGGCTGATTTTATCCCCGCAAAAACTTGTTTGGTTTCGCCGCCTAAATCCAGTTCAAGACGCAACAGTTTATTGGCTTTCTCAATGTGTTCTGCTTTGCTGATCCGTGCAATACGTAAATCAATTTTGGCAAAATCATCGAAGGTGATTTCCGGGCTAATTGGGTCTTGGGCTAATTGATCAACTGCTTGCTTAGGCGCTGGTGCTTGCGTTGCTTGTAAGTTCTCTTTTGACGCTTCGATAATGGCTTCAACATTTTTCATGTCGATACGTTGCATCAAGGCTTTAAACGGCGCAATTTCATGGCCAGATAAGTCTTGTGCTAGGTTATCCCATGTGAGTGTGAGCTGCAGAAAGCCTTCTACATCTTGAGCAAGTTTTGGCAACACAGGTTTAAGGTAGGTGACCAAAATGCGGAACAAATTAAGTGCATTACTGCACACTTGATGCGCTTCTTCTTGCTTGTCGTCTTGTTTAACCAATTGCCACGGCGCGGCGTCAGCAACATAACCGTTGGCGATGTCGGCTAATGCCATAATTTCGCGCATGGCTTTGCCAAACTCGCGGGTTTCGTAAAACTCGGCAATGGTTTCGCTTTTAGCAAGAAAAGCTTCTGTCAGGCTGGTGTCAGCAAGTTTGGCCAGCTTGCCGTCAAAACGTTTACTGATAAACCCTGCCGTGCGTGATGCAAGGTTAACCAGTTTACCCACTAAATCTGAATTAACGCGTTGGGCAAAGTCTTCAAGGTTTAAATCTAAGTCGTCAATACGGCTATTTAATTTAGCGGCATAGTAATAACGTAAATATTCAGGGTCTAAATTATCAAGATAAGTACGCGCTTTAATAAACGTGCCTTTAGATTTAGACATTTTCGAACCGTTTACTGTGACATAGCCGTGTGCATATACGCTGGTAGGCTTGCGAATTCCGGCGCCTTCCAACATGGCTGGCCAAAACAAACTATGAAAGTAAACAATGTCTTTGCCGATGAAGTGGTACACTTCAGCTGTTGAGTCTTTGCTCCAAAAATCATCGAAATTTAGGTTATCACGCTTGTTACATAGGTTTTTAAATGACCCCATGTAACCGATAGGAGCGTCTAACCAAACGTAAAAGAATTTACCTGGTGCGTCTGGGATTTCAAAACCAAAATAAGGTGCATCACGTGATATGTCCCACTGTTGCAAGCCTTGTTCAAACCATTCACCCAATTTGTTGGCCATTTCTTGCTGTAATGAACCCGATTGGATCCACTCTTTCAACATGCCTTCAAAGGCTGGTAGGTCAAAAAAGAAATGTTCAGTGTCTTTCATTACCGGTGTTGCGCCAGACACTGCTGATTTAGGATTAATTAAATCTGTCGTGCTGTAAGTTGCACCGCAGTTATCACAGTTGTCGCCGTATTGATCTTCTGACTTACATTTAGGGCAGGTACCTTTCACAAAACGATCTGGAAGGAACATGCTTTTTTCTGGGTCGTACAATTGCGAAATCGTTTTGGTTTTGATGTAGCCGCCATCACGTAACTTAACATAGATGTCATTGGCTAACGTGCGGTTTTCGTCGCTGTGAGTGCTGTGAAAATTATCAAATTGAATATTAAAATCAGCGAAATCTTGCTCGTGTTCTTTTTGTACTTGAGCAATCATTTCTTCTGGTGTGATACCCATTTGCTGTGCTTTAAGCATGATCGGCGTACCATGGGCGTCATCGGCACAGATGTAATAACATTCATGTCCACGTAACTTTTGGAAACGTGACCAGATATCTGTTTGAATATATTCAAGCATGTGACCTAAATGGATCGGACCATTGGCATACGGTAAGGCACTTGTGACCAGTATTTTTCGCTGTGATGTCGTCATTTTGTCTCTATATCAATTTACACCCAAAATATGGCTCAATCCTAACTGATTGACTGAGATTTTTCATCAAAACATGACTTAAAAAGTGTATTAATCGCTATTTTTTTACCAAGTTCTGATACACTTGTAAAAATTTCATGTTCGGAGCCATGGTTTTGGTTAAATCGCATACAAATTATCAATTAAGTGACGAATTATTGTCACCGGTGTTAGATATTTTAGAGGCTTTTGTCGATCCTTATTTGAAAACAGGCTTAGTGTCTGCCGAGTGCGTTAGTTCGCTGGCAATATCGGGTAAACGTTTACAACTCGGTCTCGTTTATCCTTATCCTTGTATGACACAATATCGTGATACTGTTATGGCGATAACCAATCGTTTAGCCGTGTTAGATTCCATTGATGAAGTTGAATGTGAAATTGATTTTAAGCCTCGTGTTTATTCAGCCCTTCCAGCCATTTCTCCTATTCCAAACGTTAAGCAAGTGATTGCCGTTGCCTCTGGTAAAGGTGGTGTGGGTAAATCAACTACGGCTGTTAATCTTGCATTAGCGTTAAAAGCTGAAGGCGCAGAAGTGGGCATTTTAGATGCCGACATTTACGGACCTTCTATTCCGCTTATGCTGGGTATCCCCAATTTTAGGCCGCAATCGCCAGACGGTAAGCACATGACGGCAGCATCTGCCCATGGCATTTCTGCACAATCGATTGGCTTTATGCTTAGTGGTGACGAGGCTGCCGTGTGGCGTGGCCCTATGGCGGCGGGGGCATTAGCCCAGTTATTAAATGAAACTCAATGGCCAGAGCTGGATTATTTAATTATTGATATGCCACCCGGAACGGGCGACATTCAGTTAACGTTATCACAAAAAGTGCCGGTCAGTGGCGCTGTGATTGTGACGACACCACAAGATATTGCCCTTGCTGATGCTAAAAAAGGCATAACCATGTTTGGCAAGGTTAACATTCCTGTGCTTGGTATTATTGAGAACATGAGTTTTCATCTTTGCCCAGAATGCGGCCATAAAGAGCATCCATTTGGGACTCATGGCGGCAGCCAAATCGCACAAAAGTACAATGTTCCATTACTCGGTTCATTGCCTCTTCACATCAATATTCGTGAATCTATGGACAACGGCACACCAAGCGTTATCAGTGAGCCAGAAAGTGAAGTGTCAGGGATATATCGCGAAATCGCCCGCAAATTAGGGGCGCAATTAGCACTTCAACAAGTTACATCAACCGTAAAAATTAGCATATCAGACGACGAGTAAGGTTAAGAGATGAATTCTCAGCAGTGTGTCATTATTGGGATTGCCGGTGCGTCGGCTTCAGGTAAAAGTTTAATTGCCAAAACCATTTTTGAAGAATTGTGCAGCGACTTAGGCACTAATCAAATTGGGGTGATTAATGAAGATGCCTACTATCGTGATCAAAGTCATATGACCATGGAAGAGCGGGTTAAAACTAACTATGACCATCCAAAAGCATTGGATCATCAGTTATTAGCAACGCATTTAACACAACTAAAGCAAGGTCAAGCCGTCCACATTCCTTGTTACAGCTACACAGAGCACACTCGCACTAGCGAAACACTCGACATGCAGCCGAAAAAAGTGATTATTTTAGAAGGGATTTTATTATTAACAGATCCTAAATTACGTGATTTAATGGATGCCACCGTATTTATGGATACGCCGCTGGACATTTGTTTTTTACGTCGATTAACCCGTGATGTCGCAGAGCGTGGCAGAACAATGGAGTCGGTGATTTCTCAATATAAGCGCACAGTTCGCCCTATGTTTTTGCAATTTATTGAGCCATCAAAACAATATGCCGACATTATTGTGCCTCGTGGCGGTAAAAACCGTATTGCCACAGACATATTAAAAGCTAGAATTCAGCATTTATTAGCTAAGTAACCGTTCCTAGGATGAGGGTGTTGCATGCGTTTAACGGATATTGAAATTGAGCAGTGTTTAGATAATGGCACCATTATTATTGACCCTCGCCCTCGTATTGAGGCGATTTCAGGCGTCAGCGTGGATGTGCGTTTAGGCAACCAATTTCGGGTATTTCAGGACCATACAGCACCTTACATTGATTTAAGTGGCCCAAGCGCAGAAATGCAGTTGGCGTTAGACAGAGTCATGAGTGACAAAATTGACATAGCGGAAAACCAAGCGTTTTTTCTGCACCCAGGTGAACTTGCTCTGGCAGTTACCCTTGAAAGTGTCACACTGCCAGCAGATATTGTAGGCTGGTTAGATGGTCGCTCGTCTTTGGCGCGTTTAGGGTTAATGGTGCATGTGACCGCGCATCGGATTGATCCGGGTTGGCAAGGAAAGATTGTGCTGGAGTGTTACAACAGTGGTAAGTTACCTTTAGCTTTGCGTCCCACAATGACCATTGGCGCGCTTAATTTTGAACGCTTAAGTTCTGCGGTAGCTCGTCCTTATAACACCCGTGAGAGCGCAAAATATAAAGATCAGCAAGATGCTGTCCCAAGTCGGATCAGCCAGGACAAATAATGGCGCTGGTTTGGGTTAATCAAATAGAACAAGGCACTATCAGTCCATTTGACCGAGGTCTGGCTTATGGTGATGGTGTCTTTGCCACTATGCGAACGGCTGGTGCACATCAAACTGCTGGGGTACTGTTTTTAGACTGGCACTTACAACGTTTACAACAAAGTTGCCAACGTTTAGGTATTCAATGGCAAGCCAATGATAGCCTGATTGGGCAATTATTGTCGTTGGCAGAACGGTATCCTGAGCATTGCATCAAACTTGTGTTAACTCGCGGTCAAGGCGGGCGAGGTTACCAAGCTCCTGTGTTATCTGATGTCACCGAAATTGTGTCGGTGCATACTATCCCCGAACATTATCAACATTGGCAAAAACAGGGGATTTCACTTGCGTCATCACCGATTAAGCTTGGGCGTCAACCCCTGCTTGCCGGTATGAAACATTTAAATCGTCTCGAACAAGTCTTGATAAAAACTCAGCCATTAATCGCAAACTGCCAAGATTGGTTAGTACTTGATACCGATGGCTACGTTATTGAATCATCTATGGCAAATCTTTTTGCCGTTAAAGAAGGACACATCATCACACCGGCTATTACCCATGCAGGCGTTAGTGGCGTTATGCGCGAACAAATGATTGATCATTTATTAAAAGATGGGTTTGCAGTTACCGCAAAAGCGATGCGATATGACGATTTAGGCAGCGCAGAGCATATTTTTATCACAAACAGTTTATTTGGTGTTGTTGATATTAACACCATTGACCAATTTCAATTTAGCCGTTGGACGCACACGTCGCGATTCAGGCAAGTTCTGAGTGTAGATTTATCATCATGATGAAAACAATAACAACACGTTTAGTTGCTAGTTTAATACCGCTATTTGCCATTTTTTGGATCAGTGTTTATTGGCTAACAACTGATTTAATTACATTTCAAAAGCAGCCGATACTCATCACAGAGTCACAAGCGCTTCAGGTTGAGTCAGGTACATCAGTGATTAAGCTTGCACAACAACTCGAAGAACAAGGGCTTATTGTTGACAGTTGGAAAATGAAATACTTGGTGAAATTAGAACCTAAATTAGCCAGCATCAAGGTGGGTTATTATCAAATCATGCCAAGTGATACGCTCGCGACCTTATTTAAACGCTTACGTTTAGGCCAAGAGGCGGTATTTACTTTGACCTTAATTGAAGGCAAATCAATTAAAGAGTGGCAGCAAGCATTAGCGAAGAGTAAGCACTTAGTGGTGGGTGAAGACGATTTTAATCAAATACTGATTGCAAATGGCGATACATCTGGCCTCCCAGAAGGTAAATTTTATCCAGAAACATTTCATTATCATGCTGGTGATAGCGTACAAACGGTATTGCAACGCAGCTTTGATATGATGCAAATGAGTCTTAAGCAAGCTTGGGAAGGACGAGATGCCGATCTGGCTCTTAACTCGCCTTACGAATTGTTAATTATTGCCTCAATTATTGAAAAGGAAACCGGTAAACCAGAAGAACGAAACTGGGTGTCTGCCGTATTTAATAATCGCCTTAAAAAAGGCATGCGTTTACAAACCGATCCGACAGTAATTTATGGCATGGGAGACCGTTACAAAGGCAATATTACTCGTAAAGATTTACGTGAAACCACCGCATTTAACACTTATAAAATCGATGGTTTGCCGCCAACGCCAATAGCGGCGCCAAGCCGAGCTTCATTATTTGCAGCGGCCAATCCAGCCAAAGTCGACTATTTATATTTTGTTTCACGTAATGATGGCACCCATGTATTTTCAGCAACCCTGAAAGAGCATAACCGTGCAGTGAACGAATTTCAGAGAAAAAGAAAATGATTAACCAAACAGGAAAATTTATTGTTATCGAAGGGCTAGAGGGTGCAGGTAAATCAAGCGCTATCGCTTTAGTTAACGATTTAATTGAGCAGCACACTGGGCAAGCACCTGTGTGCACTCGTGAGCCAGGTGGTACACCATTAGCTGAAAAAATTCGTGATTTGGTTAAAATTGCCGATGCAAGCGACCCATTAAGTGACGAGGCAGAATGTTTGCTTATTTATGCTGCTCGCACGCAACTTATCAGTAATGTGATTAAACCGGCCCTTGCAAAAGGGCAGTGGGTGCTAGGTGATCGCCATAACTTATCGTCATTGGCGTACCAAGGTGGTGGCCGTGGTTTGATGCCGTTAGTAAAAGCGGTTAGTGATGCTTGTTTAGCGGGGTTTACCCCAGACTTGACCTTATATTTAGACATTGATCCTAAGCTTGGTTTAACTCGAGCCAAGAGCCGCGGGCAGTTAGATAGAATCGAGCAACAAGCCATCGATTTTTTTGAACGTGCAAGGCAAACCTATTTGCAACTTGCCCAACAAGACGACAGTATTATAGTTATCGATGCAAGTCAGAGCCTTGAGCTTGTTCATCAAGCGATTCGCAGTCAACTTTTGCATCGTTTGCCTTTGTTGTTTGCTAACAAGTAGCGCAAATTGATAGGGACTGAGTAAAAATGAGCGAGTATCAATTGGGGCAATTGCCGTGGCTATCAAATGCACATCAACGTTTTGTTGATCTGCATTATCGCGGGAAAAGCAGCCATGCTCATTTGCTTAATGTTGATAATGCTCTAGGCGGCATTGTGCTTGCCAATGCTTGCGCTCACACACTGTTGTGCCAACAATTGACGCCAGTGGGAGCATGTGGGCAGTGTAAAAGTTGTTTGCTATTGCAGTCAGGAACACACCCCGATTTGCATGTTGTTGAGCCAGACGGCAATCAAATTAAGGTCGATCAGATCCGTCAACTTTGTTTGTCACTAACACAAACGGCACAACAAGGCGGCGCAAGGGTTGCGGTTATCACCAATGCAGAGCGATTAAACATGGCTGCAGCCAATGCATTATTAAAAACATTAGAAGAACCCGGTGAAGGAGTAGTGCTGATTTTACAAACCAATCGTAAATCGCAGTTGCTACCGACTATCACCAGCCGTTGCCAAACCTTGGCATTTGTGGCGCCGCAAAAAGCGGACATACAACAATGGTTAGCTGACCAAAACTTGTTACCGACAGCTAATGCACAAGGCAAAATTCATGATGTAACTTGGTGCATAAACGTTGTGGGTGGCCCTTTGGCGTTGGCAACGAGTTTACGCAATAAACATTACCAACAGTTACTGGCGTACAGACAAGATTGGGCTCAAAGTTTAAAAACTGGGCATTTATGCAACAGTTTACTGGGCTTATCGGAACAACAAATTGTTGATGCACTTAATGTTTTATATTTGTACTTACGCCAATATGTGTTAAAAAGTAGCAGTCAGGTTGCATTGGCAACTCAAGCGGACACATCACAGCGCCTAAATCCATTGGTGCAAGCAAAAGTGTTAGAACTTGCCGCAAACATAATGCAAATGTGCCACAAGTTACAAACAATGCCGAGTGTTAACACCCAAGCATTGTGTCAACAATATGTCTTAGCTTTCAAAAAAGTGACCCATTGATAAGCTGAGTTTTATTAAATTTTACGGAAAGAACACACTCATATATGGTTGATCTTGTAGTTAATTACGATACATTGCACAAACTTTATCGTGCTTATATGCCGTTTATTAAACCGGCAGGCTTATTTATTGCGACCACAGAAAGCCATTTTTTAGGCCAAGAGCTGACAATCTCATATCGTTTACCAAATGCAACCCAAGCTAATGAGTTTAAAGGTACCGTAGTGTGGATTAACCCATTAGGAGCGTCAGGTGGTCGTCCTGCGGGGATCGGTGTGAAAATAAAAACGGATGTTGAAAGTCATAAACACCACATTGAAAAACTATTATCAAGCGAACTTTCATCAAGTGATTTGACCTGCACCATGTAGCTAGGTATTCTTGCGCACCTGATTTACTTGTTTACTCGTTGCGAAAGAATACCCATGTTAATTGATTCCCATTGCCACCTTGATCGTTTAAAAGCGGCTCCAGACACAGCAAGTCTTCAAACCATAATGGATAACGCCAAAGCACAAGGCGTTGATTATTTGTTATGCGTAAACGTTCGTCAGCAAGGTTTTGAAGCCATGCGCGACAAAGTTGCACCTTTTAAAAATGTTTTTTTATCTTCTGGTGTACATCCTCTGGATGTTCAGGAGGGGTTGAACATCGAAGACATTAAGCGTTTTGCCACCGACGAGCGGGTTGTCGCTATTGGTGAAACTGGATTAGATTATTTTTACTCGAATGACACTAAGTCCCTTCAGCAAACCTGTTTTGAGCAGCAAATTGCCTTAGCTGTAGAAGTGAATAAGCCTCTTATTGTTCATACCCGAGATGCCCGAGAAGACACGATTAGCATGCTTAAAGCTGGAAATGCAGACAAAGTTGGCGGGGTGTTGCATTGCTTTACTGAAAACTGGGAAATGGCAAAAGCGGCTATTGACCTGGGTTTTTATATTTCTGTTTCTGGTATTGTGACCTTTAAAAATGCCAGTGAGCTGCGCAGTGTGATCCGTCAGGTACCTAAAGACAGATTATTGGTTGAAACAGACTCGCCTTATTTAGCGCCAGTACCGCATCGCGGCCAAGAAAATCAACCTGCTTATGTTCGAGATGTTGCGCAGTTTGTCGCAGAATTACGCGCTGAGAAGTTTGACGACTTAGCACAGTACACGACTGATAACTTTTTTCGCCTGTTTAAGGATGCGGCTAGGTTAATTGGTCGATAGTGCCTGTAGGCTGCTCAAGGTTATTTTTACAGCGAATTATTGCTATGACTCATATATACAACTGCACGGCATAGACGTTGAGGTGTCGTTATTCTAAATAAAAAGTTGATAACGCAGTAAAAATGGCCAACAAATGCAGCCCATAAGGTTTGGCTAAAAACGTTTTACTCTTTGTTGAACGATGCTTTACAAATAAAGAGTTGCTTAGGAGACTAGGCAACAATCCATTCGCCTCGATTAACACGTTTTTAACTCGAACAAAATTCAACCAGCAAAGATCAACAGGCCCTAGGCATTCATCCATTTTCCTCGATTAACACGTTTTTAACTCGAACAAGATTTATACCATTTCCATTAATTATGTGACCAATCAGAGCCACTCAGACTTTTCAGTTTGAGGCGCATTGTTGAAAGAATGGTTATTCCCTTTTAAGGCGATGCAACAAAGAAATGGACAGTCTGAGTGTCTCCTACAAGGCGGGTTTCTGTGCCTTCTATACTGCTTAATAGCATTTTGACGTACGACTGCATGGATGCAGGAGGTAGAACAACGCAGGAGCAGTTGTCGACGACTGCATGGACGCAGGAGGTAGAACAACGCAGGAGCAGTTGTCGAGAGCAACTATGCCTACAATCCTATTACTTGCCTAGAAGACACAGAATTCCCGCTGAATGACCAGATAATTGCTGGAATTGGTATAAGGCCTTAAACGACAATATAGTGGTTCTATTTTGAAGCCATACAACGCAGTGTATTCTTAAATCATGATTTGTAGCATATAGTAGTGTTACCAATTCGCATTATAATGTGCACTTTTGTCGAAAGTGATTGGCGAAAAGTTTTGTGTGTGGTTAGCAACAGCCCGTTGAAGAGCTACCTCTGTGCGTTCTGAAAGGCTAACTAAGAAGATTTGTTGATATATCCTTACGGCTTAAATGATTAGGTGCTGTTGGTGACGACCGCTACAGTCGTTTTTTTGTATAGCATCTCGTCATGTTGCCTAACACAGACACAGACACATGCAAATATTTTGTTTATCCTTTATTTAACACTAAGCTGTTATCTACTGTTTATATGGCATTTAGGAAGGTGATATGTTCAAAGAAGCGAGTTCTCAGAGTGCACTTAGAGAATGGCAGCAAGAAGTGAATGACATTTCTGCTGAGTTTCGCCTCACTATAACGATAAACGACATTATTACAGCCGATCATCGTTTTCAGGAAGTGTGTTTTAGTCAAGGTTGTTCTGAGCGTATTCGTCAACAACACCAAATGAGTTTGTTGCAGTATATTAATGCTGCTACATTTGAGCACGCATCAACACTGTCCCAAGAAAATTCTAAAGCTGATGTTTATCATCAGCTTGTTCGTGATCAAGCCGGTCATATTGTTATGGCTCTTAGTTTTAGCGCTGTGAATCATGATTTAGATAAGCCAGAAATGTTTCAAGCCTTAACGGCGGTACAAATTCGCATAGCCGACATGCTAAGTAGTGCGGTTCGCGCTTCATTAACCAGTATGGATTTACACAACAAACAACCTGAAAATGTGATTCACTCTGTTGATGTCCAAGCTTTTATTAATGCATTTGATGAACATATTTGGATTAAAAATACCGACGGGATTTATATCGGCTGTAATAAAAGTGTTGAACGCGCCTGGCGAAAATCGGCAGATCAAATTGTAGGCAAGTCTGATTTTGACCTTTTTGATCCTCGCACGGCAACACTGTTTATTGAAGGGGATAAGTTAGCTATTGATACTGGGGCTGCGGTTGTGGTTTCAGAATGCGAGGAAGTTGACTTAAATTCTAATAAAGTATGGCTAGAGACCATAAAAGCGCCTGTTTATGATCCCCAAGGGCAACTCACAGGTGTCATTGGGATGACTCGTAATATCGCCAAGCATAAAGAGGCACAAGAGCAATTAATGCTAGCTGCTAATGTGTTTCAAAATGCGGTTGAAGGGGTCGTTATTACTGATACTTATGGCAACATTACTGAAATTAACCAGGCATTTACAGACATTACCGGTTACAGCCGTGAAGAAGTTTTAGGGCAAAACCCTAGAATATTAAGCTCTGGAAGACATCCAAAAAGTTTTTTTGAACGTCTGTGGAATACATTATTAGTTCAAGGCAAGTGGCACGGTGAAATTTGGAATCGTCGAAAACATGGTGCCATATTTCCTCAGGCGATTACGATAAGTGCCGTTTTTGATAAGCAAAATATTATTCAATATTATGTTGCTGTATTTGCAGACATTTCAGCCCAGAAGCAAAATGAAGAGAAGCTGAAAAATCTGGCTTACTTTGATCCATTGACTCAATTGCCTAATCGTATGCAATTTATGTCATTACTCGAACAAGAGTTAATTCATTCAAATCGTGCAAAAAAGCAGTTAGCCATTTTATTTTTAGATATCGATTTCTTTAAACACATTAATGACAGTTTAGGCCATGTGATTGGTGATGAAATATTGGTCGAGTTAGCGAAACGTTTATCCTATGCATTATCAGATTTTGATGTGCTTGCTCGCTTAAGTGGTGATGAATTTGTGGTGATGCTGCCCAGTATCATGGGCACAGATTCTGTTACCTCGTCAGTTGATCGGATTAGAAGTGTGTTTGAACGCCCGTTTATTCTTGATAATGCCCAGTCTGTTAGGTTAACAGCCAGCATAGGCGTGGCGATTTATCCAAGTGACGGTGACGACCATGACAGCTTATTACGTAATGCAGACGCTGCAATGCATCGCGCTAAACTCGATGGGCGTAATAATTACGCGTTTTATACAGAATCAATGACAAAACAAGCTGTAGCACAATTGAAGTTACAGACCGCATTGCATCAGGCCATTGCCAATGACGATTT
Source organism: Shewanella basaltis (assembly GCF_023283885.1). Classification (GTDB taxonomy): domain Bacteria; phylum Pseudomonadota; class Gammaproteobacteria; order Enterobacterales; family Shewanellaceae; genus Shewanella; species Shewanella basaltis. Next base: position 150,168 of record NZ_JAKILA010000005.1, read on the forward strand.
TTATCTCGTGTATCAACCCAAATTAAAACTAGATGATTTAACGCCTTATGGTTTTGAAGCCCTTATACGCTGGCATGATCCTATTTTAGGTGATATTTCGCCTGGTGAATTTATTCCGTTAGCAGAAAAAATAGGCCTAATTTGGGGGATTGGTTTATGGGTATTAAAAACTGCCTGTTTGCAGGGCGTCGAATGGCTTACCCAGGGGAAATATTTTGATCGAATTTCGGTTAATGTGGCCAGTTTACAAATACAGCGAAGTGATTTTGTTGAACAGGTGAGACTGATTTTGCTGGAAACCGGTTTGCCTGCTAAGCACTTAGAACTCGAGGTAACAGAATCTTGCATGATGCACGATCCGGATGCCATTATTCGCGATTTAAAATTACTCGGTGCGATGGGGATTGCGCTCAGTATTGATGACTTTGGTACAGGTTATTCTTCACTAAACTACCTTAAAAAATTGCCTATTGATAAGCTTAAAATTGACCAGTCATTTGTACGTGATATCCCTCATGATTCAAACAATACTGCCATCGCGAAAGCGGTTATTGCATTAGGGCATGCGCTAAATTTGCAAATTATTGCTGAAGGGGTTGAAACTCAAGCTCAAGCTGACTTTTTACGAGTCAATGGCTGTGACTTAGCCCAAGGTTATTTATACAGTAAACCGAGATTACCAGAGGCATTAGCTGATTTTTTACCACCAGTGGCAAGCATGAAAAGTAAAAAGTAAAAAGTAAAAAGTAAAAGCCAGCATTTGACCTTCTGGCTTCTTATTGTCCATTGTGCAAGAGTGTTATGCGTATACGTCTACATTCACCGTTGATGACGTGCTACTTGCCGTTTGTGTCTCGCCACCATTATAAATGCTGTTTAAAGCCTCATAAAAAATGCTGCCGATGTCTTCATCTGACAAGCCTTCAGTCATTGGCTTTAATTCATCTAATACTGACTTTAACTCCTGTTGTTGCTCTTCAGTCAACGATGCGAGCATCTCTGTCGTTGATTGCTGTTGTTCATCTGTTAATGTCGACACCGCAGATTCTAATCCAGGAGGAACACCACCTTTTGGTGGCGGTGGACCGTCAGGGCGAGGTGGGCGCTGAGTATTTTCGGTAGATGTCATTTGTATCGATGTACTGCCGCTAGTCACTTGCATATTCACTCCTTTACACTAAGCGTTAACTACGTTTTTTTGGTGGTTGCTTCATGTCATCTGGTGCATTGTCTGGCACGGCGACTAATTCACCCTCTATCATTTTACAGGTTGCTTCAAGGGTATCACCACGGGGTGTTTCAAAGCTGACTTGACTGTTTTCTGAACTGCTTGCACAAGCTTCAATTGCCTCTTGTGGTGGCTTGCCACCAGGTGGGTTGGCTAACGCAGATGCTGATGCAACCAAACTTAATGAAAGTAAAAGGGTATTGAAAGGGGTAAGTGTCATGGTGACGCTCCTAGGTTGGGAATTAGCAACAATATAACGCAGCAATGTGAAGAAAATGTGCAGAAATGGAGGAGATTATGATCAGATATTATGTGTGACTAGTTTGCTGTTATATTGCTGGTTATACTGTGGTTTATGCAGATCTCTCAAAAATTATTTTTAGCCTTTGTGGGCTTAACCAGTATTGTACTTATCGCGACGCTTTCGCTCGCGAGGTGGAGTTTTGACCAAGGTTTTTTAGATTACATTAATAGTCTAGAACAAGAACGTTTAGCCACTTTATCTGATGATTTACTTACCCTATATGCCGCATCGGCCCCCGAGTTCATCGACGATGAAACATCAATATTAACCTGGCGTAGGATTAGCCAAGCTAAGTTAAGCCAAGCTATTTTGACGCATTTTCCACAACATCGTATTCCTAAAGACGATAAAGCGAATGCTTTTAATAAGCCTCCCCGACCAGCAGACCGTATGCCTGCAAGGTCACCAGATCAAGCACGCCAAGGGCCTCGATCGCCACCTCCTCATATTCGCCCACCCTCTAGTAATCAACGTCGTGGGCCACCTACCGGCTTGTATTCGGCTGAAGAGCAATATATTGCGGGTACAGTGATTAATCGAAATGCCGACAGTATTAGTTATCCGTTGGTGTATAACCAACAAGTGGTGGGTTATATCTTTAGTAACCCCATTCGAGAAATTGAGTCATCTTCTGCCACGGCATTTGCTAAACAACAGCGGTGGACAAGTCTTGCAATAGGGCTTATTTGTTTATTGTTAGCAAGTGCAATTGCATGGTGGTTATCTCGATTTTTATTGGTGCCAGTAAAGCGCGCAATGCAAGGTGTATCTTACTTATCTAAAGGGGATTACGACCAGCGCTTAGCCGACTCTAAACGAGCTGATGAGTTAGGCCAGTTAATGGCCAATATTGATCACCTTGCCATGACGTTAGCTAAAAATCGAAGTGCTAAAAATCGCTGGCTAGCCGATATATCCCACGAATTAAGAACGCCTTTGAGTATTTTATGTGGTGAAATTGATTCAATTAAAGCGGGGATACGATCATTTGATGCGGCGCAATTGATATCGATTGAGCAAGAGGTCTTAAGGATGAAGCATCTGGTTGATGACTTGTATGAGTTGTCTTTATCTGATGTTGGTGGACTTCGATATCATTTTACGGCTGTCAATATGAGCGAATCTTTAGACAGCACACTGCTTGGCATTACTGCAACAATGCAAGATAAAGGCTTAACTCTGACTAAACATATTACGCCTATGTTGATGGTCTCGGCAGATGTCAGGCGATTAGAGCAGTTATTCATTAATTTATTGATGAATGCAATGGCCTATACTGACTCCCCTGGTGAAATAAATGTACAGCTTATGCAACAAGAAGGGACGATTTTGTTGACCATTAATGACACTAAACCCAGTGCGACAGAGGCCGAGTGCGAATGCCTATTTGAGCCGCTTTATCGTCAAGATAGTGCAAGAACACGAAGAGGCAGTGGGGCAGGGTTAGGGCTGACAATTTGTAAAAATATTGTCGAGGCACACAATGGCGCCATCAGTGCCACGCCGTCTCAAATGGGCGGATTATGCATTAACGTTAAATTACCTTTAGTAAGGAAGTCATCATGAGTGGATTTGTGCATCAACAGCCCATGACCGTATTAGTTGTTGAAGACGAGCCTAAAATTGCGCAAATTTTGGTGGATTTTTTGCAATTAGAAGGATTTAACACCCAAGTACAATACGACGGCCGTGATGTTATTGAGATCATTAAAACTCAATCAATTGACTTTGTTATATTGGATTTGATGTTGCCGTATAAAGATGGTTTAACAATTTGTCGAGAGATCCGTCAGTTTTCAATGTTACCAGTGTTGATGCTCACGGCTAGAGTGGATGAGATTGATCGCTTAATGGGGCTTGAACTTGGCGCTGATGACTATGTGTGTAAACCTTTTTCTGCACGTGAAGTGGTTGCTCGGGTTAAAACCATCTTAAGGCGTGTTGAAAATACCCAAGGCAGCCAAAACGAGCAGGTGATCCGTTACAAGCACATAGATTTAAATATCGAACGGTTTAAATGCCATGTGGATCAACAAGAAGTAGAATTAACCCCCGTTGAGTTTCGGTTGTTGCAAACGCTTCTTAAACGCCCAGGTGTAGTCCATTCGCGCGACAGTTTAATGCAAGTTTGCTATCTAGATGACCGCATTGTCAGCTCACGCACCATTGATAGCCACGTAAAAAACTTGCGGCATAAGTTAGCGCAAGCCACTAAACAAAAAGAGGTTCTACACTCCATTTATGGCGTTGGTTATAAAGTAGAGTAATCGCCAAGTGGCAGCAGTTCCGTTTGGATCTGCTGGTAACATTTTTACGTTTTTTCCTTAATTTCTGCACCGTTTCTGCATAATTGTTTTGTACAGTATGACAAATGGATTTTGTAGGTATAACCGTATGTCGGTGTTGATTATTTATTTACTTGTGTGTTGCCAGTGCCTTGCTATATTCAGTTTTTTGGTGGTATTTTTTGCTACTGCTAAAGATCCTCAATCGACACATTCAGGTCATTGAACCCTCGCTTTTCTCCCTCGACGGCTGCATGATTTTACTGCTAAATGCTATTCTTCGGTCAGCGTTTGTTGAGTTATAGTGTTATCGACGTTTTATGTACCATAACGTTATTTCAATGCTTCAATCGCAGTTGCATACTTGAGTCATGCCGATCAACTGGCGGCCAAAACAACCTTGATAATCAGCCGCGCGACTCTTTTTCGCGTTTTTTTAAGTTATCGCAGATGTTTTCTCGCTCCCTCGCAGGCTTTTGTTTAGAATGTCTTGGCAGCTTTGGCTTTGCCTTCTCGCTATGAAGGGAACAACCATTACTGCATAGCGACGTCTTAATCAAAATTGGCTAGAAACATTCTGAGTAGTCACTTATTCATACCCAATGGTACAATGTATCGTTAAGTGACTTATGGCCTAGCCAAGGGTGATAGCTCAATGTATCAATGAGTCACAGGCGTTCTTTTCCTTTGGCAAGCGCCATTTGGAATACCATTATACTGAGGTGGACTGTTTTTCTGCCTAGGAGCATTAATGCAACTGTTTGTAAAAGATTTAACCGTTATCGACTTTTCATATCTTTGTCCGATACGTGGCATGGTCGGCGAAAGCTGGATTGTGGATGTATTGCTCGACGGTGGGCTCGATGACCAAAATATGGTGTTGGATTTTGCTAAGGTAAAACGCACCATTAAAAATACCATTGATGATGTTGCCGATCATCGACTGCTTATTCCAACAGCATGCAGTGAAGTACGATGGCAACAAAAAGGTGACCGAGTTTGGATGGATTTTACCAGCCAAAAAGGCGATATTCACCTAGCATGCCCCTCACAGGCATTTGCACTTATTCCGACAGAAGTAATCGATTATGAGAGTGTCAATGACTTTCTCAAAAAAGCATTGCGTGAAGTCCTGCCAGACAATGTTCAAGGGATCAGTTTAACGTTACGCAGTGAAGTACTACACACGCCTTACTATCATTACAGCCATGGTTTACGTAAGCATGATGGTAATTGCCAGCGTATTGCGCACGGTCATCGCAGCCCCGTTACAGTATTTGAAAATGGCATTGCAGAGCCCAAATGGGACCAATATTGGGCCGACCGTTGGAAAGACATTTATTTGGGAACCGAAGACGATCTCGTGTCTGTTAGCACGTTAACTTTGTCTAAGCAAACGAGTGTTAGCGACGACACTCATTTCGGTTTTCATTACATCGCTCCCCAAGGTGATTTTCAGCTTGCGATGCCAAAAGCCTGTTGTGACTTAATCCCACACGATACCACAGTCGAGTTACTGGCTGATTATATGGCGACAACACTGGCGAGTAAGGTGCCAGAAAGCCATTTTAAAGTGATAGCGTATGAAGGGATTGGCAAAGGAGCCATTGCGGTTAAAGGTTAATTGAGTAATATAAAGGGCTGCCCAAGGTGGCCTTTTTTTTATCTTTTTACAAGGAATGCTATGCAATGTTAGTAAACAAAGTGTCTTTAAAAGCAATGTGTGCAACGTTATTTATGATGGCAAGCACCTTGATGTACAGTGCTGCAGCGACAGGTGTGACTTTCCAAGGCGTTTTTGAACAAGGTGCACTTGTGCGCGGCACAGTACCTGCTGGCAGTAAAATATTACTCAACGGTGAGCCTGTAAAAGTCACGCCCAAAGGGCAATTTGCTATTGGTTTTGACAGAGATGCAAAACCTGATCACATTTTTAAAGTGACGTATCCAGATGGCTTAACTGAAATTAAACCGTTAAAAATAGCCGCTAAACAATACAAAATAGACAGGGTCACGGGCATTAGCCAAAACATCATGAAGCCAGATCCTGTTGCCCAGGCTAGAGCGGCAAAAGATGCTGAACAAACACGTGCTGCTAGGGATATTTTTAGTGAGCAGTACGCTTTTATGCAACCGTTTATTTGGCCTGTAACAGGTCGAATTTCAGGGGTTTATGGTAGTCAACGCGTCTATAACGATGTACCTGGTAATCCTCACTTTGGTGTTGATGTTGCTCGACCTACTGGTACGGTTGTGGTCGCTCCTGCTGACGGTGTGATTACATTGGCAGTGCCTGATATGTTTTACTCTGGTGGCACGGTTATTATTGATCATGGCTATGGTGTTAGTTCAACGTTTTTACATCTAAGCAAATTGTATTTAAACGTGGGCGACAAAGTAAAGCAGGGCGATAAAGTGGCTGAAATTGGTGCGACAGGTCGCGTAACGGGTCCACATCTTGATTGGCGTTTGAACTGGTTTCAAATGCGTTTAGACCCAGTGTCTATCGTCCCGCCAATGGCCAGTGTGTTAGCTGAACAACAATCTCAAAAAAGGTAGCCAGCATCTAGTGGGTGAACCATGTGTTTTGTTAACGTAATGATATTGTTCATTAAAAGGGATATAGCGAATGGAAATATTGTTAGACGGTTTACAAGACCCCGGTGTAATTGAATTATTACAAGTACATTTAGCTGACATGTATGCCACTTCACCACCCGAAAGCGTGCATGCATTAGATATCGACGCATTAAGCCACTCCAGTATTACGTTTTGGTGTGCAAAGCGACAAGGCGAGGTGATAGGTTGTGTCGCGATAAAAGAGCTCAACAAGACCCATGGTGAAATCAAGTCAATGCGTACATCTGCAGCGGCAAGAAACCAAGGGGTGGCGACAGCATTGTTATTGCATTTACTCGATGAGGCAAAACGTCGAGGTTATCAGCAGTTGAGTTTAGAAACGGGCTCGATGGATTTTTTTGCACCCGCAAGACGATTGTATCAACGTCATGGCTTTGAATATTGCGGGCCATTTGCAGATTATCAGGCAGATCCTAATAGTCTGTTTATGACCCGCCTGATTGATTAAATCTTATTTACCTTTGTTAAGGCAAAATCGAACAAGGTTTTACTGCTCGCTGGCAATAATAGTTTGAATATCATGCGGATGCACTTTTACGCAAATGCCATGTGCTTTAAATGCGATGGTTGGGTTGGCTAAACGCTCGTTATCACCTTTTGGTGAACTCTGTTTCACCTTAACCTCTCCAATCCCTGCTTGGGCATTCTCGATAATGTTGGCCAATTGTGGTGCTTGTTCAATTAGCTCAGCAACAAGGGCTTCACAGGTTTGCGCTTGTGATGGAAACACTAATTCAATGTGTTCCCAACCTTCGACCGGATAGGCTTTATCTGATGGGAAGGGCAGTTCAACGCAGTTAATCTGCATGTTACCTAGCACTAATGGTTCAGTTAATTTGATGATTAATATGGGTCTACCATTAATCATGTTGTTGGAGATTATCTCACCATGTTGGCTAAACTCATCAGCAAGCAACTGTGCTGTGTGATGATGATTGACGCGTAACGCCGCATGATCTGCTTGTAAAGATAAATCGTCTAGCCCTAGCTGTTTAACAAAGGCGATTATCCGCTCGCTAAAGTTTGGCCAGCTGTGTTGTAAATGTTGGTAGTTCATGGACACACTCAAACAATGAATTACGTAAACGACGGCGGTTTATGGCCAGATTTCAATAGGGGTTCCGGCATCAATCATTTGCCAGAGTTCGTCCATTTCTTTATTGGTCACGGCAATGCAGCCATTGGTCCAGTTGTATTTTTGAGCTTCTTCTGGTGGTAAAGGTGAGCGCGGGTTTTCACCGTGGATCATGATCATACCACCTGCGGATATGCCTAGGGCGCTTGCACGTAGTTTATCTTCTTCATTGGGATAGGAGATATGAATCGATTTGTAAAAAGCACTGTCAGATTTTTTATAATCTAAGGTGTAACGACCTTGTGGCGTTCGTTGATCGCCTTCTTTAAGTTTGTGCCCTTGTGGCATATCACCCATAGCAATTAAGTAGCTTTTTACCAATTTACCGTCTCGCATTACAGATAAGCGAGATTCAGATTTGTTCACCACAACAAGATCGACTTTTGTGTGTAATGATTGAGAAGATGAGGCATTCACCCACAAAGGACAAAATAAAACAACTGTAAATAACATAGACAGCGCGCGCATGAAATCTCCGTAAACCAATGACCATTTTAATTTTTATTGTAAAATGACTGATTCCGAATGTTAAAACTCGGCAGTCAATGTTAGATTTTAACGACATCAAAGATGAATTGATATTAATTAGCCCTGTTTATTTGCATGTTTTTGCAAGTTTTACAAAAAGAACGTCTAATATAGCGAACCCTGAAATGAATACCGAAGAAAAATCTGACACACAGCTAAAACAAACGCTACGAAATGTCATTTTTGGCACTGAAACGCCACAAGGCAAACGTTTCGATATTATCTTAATGATCTGTATTGTATTAAGTGTGGTGTTGATCTTTATTGATACGATTGAGTCCATTAATCAGCAATATGGAGAGCTGATTAATATTGCTGAATGGAGCTTTACGGTATTGTTTACCGTTGAGTACATATTACGCTTATACTGTTCGTTAAATCGCATACATTACGCACGTAGTTTTTTTGGTATTGTTGATTTAGTGTCAATTTTACCCAGCTATTTAGGCTTGATTTTTCCGGGGGCTAATGTTGCGTTAGCGCTTCGAGTGTTGCGTTTGTTCCGTGTCTTTAGGGTGTTAAAACTGATGCGCTACTTGCGCGATGGCCATTTATTATTAAAAGCCATGGTGCAGTCTAGCCGCAAAGTGTTTATGTTCTTCTTTTCGGTCAGTCTCATTATCATGGTGCTTAGTGTGATTATGTATGTGGTTGAAGGGCCGAATAATGGCTTTACCTCTATTCCTAAATCGATGTACTGGACAGTGGTGACGATAACGACGGTCGGGTATGGTGATATTACTCCGCAAACGCCATTAGGCCAGGGGATCGCCGCACTCACCATGTTGATTGGCTACTCGATTATTGCCATTCCGACCGGGATTTTAACCGCCGAGATATCCCACGAAATGGTCAGAACACGTGATTTACGCAAGTGCAGTAATTGTGGCAAAAAAGGCCATGATAATGATGCCGATTATTGCAACCATTGCGGCAGCGAGTTAGAAAAACTCTAATTCCCCCGATATTAGTAAACCCTTTGTACCATTGGGTGATGTGATTTAAGGATGTTAATGACCACGGCTAAATTTGTTGAAGGGTCCATTTTACGGCATATATTAGTGATGAGTTCCACCGCGGCTGTGGGGATTTCTGCATTATTTGTTGTTGATCTACTCGATATTTTCTTTTTAAGTTTACTCGGCGAAGTTGAGCTTGCGGCAGCTGCAGGATATGCCAGTACGATTTCATTTTTTACTACTTCTATTGGTATTGGTTTGTCGATTGCTTTAGGTGCACTAGTGTCTAAAGCCGTTGGTGCAAAAAATATCGAACTGGCCAAACGTCTTTTTTTAAACAGTGCAATAGTGACGTTAATCACCAGTGTGCTGGTGGCCATTGTGGTGTTTAGTTTTATTCCTGAGTTATTGGCTTTAGTTGGCGCGACAGGGCGCACCGCTGAGCTTGCTCAGAATTACTTAACGATATTGATCCCATCTTTACCGTTTATTTGCTTGGCAATGGCATTAGGCGGCGCGTTACGAGCCGTGGGTGATGCAAAGCTGTCAATGATGTCGACACTTGCAGGTGGTGGGGTGAATGCGATATTAGATCCTATCTTTATTTTTACCTTGTCTATGGGGATAGAAGGCGCGGCGGCAGCATCTGTGTTGGCTCGCATCGCGGTATTTATTATTTCTGCTCGCGGTGTTGTGGTTAAACACAAGTTGCTTGGCAGGTTTTCTTGGATTGAATTTAAACAAGATTTAGGCGTGATTTTTGCCATTGCGGCGCCGGCAATGTTAACCAATGTGGCAACGCCCATTGGAAATGCAGTGGTGACCAGGGCAATTGCTGATTTTGGCGACAGCTTTGTTGCTGGCTGGGCGGTGTTAGGCCGACTTATTCCTGTGAGTTTTGGGATGATTTTTGCCTTGTCAGGTGCCGTTGGCCCGATTGTAGGACAAAATTTTGGTGCCAATGAATTTGAACGTGTGCGGCTAAGTCTCACAAAAGCCGTGCAATTTTGTATTGTTTACGTATTGGCCATGTCGCTCATTCTTTATTTAATGCGTCATGTTATTGTGAGCAGTTTTGACATGCAAGGTGACGCGGCTCAGTTGATCGTGTTCTTTTGTCAGTACATTGCCGTTTTCTTTATTTTTTCTGGGATATTATTTATCGCGAATGCGTCATTTAATAATTTAGGTAAGGCTAAATACTCTACGTTGTTTAATGTGGGTAAAGCCACGCTTGGCACAATCCCGTTTGTGTATTTTGGGGCGCAATGGGGCGGAGTGTATGGGGTTTTGATTGGTCAGGTTATTGGGGCAATTATTTTTGGTGTCGTTGGCATACTGTGCGCATATCGTTTAGTCGATAATATCAGTCGTCAAAGCGTTATTTCAGTTGATGCTAATAAAAAGCGCTTAGAAGATGATGCAATAAATATTGATATGCCCGCAGCACCTTTGCCTACGTCGGGTCGTTCTCAGATGGGGCAATTAGATGAAGAGCCTTTGTGTAAGCAGTTAGCCCAACAAGATGCTAAGGCAAACAAAGAGTAATGGGTATTAAATCAACAAGCCCCTATGACGAGTGACGTGATAGGGGCTTTTTTGTCGCGGCGAGTAAGCTACTTTTTGTCTGCCGTTTCGGGCGTATCAGCAACGTCTTGCGCTGGTGCATCTGTTTCGTTATTGGCAGCGGCTTGCTCTGCGGCTTCAGCTAAGGCAATCTTTGCGCGCTCAGCCTTAGAAATATAACGTTCAACAGGCTTGCTACTAGGATTTGATGGCACAACTTTGTTTTTACGTGCTTTTGCTCGCTTGGCCATCTTTTTGATCATTTCTTGCTTTCTATTCATCTGACTTCTTACTGTGTAAACGACAAACTATTCATATCATTTCAGAAGATAAATGGCTTATCAAAACATGAAGGCGCATAGCAATAATGCATTAGCACCTACACGACAAAATTGGAGGGTAATTTTACCTTAATTGCCACGCAGGTGACAGCAGTTTATAAAAAGTGCATTAACCGCAGAAATCACCGAATGGTTGGGATAACATTAGCGACCAAATTTAGTGAAGTCTTCTTGGGTTGCACCGTCGTTACATTCGCCACGAATTTCAGCTCTGTCCATTTCAACATAACGGTTAAGTTCCACAAAGCCTGCTTGACAATATCCACTCATTTCAATGGTTTTCTGTAAGCCTAAATCCACTTGTTGGTGCCACAGCTCAAGGCGTTGTTCTGCATTTCGTTGCTCTATTAAGTAACTTTGCAAGTCTTGCTTACGACGGTTTATGCGTTGGTCATGGGGTTGATCGTCTGGCAAAGGTCGATCTGTGGCCGTGGCTAATTTGGCTTTATAGGTAAATAATTTAATGCCGTCACCTTTAATTTCAGTACTAAAGGTATCACGAAACTGTCCGGCAAATTCCTTTGGATCTGGTGGGCTAGCACTACAAGCACTTAATGCCATTAGGCTACAAACAATAAGATAATGTTTAAACACAGATAATTCCTGATGCACAATAATGTTGTAAATCATAACTTAAGTATTATTAAGTATGATAGTCCGTTACTGGGTAAATTAACTTAAAGGTGACGTTTACAATGTTAAGTCTAGCTATAGTAGCTATTAAGCAAAACGTTGCTTTAAGTAGCTAATGATCTCGTTAGACTCATATAACCATTGAGTTTGTCCATCTTGCTCAATGCGTAAACAGGGCACTTGTAACTTACCCGCTTGAGCCACTAATAAGGCTTTGTTTTGCGCTTGCTTGGCATCAACAAGGTTAATGTTTAAATTTTGGCGACGCATTTCTCGGCGTACTTTTACACAAAATGGACACGCAGCATATTGGTATAACGATAGTGCTTGAGTTTGTTGGTCAATAATGGCCTGCTGTGCTTGTGGACGTTGGCGTTTTTTAGGGGCAAATATCGCATTGAGCAATAAAATAATCCGACCTAAAATCCAGCGAATAATAAACATATCTTTCCTTATATATCAAAAGTGAACCGTGGACCTCTGTATGGTACCGGTTCGATAAAAATGAGCCGCAGTCTACTCTAACTCAAGCACAGATTACAGCTTGGTGTTAGTTTGCTTGAAGCTCTAGCAGTGCAGATGCTGCATTTTGATTGGTGTTAATGCGACTTTCAAGTACAAAGACTTTACTCGCATCGATTTGGCCTTGCTCGACCAAATAGGCTTTTACTGATCTTGCCCGAGCTTGTGCTAGGAGTCCAAGATCATCAGCACTCACTTGTTGATTGTTTTTTAACAGGTTATAGAGTGCAATGTGCCATGCTGTCGTGAGTGCTTCGTGATTAAGGTTAGGTGTTTCGGTTAATATGGTTTGTTTAATATCAAGTGGTTGAAGCCCTAAATCTTGTTCAATTAGACGATACAGTGCCTCGGTTAAAGGGCCTGAGGCCGGGAATTGACTTGCCGATAACTCTTTTGGCAGTGCGCGCACCTTAATGGCTGCACTTTTGGCTAATTTTTTGTGTAGTTTTAGTTCTGCTAATGCGGGTTTATCGTTGGCAAAGTCGACACTGCCTTTGATATTAAGGTTTAATAACGGCCTTTCAACCAAGGCTTTGGCTAATTTATCGAGTGTCTGTTGTTGTTGGTATTCGATGCCGCTATTACCAAAATTAAAATCCACTTCATCGATAGATTCTTCACTGCCAATAAGCCCTGCGATAAATGAAAACGGAGAGGTGACGGTTTTGGTGATTAAATTACCAAGTGCATTAATGATGATACTGCCAAAACTAAAGCTTGGGGAGTTGATATCGCCAGACACGTCAACACCTAAATCTATCACACCGTGACGGTCTTGCAGTAATGCAACGGCTAAAGTAATAGGCAAGCTGGTGGCCAAATCACTGTTGCTGCGCTTGCCTAGTTTGAGTTGATCGATTACCAGATGATTGGTACCTACCAAGGTGTTGTTATCAAGTTTGTAGTTTAAATCTAACGATAGCTGACCTTTGTCAATGTAATAACCTGCGTACGTACCCGAGTACGGATTTACAGAGGTGAGCTCGACTCTTTTAAAGTTGAGGTTCAGGTCTAAATACGGTTGCTCTAGAAATGGATTGACGACGCCTTTTAATGTGACTGGTGCATATTTATCTATTTTCCCTGCTAAATCTACTGATGCCGTTGTATGTGGGTTAGAAGATAAATTAATAATTTCACCATTTAGCATTTCTATGCCAGAGGCAAAATTAGGCGTTAATGAGTTGTCAGCAAAAAAGGCTGAACTGTTTATCACGCCAATTTTATTGATGTTGAGCTCCATTTCTGGCGTGCTTGGTGTGCTTTGGGCTACCTCAATGCCATCTTGATCCTCTGAAAGTGGTTTGGGCTTTGTTTCTTCCTGTTGCACTGTTGGCTGTGGCGTGAGGTCTTTAGGCGCCTCGTTGTTGCGCATCAGTTGGCTAATGTTAGTGCTACGATCTTCTGCAATGATTAATCGAGTGAACAAGGAGTCAAAGTCAATCTCATCTATGTCAATCTTGGCTTGTTGACGATTGTAAGCCAGCTCATTTATTGACATTGTTTCCCAATTTAATAAGGGCTGTTTAAGCACATTGTCTTTAATGTCGAGCTGTTCTATTTTGGCACTGCCTTGATAAATTAACGTCTCGTTTGCATTGGCAATAAGATGGCCTTTGGTCGAGAATACTCCATCTTCTAGGGTGACATTAATGTAAGGTGCAATATAGGGCTGAAAGCGAGTTAACATCATGTTATTAAAGTCGATATCAGCCTGAATACTTTGTGCAAGCACATCGACTTGGCCTGTCGAGGTCAATTGGCTTTGACCATTAATCAAGGTAGACAGTTGATAGTCGATGGGGCTAGAAAAGTCTGAGACGACTTTTCCAGTACTCACATTGATTGGCCCAATTTGCCATATAATGATGTTTTCGCTGGCAATACCTTCGCCTAATGCCACTTGGTACTCGTTAAATTTAATATTGTTAAGCGTGACAAGCCATTGCTTCGCTTTAACGTCGGTGTTGGCGGTATCAATGTGTGTGTTTGTGGCGTCAGTTTGTGCTACTGGTGTGTCAGCGCTCGTGGTTAGCTGAGTATTTTTGGGGAGCAGTAAGGCAACGAGGTCGGCGCCTGTTGGGGTAATATTAAGGTTGATTTTGCCGTTTTCGCTGTAAAGCTCATCAATGGTGACTTGCTGCAGCGGGGTATTAACCGTGATGTTATTTAAGGCTAAAGCGCCAATCGAGATTTTTTCATCTTGCTGGTGAAGCGCTTTTAGGTTGTTAATCACCACCTGGGCTTTGGTTATCTTTATGTCACTGATGGGTTCGAGCGCGGCATTTTGTAGTGCGATTTGAAAATGCCCTTGGGTGTTGAGTTGGCCCTTAGCTAAGTTGATGGTAAATAGCTGGTCAATAAAAGACCAGTAACGTGACAGGTCAATTTTAGCGACCTTAATATCACCTTGCAGCATTAGCGGTGCAAGTTGCAGTTGCCCTTGAAGATTTAGTGATCCTTGGAATTGATCTTCAATGGCAATTTTAAATTGATTGACCACGTTTTGCTTATCATCAATGGCTGCCAAGTTACTGTCAAATTGGCTTAACGTTAGTTGAATATTAGGGTAGGTGATCTGGGTGTCTGTAACCTTGTCGAAAAGAGAGAATGTCCCGTCTACGAGTTGAATATTGGCCATGCGCATCGACAACATTTCTGCCGATTGAGCTGAGTGCTCTGCTTGTTGCTTGCTGCTGTTATCGGCAATACGTTCAATGATATCTGTAAAATTAAACACATCATGTTGTTGGGGATTTTGGCGACGAGTCACTGTGACTTTTGGTTGTTCAAGGATGACATCCTCAAGCACTAATCCCATAAGGCCTAGCGATTGCCATACTTGCAAGTTGGCATATAAGCGTTCAAAGCTGACAAAGGTAATATCATCTTTTTGCTCGGTAATTGAAAAACCGGTGAGCGTTAATTCTGTGGTAAAGGGATTAATCTTGATATCTTGCAGAGTCACCTTGCGGCCTAACATTTCGCTGAGTTGTTGCGGTAATTGTTGCTTGGCAATAGCAGGAATTAATCCGCCTAAAAGGGCACAAAATACTAAATACAGACTAAAAAGCCAAAATAGCCATTGTTGATATTGAGGGCGGCGCTGAAAACCGGTGCGTAATTGAGTCAAAAAGGATGTCATAGGAAATTTACTAATAAATGCAGTGTGACAGACAGTCATAGTAACAAATAAATTTCGATACGAGTGATTATTTTACCGAATAGATAGAATAATTTACATTGTTCTTTTTTGATGTTAAATTGTTAATTATAAAAATAAGCTTATGTAATTAATAGGTTTTATTTTTATGCGCTGGCCGATGTTTGTGTGCGTAATTCTATTTGATCCGCCCAAACAACTTAGTTGGTCATTGCTGTAAAATGAAACGTTAAATTATATAAAGTAACTATAATCGCTACTTTCAAGGATGATAAATGCAAATTCGTCTCGCCTCGTTAATTGACCTAGAACCATTAAGTAACCTGTTTGATTTGTACCGACAGCAGCTCAATCAAGTTGCTGACTTTTCGTCATGCCGTGCTTTTTTAAAACACCGTTTATCTGAAAACGACTCCATGATTTTTGTTTGTATTAAAGACGATAGCATGGTGGGATTTATTCAATTATATCCTTCTTTTTCGTCGCTGCTATTAGCGCCGGTGTGGTATTTAGAGGATGTATTTGTGTTGCCAGCTTACCAGCAACAAGATGTCGCGATGCAAATGTATCAAAAGGCAGAATTACTGGCGAAAAGTACCGGTGTGCTATTAATTAATCGCGATGAGCAGCAAAGCATGCCACTACAAGAGACACAACAAGAAATTGCCTAGAAACACGCTATAAACCTCGGTTATTTTTCTGATAAAATGGCTGAGGTTTTTTTATGTTCTCTGTTGACGGTACTTAGCGTATTTTAGGGCGACAGAAACGGGTTGATGTTAAGGAATAGAGATTGAACAAGAGTGTAATAACAAATTTGATCGCGACCATTTTTGTGTTGGTGGGGTATGGTCTACACCAACAAATGGTGTTAACCATCGGCTTATTTGCCTTATCTGGAGCCATGACGAACTGGTTAGCCATTCATATGTTGTTTGAAAAAGTGCCCGGATTGTATGGTTCTGGTGTGGTGCCATCCCGTTTTGAGGAGTTTAAGGCTGGGATCCAGCATTTAATGATGCAACAGTTTTTCACACAAGAAAATATCGATCGCTTTTTAACAAGCAGCAGTGCCAGTCATATTGATTTAACTCCGGTAATTGAGAAGATTGATTTAGCACCGTCTTTTGATGCGCTGGTTGATACGATAGAGAAGTCATCATTTGGTGGTATGTTAGCCATGTTTGGCGGCACTGAAGCGCTACAGCCTTTAAAAACACCCTTTATTGAAAAAATGAAACTATCTTTGGTCGAACTTGCGCAAAGTGATCAATTTAACGCTATTTTAGTTAATGAGCTTGAGCAACCGAGTGTGATTGCCGATATGCAAGCTAAGGTGGCTAACATTGTTGAGCAACGTTTAAATGAGTTAACACCTGAATTAGTGAAACAGATTGTGCAAGATATGATTAAAACGCACCTAGGTTGGTTAGTGGTGTGGGGGGGCATTTTTGGTGGATTGATTGGCGCGATTGCTGCGCTGGTGCAATAAGTCGACTGAAACCCCGTAAATCCTCTGCTTGCCATTGATACAGTATCATTCAAGTTAACAGAGGTGATGATGAGCCAGCACAACAAGATTAATTATTTAGAAATACCGGTAAAAGATGTGCTGGCCACTAAAGCCTTTTTTAACCAAGTCTTTGGTTGGCAGTTTCAGGATTATGGACCTGAATACAGCTGCTTTTTACGGGTTGGCATTGACGGTGGTTTTTATCAATCTAGCAGTCAGTTTACCTTAGCAGCAGGCTGCCCTTTGATTGTGCTTTACAGCCAAGACTTATTGGCGACACAAGCTGCAATCACTCAAGCAGGTGGCCTCATCAGCCGAGACATTTTTAGTTTTCCTGGTGGGCGCCGTTTTCATTTTACCTACATTAATGGTAATGAATATGCCGTATGGTCAGAATAAACCCACAGTTGAATCGCCTTGTGTTAGGCATTGTTGCTTAGACAGTAACGATGTCTGTTTAGGTTGTCGGCGCACGTTAGATGAGATCTTGGCCTGGCATTCGATGAACGATCAACAAAAAAGCGCGCTGATAGAAATCATGCAGCAACGCGCTATTGCGTGCCAAAACCGTTAGTGAGATTGTGGTTCAATATCGGTTCGAAAGAGCGTAAACCCTCTTGCTTGATAATTTTGCAACGCACTTGGATGGTCTAACGAACAGGTATGTACCCACACTCTGCGGGTATTGGGCAATGCCCAGGCATGTTCAATGGCTTGAGTCAGTAAATAGCCGCCATAGCCTTGACCAATAAAGCGCTCTCCTAAACCAAAGTACATAATTTCGACGTTGCCATCGGCTTGCTGCTGTAATTCAAAATAACCTGCCGGCGAGCCACCGACATAAGCAACATACAAATGCAGGTTATCTGCTTCGCTGTAAGCCTGCCATTGACTGTCTGACCAGCTCAATTTGTCGGTCCACTCCCATGCTGCCCCCACAAACTGATACAGAAATCGATTGAACTGGTATTGTTTAACCTTGGCTTCGATTAACGTTAATCCGTTCGCTTGATGCTTAGGCTTAAGCTGACTGTAGTGGGTCATTTCTAAATTATAAATACTGATGTCTGGCATTTGTATGGTGCTCATTTTAATGATTATGCTAAATGTTGGAGCGTCAATCTGTTTCAAATAGTCTAGTTTACTGGATTGAATCAACAGGCCTAGTATAAACAAAAACACCACCGATTAAGGTGGTGTTGATAAGGCAACTTGCAATTAATAGGCGCTAGCGTGAACGTTTTTAACTGCACGGCCCGATGGGTCGTTAATGCCTTGTAAGCTGGCGTCCCAAAGTAGGGCTTCTGGTGTTGAACAAGCGACGGTCTTGCCGCCTGGTACCGTTTCTGCGGCACTGGTCAGTGGGAAAAACTCTTCAAAGAAACTGCGATAAAAATAAGCTTCTTTCGATTCTGGGGTGTTGTACGGGAAACGGAATTTCGCGTTAGCAAATTGTACGTCATCGACATTCGCCCCAGCGTGAGCTTTTAGACCGTCAATCCACGAGTAACCGACGCCATCACTAAACTGTTCTTTTTGACGCCATACCACTTCTTTAGGCAATTTGTGTTCAAATGCCTGACGTAAAATGTGTTTTTCGATACGGCCATCTTTAGACATTTTGGCTTCAGGGTTTACCCGCATGGCAACGTCAATGAACTCTTTGTCTAGGAAGGGGACACGTGCCTCAAGCCCCCATGCTGCCATGGCTTTGTTAGCACGTAGGCAATCGAATAGGTGCAGTTTGTCTAGCTTACGTACTAATTCTTCATGAAAAGCTTGCGCGTTAGGAGCCTTATGGAAGTATAGGTAACCACCAAATAACTCGTCGGCACCTTCACCCGATAACACCATTTTTATGCCCATGGCTTTAATTTTACGTGCCATTAAGTACATTGGCGTTGCCGCTCGAATGGTGGTGACATCGTAAGTTTCTAGGTGATAAATCACTTCTTTAATTGCATCTAAACCTTCTTGGAAGGTGTACACAATTGGGTGGTGGATTGTGCCAATGGCATCGGCCACTTTTTGTGCGGCAACTAAATCAGGAGACTCTGCTAAACCAACGGCAAATGAGTGAAGTTGAGGCCACCATGCGCCAGTTTCACCATCGTTTTCTATACGGTGTTTGGCATATGTTTGGGTAATGGCAGAAACCACAGATGAGTCTAAACCACCAGACAATAATACGCCGTAGGGCACATCTGACATTAACTGACGTTTCACCGCCGCTTCTAATGCATCACGTAACTCTTCAACACTGGCTGGGTTGTCTTTTACTGCATCAAAGTCTTTCCAATCACGCTGATAGTAGTGTGTTGGTTGGCCATCGGCTGAATATAAATACTGGCCTGGTAAAAACTCTGCAACCGTTTTACAGACTGGCATGAGTGCTTTCATTTCTGAGGCAACATAAAAGTTGCCTGATGAATCAAAGCCTGTGTATAGCGGAATAATACCAATATGGTCGCGACCAATAAGGTAAGTTCCTTTCGCTTTGTCGTACAAGACGAAAGCAAAGATGCCGTTGAGTTTGTCTAAAAAGTCACAACCGTATTCTTGGTAAAGCGATAATATCACTTCACAGTCAGAGTTAGTTTGGTACTGGTACTTGTCGCCTAACTGGGCTTTGAGTTGCTTATGGTTGTAGATTTCACCGTTAACGGCTAACACTAGGTTACCGTCAAGGCTGATAAGTGGCTGAGCGCCGTGGTCTACGTCAACGATGGCTAAACGCTCATGAGCTAAAATGGCTTTGTCGTCTGCATAAATGCCAGACCAATCAGGTCCGCGATGACGTAATAACTTTGACATTTCTAAGGCAACTTGGCGTAGTTGGCTTGCATCAGATTTGATATCTAAAATTGAGAATATTGAACACATAATACGGCTCCAGCAGCGTTGGCTAATCTTTATCTGTTTGCTACTTTGCCAGCATTTTCGTTAACTGCCAAGCTTGTTTTTTAAGATAACATCATAAATATGGTGTTTTTGATGGTTTTTTATCTTTTAAAATTGCATTTAATTGTGAATTGTATTGTAAATGACGGGTTTTGTTGTTTAATCGATAATTTTATTGAGAATATCGTCCCAATTTTTAGGATTTATCAATTAAGATAAAAAAAATGCCGATATGCACAGAACGAGTGCGTTTGCATGTTTTTTGAGCAAAACGATGATTGCTGTAGGGGGCCTTGTTCGATTACTGATCAAGATGCCATATATTGTGCGCTCATTTTACTCAATGAGGGCATTGTGAAGGGGGGGTAAGATACATCAGGCTTGCCAGCATTATTGTTGAATAGTGCTAATAAAGGGCTTGTATAGTGTTACGAGTGCAAAGGCTTATCACTTTACTTTTTGCTGATTTATCAAGGTGTAATGGCATAAAAAAGCCCATCAAATTTTGATGGGCAAATCCTTGGGTGGGAAGGAATGTAAAATTACTTTGCAGGCCGAAGCGAATTAAATTCAGAGCTGGCATAATAGCCTGGCCAGTCCTGGCTATTTGCGAGTGTTTCAGCTGCGTGGTAGTACACGGCTAAATCTTGTAATGCACCAGATAAATCCCAATCTGCACGATAATGATCGCACACATTGTGGTAACAACCTTTCATTTGCTCTCTCATTGCTGCTTTGTATTGTGCTGTCGCTTCATCAAGCGGTTCTGTACCACCACCGGCAAACACCGCAGGAACACCTAACTTAGCAAAACTGAAATGATCTGAGCGGAAAAAGCCACCTGAAGCAGGATTACTTTCGCCAGTAGTGACGCGGTTTTGTGTTGCTGCCGCCTTTTCTAAGTAGACCTCTAATTCTGACTGGCCTTTGCCAACGATGGTGTAATCTTTGGTTTTGCCATAGACATTCGTGCTGTCGAGGTTAAATACGGCAACCGTTTTGTTAATGGGGTAAAGTGGATTGGCCGCGTAATAGCGCGAGCCCAGTAGCCCTTGTTCCTCACCCGTTGTGGCAATGAAGGTCAAAGAACGCTTAAGGCCATGGCCTGCTTTAGCCTGCTTTGCAAATTGGCGGGCGATTTCAAGTATACCTGCTGTACCTGAGGCGTTGTCTAAAGCGCCATTGTAGATTTGATCACCTGTTTTGCTGGTATCGACACCGATATGGTCCCAATGGGCAGTAAATAAAATGTGTTCATCTATTTGGCTGCTTCCAGGTAAAGTTGCGACGACATTATAACTGTCGGCATAGTCGGCTTTGTTGGCAAATGCGATAGAAGCTGTTTGTGCCAAATCGACGTTTAAGGGGCTGTTTGCGGCCCTGTCCATTAAAGCTGGCAATGATAAGCCCGCCTTGTCAAATAATCGCGTGGCACTGTCTAAGGTTAGCCATCCCTCAACTTGCACACGTTTAGCCTGTTCTGCTTTATTGAGCACCAAATCTTGTTGTGGGCCTGTCCAGCTATTTTCTACCACCGACCATGGGTAAGATGCCGGTTTGGTGTCATGAATGATAATCGCCCCTAGCGCGCCTTGTCGGCTTGCCTCTTCAAACTTATAGCTCCAGCGACCGTAATAGGTCATTGCGTTACCATTAAATTTTTTATCATTAGGGTGTGCAAAACCAGGATCGTTTACCAATATGACAGCAATTTTGCCTGTCATGTCGATGTCTTGGTAATCGTTCCAATGATATTCTGGTGCGTTGATACCGTAGCCAACAAAAATGAGCGGAGCATCATTAATGGTCACCTGTTGCTGATCATGACGACTACTGAGCACAATATCTTGTCGATACTGCATCTCAATACCGGCTAAATTGACTTGTTGTTGCTCGCTGGCAGTGTAACTGACCATGGGCACAGCTTGTAAAAATTGGCCATTATTGGCACCAATAAGCCCCATGTCTGCAAAGGCGGCAGACAAGTAATCTAGGGTGAGTTTTTCACCATGAGTTGTCGGTGCACGTCCCTCGAATTTGTCTGAGGATAAGGTTGCAATGTCGGTTCTAAAACCTTGTTCGTCAAAACTGACTTGAGTGATTTTTTGAGGGCTTTCTTGCAACGCGTGGTTTGACTCGCCACCATTGCATGCACTGAGCAGCGCAACAGCGCAAAAAGGAAACAGTCGTTTCATGCTCTATCCTGAATATCGTTTTTATTTTCGGACCAGCATAATGAATCAAGCCAGCGCGCTATGACAAGGGCTCTGGCTTGATAATGTGTTACCTAATGTAAATAGTGTCGCGGATAAATGGACTTACACCACGTCGATGTCGCCGGCACAGGCAAACACATGATTAGGCCTAAAGGGCTCTTTTTCTATGTCACTCATTTGGCTAACGCCACTGGTGACTAAAATGGTTTCAAGTCCGGCCTGGAAACCAGCCAAGATATCGGTACGCATGTTGTCACCGATAATTACAGTGTTTTCAGAATGTCCTTGGATGTGATTTAACGCTGAGCGAATAATCCATGAGCTTGGCTTGCCCACGTAAAATGGCATTTTCCCGGTAATACGCTCAATGGCGGCACATAATGCGCCACAGGCTGGGCTATAAGCCGGGCCGTGTGTATCTGGGTTGGTTGCAATAAAGCGTGCACCACCTGCCACAAAACGTGATGCTTTGTGGATCATGTCCCAGTTGTATGAACGGGTTTCGCCCACAATCACAAAGTCTGGGTTTATATCCGTTATTGTAAAACCTGCGTTGTACAACTCGTGGGTAAGGGCGCCTTCACCAATTACAAAGGCTTTGGTGCCGGTTTGGTGTTTAAGAAAGTCAGCCGTTGCCATCGCCGAGGTATAAAAGCAGGTTTCTGGCACATTAATGCCCGCAGCACCCAAGCGGTTTTGTAAATCTTTACCTGTTTGTACTGGGTAATTGGTGAGAATAACCAGTGGATTGCCTTGCTCTAATACACGATGAATAAATTTATCACTACCAGGAATTAACTTGTTGTCGTGCAGTAACACACCATCGATATCACAAATAATGTTTTTCATTCTGTTATTTCTTCCTTCAAATACAACCTGACTACATCTAATGCTAATTCAGACCAGAAAACAACGATTAAATAAAAAAATCAGGCGTGAAAATGGATGCGATGAAGGCAAATGGGATGTGTGCCGTAAAAGCATGGATAATCATTGGCAGTAAACGGTGCTTAAAAAAAGGCCTGTTATTGCTAACAGGCCGGTTATTCGTTAAGACAGATCTACCCGTGTTAACATTCGACGATATTTACCGCTAAACCACCTTTGGCGGTTTCTTTGTACTTACTGCGCATGTCTTTGCCTGTGTCCATCATGGTTTTGATGACTTTGTCTAACGATACCTTGTGGTTACCGTCGCCGCGCAGTGCCATGCGTGACGCATTAATGGCTTTTACTGCGCCCATGGCGTTGCGTTCAATGCATGGCACTTGTACCAAGCCACCAACAGGATCACAGGTTAAGCCTAAGTTATGTTCCATGCCGATTTCTGCTGCGTTTTCGACATGTTCAACCGTGCCTCCCATGATTTCGGTTAACGCTGCCGCGGCCATAGAGCAAGCCACACCCACTTCACCTTGACAACCGACTTCTGCACCAGAAATTGAAGCATTTTTCTTGTATAAAATCCCAATCGCTGCAGCAGTCAGTAAGTAACGGCTACAAACATCGATGTCGACTTCTTGAACAAACATGTCGTAATAACACAATACCGCAGGAATGATACCCGCAGCACCGTTAGTAGGGGCGGTAACCACGCGATCGCCAGCTGCGTTTTGCTCGTTAACCGACAAGGCAAATAAGTCGACCCAATCCATTGCCGTTAATGGATCGGTGTTATTACGGCCTTCGGCTTTTAAGCGGCGGTAAAGTGCTGGTGCGCGGCGACGAAGTTTTAAGCCGCCAGGTAAAATACCTTCTTTTTGATAACCCCGCTCTACGCAGTTTTTCATGGTTTGCCAAATTTTCCACAAACCTTGTTTGATTTCATCTTCGCTGGCGATGCTCAATTCGTTTGACATCATTAACGATGAAATGCTTAAGCCATTATCGCAACACAGTTGTAATAACTGTAATGCGCTATTGAAGTCGTATGGTGCTTGTTCAATGGGGGTTGCTGGTGATGCATTACGTTGGGTGATTTCGTCTTCGTCAAGAATAAAGCCGCCGCCAACAGAGTAGTAGGTGCGTTGGTAAATACATTCGCCTTTAGACAAAGCATAAAGAGTCATGGCATTTGCGTGTGCTGGTAAGGTTTTACGTCGATGATAAGTGATGCCGTTTTCACGGGTAAACTTAACGAGCCGCCCATCTGCCAATGTTAACTTTTGAGTGGTTGATACGGTCTCTAGGATGGCATCAATACTGTCGGTATCGACCGTTTCAGGATCTTCGCCCATTAACCCCAAAATTACTGCTTTACCCGTGCCATGGCCTTTGCCTGTTTGGCCTAACGAGCCGAATAGTTCCGCTTGTAATTCATCGGTTTGATCCAATAAATTATTGTCTGCAACATGTTGGATAAATATTTTTCCGGCCTTCATCGGGCCCACCGTGTGTGAGCTTGAAGGACCAATACCAATTTTGAACATGTCAAATACGCTAATCATGTTGTGAAACCCTTGCTGAGTCGTTTATTGTTTTCGTTATTAGTGAGTATAATCGCCACAGATGAATTTGGCGGTTTATCTCTTTTGTTGGCAGAGTATCCCACAGTTTGGTGCAACGTAGTTCATTAGTTTTTTTTATGCATAGTTTTTCACATTAGCTTGTCTTATCTTGGCCAATATTTGAAAGTGACACGGGCAATAAAGAGTATTAGGGGAACAGTTTGAGCTATTTAATGATGGATTTAGCCGGTTTAACAGTGTCAAAACAAGAAACCGAGCAATTACGCCACCCTAAAGTTGGCGGTATTATTTTGTTTAGTCGCAATTTTGAAAATAAAAGTCAATTAATTGAGTTAGTTAAAGAGGTTAGGCGAATTAGGCCAGAATTATTGATTGCCGTTGACCATGAAGGTGGTCGGGTTCAGCGTTTTCGTGATGGGTTTAGTGCAATTCCTGCAATGGGGGATATTTTACCCGCAGCAAACATGGATTTAACATTAGCAAAACAATGGGCGAAAGAGTGTGGTTTTTTAATGGCAATTGAGCTTTTAGCTTGCGATATTGATTTAAGTTTTGCCCCTGTTTTAGATGTTAACGGCATAAGTGAAGTGATTGGAAAACGCAGTTTTAGCCCTGAGCCGGAAGTCGTGAGTGCGATAGCCGAGCAATTTATTATTGGGATGAATGATGCCGGTATGGCGGCAGTGGGTAAACATTTTCCAGGTCATGGCAGTGTTGCTGCCGATTCGCACATTGCAATGCCTGTTGATTCGCGTGCAAAAGAAGCCGTTGAGGCATTTGACATGTTGCCATTTAAACAGTTGATAAGCCAACAACAGTTACAAGGTGTAATGCCTGCCCATGTGGTTTATTCGGCCATTGATCCTAATCCGGCTGGGTTTTCTTCTTATTGGCTGCAAACTGTGTTGCGACAAGAGTTGGCCTTTAATGGGGTGATATTTTCTGACGATTTAGGCATGAAAGGCGCAAGCTTTGCGGGTGATTATCTTGGCCGTGCCAAAGCCGCGCTTGATGCTGGTTGCGATATGATTTTAGTGTGTAATGATCCCCTCGGAGTGCACACTTTATTGACCGAGTTTGTGTGGCCAGCAGATGAACCTTTACATACTGCACTGGCGCTCAAGGGAAACCTAACACAAGCCAATGTGGCATTAGCACAACACGAGCGGATTAAGGCTGCGCAGTTGTTGGTGGCTCAAATAAAACCATGAGTTTTATTGTAAAAAAACCGGATTGTGATATCCGGTTTTTTATGGGTAAGTGCTGCTGGTATTAGCCTGCGTAAGGCGTGGGTTGTGCTTGGGGGGTATGGCCCGTTAAATCAATGGGTTTAACGCTTGTTGGCTGGGCCATTTTGCGTATTTGCATCACAATACCCAATTGAGGGTGGTCAAAATAATGTAACTCACCACTTTTGACACGACGATTTTGTATTAACGGAATACTTTGCAGATAAAGAGCTAATTGCTTTTTCCCTTCAATATCCAGTGCTGCGTATTCGTTAAAGGCCGCGGGTGCTGATTCAATCATTTTTTGCGTGGGTTTACGTAATGCCAAGTTATTTTCGATATATAAATAATGGCTTAAGTAAATGTTGATAGAACCATCGAGCTCCCACACCGGATTGATTTTAGGTGCGTCGAAAACGCCGCCTAATGCACTGTAATCGCCCGTTGGCATGGTATTGCTGTCAGCTTGCTTTTTAACGCTTAAACCATGGTAGTCGAAGGTGTTAGAAAAATCTTTTCCTCCAAAAATACGTATGGGTTTGGCTGCGCGACGAGACTGCATATTTTGTTGCCAGGTTAAGTGAACCAAGCCTTTTACATAGGGTTCGCGACTTATGGTTCGGATAATATCGTTAAACTGCCCCTGACTTTGCGCAAGTAATACTGGGCCTTGGCCCAAATAAGCTGATTGTGGACTTGCTGCGCCGACATGAAGTGGCACTTGGCTTGGGTGAGTTGCTATGGTGTTGCTCACTTTGGGGTCGTTACATTGAGTTGTGTCGCTTGCCCAGTCTGTAGATGAACAGCCATTTAACCCCACTGCAACACCGGTGATGTCGGTACTGATCACTGGAGTGATAATGTCGACGGTGTTGTTGGCAAGTTTCGGTGGCGATGCATCAAGCCATTTTTCAACCGATGGTGTTTGGCGTTCAAAGATAAATACTTCAACTTCAAACCATGATTCACCATGGGCTGAAAAGCTGTGGGATAGCGCTGTGATAGCGGCGATAGATATCGCAAATTTACGAAGCACTATTTGTCTCCATTTTGATGTTTAGCGAACTGTTCAAGCAAGGTGTTGACTAATTCAAGACGCTCTTTGCTTGTTTCAGCAGGAATAGTGAACTTTAACTTATTTGGACCGTCCATTCGATAGATTTGTGGTTGGTTTTGCAACAAACCAATAATAAACATCGGATCGACTGAGTTTTCTTGACCAAATTCGACACTTCCACCTTTGGCGTGCATTTCGATTTTAACAATGCCTAGGGCTGTTGCTTGATGTTTATACAAGGTGATTGCCATTAAGTTGCGGGTGGCGTCGGGCAGCATACCAAAGCGATCAATGAATTCGACTTTGAGTTCGTCAAGCATAGTGTCGTTTTCACAATTGGCTATACGTTTATAAAGTGATAAGCGCATATTTACATCGCTAACGTAGTCTTCTGGCAGCAGTGCGGGTATGCGTAAATCAATTTCTGCTTTGGCACTCATCATGTAGGCAAGGGACGGCTCTTTGCCTTCTTTTAACGCTTTGACCGCTGATTCGAGCATTTCCATGTATAAGCTGAAACCAATTTTAGAAATATGCCCGCTTTGCTCATCACCGAGTAATTCACCTGCGCCGCGAATTTCTAAGTCTTGGGTGGCTAGCATAAAGCCTGCGCCTAAATCTTCGAGGGCGTCGATGGCTTCAAGGCGTTTACGGGCATCGGCGGTCATTCGCTTTGGATGCGGTGTCATCATGTAAGCGTAGGCTTGATGATGTGAGCGACCCACACGACCACGTAATTGATGCAATTGAGCTAAACCAAACATATCGGCACGATCGATAATAATGGTGTTTGCGCTTGGCACGTCAATACCGGTTTCAATGATGGTGGTACACACCAATACGTTAAAGCGCTGGTGGTAAAAGTCTGACATGACTTTTTCAAGATCGCGTTCGCGCATTTGGCCGTGTGCGGTTACCACCCGAGCCTCTGGCAGTAAGTCACGAATATTTTGTGCTGTTTTTTCAATGGTTTCGACATTGTTGTGCAGGTAATATACTTGGCCACCCCGAAGAATTTCACGCAAAATGGCTTCTCGAACAGTGGCCTGGTCGTATTCGCGAACAAACGTTTTTACTGCTAAACGTTTTGCTGGTGGTGTAGCGATAATAGATAAATCGCGCATACCTGACATGGCCATGTTTAATGTGCGCGGGATAGGCGTGGCTGTCAGGGTTAATATGTCAACATTGGCGCGCAATGCTTTGATTTTCTCTTTTTGACGCACCCCAAAGCGGTGTTCTTCGTCAATAATTAATAAGCCTAAATTATCGAAGTTGGCTTCGGCAGACAATAATTTGTGCGTTCCGATCAAAATATCGACTTTACCTGCTGATAATTGTTCAACTACGCTGTTTTGTTCTTTGGTGGTTCTAAACCGTGACATCACTTCAATCACCATTGGCCAATCAGCAAAACGGTCTTTAAAGTTTTCATAGTGTTGTTGGGCGAGCAGGGTGGTTGGCACTAACACGACAACCTGTTTACCTGCGTTGACAGCCACAAAGGCTGCGCGCATTGCTACTTCGGTTTTACCAAAGCCGACATCACCACACACTAAGCGGTCCATCGCCAGTGGTGCTTGTAAGTCGGCTAAAACAGCGTTAATGGCGCTTTCTTGGTCGACGGTTTCTTCAAACGGAAAACCTTGACTAAATTGCGCGTATTCTTGCTCGTCGATGATCATGGCTTCACCTGGGCGAGCTTGACGCCTTGCGTACACATCAAGTAATTCAGCCGCCACATCGCGAATGCGCTCGATGGCTTTTTTCTTGGCTTTGGCCCAGGTCTCATTACCTAATTTATTGAGCTGAGCTTCGCCATCGCCGCTGGCATTAAAACGGCTAATTAAATGCAATGAAGAGACGGGGACGTAGAGTTTGTCGCCACCTGAATATTCAAGCTTTAAGTATTCGGCGATAAGCCCTCCTGTATCGAGGGTTTCTAGTCCTTGATAAAGTGCAACCCCATGTTCTAAATGAACAATAGGCTGGCCCACTTTAAGTTCAGCTAAGTTTTTAACTAATACATCTGAGCTTACTTGTTTTTGTTTTTCACGACGACGCTGTTGCGAGATCCGTTGACCAAATAATTCGGTTTCACAAATGATACTCACCGGCCCTTTTGGGGTGTCGGTTAATAGGCAACCACGGCTTAATGGTGAAACCACCAACCCGACGCTGTCTTTGGCTGCCAGGTAGTCATTTAAATGGGCAAATTGTTTGGGTTTAATACCAATTTTTGCAAATAACTCTAGGAGCGCTTCTCGGCGACCTTCAGATTCGGCACTGAAGAGTAACTGTGGTTGCACTGCACTGTATTCTTGTAATGCAATTAATGGCTGCTTGAGTTTGTGGTTGGCGTTAATGTCTGGCAGTTTTTCAACATTTGCGACAATGGCGTGGGCGGGCAAATCGATTTGAGCCAAGGGCTGCCCGGCATTATCAGTGTCGTTTACATGGGTTTGTTGAATAATCTGCGTACGAGTTAAGGGTTTAAATGCTGCAAATAATTCATCGTGCTGCAGGTAAAGCTCTTTGGGCGTAAGCAGTGGTCTGAGTGGGTCAATGCGCCTGTCTTCATAGCGTATGCTCACTTCGTGTAAATGCTGTTGACTGGCTTTTTCAATATCGCCAAGGGTAATCAATTGGCTGTTTTGTGGTAAATAGTCAAATAATGTTGCTGTGTCATCAAAAAACAAGGGTAAATAATTTTCGATGCCAGCAGGCATTAAATTTCGGCTCACTAACTGATAAACCGATTCAGCTTCTTTAGAAATGACTTCAAAGCGGCGGCGATACCTTTGTCTAAACCCTTCTATCGCATTGCTGTCTGTTGGGAATTCTTTAGCCGGTAACATGCGGATCGCGTCACGAGCCATACCAGAGCGTTGGCTGTCGACATCAAAGAAACGAATCGATTCTACTTCATCGTCAAATAATTCAATGCGCAGTGGTTGGCGTGAACCTGTAGGGAAAATGTCGATGATTGAACCGCGTATAGCAAATTCACCGTGTTCGTATACTTGTTCAACAAGGTGATAGCCAGTGTCTGTTAGGTGTTGTCTGGCTTGTTGTAAACTGTAAGTATCACCTTTATTGAGTACCATCACATTGGCGGTCATAAATGACTTTGGCGGCAAGCGAACCATCAAGGTGTTCACGGGCACGATAACAACATTGTGTTGACTCTGGCTAATATTAGCTAGGGTTTCTAAGCGCTGCGATATCAGATCTTGATGGGGAGAAAAGTTATCGTAGGGTAGGGTTTCTCTGTCTGGAAACAAGCACACATTAATGTTGCTATGTTGCAACAAGTAGCTTAATTCGACCTCAATTGACAGTGCGCTAGGTGTGTCGTGGGTAACGATGATGCTAGTACCCGAATGCTGTTGAATTAACTTGGCCAAGGTGAGGGCTTGAGACACCCCACCTAATGTTGCCAAAGTTTGTATCTGTTGGCCTTTTTTTACACTCGGCGGCGTGAGTACACTAAATTGTTTCATTAAAATCTTTTTCAGTTCCGTTGGCTGTCAATTTGTATTGAAACGCGTAATGTTAACGTCGTTGTTTTTCAATATTCTGTTTGCGCTGTTTCAGCATTTTTTGTTGCACGGCTAAACTTGCCTTGACGAGTTGTTCGACATCGTCTTCAAGAATTTGGCTAAATTCAAGTTCACATTGCCATGCCGGTGAGCTGTCGTTTTGTGGGTTAATTTGATGGCATTGAGTCACTTGGCATATACATAATAATGCGACCACCTCGGTGTGCAAATAGATGTGGGTTTTGTAGTAATCGCCTGGTGTCAGTTCAAATGAGCTGGTCACGTTAATACCACTGCCACCAAATTGCATGCCATTAACTTTTTTGCCTTCTTGTGTTTCATTTTCAAGCACGTGCTGTAACACTAGGTCGACCTTGCGTGATTGTAGCTTTAGAAAGTCAACAACCGCTTTGGCATCGTTATCTAAATTACGTAATTGTAACAGGCAGCTGGCTTCGAGACTTTTAACTTCAGTGAGCAATTTTAAGCCAATAGATTGCATGTCTTTGAGCTCGCTTTCGCTAGGTAGCCCTTGGCTTGCGTCCCAATAAGACAGGTAAGCATTAAAGCTGTGAGGCACACTAAAATAAGAATTGCTGTCAGGTATCAAGGTTTGCCTCTTTATTTATCACGCCAATAACCCTATTATCGTGCCCAACTTAATGATTTAGCAAGTCATACACAATGGCTTGTTGGTTTCATGTCCACAATTTTGCTTGTTTGTCAGACTAATACGCTGTAATGAGCGCATAGGATTAGTATTTTTTTATGAATTTCGGATTTTCGTTTTTTATCGGCTACCGTTACTGGCGAGCCCGAAAAGCCAATGCTTTTGCCTCTTTTATTACTTTTTTTGCGGTCTCAGGTATTTTTTTAGGGGTTGCGGCATTAATTGTGGTGAGTTCGGTGATGAATGGCCTTGAGGGGCAATTAAAAAACCGCATCTTAGGTGCAGTGCCGCAATTGACCTTAATCAATGAACAAGGCTTCAGTGATTGGCAAGCGTTAAGCCAAAGGGTGTTGAACACAAGCGGATTGGCGCACAGCGTTCGTGGCATTGTGCCAAGCACCACGACACAGGCGATGATCCAGTCACGTAAAAATATCAGTGCTGTACAAGTGTATGGTGTCTATCCTGAGCTTGAACAAGCACTCTCTAGTATTGCATCTCATACTTATTCCAATGCGTTTGAACAATTAACAGCAGGTGACTACCATATTGTGCTTGGCAGTGAGCTTGCGCGCAAACTGGATGTTAACACAGGGGATAAAATACGTTTGCTAAGTGGCGATGGTGTGGTTTATTCCCCTATGGGCCCAGTGCCAAGCCAACGTAAGTTTACCGTTGCGGGTGTATTTGAAATGGGGTCGCAAGTTGATGGCAGTGTGGCCTATGTGCATTACCATGATGCGCGTAAGTTAATGCGTAAAAATAGCCAAACGATTAATGAACTGAGAGTGTATTTGCACGATCCATTTTCAGCACCACAAATCGCGCCTGTTATGTTAACGGGTTTTGCGCAACAAGGTGTTGAGATAAAAACCTCTGATTGGCGCCAACAATATGGTCATTTATTTTCTGCCGTAAACATGGAAAAAAACATGATGTCCTTGATGCTGAGTTTAATTGTGGCGGTTGCTGCGTTTAATATGGTGTCGGCATTGGTGATGATGGTGATTGACAAAACATCTGATGTAGCGGTGCTGAAAACCCAAGGGGTGACTACGTCATCTGTGATGGCAATATTTATTGTGCAAGGCTTGTTGAACGCCTTGCTAGGATTAATGTTAGGGACAATAGTGGGCATAGGGTTAACCCTAAATTTAAACAGTATTTTATCTGGGCTTGGCATTTCGATTTTAGGTGCAGGGCAAACTTTACCTGTTGCGTTATCTCTGTCCCAATTGAGTTTTATTATTGTTGGCTCGTTATTGATTACCTTACTTGCCACTCTTTACCCTGCGCTGTCAGCTGCTAGGGTTCAACCCGCTACTGCTTTGAGATACGAATGATGAGTCAAACACAAATCCCTTTATTACAGGTTAAGCATGTCAGTAAACAATATCATGACGGTGAAATCACTACCCAGGTATTGTCTGGCGTTGATATAACTGTTTATAAAGGTGAGCAATTAGCCATTGTTGGAAGCTCTGGCTCGGGTAAAAGTACCTTGCTGCACATCATGGGCACGTTAGATACGCCAACATCTGGCTCTGTTGTACTTGATGGCGAAGATTTATATCAAATGTCGGTCGCTCGCCAAGCTCAGGTGCGTAATCAAGATTTGGGGTTTATTTACCAGTTTCATCATTTGTTACCTGAATTTACAGCCCTTGAAAATGTGGCTATGCCAGCATTTATCCAGGGTAAAGACAAAAAACAAACGCTGCTGGATGCAAAAACACTACTCGAGCGAGTTGGGCTTGGGCATCGTGTTAATCACATTCCTGCGCAACTGTCTGGTGGTGAGCGCCAGCGTGTGGCGATTGCAAGAGCCTTAATTAATAAACCTAAGTTAGTCTTAGCCGATGAGCCGACGGGTAATTTAGATGCCAGCAGCGCTGCTAACGTGTATACCATGATCCGCGAACTGGCTCATCAATTTGATACGGCGTTTGTTGTGGTGACCCATGACCATCAACTAGCAGCAAAAATGGATCGTCAATTAACCATGAAAGATGGTTTATTACAAACTGTTGTCAATCCAGCAGGACAAATCAATGAGTAAGTGGTTGCCATTAACAATAGGTTGGCGTTTTTTTAGAGCGAAACAATCAAACAGTTTCATTGGTTTTATTTCGTTTGCATCGACTGCGGGGATTGCTTTAGGTGTAGGTGTATTGATTGTACTGTTGTCAACCATGAACGGGTTTGAACGGGAATTGCAGCAACGCTTGTTGGGTATTGCATCTCACGGTGAGCTTGTGGGAGTGAATGACCCCATAGCCGATTGGCATGTTATTGCCAACAGTGCTCAAAATTTACCGCAAATTACTGGGGTCGCTCCCTTTATTCGCTTGCAAGGCCTGGTACAAAAACCGGGTGGGTTTCAAGGCATTGTCGTCAGCGGGATTGATATTAATTACGAAGCTGATGTGTCGAGTATTCAACAGTATATGCCAGCACCGGCATGGCAGTCTTTGCAAGGCAATCAAAATAACATTGTATTAGGGCGCAGCTTGTTTAATGCGTTGCAACTCAAGGTTGGTGATACCCTGGCCATGTTTACTCCTGATAGTAATAACAGCCAACTCACGTCAGCTAAAAGTCATCGTTTTGTGGTGTCTGGGGTTTATGATGTTGGTGGCGAGATAGAATCAACCCAAGCTTATGTGCCTATTGATTACCTTGCCGACATTTTAGGCCTAGGTAAGGGCGTTAGTGGCGTGCGTATTCAAGTGGCTGATGTGCTCAATGCTGCCGCCGTTACCCGAGATTTAGGCTTTGCTCAGGAGCAATACTTATACATTAATGATTGGACACGTTCACAAGGCCATGTGTATCAAGACATTCAGTTGGTGCGTTTGGTTATGTATCTTGTACTGGCGCTCGTGATTGCGGTGGCCTGTTTTAACATTGTTTCCACGTTGGTGATGGCGGTACGTGATAAAGCCTCTGAAATTGCCATTTTAATGACCATGGGCCTAGGTCGTGGCGCAATAATGACTATCTTTATTTTACAAGGCGCACTCAATGGGGTTATGGGCTGCACACTAGGCGGGATCCTTGGGGTCATTTTGGCGTATAACCTAAGCGCGATTGCTCAGGGGCTAGAACAGCTCTTTGGTTTTCAGTTACTGGCTTCAGATATTTATTTCATCGACTTTTTACCGTCTGAATTACACACCCAAGATGTGCTGGTTGTACTGATTATGGGATTAGTGATGAGTTTGCTCGCCACGATTTACCCAGCATGGAAAGCCACCAAAATAGCGCCGGCAACAGCATTAGCGGGTCGCTAATATGTACAGGTAACCTCATGGCATGCAATCAATGTAATGATTCCATCTTTAAACAAAAAATTGGCCGATGCCGGCGCTGTATGGCGCAATTAACGGTATTGAGTTTACTGGCTTGGCCAGTGTGGTGGTATTATTTTGCAGACCAGCCTAAAACAGTTGAGTCTATTGCATTGCTGTTTTTTGCGATAAGTTTTACTGGCCTGCTTTGCGTGCATTTATTGGTGTGGTGTTATCAAAAGCGTTATCAAAAATGACACCCGCGCTTACAAGGGTTCAAGCTGCTTTTGCTGACCAAAGGTGTCGGCGTCGGTTCCGCGTTTCCAATATCCTGTCGCACTAATTGCCCACAGCGGTAATTGTTGCTGTTCGAGAAAGTGCTGTTTAATCGTTCGTACTTGTGACGCCTCCAAACCAATAAACACTTGTGTGTCTGCTGGTAGGTTATCGAGCTGCTTTACTTTTGCTAATAACCATTCATCTTGCTGTAAATCAGTGATAGTGGGCGTTAATGCTAACCAGTCGACCTTAATAAAAGGATGCGATGCCAGTAAGGGCTTTTCTTGCTCACTGTGGGCTAGCATAATCACATGGCCTGTTGCCGTTGTAGGTATGCGCTTAATTAACGCATTAACGGCATTAATTGAGGTTGAGTCGCCCAACAGGACATAATGCTTGGCATCAAATTGGCTCATTTTTAATGGTCCAGGCCCAGCAATAGCCACCTTATCACCGACTTGAGCCGTGCTTGCCCAATCTGTTGCTGGTCCGCGATGTTTGTTTATGACAAAATCGAGGCTCAATAAGCCTTGCTCTCGACAACTGCTCCTGCGTTGTTCTACCTCCTGCGTCCATGCAGTCGTACGTCAAAATCGCGAACGGTATAAGAGCGCTTAAGTGCTGCATTAGGGCCACTGACTTGAGTATTTAGTTGTATGTCACCCGCTTGAGGGATGAGCACTTTTACATAAGCACCTTGTTGATTGACGGGGAAGTCAGCCAATGCATCACCGCTTAATACAATGCGGCGTAAGTATGGGCTGATATCGGTTATATTATAGATGTGAGTCTCTCTTACGATAGGTTTGTTGGTGCGAGGAGAATTCATATCGGCTACCTGTTAAATGGTGTTGCACATGCGGGTGGTTTAGATGATGATGTCTACTATAGTTAATGTGGTTGATTAAGTCAGCCAGTTGGTTGTCCAGTGGTGATTATCCGCTGAGATTGCACTAAGGAAGTTTTGTGTCTGATAATATAAAAGAGCCGCTTTTTAACTTATTACATAGTGTGAAACGCTCATTGCGCCAAGCTATCGAGGTCGGTGATTTAGGGATAACCCCGTTACATATGCGGGTACTTAAAATTATCTCTTTATACAATCAGAAGGTCACTGCCAATGACATCGTGCAGAAAACGCTTATAGACAAAGCACAATTAGCGAGATTAATTAAAGAGCTTATTGGCTTAGGCTATGTGAGCAAACTCGATAATCCACATGATAAGCGCAGTTATTACTTAGGTATTAGCGGTGAAGGTGAGCAGATAGTTAAACAATTGCGCCTTGCAGAAAACCGTGTAAACGAGACGATGAAAATGGGTTTAACAGATCAAGAAATTGCTGATTTTGTGCGCTTAGCCAAACACATGGCGCAAAATTTACATGATCAAGACTGACGATGTGTTCGGTTTTTAGCCAATACAAAAAGGCCACAATATTGATTGTGGCCTTTTGTTTTATGGGTTATTCGCCTTTACGTTTTTGCCATTTAAATAGGACAGAATAACGCCACATACTTTTTATCACAATGTAACCACTTAACGCAGAAATCATGCCTATGACTAAACTCCCCACGAGAAAAGCCGGGCCTATGGTTGACACTGAGGCCTCTATCCATGCCCAGGTGGCTTCAAAATGAAAGTCTTGGGGCTCATGGCCAAGTATTTTGGCGCCCAGTAAATACGCACCGTAAAACATAATCGGCATAGTGAGTGGGTTGGTGATCCAAACAAGGGCAACTGCGACAGGAATATTGACATTAAATAAAATAGCAAACCCTGCCGCTACCACCATCTGAAATGGCATTGGGATCCAAGCTACAAATAAGCCTACAGCAAATGCGCCAGGGGCCGACTTTCGATTGAGTGCCCATAGATTTGGTTTGTTTAATAACGTACCGAATATTCGTAAATATTTATGTTCACGAAGTGATTCTGGTTTTGGCATAAATTTTTTGATTAATTTTTTTGGCATATTCGTTAATTAATGTCTTAACTCATTCACTATGAATCAATTTATCTATGGCTTTTGTGCCTGTTCTTTATCGGCGATGTTATGGCCATCGCTTGTGCCCATTGGGTATTTGCCAATGGTGTGTTTGTTAGTGGTGTTGTGTCTTAAAAACGCATCCTTTTTAGCGGGTTGCCTTTTTGCAATCCTGTGGCTAAGTGCGTTTGTTCAATGTCTATTTTTGCACCAAAATACTGAAAAGCCGCAACAAATCCAATTCACGGCGCAGATAGTAACACTTGTCAGCCAAAACAGCGACTGGATAAGTTTTGATGCGAGGCTTATACCACAAATTCAAAAAAGACCCTTTTTTGAAGCGAAAGCCCTAGACAATGTGCAGCGATATTACCGATTAACTTGGCAAAAGCCAGCGAAAATTGAGCCCGGACAAATTTGGCAATTTACTGCAAGAATGAAAGGCATTAGCAGTATTCAAAACCAGGGAGGATTTAATCAACAAAAGCACTTTATTAGTCAGCATATTATTGCTAAAGGACGCGTTAAGCAGGCGACATTAGTGAGCAGCGAGCCTTCAATCAGACAAATTCTCATGGACAGAACTCGTCCTGTTTTACAAAGCCTGCCTCAAGCAGACATATTACAAGCGTTAATATTTGGAGACAAAACCAGTCTCACTGATGAGCGCTGGCAACAACTGCGACAAACGGGAGCTGGACACCTTGTTGCCATATCGGGTTTGCATTTGTCGGTGGTTTTCGGTCTGTTTTATGGCTTGTTAAGATTAGTGAGTCGTGGGCTTTCTTTGCAGCAACATGGGATGCGTGGACAGATTATCATGGTCGTGGCAGCCCTTATCACCCTAGGATATGGCTATTTGTCGGGGTTTGCCATTGCGACACAACGGGCATTATTAATGATGCTGTTGTTAGTTATGTTTAGCCTCGTTAAGCAATTTAGCCACAGTTGGGATAGATTGATTTACGCGTTATTTATTGTGTTACTCGTTGATCCTGTCGCAACCTTAGGTGCCGGTATTTGGTTATCTTTTTTAGCACTGGGCATTATTCTACTTGCCGTGACACCTCAGCCGTTATCGACTACATCTTCAGCACATCAACCTAATGATACGTCCGTTAATATTAAGCAACAATTAATGTCTAAATGGTCAGTATTATGGCAGGCGATTAAGGTGCTGTGGTCTATACAATGGCGATTGGCATTGGGGTTAGGTGGGCTGCAAGCTATTTTGTTTGGCATGGTGACACCACACAGCATTTGGCTGAATTTATTGTTTGTGCCCTGGTTTAGTGTTGTGGTGATCCCTCTCACTATGCTGTGTTTTTGTTTATGGCTGTTGAGTTCATTCATACTCGCTGTAATCGGTGCCGAACCAACCACGATAACAAATATTGGCTCTGCAATACTGACTTTGGCTGATACCAGTTTGTTGCCATTTGTTGAACTATTACGTTTGAGCGATAAATTACCCTGGTCGTTATTACCTATATCTGAACAAGTACTAGCAGCATTGCTGTTTTTGCTTGTAGCGCTTGTATTCATTTACACCCGCTTAGCAAGTGTTTTTGATAAACGCATGATGGTTTTTTGTTTGGGAATATTGTGTCTCCCCATTGGCTTGCATGGTCTACAAGCCTTACAACAAAGAGATGTGTCAACCGCTTTGCTTGGAACCCAATGGCAAATGCATGTATTAGATGTGGCTCAAGGCATGGCGATTGTCATGCAACAAGGCAAGCATGGGCTAATTTACGATACTGGCGCGGCATACGGCGAGTTTAGTTATGCCAAACGGGCGATACTGCCATTTTTAGCGGCAAGAGGTATCACTCATATCGATTATATTATTGTAAGCCATGATGATAACGACCATGTTGGTGGTCTCTCCGTGCTGGCTGATGCGTTTCCGTCGAGTCAGTTGATAGCTGATTTTAGTATTAACGCACACACCTCTGTACCTGTAAGCCAGGCCTGCCGTGGAGACATTAGATGGAAAAATGTTGATATTCACCTGTTGCCTAATCAGTTACAAAATGGCAATGATAATAACAATTCTTGTGTCATGAGCCTAACAGATGGCCATTCTCGTGTGCTTTTAACGGGGGATATTGAAGCACTAAGAGAGCAATCATTACTGCGATTTAATGCAAATTTAGACGCAGATATACTTTTGGTGCCACATCATGGCAGTAGAACCTCATCTACAGCCGATTTTATCAATGCCGTTACCCCTCAGTTAGCAATTTTTACCGCCGGCTTTGCCAATCAATACGGTTTTCCTAAAGCTGATGTAATTGAGCGCTATCAGCAGCATGATATTGCTATCTTAAAGACAGGGCATGTTGGCCAAATCAGCATCTCATTTTCAACAACCGGCTACAAAATAGCCACTTACCGCCAAGATATTGCGCCATTTTGGTATAACCATTTGTTTAAATTTGGTGAGTCACTTAAAGCAGAGTAGAATATGGCTCATGTTTGCTAGTTAAGTATTGGATTCAATGTCAGCATCAACTCCTAATGATAGAAATGAAATGTGGGTCGTCTTTAAACGTTTAATGACCTATGTCGCACCAATGAAAACCATGTTTATTATGGCGGTGCTTGCGTTACTGACTTACGGTGCGGTAGACGCGGCCTTTATTGCCTTTATTAAGCCATTTATCGACGAGGGTTTCAGCCAAGCGCCAACAGCCGTAGCGGGTGTCGATGTGCCCACTCATGGTGGTTTTAATGCCGACAATGACATTATGTTTATGGCACCTATTGTGGTGATTTTAATGTTTACCTTGCGTGGGGTCGCTAACTTTGTCTCTACCTATTGCGTATCGTTTATCAGTGCGCAACTTATCATGGATATGCGTCAGCAAGTGTTTGAACATTATTTACGATTACCCGTGAGCTACATTGACCGTGAAAATAGCGGCAATTTGATCTCTCGTGTGACTTTTGACACTGAGCAAATTGCCAGGGCGTCAGGCAGTGCGCTCATTTCTATTGTGCGTGATAGCATGACCGCTGCAGGTATGTTGGTGATTATGTTTTATTACTCTTGGAAACTGTCACTGTGTATTTTAGTCATAGGGCCAATTATCGGTATCGTGATAAGCGTTGTGAGTCGTCGCTTTCGTAAAGTATCAAAACAAATCCAGTCAGCTATGGGTGGCGTTACGGCTACCACCGAGCAAATGATTAAAGGCCATAAAAATGTGTTGGTGTTTGGTGGACAAAAAACAGAGGTAGAGCGCTTTTTTCACGTTAACGATCGTAACCGTTATCAAAATATGAAACTGGCTGTTGCGCAAGCGGTCAGCCAACCACTTATTATGGTGATTGGCTCTTTTGCATTGGCGTTTGTATTGTATGCCGCGACATGGGACAGCATGAAAGCTGATTTAACCGCAGGTACCTTTGCGGCTATTTTAGGGGCAATGCTTGCCATGTTGCAGCCAATTAAAAACTTAACTCGTGTCAATGCGGAATTTCAGCGCGGAATTGCAGCATGTACTACGGTATTTGAGTTATTAGACACGGCTCCAGAGCCCGATAATGGTCCATTTTCGATTGACAGAGTAAAAGGTAAGTTACGTTTTGATAACGTGACATTTGCTTATCCGGATCAAGAAAAACCCGCTTTAAATGGCATTGATTTTGAAGTATTACCGGGCAAAACGGTGGCGTTAGTTGGACGTTCTGGATCAGGTAAGTCAACGATTGCCAGCTTGATCACCCGTTTTTATGGTGGTTTAACTCAAGGTGATATCACCTTAGATGACACCAGTATTTATGATTATCAGCTTAAATCATTACGTAATCAGGTGGCGTTAGTGTCACAACAAGTCACCTTATTTAACGACACCATTGCCAATAACATTGCTTATGCTTATCCAGGTGAGGTGAGCCGTGAGCAAATTGTGCGCGCAGCAGAACTGGCTTATGCAATGGAGTTTATTAACACTTTGCCAGAGGGGTTAGACACACAAGTAGGCGAAAATGGCGTGTTGCTTTCTGGTGGACAACGACAACGGATTGCGATTGCCAGAGCCATGCTGCGTGATGCACCTGTATTGATTTTAGACGAGGCAACATCGGCATTAGATACCGAGTCTGAGAAAGCCATTCAAAAAGGCTTAGATAATTTACGTCATAACCGCACCTCGATTGTGATTGCTCATCGACTGTCGACCATTGAAAGTGCCGATGAAATATTAGTGATTGACCAAGGTCAAATCGTTGAGCGCGGTAATCACAGTGAGCTGATTGCAAAGGCGGGGATATACGCTAATTTGTACAAGATGCAATTTAGTCAGTAAAGGGCTGGTGGAATGCAACAATTAATCCATCGTATTTGGTACCACCATCATTGGGCTAAATGGTTGCTATTGCCGTTATCTTGGCTATTTGGTTTAGTCGCCATGTTAAGACGCAATTTGTTTAGGCTTGGCGTTAAATCGGCCCATACCGTGCCAGTTCCTGTCATTGTTGTGGGTAATATTACTGCTGGGGGCAGCGGTAAAACGCCTACAGTGATTTACTTAATTGAGCTGTTACGTCAACAAGGCTACACTCCAGGGGTCATTAGCCGCGGTTATGGTGTCGACATACAAGATTGCCAAGTTGTCTATACCGGTGCTAAAGCCACTGACGTGGGTGATGAGCCGGCAATGATAGTGGCTAGAACCCAGGTGCCTATGGTTGTGGGGCCTAAACGGGTCGCGGCAGCACATAAGCTGTTGGCGCAATTTGATGTGGATGTGATCATCAGTGATGATGGTTTGCAACATTACCCATTAGCCCGAGATATCGAAATTGCGTTAGTCGATGGCGAACGTCGATATGGTAATCGATGTCTTATCCCCGCTGGCCCGTTACGAGAAGGCTTGTGGCGTTTAAACAGTGTGGATTTTGTGATTAATAATGGTGGCCCAGTCCATCATGGTGAGGTGTTAATGAGTTTAACTCCCGCGCCCTTGATGCCCGTGACCAATTCACTCGTTGAGCCTTTGACTGAGGGGCAACCGCTTGTTGCCATGGCTGCCATTGGTAATCCACAACGTTTTTTTAATACACTAACCCAATTAGGTTATCAATTAGCTCGCACGGTTGAGTTTAACGACCATCATGTTTTTTCTGCATCTGAGCTACATGCTTTATCACATGATAATCCACTGGTAATGACTGAAAAAGATGCGGTTAAATGTCGCGATTTTGCTCAAAGTCACTGGTGGTATTTACCGGTAAATGCGAAGCTTACCCCAGAATTTGATCACGCATTCTTGAGCCAATTAAAGCAAGTGGCTCAAACTAAAAAAGGACTGTCTCATGGCATTTGATAAAAAATTACTCGAAATAGTAGCTTGCCCAGTATGCAAGGGGAAGTTGGAGTACGATAAAACCGCGCAACAACTGATTTGCAAATTTGATAAGTTAGCTTACCCCATTACTGACGGTATTCCTGTGTTGTTAGAAAATCGTGCTGTACCTTGGTCTGCTGAATAAAAAAACGGCTAAACGGCTTTAATATAAAACGTCCTTAGGGGCGTTTTTTTATGTCTGTGTTTTAAGTCGTTATCAGCTGTTGTATTGATGTTTTTACTCTGTTAATAATCTATCAAAATCGTGCAAATAAATGGCTAAAAATTATATATAATAACAATAAAAACCAATGGTTTAATTGAGTTTTGTTGTAGGCAGTAAGATAATTTACTTGCAGGTTTTTTCAGGTCATTTTGAGTAAGTAATCTTATGGCAAATCATCATGCTTTTCAGCAAGTCGTTGCTGATCTTATTCGTGAACATCACGGTAAGCGCGTTGTGTCGTTTGAGTTTGAAGGTAAGCGATATTGGTTAAAGCAAGTTGAAAAACTCATAGGCCCCATGCGCTTGCTTAAACAAAATGCATCAGAGGCACTAAACAAAGAAATTAATGTGCTTACTCAACTTGCCAAGCAAGGGGCGCCTGTTCCTGCAATAGCCGATGTTGGTGAGGGGTACATGGTTATTGAAGATGCAGGTAAAACCATTAAGGATTTACTGGTAAACCCTCAAGACATGAATTTGCACTTTATACTTAATGATGCCGCTGTGGCGTTAGCGCAATTACATTCAATGCAACTGGCCCACGGTCGTCCAGCCCTGCGGGATATTAGCTGGCAAGATGGCAAGGTTAAGTTTTTTGATTTTGAAGCGCATCAGCAAGGTAAATCAATACTGTCTCAGCAAGTGAGAGATTTACTGGTGTTTATTCACAGTTTGTATCGTTATATCGGGCCAAGTAACGAGCTAATTAACCATGCCGTTTGGGCTTATCGTACTGCCGGTGGTGAGCTTATTTGGCAAAAGGCGAAACAATTTTTAGCTTCTTGGCAGTGGTTATACTACTTTGCAAAGCCTTTTCGATATGTAGGCGGGCGAGATTTAAAGCCTGTGTATTGGGTACTGTGGCATTTTAGGCAACGGGATAATCTAGCCTATAGAACCTAATCGTATTCTAATGAGTTGTATAAGTCTAAAATATAAGCCCGCAAAATGAGCAGGCTTTTATTTTCCATTACTGACGATTGCAACGGGATGTTGATCTTTTAAGGTTGTTATTCATTCAACTTTGGCCTGGGCTTGCCGTATACGGTCGCAATCACCATGAGCAATAACCATGAGCAATAACCATAAAATCCCAATTCCCCCTAAAAACCGTCTATTTAACCTGATCTCGGGATAAGGGATGAACTTATACTATTTAAAATCAAAATGTTACCCATTCTCACTTTCAAGCTTGTCATTTGTTCTGCTAACAAGGCGAATTGACGCGTCAATAGCTAGCCTATTGTAAGTCGATTCAACGCAGTGAGCAGGGCAAAG
>NZ_JAKILA010000006.1 GCF_023283885.1 Shewanella basaltis
GGTTCCGGCTTTAACAGCGTTACCGGAACGACGTAATCGAGCAGCGTAGCGTCCTAGCAGACCAAAGGTTGCCCTAGAACCTAGCAGTGACGAAGTCACGTCCTAGCAGCGAAGCGTCCTCGAACCTAGCAGCGTAGCGACACTATTATGCATGGCCAACTTGACTAGACATTTGCCAAAAGTCAAAACCCAGCGACTGCGTAGCCTTTTGCCAGATCTGTTCATAGTCGACATTAAACAGCAATTCTGGAGAAGCTTTAATGGTTAACCAGGTATTGTCTGCCAGTTCTTGTTCTAATTGATTTTTACCCCAACCTGCATAGCCTAATGCGATGATAAATTGCTTTGGCGGGGTGCCGGTGGCGATGGAGGTTAAAATATCACGCGATGAGGTGAGCATTGAGTAATCGCTTATCTCAACACTGTTGATCCAATTTTTTTGTGGCGTGTGCAGTACAAAGCCGCGATCGGGTGAAACCGGGCCGCCAACCAAGACTTCTTCGTTAATTGAGAACATATGCTCAGGTGAAGGATTGAGCTCCATTTGCTCGAGCAAATCTTCAACATCGACACCAATGGGTCTATTAATCATTATACCCATTGCGCCTTTATCATCATGTTCACAAATATAAATCACTGAACGTTCAAAAAATGTGTCGTCTAATGACGGCATCGCAATTAAAAAATGATCTTTTAAGCTATCCATATGCTCTCCCAGGTCGTGCTGTTAGCGTTTATCCACCCGCTAATTTCACGGTGAAATTTAATTTCTCTAATATGGATTTTACTTGTTCGCGATTATCAGTTTGCACTTCGATATTGAAGTCTTTCACTGTACCACCACAACCGCATTGTTTTTTAATTTTTTGTGCCAGATCTTTTAAGGCTTTTTCGTCTAAACCAAGGCCTTTAATGACACTTACGCCCTTACCTTTTCGGCCTTTACTGTCTTTGTGAATACGTACAATACCATCACCTACAGGCGCTTCTGCCTGGGCTTTGGGTTCGTCAATGCGCCCTTTGTCGGTACTGTAAACTAGGGTGATATTAGGGTCTATTCTCATCATATTTCTTATTTATTGCCGTTTGGAGCAGTTTA
Source organism: Shewanella basaltis (assembly GCF_023283885.1). Classification (GTDB taxonomy): domain Bacteria; phylum Pseudomonadota; class Gammaproteobacteria; order Enterobacterales; family Shewanellaceae; genus Shewanella; species Shewanella basaltis. The sequence goes on from NZ_JAKILA010000006.1 coordinate 1,100, forward strand.
TCAAATCAAAAAAGCGGAGGCGAGGAGATAAAATTGGTTCTAGGCCCTAGGAACTCGCAGGCTCGCCTGAGAGCGGACTTCGTCCTTCTAGATTCTAGTAGCTAAGCGCCCTAGCAGTGACGAAGTCACGCCCTAGAACCTAGCAGCGAAGCGACCTTGCCACCGTAAGAGAAGCGTTCTGTACTGCGTAATCGCTTTTAAAATCTACTGAAACACCTGGGTTCCGGCTTTAAAAGCGTTGCCGGAACGACGTAATCGAGCAGCGAAGCGCCCTAGCAGCGTTATAAATAAGGCTTAACCAGGTTAGCCATCATGTTGATGTGATCATCGTTGTCATTTAAACACTCAATGTAACGAAAGTTTTTTCCACCTGCGTCTTCAAATACATGGCGATTTTCGCCTTTGATTTCTTCTAGGGTTTCTAAACAATCGGCGCTAAATGCAGGGCAAATGACAGCGATATCGGTAATACCTTTTTCTGGCAGGCTACCTATGGTGGCGTCGGTGTAAGGTTGTAGCCATTTGGCTTTACCAAAACGTGATTGGAAGGTGGCAACATAATCGTCTTGATTTAACCCTAGCTTTTCTGCCACTAACCGAGTGGTTTTCATGCAAAAACAGTAGTAAGGATCGCCAAGATGTAAATTACGCTCTGGCATACCATGATACGACATAACTAATTTTTGCGGTTTACCGTGAGCGTCAAAATCTTGTTTTATTGATGCGGCAATGGCGTCGATAAAGTCAGGGGTGTCGTGGTAAGTATTGATAAAATGTAACGATGGTAGGTAACGCCATTTCATCATTTCTCTGGCGATAGCATCAAAAGCTGAGCCTGTTGTAGGTGCAGCGTATTGAGGGTACAAGGGTAATACCACGAGGTTATCAATCCCCTGTTTGTGCATTGACTGTAATGTATCAGCCACTGACGGTGAACCATAACGCATTGCTAAATGCACGCTCACGTCATGGCCATCTGCTTGCAATTGGCGAGCTAATTTAGTTTGCTGGCGCTCGCTGATATCAAGCAAGGGTGAGCCTGCTTCGGTCCAGACTTGTTTGTACAATGCTGCAGACTTGGCAGGACGAATACGTAAAATGATCCCATGGAGAATAAGCATCCACACCAGTTTAGGGATTTCAACGACCCTTGGGTCGGACAAAAATTCGGCTAAATATGTACGTACTGCTGAGGCTGTTGGCGCATCTGGGGTGCCAAGATTCATGATCAATACGCCTGTTTTGCCACGTGCTTTGTGGCCAGTGTCTTTGTCTAACCCTGAAAATCTAGCCAAAATCTTGTCTCCGTAATCAATATAAGTAAGCTCAACTCAACGCGAAAGACCAATCTCGATGATTGTCTAAACATGCCTTGTTGGTGATGCTGAGGTTTAGTTTATTATGTGATGATTGTATCTTATTCTTTATAAACAAAAAGAGCGCTAGGTATCATCTACACGCTTTATATGAGGTGGGATATAATACCAATGTGCACAAAAATGTAATCATGGTGACGGGTTAATATCCTTATCACCTCGTTAGCAATGTTGAAGGTAGAATACTAGCTCGCTGCAATTTTTGTCACTTATATAACAGCGTTTCAATAGCTGTTTTCAATTGTTCGCTGTCTGGTTTTACTCGCGAATTAAACTGTTGAACCGTCTGACCATCTCCAGAGACAAGATACTTGTAAAAGTTCCATTTAGGCGCGGCGCTTTTATCACCAAGGTATTTAAACACCGAATTGGCATTATCGCCTCTTACTGCTGATGTTGCGACCATGGTAAAGCTAACACCATAGTTGATAAAGCATACATCTGCGGTTTTGGCTTCGTCTTTTTCTTCTTGAAAAAAGTCATCGGACGGAAAGCCAATTACCACGAGTCCTTTATCGGCATATTGTTTGTGCAATGCTTCTAGTGCTTCAAATTGTGGTGTGAATCCACAATTTGATGCGGTATTAACAATAAGAACAGGTTTGCCTTGAGTTAACTCACACAAATTGACGTTCTCTTTTGAGTGTAACTTGCGGGCTTCGACATTTAAGTAATCAGGACAGCTTGCTGCCGAAACACCTAGGCTGCTGGTTAATAGTAAGATTGCTGAGATGTATTTTATCATTAGGGCTTATCCTTGTGTGATAAAGTGTTGCAGTTAACACGTTTATCATGCCTTTGTTTTTGCACCTTTGTTTTTGCACTTGAGTTAGTGCATCGTTTATACCCAAACAATCTGAAGATGCTCGATTTCACATATTTTCAAATGGGCTGGGTATGTACGTGATATTGCATTGTTAAGATCAAACAATGATCCAGCGCAAACACAAAAAACAAACCAAAAAAATCGCAAAATGAGCCGCCACAGCCACACAATTAACGGCATGGCTGTGATTTATCTGGCGATAACATTAACCAGCCATGGATGTAATACCATTGCGCATTAATAAGTGACCACTCAGAATGCGTCCAGCGGTTTTTGATTAAGGCGTCGCTATGTAGTAATGGTTGTTCCCTTTCAAATAGCGAGAACGTAAAGCAAAAGCGGCTGGGGCATTCCTTTCAGGCGAGTTTTAAAAGGGCTTACACTGCGTTGCATGACTTCGAAAGAGAATAACTATTCATTCAGTCATTCGCCTTGTTTAAGCCCTTTTAAATTCTCGCTGAGAGATCACTTACTAACGCGCAATGGTATAAATTAATCCATGTCTAAAGTGATCCCTTCCATTGAGCCTGCTGATGTTGACTCGTTACTTTGCAGTTTAATCATTAAACGTAAATCGTTGGGGGAATCTGCATGGTGTAGTGCATCTGCGTAGCTGATTTCACCTTCAAGGTATAAATCTAATAAGGCTTGGTCAAAGGTTTGCATGCCTTGTTCGCGTGATTTACCCATTGTTTCTTTTAGTAAATGCAATTCGTTTTTGGCAATCAAACTGGCGACACGAGGGGTATTAATAAGCACCTCAATAGCCGCACGACGACCTGTACCATCTGACTTAGGAATAAGCTGTTGGGCAACAATACCGCGCAGATTTAACGACAAATCGAAAAGCAATTGATTGTGCTTACTTTCAGGCACTAAATGCATAATACGATCAAGTGCTTGGTTAGCGTTGTTTGCGTGTAACGTTGCCATACATAGGTGGCCGGTTTCGGCAAACGATAATGCAAACTCCATGGTTTCTTGAGTGCGGATTTCACCAATTAAAATCACATCTGGAGCTTGGCGTAATGAGCTTTTAAGTGCCGCGTCAAATGAGTCTGTGTCGATCCCGACTTCGCGCTGAGTAATAATACTTTTGCGGTGGTTATGTACAAATTCAACCGGGTCTTCAATGGTTAAAATGTGGCCACGGGCATGAGCATTACGATAACCAACCAGTGCGGCAAGCGAGGTTGATTTACCCGTACCAGTACCACCAACCATAATGATTAAGCCGCGCTTACTCATTACCAAGTCTTTAAGGATGGCGGGCAGCTTTAAGTCGTCAACTTCAGGAATATCGGTTTCGATACGACGCATTACGCATCCTGCTGACTCACGTTGCCAAAAAGCACTAACCCGGAAACGGCCTAATCCGGTAGCAGCAAATGCAAAGTTACACTCGCTGGTGTCATGAAACTCTTTTTTTTGTACATCAGTCATTAGTGATTCTACAAACGCTAAAGACTGTTGCGGTGAGAGTTTTGTCTCTGACAGCTGACGTAACTCACCATCAATTTTTGCACTGGGTGGAAAACCTGCTGTAATGAATAAATCTGAGGCTTTTTTCTCTACCATAATGGTTAAAAATGGTCGAACATCCATGGTTCTAATCCTTAAAAATTAGCTTGTTTATTCGAGCTCTTATGCATAGCATCTTCACGAGTAATGAGGCCACGATTAACCAAGTTTTGTAAACATTGATCGAGCGTTTGCATACCATGTGCCATACCGGTTTGAATGGCTGAATACATTTGAGCCACTTTATCTTCACGGATAAGGTTACGAATGGCAGGTGTACCCATCATAATTTCGTGTGCGGCCACTCGGCCCCCGCCAATTTTTTTAATGAGAGTTTGCGAAATAACGGCCTGCAATGATTCAGACAACATAGTGCGTACCATACTCTTTTCACCTTCGGGGAATACGTCGACAATACGGTCAATGGTTTTTGCCGCTGAGGTGGTGTGCAAGGTACCAAAAACTAGGTGACCCGTTTCGGCTGCGGTCATGGCAAGGCGAATGGTTTCAAGGTCACGCATCTCACCAACTAGAATAACGTCAGGGTCTTCACGCAGTGCACTACGCAGTGCGGCATTAAAGCTGTGAGTATGCTTATGTACTTCACGTTGGTTAACCAAACATTGTTTATTTTGGTGAACGAATTCGATTGGGTCTTCAATGGTTAAAATGTGTTCGTGGCGATTTTCGTTAATATAGTCGACCATACCTGCAAGGGTGGTTGATTTACCCGAACCCGTTGGGCCTGTAACCAAGACTAATCCACGTGGAAAGCTTGATATCTTTTTAAAAATCTCAGGCGCGCCAAGTTGTTCTAATGACAAAATATCAGACGGAATGGTACGAAATACTGCGCCGGCTCCGCGGGCTTGGTTAAATGCGTTAACACGAAAACGAGCCAGATTGGGAACCTCAAATGAAAAGTCGATTTCGAGGTGTTCTTCATAGTCTTTTCGTTGTTTATCATTCATGATGTCATATACAAGACTATGAACACCTTGATGATCTAGCGCCGGTAAGTTAATTTTTCGCACTTCACCGTCGACACGGATCATTGGAGAAACACCTGCTGAAAGGTGTAGATCTGATGCTTTGTGTTTTACACTAAAAGCGAGTAATTCAGTGATTTCCATTGTAGAGACATCCATTTAACCAACATTATGACAACAATAGCAGACAGAATATCAATCGCCCAGAGCAGAATTAAACAAGCGGCGCAAAATTGTTCGCGATTGCCAAGTGACATTAGCTTACTTGCCGTGAGTAAAACTAAGCCTATTAGCGACATTATTGCCGCCTACAATGCAGGACAACGCCAATTTGGCGAAAATTACGTCCAAGAAGGTCAAGAAAAAATTACTGCACTTGCAGCAAATTACCCAGACATTGAATGGCACTTTATTGGCCCATTGCAATCTAATAAAACCAAAATTGTCGCAGAACATTTTGATTGGATGCACACCTTAAGTCGCGACAAAATTGCCCAACGATTAAATGATCAGCGCCCTGCAAACAAACCGCCTTTAAATGTGTGTATACAAGTTAACATAAGCCAAGAAGACAGTAAGTCGGGGGTAGATGCTAATGAGGTAACCACGTTAGCACTTACTATCAGTAAACTGCCCAATTTATCGCTGCGCGGTTTAATGGCCATTCCAACGGCCACAGACGACATTGCAATACAGCAACAGGAATTTGCCAACCTAAGTGCCCTCTTTCAACAACTCAAACAACACCACCCAGGCATTGATACGCTATCAATGGGCATGAGCGCAGACATGGATATCGCTATTGCCAATGGCTCGACGATGGTGCGCATTGGCAGTGCCATATTTGGAGAAAGAAAAGCGCTTTAGGTTCTAGGAACTCGCAGGCTCGCCTGAGAGCGGACTTCGTCCTTCTAGGTTCTAGGTTCGAAGTGCCCTAGCAGTGACGAAGTCACGCCCTAGCAGCGAAGCGACCTAGCAGTGACGAAGTCACGCCCTAGCAGTGACGAAGTCACGCCCTAGCAGTGACGAAGTCACGCCCTAGCAGTGACGAAGTCACGCCCTAGCAGTGACGAAGTCACGCCCTAGCAGCGAAGCGCCCTTTTAGGTAACATATATATCCAATCAACTTGAAGATACGTGTTTCTGAACATCTTCAGGTTGTTTGGGGATATAACAACTGGACATAAATTCACTTCTTTAATTGGATGTAATTGAAATGACTCAAGCAAAAGTATGTTTTATCGGTGCGGGCAACATGACTCGCAGTATTATTAGTGGCTTAGTCAAACATGGTTATCCAAGTACACTTATCCACGCGACTAACCCAAGCCAAGGTAAACTCGATGCTTTGCAACACGACTTTGCGATTGAAGTGTCTAATGATAATGCGGTTGCAGCCCAAGCTGCTGATGTCATTGTGCTTAGCGTAAAGCCACAATTAATGGAAGACGTTTGCGGGGCTTTGAGCCACCTAGATTTAGCCAATAAGTTAATCATTACTATCGCTGCAGGCATTCCTGCTGCACGTTATCAGCAATATTTTAAACAACCTATCACACTTATCCGCACTATGCCCAACACGCCAACTCAAATTGGTTATGGCATGACAGGGATTTATGCCGAAGACAATATTTCTGCAGAGCATAAAGCCATATGCGAAACGTTAATGCAAAGTGGCGGTAAAACGGTTTGGGTTGATACTGAAGAAGGATTAAATCAGGTTATCGCACTGTCTGGTAGTTCTCCTGCCTATTTCTTCTTGTTTATTGAATCGATGATAGCCTCTGGAATAAAAATGGGCATGGCAGAAGATAAAGCCCGACTTCTGGCTGAGCAAGCAGCGTTAGGCGCAGCGCAGATGGTTATTCAAAACCAACAGCTGTCATTAGAAACGCTACGTACCAACGTAATGTCAAAAGGCGGCACAACTGCCAAAGCGGTAGAAACCTTTCAACAAGGTGATTTAGCAGGATTGGTTGATAAAGCAATGAATAATTGTGTTGCCCGCGCGCAAGAAATGGCAAAAATGTTTTAATTAATCTGAGTGTAAATAAACGATTATTTATCTCAAGCTAAAATACGCAGTGATAATATAATGATGAGTGGTTTAAGGCTCAATCATACAACGGGTCACTCTGTCCTATTCAATTTAATGGTATAAATGTAAGGCTATATTCATGAATGCAATGATTTTTTTGATCAACACGCTGTTTGACTTATACCTAATGGTTGTCATTCTTCGCTTTTGGTTACAGTTAGTTAAAGCCGATTTTTACAATCCGTTTAGCCAATTTGTTGTTAAAGCAACACAACCCATCATTGCACCAATGCGTCGTGTATTACCGTCTATGGGCAGTATTGATACCTCGTCAATTTTATTGGCACTCATGGTTGTAATGGTAAAAATGTTAGTACTTACTTTGATTGCAGGTGCTGCTTTTGATGTGTTGACGATTTTATTATTCTCTGTTGTCTCGGTTGTAAAAAATGCTGGCGTGTTGCTATTTTGGATGTTGCTTATCCGAGCAATTTTGAGTTGGTTTAACCAGGGATACAACCCAGTAGTGATGATAATGACTCAGTTAACTGAGCCGTTTTTAGCACCTGTTCGCAAAATATTGCCACCACTTGGCGGTCTTGATTTGTCGGTATTAGTGGTCTTTATTGCGATGAACTTTTTAAACATGCTATTTGCCCAATACATTCCATTTTGGTCAATGATTTAACACAAGCAAGGCGCTAACCGACTCAAGAGCAATTTACTTTGTCAACTTGCAGCTCTACGATTGCTTTTGTTAGCCCCAGCCCCCTAGATCACAGGATTTAGCCATGATACAAACCATTGTAAAAGCAGGTTATTTAATTAGCGCGTTGTTACTGTCATGTTTAAGTGTCACCAACCTTGCACATGCTGAACAAAAACAGCAAATAGGTAATTTTGACATTCACTACATGGCACTTAACAGCACTTTTATTACCCCAGAAATAGCAAAAACCTATGGTATAGAACGTAGCGGCTATAATGGTCTAGTCAATATTACGGTATTAAACACTAGCCAGCCCGGCAGCCCAGCGGTTGCTGTTGAAATATCTGGGGTTGCAAATAATTTAATTGATGCGCGAACCACCCTCGATTTTAAAGAAATCCGTGAAGGCGCAGCTATTTACTATATTGCTGAGGTACCATTTAGAGATGATCAAGAGGTCAATTTTGACATCGCTATCAAGTATACAAATCAGCTAAACACCTCGCTTAAGTTTAAGCAAAAATTTTACGTTGAATAACGCGTAATACCATTGCGTGTTATTAGCGTATAATGTGGCAAATTTTTACCTTAGGTCGACCAATTAATGCAATCTTCAACTCAACACATAGTGCTTGCCAGCGGTAATAAAGGTAAGTTATCCGAATTTGCGCAAATGTTTACAGCTTATGGCATTGAGGTGTTACCTCAAAATCAGTTTAATGTGCCTGATGTGGCCGAAACCGGGACGACCTTTGTTGAGAACGCCATAATTAAAGCTCGACATGCCGCTGAAATAACGGGAAAACCCACAATAGCCGATGACTCAGGCATTGAAGTTGACGCGCTTAATGGTCAACCAGGGATTTACTCGGCGCGTTACTCGGGCGAAGGGGCCACGGAAACAAGCAACTACTTAACACTATTGGCCGCCTTAAAAGATGAACCGCAACGTACTGCACGTTTTCAATGTGTTTTAGTGTATATGCGCCATGCCAAAGACCCGACGCCAATTATTTGCCAAGCATCATGGGAAGGCAGTATTAACTTTGCTCCACAAGGTGAACAAGGCCATGGTTACGATCCAATATTTATTCCACAGGGGTTTGATTGCACCGCGGCACAATTAACTCGCGAACAAAAAAACGCCCATAGCCATCGCGGTAAAGCCCTTGAGTTATTAATTGATGCAATGAAAGCGAAAGGCGTGATTAACGAAAACAGTTTAACCGCGACGGACAATAAATGAGCTTACAGTTACCGCCTTTGAGCTTATATGTGCACATACCATGGTGCGTACAAAAATGCCCTTATTGTGATTTTAATTCCCATGGGCAACATGGTGAATTACCTCAACAGGAATATGTAGACGCATTAATCGCCGATTTGAAAGCGGATCTACACTATGTGCAAGGGCGAAAAATACACACCATATTTATTGGCGGTGGCACGCCCTCGTTGTTCGATGCGAGTCAAATTCAACGCCTACTTGAACAAACTCAGGCATTAATTCCATTTGAAGAAAATATTGAAATCACCATGGAAGCCAACCCAGGTACATTAGAACACGATGATTTTAGTGCTTACCGTGCCGCTGGGGTCACACGATTATCGATTGGCGTACAAAGTTTTTCTAAAGATAAGCTTAACCTGCTTGGGCGCATCCATAATGAAGATGAAGCAAAAATTGCAGCTCAAAAAGCTAAACAAGCTAACTACCTCAGTTTTAACCTTGACCTCATGCACGGTTTACCAAACCAAAGCTTTAATGAGGCAATGCACGACATTGACACCGCCACAGCCTTAGCACCGCCGCATTTATCTTGGTATCAACTCACTATTGAACCCAATACCTTGTTTCATTCTAAACCACCACAACTGCCCGATGACGACAATTTGTGGCAAATATACGAACAAGGGCAAAAAAAGCTGGCTGAGCTCGGTTACCAGCAATACGAAATTTCTGCCTACGCCAAGCCTGGGTATCAATGTCGACACAACTTAAATTACTGGCAATTTGGTGACTATTTGGGGATTGGGTGTGGCGCTCATGGCAAAATCACTTTACCAGAGCACAACCGCATTGTGAGAACCGTTAAGATTAAACACCCCAAGGGGTATCTTGCTGCTGAAAACTACACTTTTGAAACAACCGATGTGAGTGAAGAAGATCGCCCATTGGAATATTTAATGAACCGTTTAAGGTTAATGACACCAATAGCCAAAACCGAGTTTGAGCAACGTACAGGGCAATCAGCTGATGTGGTTAAGGCTGGCATGAAAAAGTCGATAGACAGAGGGTTGCTCACTGAAACCGATACCCATTGGCAATTGACCCCCAAAGGCCACATGTTTGTTAATGATCTATTGTCACAATTTATCTAGCGTGAACGTGCCCCCATGCAATTGCACAGGGCACTTATCACGTCACCCTTTTCGAACACTCACCATACAAGCAATAACAAAATACACACTTTCTAACATTTCAATTAACACATTTAGTGAAAGCTTGATTAGGATATCAACCTATAAATTGTGTACTTTAGGAAGATATCGATGTCAATCAACACAAAAGCCACCTTCATTGCGCTGACGCTCTCCAGTATATTAAGCACCACAGCTATTGCTCATTCGCATACATCTGCCCTATTAAATCAACAAGAAAGTCAGGCCGTTGCGACAAATACCGAATCAGAAAAAGCCAATGCACTATTTGAAGACATCTTCATGGAAAACGTCATGTCTAATCCGGTGAACCAAACCTATTTGGGCATCAAAAAAGATTACGACAAATGGAATGATTTATCAGAAGCTGCTGCAGACGCCGATCTTGAACGTGCCAAAAAACAATTGGCGCAACTAAATGCATTAGATGTCACTCAACTCGATGAGCAAACCGCACTCAGTTATGAGTTATTACATGCTCGCCTAACACAAACTATTGCCGATGATAAATGGCGTTACCATACCTACCCAGTAAACCAAATGTATGGTGTGCACTCTATGGTCGCGGCCATTCTTATTAATCAGCATCAAATAACCAATGAAAGCGATGCAAAAGCTTACATTAGCCGTTTAAATGGTACGCAGGCACTTTTAGCACAACTCCAGAGCGCATTAGAGCTTAGGGCTGAAAAAAATATCATCGCCCCTAAATTTGTGTTCTCTTATGTCATCGCCGACAGCAAAAATATTATTTCAGGTGTGCCTTTTAGCGACACAGGTAAAGACAACCCTCTTTGGGCAGACGCTAATCGAAAAATCAATAAACTTGACATTAGCAACGATAAAAAACAGGCACTGCTAGCAGAAGTAAAACAAGCATTACTGACTAAAGTTAAACCTGCTTACGAGCAATTAATCAGTTATACCAACACATTAGCAGCTCGAGCAGACACGCGTGATGGTGTATGGAAGCTCCCTGATGGCGAGGCTTTTTATAATAATGCCCTGTCACGTACCACAACCACCAACATGAGTGCAGATGAGATCCACACACTTGGACTTGCTGAAGTTAAGCGTATTCATGAAGAAATGCGCACCATCATGAAAAAGGTCAACTACTCAGGTACCTTAAGCGAATTCTTTGTCTATATGCGTGAAGACAAACAGTTTTATTATCCAGACACCAAAGAAGGTCAACAAGCTTATTTAGCAGCAGCAAAAGCCTTTATCGATAACATGGAGTCTCGTTTAGACGAAGTGTTTAAAGTAAAACCTAAAGCGGCATTACTGGTAAAACAGGTAGAAGCATTCCGAGAAAAATCAGCAGGTAAAGCTTTTTACGATCAGCCAGCACCAGATGGCTCAAGACCGGGGATTTACTACGCCAATTTATACAAAATGGACGCCATGCCTAAGTACCAAATGGAAGCACTTGCTTATCATGAAGGTAGCCCAGGTCATCACATGCAAATTGCTAAAGCACAAGAATTGCAAGGCATACCTAAATTCAGAAAGTTTGGCAGTTACACCGCTTATGTTGAAGGCTGGGGCTTATATTCTGAGTATTTTCCAAAAGAAATGGGCTTATATGCTGATCCCTACTCAGACTTTGGCCGCTTATCGATGGAGTTATGGCGTGCATGTCGCCTGGTTGTTGACACAGGTATTCACACTAAAAAGTGGACACGAGAGCAAGCCATTGCTTATTACGTCGAAAATACCCCTAATGCCGAATCTGACGCGATAAAAATGGTCGAACGACATATTGTCATGCCGTCACAAGCAACGGCTTATAAAGTGGGCATGCTTAAAATTTTGGCGCTACGAGAACAGGCCAAAAAACAGTTAGGTGATAAGTTTGATATTCGGGATTTTCACAACGTGGTGTTAAGAAATGGACCTTTGCCATTAGATGTGCTGGCAGAGCAAGTAAATAAATGGCTTGATAGCTCACAAGCACTGTAATACCAATCCGCATCAGCAAGCGATCTCTTAGCGAACGTTATCGGTGAGGTATTCGAGGCAGTTTTTGAGGGCATAGTGCACTTGGTTATAGGCACTTGGCTATAGTGCACTAGGTTAAGAAAGACTGACAAACAATACCACACTGGTAAATTCGCCCTTAGGGGTTGCCGATTACGGCTTCAAATGACGTTGATGTAGCCCACTACACCTGCAGTCATTTTCATTGTACTGGGTCTAGGGCCTAAAGTAGATCTCATCTAATAAGGATTGGTTTAAACTACAGTCGAACCGCAAATGCAGCGCTTATCCCCCTGCATTTAGCACAAAAAAATAACCCCAGATCAATGCCTGGGGTAAACCAAATAACTAGGATGATGGTTTGAAAGCCGACATTGTTTTAGTTTTAAAAAACGCTTGCCAGCACTGATCCAAAATTTGCTTAGGTGCCGATTTGGGCATTGACTGAAAAGGGGTCATTTCTCAGAAAATACATGTTCAAATCATTCTGAATCAACTGGCATCTATTGTATTAAAATAAGAACAGACTGCAACACAAAACATTGACAACTTCAGTAAGTCATTGATTAACAACTCACTAAAATACTAAACAATGAACAACTTAAGTTATTGATATAAATAAACTAAAAATAAAGCCGCAGGATAAAGTGCGGCTTTGTTTTATTAAATGAACAATGTTTCCATTTTTACTTACGAAGTTTGTATAAATGATCGAATTTAGCATCCCAATATGGTGGGCTACCAATATGGGTTTTAATAAAGTCGATAAATGCGCTCACTTTAGGTGCAAGATGCTTACGACGTGGATAAACGGCTTGCAATGGTAAATTATGCGTTAATTGCCAATCAGGAAGTAACGGCACTAATGTGCCCTGCGCAATCTCATCTTCCATTAAATAACTGGCAAGATACACAATGCCTAAGCCGCTTACTGCTGCAGATTTTAAGGCGGGAGCATTATCTACACGGAAATTACCTGAAACGCCAATCTCACAGTAATCTTCACCTTTTTTAAATTGCCACATACTGTGTTCATGCCATTCACCTTGATACACCAAGCAATTGTGCTCAACTAATTGCTCAGGACGGCTTATATTGCCATGCTGTGCAATATAACCAGGTGACGCAACGAGCAAAAACTGACATTTCATTAGGGGCCTTGCAACCATACCCAATGGTAATTGCTCAGACATGGTAAGTAATAAATCTAAACCTTCGCTGACAACATCCACTTTATGGTCAAGTAAGCTGACTTGCAGTTCAAGCTCAGGGTGGCGAGCCATAAAATCAGGCAATGCAGGGATGATATGCATGGTGCCAAAAGACTGCGAAATACCCACTTTTAATACACCACGGGTCGCGTCGTTTAAGTTATGCACACTGGCCACAGCTTGCTCAGCATCACGCAGTAATTCTTCTCCCTGAAGGTACAATAAATTACCGGCTTCGGTGAGGCTTAAACTGCGTGTAGTACGTTGAATGAGCTGTACACCTAGTTTGTGTTCTAGATCTGCAACTTGAGTACTGACTTTTGATTTAGAAATGCCAAGACGTCTGGCTGCTGCACTAAAACTTCCTGCGCGTGCAACGTGAGTAAAAATTGCGATAGGTTCTAACAGTTCTAACATGAAAGTCGCCTTAAACTGGTTTACGACATTAATTAAATTCAGGTGTTGGTGTTCACTCTAGGGCCTATTGATCTTTGCTGGTTGAATTTTGTTCGAGTTAAAAACGTTTTAATCGAGGCGAATGGATTGTAGCCTAGTCACCTAAGCAAAATCTGTTCAACAAAGAGTAAAACGTTTTTAGCCGAACCCTGTGGGCAGCGTTTGTTGGTCATTTTTACTGCGTTATCGACTTTTTATGTAGAATAACTACACCTCAAAGTCTCTGCCTTGTACAAATGGCCAACAATTGGCTGCAAAAACAACCTTGAAAGGTCAACAGGCCCTAGCGTCACAAGTTGATGAGTAAAGTAACGCATTTACATCAACGCTGTCATATTTGTCGATTGAGGGGTAACACAAACAAAACTAGGTTACCAAACCTTATCATTTATTATCGGCAAATATCACCGTATCCCAAATAGAGTATATTTTTGTTGTATTGTAGGTTTTTGAGCTTTTCAGGTTATTTTTACAGCGAATTGTTGTCAATTACTCATCAATACAACTGCGCGGCAGAGACTTTAACGTGTAGTGATTCTACATAAAAAGTCGATAACGCCGTAAAAATGGCCAACAAGCGCAGCCTGAAAGGCCCTGCTAAAAACGATTTACTCTTTGTTGAACGACTCTTTGTGAATAAAGAATTGCTTAAATGACTAAGCATCAATCCATTCGGCTCGACTCACACGTTTTTAACTCGAACAAAAACAACCTTGAAAGATCAACTGACCCTAGGTGAGTATAACAAAAAAACACTCTGTAGCTCTATATTTATAATTGACAATTTTTTTATCAGAACAAAGAAGTTAAGCGATAGCAGGTACATGAGGGTTTTAGTCACATAAAAAAAGCCCCTGTGTCTTAAATAGGACACAGGGGAAGCCAAGGAGAGGGTTAACAAAATACTACTGAGTGGTTTCGCCTAGCGTTGCTAAAGTAAATGGACTGAGTTCAGGGATTGCGGTTCTCGCTTGCTTTTCTAGCACTAACAACTCTGCAAAGTTGTCACATACTTTTGTTGCTTTAGCCTCTAAACCTTGTGATTGTGATTCAAGCTGTTTTTCAATATCGGTGCCGACATTTTCCATTTTTTGCGAAAAAGCATTCATTTTTTCTTCAAATGTACCGCCTTCTGATGACATTATTTGCCCACCTAGCGTCATCATTAACGTTCCCATCGAACTGGTTACCATTTGCTCAATTTCTTGCTCAAACTCTTCGTTAAAGGTTTTTTCAATTGATGCCTCGGTTGAGCCAAGGTAAAACTTATCACCTTGCTGATAGGCCATTGTATCAACACGCTGCTGAATACCGTTCATTAATTTATCGATATGCATACCTGCACCGTCGCCTAAAATAGGACTCAAAGCCATATTGACGGCTTGAGTTGCAATAGCAATAACATCGCCGACAAGATCGATAACATCAGGCACTTGACGTGAAAGTTCTTCTGAATATTGGTTAAGCATTTTTTGCTGTGAATTGTTTAAGGTGATTTTTTTACCATCAACGTAAAGTTGACCTAATTCAACACGGTATTTCTCTGTGCCGTTATCACTTATTTGTAAATTTGTAGGCTCGACAGTGACATCGTAATTTAGCGTTACGTTACATTTTTCGTCTTTTAACGACATTTTGGCCATGGCTGGTGTCGTTGCCAATGAAGTCAATAACACACTGCTTAACGCTAAACCACAAATCAACTTTTGTTTGGTCATGATAAAAACCTTTTTTATGTAAAAACGATTAACGATATTCATTACAAAGCACAAGTTATGCCAAAAAACATAAAGCATTAATTTATAATGATTATTTTAATTAGGTGAGATTATTAAAGGATAATAAGCAATCAATGAAGGGAGTGTATTCGTAAAATAAACCAAAAAATAGTCTATTTTACGAATCTCAATAATAATTAATTTCGCGGTATTTGCTAAAAAATAGAGCGACCTAATTGTTGACTAATGTGTTCTAGCATAGCGGTACCAGCAAGCGAGTTGCCATTCATGTCAAGTTCAGGCGACCAAACGCAAATAGACATATCACCGGGTATAACAGCAATGATCCCACCACCAACGCCACTTTTGCCAGGCATACCCACCCGGTAGGCAAATTCTCCTGCACCATCATATAAGCCCGATGTGGCCAACAATGCATTTAACTGCCTAGTTTGTACAGGTGACACCAAGCTTTCGCCGTCTAATGTTTTACCTCGATTGGCTAAATAAAACATGGCTCGAGATAAATCAGCGCAGTTCATTTTTAACGAACAGTAATGAAAGTAGCTTTTAAGCACAGTATCAACGTCACCATTAAAATTACCAAATGATTTCATTAAATATGCAATAGAAGCATTACGAGCACTAAATTGATACTCCGAGTCGGCAACCACTTTGTCGTAAGCCACTGCGGGGTTTTGGCTCAACTGCCTAACAACCTCTAACATACGATGTTTAGGAGCACCTAGACGCGCTTGCAATAGGTCTGCAATGATTAATGCGCCTGCATTAATAAACGGATTACGTGGTTTACCACGCTCTAGCTCAACCTGAACCAGAGAGTTAAATGAATGCCCAGAGGGTTCTTTGCCTACGCGGTGCCAAATTTCATCTTCTGTGTATAGGTTTAACGCAAGTGTTAAGCTAAACACTTTAGAAATACTTTGAATTGAAAATGGCTCGAGGTAATCGCCTGCGCCTATGGTAGTGCCATCGATAGTCGTAATCGCAATACCTATTTTATTCGGGTTAACATTGGCAAGGGCAGGAATATATCCTGCCACATTGCCTTTACCCAGTAGCGGCCTGACCTTGTCTACCGCTTCTTGAAGTAATAATTGCTCAGGCAATTTGGTTTATCCCCACCAAATGTCGTACAAGCTGCTGACTTCTACACCAGACACAGGTTTGCCTTGCCAAAATGCTTTGACCGCTGCGATGTCGTCTTCGGTGCATTGACCAATTGCTTGAGTGGCGATAATACCTTCCCACTCTTTATGCCCACCACCGTGGAATCCCAATTGGCGAGGCTCGATAACCTCGTCAATAAATTGGTCAACAAGGGCATCGATATCCGCTTCAGAAACTGACTCGTCAAACACCCAGTTTATGTCAAAACCAAACTCTTGAAATTCATCTACTCGTAATTTTTTACGTAAACGACGACTGCGATTTTGCGCCATGATGTTGTCTCCTGTTGATAAAATTAAGCGGTGCGCTCAAACATGATATCCCAAACACCATGACCTAAACGGTGTCCGCGAGCTTCAAACTTTGTTAACGGACGATGCTCAGGACGTTCAACCACAGTACCTGTAGGTGATTGATTTTTATAACCCTCTGCGGCGTTCATTACTTCTAACATATGCTCACTGTAGTTTTCCCAGTCAGTCGCCATATGAAATACACCACCAACTTTAAGTTTTCGACGCACAAGTTGAACAAACTCAGGTTGAACAATACGGCGTTTGTGGTGACGTTTTTTATGCCATGGATCTGGGAAAAATAATTGTAAACGCGCCAATGAGCCATCAGCAATGCTATGCTCTAACACTTCCATTGCATCATGATGATAAACACGTAAGTTTGTCACTTTTGCTTCACCAGCATCGGCTAAACAAGCACCAACACCAGGCTTATGTACCTCAATACCGATAAAATTTTGCTCTGGCGCTGCACTGGCCATTTGTACTAATGACGCCCCCATACCAAAGCCAATTTCAAGGACGGTATCAGCATTACGGCCAAACACTTGAGTTAAATCAAGTGGTTGTGGTGTATAATCTAAGCCCATCGCTGGCCAATGTGCCTCAATAGCTTGAGATTGTCCTTTTGTTAAACGGCCTTCACGTAAAACAAAACTTCTGATTTTACGAATATACTTACCGTCTTCGTTAAACTCAGCTGTGGTAACGTCGCTCATTATTGCCTCATTGCTTACATACGTTACATAAGGTTTATGCGTAGTGACAGAAATAAACCTATCGCTATTAACATCAACATTACGTCATGATTGTCTGTATTAGATCAATTTAAATATTCGTCGCGTATTATACCTAAAGTCGCAGCACATGTTTACGCTAAATTAGCATCGAGATTTTCATCTTGCGATAAAAACCAATCATCAACCAACTCTTGTTTAATAAAATCGCTATGGATACACTGCGCCCATGAAAAAAGTGACCTCTTTTGCTGAGCGTATTATCGCTTGGTACGACCTAAATGGTCGTAAAACATTGCCCTGGCAAATCAACAAAACACCTTATCGAGTTTGGGTGTCAGAAATCATGCTGCAACAAACGCAAGTGGCAACGGTGATCCCTTACTATGAAAAGTTTATGGCAAGGTTTCCTACTGTTGTTGAGTTAGCAAATGCACCTCAAGATGAAGTATTGCACCTTTGGACCGGTTTAGGGTACTACGCGAGAGCGCGAAATTTACACAAAGCCGCCCAGCATATTAGGGATCACTTTAATGGTGAATTCCCTACGAGTTTTGATGATGTGATGGCCCTATCTGGCATTGGGAAATCGACAGCAGGCGCGGTGTTGTCCTTGTCTTTGGGACAACATCATCCCATTTTAGACGGTAATGTAAAACGCGTATTAGCAAGACATGGGGCCATTGCAGGTTGGCCTGGTATTAAAACGGTTGAGCAGCAATTGTGGCAATTAACCGAAAAGTTAACCCCTAAGAGCGGTGTTGAAAAATTTAATCAGGCGATGATGGATATTGGATCTAGTGTGTGTACACGCACTAAACCACAATGCGAATTATGTCCTGTAGCTGTGGATTGTATTGCTCAATTGCAAGGTAATCAAAGCCTATACCCAGGGAAAAAACCTAAAAAAATCACCCCCGAAAAATCAGCTTATATGCTTGTGTTGGTAGATAATAGCCAAAATGCTACCAAGGTACAGTTAATACAACGTCCGCCTGCTGGCATTTGGGGAGGGCTTTGGTGTTTTGCGCAGTTTGAGACGCACGCTGAATTATCCGATTATTTAGCAAGGCATCAGTTAGTGGCATCTGCACAAGGTCTTGCAGGCTTTAGGCATACTTTTAGCCATTTTCATCTCGATATACAGCCAGTACTGGTTGAAATTACACCAGACTCTGCAACGAGTATCATGGAACAACATGGCGCTCTCTGGTATAACATAGAGCAACCTGCGAAAGTTGGGTTAGCGGCAGCCACAGAACGTATTTTGTCTAATTTAGCCGTCCTTTTCGCGACACAGTAGTATTTTTTGTAATTAAGTTAGTAAGGAATCATCATGGCTCGCACAGTTCAGTGTCTTCACCTTAATAAATCAGCCGACGGGTTGGATTTTCAGCTTTATCCAGGCGAATTAGGTAAGCGTATTTATGGCAATATTAGTAAAGAAGCCTGGGGCTTATGGCAAAAAAAGCAAACGATGCTCATCAATGAGAAAAAACTGAACATGATGAATGTAGATGATAGAAAATTTTTAGAAGCGCAAATGTTGAGTTTTTTATTTGAAGGTAAAGACGTCGAAATCGAAGGCTATGTTCCACCAAGTGAAGACGAATAATAGACCTAAACTTAAAATAAAAACATAAAGCCGCTTTATGAACTGACCCCCAATCGTTGGACAACAATTATTGGGGGTCAGTTCATTATTAGCGGCTTTTTTGGTTTTTAAACAATTATTGCTTAATTCCTTCAACGACCAAATCAAGTACAACATTTGCTGATGCAGGGCCTAAATCCATTTTTACACCATAGTCTTTCATTGCAAACGTGGTTTTACCGGTAAAACCTGCACGATAACCTCCCCATGGGTCTTTACCCTCACCAATCGCCTTTGCGTCTATGCTCAATGGCTTAGTCACCCCATTAAAAGTAAAGTCTCCATTTATCACAAATTGGTTGTTGCCATTGTCAACAATCGAGGTAGACACAAAACTGGCTTCTGGGAATTTATCGCTATTTAAAAAGTCTGCACCACGTAAATGTTTATCACGCTCAGCATGGTTTGAGTCAACACTGGTTGTATTAATTTTGACATTCACTTTAGCGTCGGCAATTTTAGCTTGGTCAAAACTGAAGTTACCAGAGAACTCATTAAAACGCCCCACAACAAAACTGTAACCCAAATGGCTAACACTAAATTGAATTGAAGCATGAGCCCCTTGTGTATCAATGACATAGTCAGCCGCATTTGCAGATAAAGATAACAGTAAAGATGAGCCTATTATTGTTGCAAGTAGATGTTTTTTCATTATAGCGTCCTTAATTATATAAAATATGAGTTACGGGCCAATCACAATGGGTTATTGTTTTTGCACAGGTTTGAGCATCCTTGTTAACGTGTTGTCTTTATCAATAATGTGATGTTTGATTGCTCCTAACGCATGAAACACCACCAAAGTGATTAATGTGTATGCAAGATATTGATGTACGATACCAGCCAGATCTGCCTGGTCCTCTATAAATGCATTAGGAAATGGCACGGCAAACCAGTCAAAAATCCAAATATCCCGACCGTCTGCGGTTGAAATCATAATGCCCGACACCATGATGAATAACAGCAACATATAAAGTAGTCTGTGGGCCCATTTGGCTAATTGCTTTTCCCAGGTTTTGTGATGCTCAAGTGCATTAGGTGAAGCAGACAAACCTTTCCAAACGAGTCGGATTAAGATTAATCCCAATAACAGTAGACCAATACTTTTATGAATATGTGGTGCGGTTTGATACAAACTGCTGTAATACGTGAGATCAACCATCCAAAAGCCCAAACCAAAGAGTCCAAATACAACGATTGCCGATAGCCAATGCAACAAAATAGCCGTTACACCATAACCTGCAGATGAATTACTAAACATACCAAGGTTCCTTGAAGAGTTAGCCCTATTTTAGTGCGACTTTTAAAAAAGAAAATCCCTTAAATTAGCCAGATTTATTCTAAAAAATAGAAAGATTGTAGCGACTCAACATTATACTATGTTGTGTTAACAGCTTTGCTGTCACCTAAATTGTCATGATGGGTACTGTGTTAATGACCCAATGATGTACACCTATCGATTGAGTTAAATAGTCATGGTAATTGCTGTGTATAATTGCCGTTAAGTTAGCCGTTATGAATATTAATAAATAGTGTATTTACCAAGCTTTGCTTTCGCTTGTACAAACAAAAGCGTGTTTTTGTGCTAAAAACCAACAAAAGCAGATAAAATTACAGCAGTTTGCACATTAACTAGCCGAACGAGTAAAAAGATTTAAAAAGCACTTGCACGATAAAATCCATCGCTATATTATGTGCGCACTCCAGACGAGACAGGCACTGATTACCAAGTTAGTACCTAGTTTGAAGTAGTAAACTAACGCTTAGTTTAGTTGCCCGAATAGCTCAGTCGGTAGAGCAGAGGATTGAAAATCCTCGTGTCCCTGGTTCGATTCCGGGTTCGGGCACCACAATTTAGCCGGCATAGCTCAGTTGGTAGAGCAACTGACTTGTAATCAGTAGGTCCCGAGTTCGACTCTTGGTGCCGGCACCATAAAAAAACAAAAAAGCCACTCAGTGAGTGGCTTTTTTGTATCTAAAGATCAAGTTCATCAAATACTTATACCATTTCCATTAATTATGTGAACAATCAGAGCCACTCAGACTTTTCAGTTTGAGGCGCATTGTTGAAAGAATGGTTATTCCCTTTTAAGGCGATGCAACAAAGAAATGGAAAGTATGAGTGTCTCCTACAAGGCGGGTTTCAGTGCCTTCTATACTGCTTAATAGCATTTTGACGTACGACTGCATGGACGCAGGAGGTAGAACAACGCAGGAGCAGTTGTCGACGACTGCATGGACGCAGGAGGTAGAACAACGCAGGAGCAGTTTTCGAGAGCAACTATGCCTACAATCCTATTACTTGCCTAGAAGACACAGAATTCCCGCTGAATGACCAGATAATTGCTGGAATTGGTATTATACAAGTTATCTTATTGAAAATATAAAAAAAGACACTCAATGAGTGTCTTAGTGTTTAGTTAACACATATTTATTTGCCTTGCATTTCAACCCTTGCGAGACGATTAATTTGGTTTAACGAACCTAAATGACCATAAATTGGGCCAAGTAAACCACGCTTTTTAAGGTCTAAAAACTCTTCATCAGTTAATGCATTAAGCTTTTGCTCATCAATAACGTAAAGACCATTAATATTGCGCTTTTCACCAGCCACATCTACCGTTAGTGTTTGACTGATTAATAGGCCTTTTTCATTTAAAAAACCTAAAATGCCACGAGTCGCCTGATCTTGCTCATAATGGCTGATCAACGCTTTTTTGCGTGCATCTAAAAACGGTGTCTCTTTACCATCTTCAAACAATGCTTGTCCGTCGGTTTTGCTAACTTCTTTTGCTTGTTCGCGGATGCCAATCCATACCTTATCTTTAACATCTGGATTTAACACTAAGCCTAATGGATAATCACGAACGACCGCAGGAACATAAAGACCTTGCCATTTGCCGTATTTTACACTTAAGTTTTGGCCAGGTTTTAAGCCTAACATTGCAACTGATTGGAACTCGTTTGTATCACTATTTTTAACAAATACAATTGGGTATTCGGTAGCTGCGCGACTGATTTCATGCAGTGTTACAGGCACAATATGTTGCTCTGCTACATGTGAATAATCACTTGGTATAAGCTTTAAATCACCATGTTTTGTTTGTTCTAATAGTGTAATTTGGTTTTGCATATTGGCTCCATTAGGCACTGATTAACCTGAGCTCTGGACAAGAAATGTATTGATAATAAAAAAGTCGATACATCTCATATCCAGAGCTCAGGTTGATTATCTTTTTGTAGATGCGTATTGCATAGGTGCAATAAGCAAATTAACAACTCGTTAATATAGAAACTACCAAGATCAATCTTAAATTCAAGTACATTTAGATTAAATTGCGCTTATCGACTATAAAAGCGGCTTGATTGTGCAAAAAAAAGGCTTTCGTATAGGAAAGCCCTTAAATTAAGTATTAATGTAATTTAAGTTTGGGTCGTTGCCAACGAAGTAGCTTTTGAGCAATACGGTATACAGATGCAGAAAACCAACCGTACAAGCTAGCAAGATGACGTTGGTATAAAGAAATATACATTAAGCGTGCAACGTGACCTTCTACGAAAAAGTCGCCTGAACGTAAATTACCCATTAAGTTACCCACTGCTGAAAAGCGGCTTAATGAAACCAATGAGCCATAGTCTTTGTACTCAAATGGTTTTTCTGGTTGTGATTTCATTTTTAAGCATAAGTTTGCGTAAAGACGATCGGCCATTTGTGCAGCTGCTTGAGCGCGTGGGGGAACCGGCTTACCTGATGGCAAAATGAGCTGAGCGCAATCACCAAGAGCGTATATGTCAGCAAGCCCTTTGACTCGCATACATTCATCGACATCTAATTGGTTACGCGCAGTAACAGGAAGCTGGCTAAAGTTTTCAAACACTTTTGGCCCTTTTACACCCGCAGCCCATACTTTAATATTCGCTTTGATCACCTCTCCACTGGCAGTAACAAATCCTTCCTTAGTAACTTCTTTTACCTGCACACCTAAATGTAATTTTACACCCAGTTTTGATAAGACGGTTTGCGCTCTCGCACTGACAGGCTCTGGCAGTTGTGGCAGTATTTTGTTGGACGCTTCAATAAGGTTAATATCTAAATGATCTTTTGAAATATTTTGATAACCGTATTCTTTTACTGACTCGATAACATGGTGAAGTTCTGCCGCTAACTCAACACCGGTCGCCCCTGCCCCAACAATACCAATACCTAATTGATCTTGGGTTTCATTAAGCTGTAGTAAGGCATCCATCAATTTGTGATGAAATAAATTAGCGCTGTCGAGGCTGTCTAAAAAAATACAATGTTTTTCAGCCCCTGGCGTATTGAAACTATTAGACACCCCGCCTAACGCTAACACCAATGTGTCATACTCAATTTGGCGAGCGCTAATGATCTGTTCACCATCGTCGTTATAGACAGGTGCAAGTTGAATTGTTTTAGTTTGTGGATCACATTGTTCAATGGCACCACGAATATAGCGATAGCCATTTTTAAGCCCATGATCGCGATATTGCACCCCTTCAATTGATTGGTCAATTACCCCAACAGCAACTTCGTGCAATTTGGGTTTCCAAATATGCACTGAATTTTTATCAATCAAACTGATATCGACCAAAGAACTGTTACCGAATTTACGACCTAATTTTGAAGCCAATGCCAAACCTGCTGCCCCACCACCCACGATAACAATTCTTTGTTGCATAACTTACCTCTGACACCCTATTTTGACTATATAAACACACATAAAAAAAGGCCCCTGTGGGCCTTATACTGCTTCTTCGTTTTCTTCACCGGTACGAATACGGATAACACGTTCAACATCGGTTACAAAAATTTTACCATCGCCAATCTTACCGGTTCTGGCAGTATCAACAATCACGTCAATAGCACGCTCTAACAGCTCATCTTGGATTACCAGTTCAATTTTGACCTTAGGCAAAAAATCAACCATGTATTCGGCACCACGATACAGTTCAGTATGGCCTTTTTGGCGCCCAAATCCCTTTACCTCTGACACTGTCATTCCAGTAATGCCAATCTCAGCGAGTGATTCACGCACATCATCAAGTTTAAATGGTTTAATAATGGCTTCGACCTTTTTCATTACATACTCCTGTCATCGGCTAATTTTTGGTTAAACGTTTGTCGTCACTGACGTTTATGGTAACCAAATTTGTGGTAAATATCTTACTTGAAACTGCAGCAAATTGTCGCAGGTATTTTGCGTATTTAGAAAAAGATATTTCACAGCGAAAATATTGGTTATTTTCTATACTAATGACTTTCAAGCTGGATGCTACACATAGATTAAGGATGAACTATCATGCCTAATATTCAATTCCACAAGGGTTTTAGCCTTATAGAAGTCATAGTAACAACCATGGTGGCAACATTATTGTCTCTCATCGCCATTCCCTCTTTTAGCGCGATAAACGAACAAGTAAGAGCGCAAAGTAGTATTAAAGTCATACAGCAAACGATTCAATATGCCCGCAACATGGCCATTAGTTATGGTTCAAGAGTTACTGTATGCCCTATTGTAAATAATAAATGTGCCAATGATTGGGGAATTGGTTTAAGTGTGTTTATTGACCGAGGTAAAAAGAATCAACTGGATGCAAATGATCAACTACTCCAACAAACGTCTGCATTTAATGAAAACGATTTTGTTAGCTATAATCGCGCAGCGGTTCGCTTTCAGCCCGATGGCCTAGCTTCTGGAACAAATGGCACGTTAACCTATTGCCCAGGCAGCGTTGATAGCGAATATTCAAAAGCGGTTATCGTTAACCAAGCTGGACGAGCTAGGATGTCAAAAAAGAAAGACATCAAATGCAAACCTCAATAATACAGTGTGATCTTGCCCCATAGAATATTGAAATGGGCGCCAATCAAACAAAAAAGTTCATACCTGTGCTGTGGTTAATTTTGTCATTTTTTATTTAAGTAATAGTAATATACAACTTCTTTTTAAATAAAATAATCAAACAAAAATAGCCAATTAAACACTGTAATTCATGCTGTGCTTCGTTATACTCTTCACTATTATGATGAGGATGTACACATGAAAAAGATACAGTCAGGGTTTACCTTAGTCGAGGTCATGGTTACTGTGGTTATTGCCGCCATTCTGATCACAGTTGCAGTACCTTCATTTAATTCTCTTTATGAAGGAGTCAGGGCAAGAAATGCCATTAGCACTATCGAATCATCGTTAGTTTTTGCTAGAAGCCAAGCTGTAAGCTATGGCAGTAGAGTATCTGTGTGCCCGATGACATCAACGGCATGCGGTACAGATTGGACCCAGGGTTTTAGCGTATTTATTGATAATGGCACCATAGGCACAATGGACACCACGAACGGAATAGCGGATATTGTGTTGCGTAAAGTCGATGCATTTAACAGCAATGATTTTATTAAATCAGATCTGTCCAGATACAGTTTTAATCCAGATGGTATGGGCACTAATGGTGGTAGCGGTGTGTTTAGATACTGCCCTGGCAAAGTGACCAGCAGCTCCTCTGAAGCATTAAACATCAATTCATCGGGTCGCATTTCAAAAGTCACAACCACTGTAGCCTGTAGTTAACCTGAGTTCGGGATAATAAATGCCTTTCAAACAGTCCTTTGCCCTGCTCACTGCGTTGAATCGACTTACAATAGGCTAGCTATTGACGCGTCAATTCGCCTTGTTAGCAGAACAAATGACAAGCTTGAAAGTGAGAATGGGTAACATGTTGATTTTAAATAGTATAAGTTCATCCCTTATCCCGAGCTCAGGTTAGTTAACCTAAGTTTAGGTTAAGCCAACAAAAAGGCTTACTTATTTAATAAGTAAGCCTTTTTACTCTTTAATAAAAACAATACTAATACGTTCTTTGAGCATCAAGCTCACGAATTAATAGGTCTTTAAACACCTTTTCTTCGGTAATGCATTCAACCACTCTTTTAACGATTAAGCGCTCATTTGAGATGGTTGGGACATATTGTGCTAGTAAAGCACTTTGCTCTTCAATAACAAGTGCTTTATCCCAGGTAAATAATGCGATGTTATCGCCATTAGGTGTTTCGATATGACATTTATATGGCGTTAATGTATCAGACGCATCTTCTGCTGCGAGAGCATTCGCTGAAACAAAAATAGCTAATATGATTAATAACGGGGTTACAGTTTTCATTTCCAGCACTCCGTGGGGGTTTTACTGCCTGTTGAAGTTAGCGATATCGTAGCACAAGCAGAATCACGACTTGCTTGAACACCCACAGCAGTGGCGGTGACGGTATAGTCTCCGCCACTGATTGTGGTATCAACTTTATAGTAAGTATTTTCTACAATCCAAGGATCTGCATTTAAACCAAGTTTAGTCATATCAGTTGTAAAAGTGCGATGGTCCAGATAATACTGCTCCTGCAAATTCGCCACATGCATGACCCCCGCTAAGCCGTCACCTCTCGCACCTTTGGCGACAAATTGAGTATAGCTTGGATAAGCAATTGAAGCTAAAATGCCTACTATCACGACTGTGATCATCACTTCAATTAATGTAAATCCGGATTGAAACTGTTTCATGATTTTACTCTTTCCTACTCATCAATATGATAATAAATCTTATTTACGCTTGGACCACCACGGATACATTTATCATCACCCGC
Source organism: Shewanella basaltis (assembly GCF_023283885.1). Taxonomy (GTDB): domain Bacteria; phylum Pseudomonadota; class Gammaproteobacteria; order Enterobacterales; family Shewanellaceae; genus Shewanella; species Shewanella basaltis. The sequence goes on from NZ_JAKILA010000006.1 coordinate 27,892, forward strand.
AGCACAGCCATCACTTTCATCATCATCGACTTTTTCCATATCATCGCCAGCAGAGCCAATACCAATGAGATACATATAGCTATCTGCTGTGCCATTTGGCGGTATGACTAACTGAGGCGTATCAGGAACTCGGGCGCCCATTTCTAAATACTCTTGTGTATACGAGCGGGTACCTTTATGTAAATCAAAACCATATAATCGACCTTGCCCAATGGCTAAACATTGATTTGTAGAGGTATTATCTCCTGGAACATAAGAAGTAAAGAACACTCTTCCATTAATGATTGTAGAGGCCGATAAACTTTTTTCGCCTTTGGCTGCAAAGTTATAATACCAACCTCGTTTTGTTCCAAACGCGATATTCTGCGTCTCAGTTGTCGGAGGTGTTGAAGACACATCATAAAGATTTGCTAACTCTAATGGTGCTGGGATCTCTTTACCTGCACCACCAGTAAACGATTTAGTCACCACATTACGATCTTGTAGCACAAAAAACTTGTCTGAACGTGTTGTATCTAAAGGATGTGGTCGATGACCACTGCCCACAGTAACGGCATCATAAGGGATATTTTGATACGTTAGGCTTGTGGTTGTATTATTAGAAGAATCAGTCACTGACACTTGAGAAATATTGGTAAATACCGTTTGCGCCACTGCCGCTTCTGCAAAAAAACGTCTATCCGTTGCTTGTGTGGTTCCACCTAAGCTCGCAAACTTAAATGCAGTCCACGGACTGGTAGAACTCGTCGGTGAAGCACTCGGTAAATCCATACGCCAAATATTACCGCCCGTATCTGTTGCATATAATCTGTCAGTCAATCTATCACCGTTACTGTCTAATACTGCAATACTATTTGGGATACTATCAACAATACCAGGTAATTGAGTTCCACTAGAGCCTGTACCAAATCGATATACTAGGGCGCCTGTTTCTGCATTTAAAATATAAACACTGCGACCGGTAGTGTCATCTGTACCAACTCCTGCACCATCTTTAGTTGAAGGGTTATATCCACCGCCAATAATCACTACAGGAGACGCATTGTCAGCTGAGGTATTACCTGCGGGCACGCCAGGGATAAACGTAACCACGGGCTCGGCCCAAGACTGGCCCATATCACTCATCCCTGTAGAGCTAGGGTCGACTTTCCACATAAACTGAGGTGAATCAGGATTGGTGATATTCAAAGCATAGTAGGATTTACCGCCACGGCGCATACCCATAAATAGCCAGGCTTTATCAATTGCACCTGATGCATTACGTTTAACATATGCAACAGGCGGGCTGTCCATACCGTAAACAGAATGAACGCCCGTTGGCACGTTTGCCCTTAACTCACGAAGGTTAGGTAATAGCTCTTGTGGCATAAATGCCCACGACTCTTCAACATTGGCTCCGCTATCTTTAAACATATGTAAAAAGCCTGCATTGGTACCTAGTAAAATACGGATATCTGGTGAACCGGCGGTACCATAGTTTATGGCTAACGGTTTAGAATGCAGTGGATCGCCCATAATATCGGAACGTTTATCGGTTGTTGAGTTGTCTTTATCTTCATCGTCGACATCGATACCAATCGTCCAATCGAATAATTTAGTTAGCTCCGTTTTATCAACACCCATAAAAGTCGCTAACGCCGCTTCACTACCTAGGCTGGTCGCAGCATTTGACTTGTTGAATGTTTTTAGCGCACCGCCTGTACCAAAATTACCATATAAAGTTCTGCTAGCAGTCGATTGTAGCTTAGTTAGCGCGCCACCAATTTCGACGTTATTGCCATCACCACCGCCACTTGTTGCGCTACAGACAGAATCCGATGTCCAATAAGAACATGCAGACGAGGCTAAATTACCATCGTCGCCAATGGCATCATTACCGTTTTTATCAACCACATCACCGGAACCTGTTACTTTGAATTTTTTCAAGTTACCAACCCAACGGGGGCCCTCATTAGGTAAAAACATCGCATAGTAGACTGAATCCAATGTTTGGGTTCTATCAAAATTATTACTAGCAACAGATGGAGAAGTAAAACTAGAGTTAGTTTCTAAAATATTAGAAAAAATCGACTGCAATGCTTCTTGTAACTTTTGCGCATCCGCTGCGGTGTAAGTTGCTCCACCACCACGTGATGCCGTTTCTTTCAAAATACCGGCGACTGACGCTGCATCAGAGCCAAAACCAATCGTGTAAGTCGAAACGGTCTGAGTACCATCTAGGCTGGTATTGACGTCATTGGTGTTTAACCAACCAGCAAGCGCTGGTAAATAGTTTCCTGAATATGCGCTTGTAATACCTGGAAGATTTTTTATCAGAGTATCAGCATTATTATCACGGGTTGGTTCGCCATCTGTCACATAAATAACATAGGCTTTATCTTGACATTGCTTACCCACAAATGGAGATATGTATTTTCCCTCTTTTTCAATCGACTCGTCTCTCTCTGGAGTACGATTTGGATCATCGTCACCAAAGTACACACCTAAACCAGCAAAGTAACGATAAGCTTCATATAAATTTTCACATAATGGCGTGTATCCATCTGCAGTAAACTTGCTAATGGTGGTCAATAAGCTCGACTTATTAGATTCGTTATTTGTCCTGATGCCATAAACAATACGCCCACCACTTTTTGAACCATTAGCATCATTTCTGTTAAACACTGACAAACCAAAATCAACACCTGGAGTGGTAACAATGGTGTCTTCAATTACGCGTTGTGCCACCTCTAATCTTGAATAATTTTTTTGCTTTTTAGTGCTGTGATACCAACTAACATATTTCTCTGTATACAGCGTAATGGGTTGTCCGATACCAAAATTAGTTAACTTAGCTTTTTCAATTGCGGCATCGATTTCAGCGGTGGATGATGAGTTATTTGCAGCCACATAACGAACCGGTTCGGCGCTAGTTCCTAAACCATCAACAGGAAACCCATAAAAATTTGTACCATTGTTATAGTAGTTTCGCTCGGCAATATCTTCGTAACAATCAACTTGTTTGATTGAACTACCATCAGTTAGAGGTAATTCGGACCATACGCCATTTTCACCTACATATTTATGCTCACGAATATATCCGGTGAACATACCATAATCTTCAAGGTATTTTTCACCTACATCGCAACCATTAACACTGTGTAAAAAAAACTGACTGCTGCTTACTTCAGGAATATTTGAACTGCTGCGAGTAAAATACAGTTTGGTATTACCCTTTAAGGTACCATTTGAGGTGTTTTCTTCACCTCGTTCATAAGGCTCGTCGGTTTTAAAACTGGTACTCATACTACCGGACGTATCAAAAATAATCAGTACTTGCGGTTTAGATCCCGTTCGCGCGGTAGACTCAAGCACATACAATTCGGTGTCATCAGCAAAACTGATAGATGAGTAAGCCAAAATTGCAAATAGCAATGTATAAAATAATTGTTTAAAAAACATGACTAACTCCTTCAGTTAACTTCTTGTTCAATACCAACAACCACTGTCACTAGCCCCATATTATTGCGGCCAAATATTGCAGCGCTCGAAATTTCAATTCGACGACAAAGTATAGGAACTGAATTGCCTTTTGTACTTCGTTGGCATCGTACATCTCCTACAACCAATGGCGTTATGGTATTTGTAACACCTAAGTCATTATCAACTATTTGAGAAATAGCTATGATGTTTGTGAAAGTGTTATTACCTGTATTAGCCAAAATCACTTTATCCTGCCCACCCTGAGCAGAAGCCATTGCTTCAATTCGTTCAGAACCTGCACCAGACATTCTTAACGACTGTGTTGAGTTTACCGCCAATGCGACCCCGATCACTGTCATGAGTACGAGGACGATTAACGAAAAAAATAACACGATACCTTGCTGTTTCTTTATTGATGTATTCATGTAACTGCCTTCTTTTCGTACATCAACTCAAAATTTATTTACGTTTAAGTCACTAAATTATAAGTTAATTAAAATAGGGTTTTCTAAAATAATTGTGCTCGATACCACTTTACGACGGAACTTATCATTAAGAGGCCCTATCGTTTTATCACCAAGTTTATAGGTATTATCATTGGTATATGTTTGATCTTCTTCACTTGAGCGTACCAATAAAAATACTTTTAAAGACACTAAACGTTGAAACAATTCATTATCCCACATTAAGGTCGTGACATTTTGCACTGGCATATAACTGTCTGCGGTGCCATCACCGTCACTGTCAAACCCATATAGAATGCGCATATTTTCAATGCCTTCTACAAGCTGTTCCTCGTTATTCATGCCGTTATTAATTGAAAGCGTACGGCGCCTTAACACCGGTGTTGTTCCGTCATTACGAATAAAATAGACATGATGCTGATATTCCCAAATCCGGCTATTGGCTAATCCTGGTGCTGCGGCACTGCCATTAAAAAATACAATTTCATTGGATGTGGATGCAGCATAATAGCGCGTTGAAGTAAGCACAGTTACTGGCGGCCCCATTAAGCGCTTTATTTGAATGACATCTGTACCGCTATTAGGTGAAACGCATGCTAATGACTCTGGGCTTACCCCTTGCTCATATCCCCATAATCGTCTGAAATGAGAGGGCTGTGCATTAGGGAAACTCGCATTATTTAACCCTGCCCCAACACAATCAGCAGTGACAGCGGTGGCTGATATAGTGGTATTGCTGCCAATAATAAAGTCCGTGCCAGTGATGTCGCCCATAAACCCAAGCTGACTTAAATCACGTTCCATTATCGCTAGTGCTATGCGGCCATTTTCTTGTAATTGATTAAATTGACTGGTTGTTGTGACATTACTTGAAGACATACTAAACATGGTAAAAAGACCAGCTGTTAAAAACAAACTGATCAACATCGCCACCATTAACTCCACCAGTGACACACCTTGTTGCTTGGTTAATTTTGATTGTGTCATTATCATCTTATAATCGCCGTATCTACATCTAACACACGCCGTCTATCGCTGCTAGTGCCGCAACCTTTAACAAAAGTAGATTTAGTTTCAGTACCATCTGAGGTGGCACGCACGCCCTTCCATGTCATCACCACTGTGACATCAGTGCCAACGACACGTATACATGCTGTGGCAGAATCGAGCCCCCCGACATTATTATTGTCCGATGACTTTTCATTCTCGCCAGAAAAGGCTCGTTCCCATTGGTATAAATCCCACTCGCGGGTTTCTATGTTGGTACAGGTCGTGTTGGCTCCAACAGCAACATCACAGGCCTTTGCTGAAGAAATTGATGTCCCAGTATAGGTGCCTGCATAACTAGCAAGTTGGCTGCTGTTAATTCGCATGCGATTGATGATGTCATTTGCAAAGTATGAGGCTTGAGTTTGCTGAAAAGATTCAAAACTGCCTTTTTTGGCGACTAAATGCAGGTTAAAAATGCCAATAAGGCCTATCACCAGAATCACTAGTGAAACCATTACCTCGATTAAGGAAAATCCATTCCTTTTTGATGACATCAGAGTCACGCCTCCATAAAAGATAAGTAATACTTATACTTAGCTTTAAAAAAACCACAAATTGATTAGATTAGCCAATTTATTAGCATAGCCGAGTTAACGCTAATCAGAAAGTGGTAACAATGTATATTTACATTGATTTATTAAGTTAACATTTATTCGGTATTATACTCGGTTTATTACACAAGTACAAAAAACCCGCAACCTAAGTTAAGCTGCGGGTTTCTTATTGTAGTCTATTGAATTTATTAACGTAATTCAGCAGGCACAGCAAAGACAGTATCTTCTTTTCGGCCTTCGACTTCAGTAATCACACTCGGCGCCAGAGTCGCTATCGCGTTAACAACTTGTTGCACCAAAACCTCTGGAGCTGAAGCACCAGCGGTAACGGCCACTTTCTTCACACCATCAAACCAACTAGCTTCGACGTCTGCGGCAGTATCAACTAAATAAGACTGTGTACCCGTTTTTTCAGCAAGCTCACGTAGTCTATTTGAGTTAGAACTGTTTTTTGAACCGACTACAATTAATAAGTCAACTTCAGCAGACATGCTTCTTACTGCATCTTGACGATTTTGAGTTGCATAACAAATATCATCTTTACGTGGCCCTTCAATCGACGGAAAACGTTTTTGCAATGCTGCAATAATATCTAATGTATCATCCACAGAGAGTGTTGTTTGAGTAACAAAACATAAATTATCAGGATTGTTAACCTGCAATTTTTCAACATCCTCTGGCGACTCAATAAGATAAACGCCACCTTTAGGATTATCATATTGCCCCATGGTGCCCTCAACTTCAGGGTGGCCTTCATGGCCAATCAAGATACACTCAATCCCTTTGCGACTGGCACGGGTGACTTGCAAATGCACTTTAGTGACTAAGGGGCATGTGGCATCAAACACTTTCAAACCACGCAGTTTTGCTTGTTTTCTTACCGCTTGTGATACCCCATGAGCACTAAAAATTACAATACTGCTGTCTGGCACTTGTTCAAGCTCGTCAACAAATATTGCCCCACGTTGCTTTAAGTTTTCAACCACATATCGATTGTGTACAACTTCGTGACGCACGTAAATTGGCGGCTCAAACAATTCTAAAGCCCGCTCAACAATGCTAATTGCGCGATCAACCCCAGCACAAAAACCGCGAGGATTAGCCAGTAAAATGCTTAACTCTGGAGATGTAGGATCAACTTTCAACATGTTTTACCTTTATTCGGTGATAACACTGACGACTTCAAGTTCAAATGTAATCGTATGACCAGCAAGAGGATGGTTTAAATCTACGGTGATAGAGTCCCCTGCGGTGTCACGCACTATGCCTGGTATTTCACTGCCACCTGGGCCTGCAAAACTCACAATCACGCCAGCTTCAAGCTTCATATCTGCAGGAAAACGACTGCGGTCCATATAGTGAATGGCATCAGGATTCGATTCACCAAACGCATCTTGAGGAGCCAGGGTAAACTTATGTTTATCACCTGCTTTTAACCCTTTAAGCTGAGCTTCAAATGCTGGGCTTAGACTGTTATCGCCAATATTTAAACGAGCAGGTTTACCCGATGCTTTAGTGCTGTCGGCTGTTGAGCCATCCTCTAGCACAATGTTCATATGACACAGTAAAGCAATATCATCTTGTTTTGTTAAATCAGTCACGGCTAGATTGCTCCTGCGATGTCTTAGCATCAGGCTTAAATGATTCCCATATAATCAAAATTGCGCCAACAAAAATACCAGCATCTGCGATATTAAAGGCGGGGTAATGACTCGTGTTCCAGTAAAAATCGATAAAATCGACTACAAAGCCATGCATTAATCGATCGACCAAATTACCTAATGCTCCACCAATCACAAGTGTGAACGCTAAATTACTGCGCCACATAGTGTATGACTGTTTACGTAGCCATATGGTCAACAAGGTACTAAAACCAATTGCAATCACGGTAAACAGCCAACGTTGCCAACCACCAGCGTCGCTCAAGAAACTGAACGCTGCGCCATAATTTCTCACATAAGTGAAATTAAAAAATGGCAGTAGTTTAACTGACTCATACAAATCAAAATTGGCTAATACCCATTGCTTAGATAGCTGATCGGCTAAAAAAACCAATGCAGCTACCCAATACCAACGCAAGCCACTGTCTTTCCAAGTTAATGGCACAGAACTCATTATTGCTATCCTTTAAGCGAATTCGCGTTGCTCGCCGTCGCCTTCAATATTGGTCACACAACGTTGACATAATGTTGGGTGAGCCTCGATGGTGCCGACTTCTTCACGGTAATGCCAGCAGCGCTCACACTTTTCAGCTTCGCTTTTATTTACCACTAATTTAAGTGAGCTTAATTCCGTTTCAATCGCATCATCACCCGCTTGCGATAGATCAGCAACCGCCGCTTTAGAGGTCAATAATACGAAACGAAGTTCGTCACCTATTTTGGCTAATTGCGTGGCTAAATCTGCATCAGCAAATAAAGTAACTTCAGCCTCTAATGAACCACCAATACGTTTATCACGACGTGCTTGTTCAAGTACTTTATTCACTTCGTTACGCACATCTAACAATTTAGCCCAGTAGTCATCACTTAAGTCAGTCTCTAACGTGACAGCTTCTAAACCTTGGTACCATTCTTGGGTGAAAACATACTTGTCGCGCTTACCCGGAAGTAATTGCCACACTTCGTCTGCAGTAAAGCTTAAAATAGGCGTCATCCAACGAACCATGGCTTCTGCAATGTGAAATAATGCAGACTGACAACTACGACGAGCATGCCCTTCTTGTTTCGCGGTATATTGACGATCCTTAATGATATCAAGATAAAAACTGCCTAACTCGACTGAACAGAACTGCATCAGTTTTTGAGTCACTTGGTGGAAGTTATATTGATCATACGCGTCAATAATTTCTTTTTGTAAAGCCGCTGCACGACGCACAACCCAACGGTCTAGTGCAACCATGTCTTCAGATGCAATCATGTCTGTTTCTGGATTAAAACCATTTAGGTTTGCTAACAAGAAACGAGCGGTATTACGGATACGGCGATAAGCATCGGCACTGCGATTTAAAATTTCATCAGATACGGTCATTTCGCCGCTGTAATCGGTTGCGGCAACCCATAAACGTAAAATGTCTGCACCAAGCTTGTTAGTCACCTGCAAAGGCGCGATCACATTACCGACAGACTTTGACATCTTTCGGCCTTTACCATCTACGGTAAAACCGTGGGTTAATACTTGTTTGTAAGGCGCTTTACCGTTCATCGCAGTCGAAATCATTAGCGACGACATAAACCAACCACGATGCTGATCACTACCTTCAAGATATAAGTCAACGCCATGCCCATGAAACTCTGGGCGCGCAGCAACAACTGATGAGAAGGTTGAGCCTGAGTCATACCAAACATCTAATGTGTCTGTGACTTTACGATATTGCTCTGCTTCGTCGCCGAGTAATTCACTTGCGTCAAGATCCCACCATGCTTGAATGCCTTGCTGCTCAATACGATGAGCAACACGCTCCATCAGTGACACACTGTCTGGATGTAACTCTTCAGTTTCGCGATGTACAAACAACGTAATTGGTACCCCCCAGGTACGCTGGCGTGAAATACACCAATCAGGGCGGTTTTCTACCATTTTTTCAATACGGCTTTGACCCCAATCTGGGATCCACTGAGTTTGTTCAATTTCGCTCAACGCCTGTGAACGTAATCCATGGTTATCCATAGAGATAAACCATTGTGGCGTTGCACGGAAAATAATCGGCGTTTTGTGGCGCCAGCAATGTGGATAACTATGGCGATAAGGAACATGGAGCAATAGCGCCTCTTTTTCCTTTAGCAAATCAACCACACTCGCATTCGCTTTAAATACGTGCTGACCGGCAAAGAATTCTGTATCAGGCTTGTAAACACCATTGTCACCAACAGGGTTTGCCACTTCTAAACCATACTTTTGACCAACCACAAAGTCGTCTTGACCATGCCCAGGTGCGGTATGCACAATGCCAGTACCGGCATCGGTAGTAACGTGGTCACCTAAAATGGCTGGAACATCAAACGCATAAAATGGGTGGTTAAAGCGCATTAATTCAAGCTCTGCACCTTTTACTTCACCTAATATACGATGTGATTCGATGCCGTAACGCTCTAGGCAAGACTCAACTAAAACGCGTGCTAAGATAATTGTTTTGCTTTTACCGTCTTGGGTAAATTCAACTAGGCTGTAATCTAACTCAGGGCTAATTGATAAAGCACGGTTAGCAGGCAGAGTCCATGGTGTGGTGGTCCATATCACCATTGAAACCGGATTGGCGTAATTAGCGACACCAAACTTGGCGGCAACGGCAGCACTGTCGACAGCAACAAAAGCCACGTCAATGGCTGGTGAGGTTTTATCTTCGTATTCAACTTCTGCTTCTGCTAACGCTGAGCCACAGTCGGTACACCAATGCACGGGCTTAACACCCTTATGTAAATGGCCACTGTCGATGACTTTTGCTAGCGAGCGGACAATGTTCGCTTCGGTTGAAAAATCCATCGTTAAATACGGGTTTTGCCAGTCGCCTAGCACCCCAAGACGAATAAAGTCGTCACGCTGACCTTCAACTTGAGTCGCGGCATATTTACGGCATTCTTCACGAAATTCTGCCGCAGAGATTTTAATGCCGGGTTTACCCACTTTTTGCTCTACTTTGAGTTCAATCGGTAAACCGTGACAATCCCAACCAGGAATATAAGGTGCGTCAAAACCAGACATGGTTTTTGACTTAATAATGATGTCTTTTAAAATTTTGTTTACAGAGTGACCAATATGAATGCTGCCATTTGCGTATGGAGGGCCATCATGCAAAATGAAAGGTTTACGACCAGTACGGCTATCACGGATCTGTTGGTACAGACCGTCTTCCGTCCAACGGTTTAACATTTCTGGCTCGCGATTTGCCAAATTACCGCGCATCGGAAACTCTGTTTCCGGCAAATTCAAAGTAAATTTATAGTCGCTCATTGATCCCATACCGTTATTAAAGCTGATTTTTTTCAGCTAGCATCGTTGCTAAATAAAGCGCGTGCTTCATTCGCATCATTTAAAATTTGTTTTTTTAGTGCATCCAGTGATTCAAAAGGTTGTTCATCACGAATTTTTGCAACTAACTCTACTTCCACTCGTTTTCCGTATAAATCACCGGAAAAGTCAAACAAATGGACTTCTAACCTGCAGGTTTGGCCATTCACTGTGGGTCTAAACCCCACATTTGCGACACCTTCGTAAACATCGCTGCCATCCCAATATAAACGCACAGCAAAGACGCCGCGCACCGGTACCACATTTCTTTTTAACGCAATATTGGCAGTAGGAAACCCTATTGTACGTCCAAGTTTTTGCCCATGAGCCACACGGCCACTTAATATAAAAGGGTGCCCTAGCAAACGCCTGGCTTGCTCTAAGTGCCCCAAAGCAAGCTGCTCTCTAATTGCCGTTGAACTGACTCTAAGCGAACCCACTTTAAAACTCTGTGTACTCACCACGGTAAAACCAAACTTTTTGCCCGCCTCAACCAGCATGTTAAAATTACCGGTTCGACCTTTGCCAAAACAAAAGTCGTCGCCCACTACGAGGTATTTAACCCCGAGCTTTTTAACCAGTAAGTCTTCAATAAAGGCTTCAGCAGGTTGGTTAGCAAAGGCTGCGGTAAAATTAATACACAACAATTGATCGATTTTAAGCTCATCGAGCAATCTGATTTTATCGCGTAACAAGCTTAAACGGGCTGGCGCATCTGCACCACGAAAACGTTCTTGAGGTTGTGGCTCAAACGTCATGACTGTTGCAGGCAATTGAAAATGATGAGCTTTACTCACTAAATTACTAATCACCTGCGCATGACCGCGATGGACACCGTCAAAATTCCCTATGGTTAATACGCAACCATGATGAGAAGGTAAAATATTGTGTATACCGCGGATTAATTCCATTACGCTCAATAACTGCCAATTCTAAATCGGCAGATTATATACCCAAACCAATGTCAGATGCGAGTTTCCGCCTCAGTTTATTATGGCTGTTTAAGCGCATTAACCATTGTTTGTATGTTAATTTACTCACGCAACTAAATTTAGCCGACTAGGCCTGGCGCTTAATCTTCCAGGGACGAACGCCAAGCGCAAGTAAACTGAGTAAATAGACAACGGCCCCACCGACAATAAGCTCAATTAACATCAGCATACGCGCTAACGAATGCCATTCGTGCCATACACTTATTTGCGGCATAAAGTACCCGATTGCCGTTGTCATCAATGCTGTTGCGATAATCACTTTACCGGTAAAAAACAATGTTTGACGGGACATTTTATACACGCCGCTAAGATGTAAACCACGATAGAGCAGCCCCGCATTTAATAATGCCGACATAGAGGTGGCAATAGCGAGGCCAACATAACCAAAGGGGATCGCAAAAATTAAATTAAACACCATATTACTTACCATGGCGATAATGCCGAATTTTACCGGTGTTTTAGTATCTTGACGTGAATAATAGCCTGGCGCTAACACTTTGATCATCATAAAGCTTAATAAGCCACAACCATAGGCAACTAAACTGTATGAAGCCATTTCGACGTCATTGATAGAAAATGCGCCGCGCATAAACAGCACCATCAACATGGGTTTTGCTAATACAATCAACCCAAGCATTGCTGGCACACCTAACAACATGATGGCTTTAACGCCCCAATCCATTGTTTGATTAAAACCGCTACCCTCTGCGTTCACATGTTTTTGCGATAATGCTGGCAAAATAACGGTAGCGATAGCAATACCAAATAGCCCCAGTGGAAACTCGAGCAATCTATCAGCGTAATACAACCAACTAATTGAGCCTGTCATTAAAAAGCTGGCAATGAAGGTATCGAACAACAAATTAATTTGAGAAACCGACACACCAAACATCGCCGGGATCATCAGCGTCCTGATTTTGACCACCCCTGGGTGATGCCAACCCCAAGAGGGCTTAACCAGCGCTTTTTCACGCATTAAAAATGGTATTTGAAACAAAAACTGAACCAAACCACCAACAAAGACTCCCCATGCTAAACCGATTTCTGGGTTTTCAAGGGTGTGGGCATACCACATTGCCACTGCAATAATAGCCACATTCAAAAATACAGGGGTAAACGCCGACACAGCAAACCGCCCCCGGGTATTTAAAATAGAACCGGCAAGCGCAGTAAAAGTAATAAACCAAAGATAAGGAAAGGTAATTTTTAGCATTAACGAGGCTAACTCAAACTTTTCTGCGTTTGGGCCGTCATTTAACCAATCTAAAAACCAACCGCCACCAAACAATGCTGCTAATACAGGTGAACAAATCACACCAAATAAGGTAACAACAGAAACAAGTACACCTAATGTTCCTGCAACCTTACCGATTAACTCGCGGGTTTCCTCTGGGGTCTTTTTTTCTTGATACTCCGTAAGTACAGGTACAAAAGCTTGAGCAAAAGCACCTTCAGCAAATAATCGTCTTAAAAAATTCGGAATTTTGTTAGCAAAGAAAAATACATCGGCACTGCTACCTGCACCCATTAAGTTGGCAATCACCACGTCACGAACCAAACCTAACACTCGCGAAATCAGCGTCATAACACTCACAATAAGACCTGATTTAAATAATTTTTTGCTCAAACAGCCCCCAGACTCTAGGTCATTTATAAGAAAATTAATGGGATTTATACAAATATTCGATTCTAGCCCTGTCACACAGACACAAGAACTGGTAGAATTGCGCCACATATTACACGAGTTGGGTTGAAGATAGGCATGCTAGGTTGGATTAATTTATCTTTATGATGAATATTCGATCGTAGTCGTTGACAAGACGACAAAAAGCAGGCATATTCCTCGGCCTTTAAAAGTATCAAATCCAGTTTTTAGGAGTTGCACCTTGGCTAATAGCAAGTCTGCAAAGAAGCGCGCGCTTCAGTCTGAAAAGCGTCGTCAGCATAACGCTAGCCGTCGCTCAATGTTACGTACATACGTTAAAAAAGTTATCGCTGCTATCAAAAGCGGTGACCATAAAGCGGCTACAGAAGCATTCGCTACTGCACAACCAATTGTTGACCGTATGGCGACTAAAGGCCTTATTCACAAGAATAAAGCTGCTCGTCAAAAGGCACGCTTAAACGCAAGAATCAAAGCACTAGCTGCTTAATCCTTTCGATTTAAGATTTAAAAAACCGGCTTAGGCCGGTTTTTTTATCGCTTAAATTCAGTAAATCCTAATCCTTTGATAACATCACAGCGCCAAAACTTTACAGTAAAGCCAATTGAAGTTATACCATTGCGCATTAATAAGTGACCACTGTGAATGCGTCCAGCGATTTTTGATTAAGGCGTCGCTATGTAGTCATGGTTGTTCCCTTTCAAATAGCGAGAACGTAAAGCAAAAGCGGCTGGGGCATTTCTTTTTGGCGAGTTTTAAAAGGGCTTACACTGTGTTGCATGACTTCGAAAGAGAATCACTATTCATTCAGTCATTCGCCTTGTTTAAGCCCTTTTAAATTCTCGCAAAGAGATCACTTGCTAACGCGCAATGGTATTATCACATTTACAGGCAAGAAAACGCGAAACGTCTTAATGAACTGTTCATTAAGACGTTCGTGGGATGATATTAATGGCAATACATATTATTCAGTACTTGGATCAGCTCTTTTACCTTATCACTCTTTAATGAATAAAAAACAGTTTGCGCTTCTTTTCTAGTACACACTAAATTATCTTTTCGAAGCCATGCTAAATGTTGGGATAACGCCGATTGGCTCAAGCCCAACTTCTTATTCATTTCTCCGACACACATTTCACCTTCATTAAGAAGATGGCACAAAATAAACAATCTACGTTCATTTGCTAATGCTTTTAGCAACACGACGGCATGATCTGCTTGCTGCTGCATTTTTTCTATATTCATCACGAGTATGTTCTCCTAATCTAACCCCGCTCTAATATAGCGTTCCCTTACAAATAGAGTCGGGACATAAAGCACACTTTTTGGTAGATTGTTGTAAAAAATGAGACTTAGCTAAAATAATCAAAGGAAACTCATGAAACACTATCAAAAGGCCAGCCTCGTCGGTGCCATTTTTGTCGCCCTTGTTGGCTGTCAAACTGTGTCACCCATAAAAACAACCTCACCTAAAATGGTCATCAATGACTCAGATGATGCCCAAATTAGTCAACAGTTAGCTAAGCAAGCGTTATCATCAAGATTAAGCTATGACATTGTTGAATCTCTTACAGTCGAAGTAGGCCCAAGATTAGCCGGCACTGACAAAGACATCGTTGCAGTAGATTGGGCCATGGAAAAACTTTGGCTCATGGGGTTTGATAAAGTCTATAAAGAATCGGTTCAAGTGCCAGCTTGGTCACGCGGTTCTGCCCATGCCAGTATCGTATCTCCTTATGAGCAACCCTTGGTAGTAACTGCATTGGGTGGCAGTATTGGCACTCCGGTTAATGGGATCCAGGCTCCTATCGTTCGTTTTGAGAGTTTAGAAGAGCTTCAAGCCGCCTCACCAGGACGTATCGAAGGAAAAATCGTCTTTATCGATCACAAAACTGAACGTCATATTAGTGGTAAAGGTTACGGTGAAACCGTTGGTGGCCGCTCTCGTGGGGCTGTAGCTGCTGCAGAAAAAGGCGCCCTTGCTATTGTTATCCGCTCAATTGGCACCGATCATGACAGAATGGCCCATACAGGCATGATGCGTTACGAAGAAGGTATCCCTAAGATCCCCGCCGCGGCCATGTCTAATCCTGATGCCGATTTGATTAATGCTATGCTTAAGCGTGATCCTAACATTGTGTTGTCATTAAATATGACCTCTGAAAATCAAGGTATTGCGACGTCGTATAATGTTATTGCAGAGGTAACTGGCAGCAGTAAACCTGATGAAATCGTATTAATTGGTGCACATCTAGATTCTTGGGATGAAGGTACGGGTGCGATTGACGATGGCGCAGGCGTAGCCATTGTTACCACTGCAGCTAAGCTGATTTTGGACTTACCACAAAAACCCGCTCGCACAATTAGAGTGGTATTATTTGCAGCCGAAGAAGTTGGCATTGTGGGTGCTAAGGCCTATGCAGAGCAACATGCTGATGAATTAGATAAACACTATATTGCGGCTGAATCTGATTTTGGTGCAGGTCCTGTGTACAGAATCGATTTTAATGTTAACCCAGATACTTTTGAACAAGTAAAACAAGAACATTCGGCTATGACATTATTTGGGGTTGAATTGGGTAACAATGAGGCCTCTGGTGGCCCAGACGTGTCAATTATGCCAGCTCTTGGTGTACCTGTAGCGTCACTTAATCAAGATGGCACTGACTACTTTGATTATCATCACACACCAAATGATACTTTAGATAAAATCGATCCTAAAAAGCTCGCTCAAAGCGCTGCTGCTTATGCGCAATTTGCCTATATGATGGCGCAGTCAGAAATTGATTTAAGGCCCATTAAACAAAAAGAGGCTCAAGAGTAAATAAACACGACGAAAGCCCCTAGCTAACGTTTAACTAGGGGCTTTTTATTGCCTATCTAATCTCTGGATAAAAGATAACTTGATTATGATAAACAGTGTTCATTCAACACTGAGAAACACAAACTATTTGCAAGGCATTTATCATCTGGAATTCAGGTAATCAAATACCAACGTTGGCTAGTGTTGTTCGTCGCGTAAAAATACCGGTTCAGTTGGCGTCGACTGCTCTTGGCTGTAGTAGTAACCCTCAAGATCAAACTGAGTCAGTTGTTCTATGCTTTTAGGTTGGGTGTCAACAATATAACGCGCCATTAATCCACGCGCTTTTTTGGCATAAAAACTAATGACTTTATACTGGCCCTTCTTGCAGTCTTTAAATACTGGTGTAATTAACTGCCCAGCCAATTGATTAACCTTAACCGACTTGAAGTATTCATTGGATGCAAGATTGACAACAATATCGTCGCCCTGCTCTTTTAACGCTTTATTCACTTCTTCGGTAATGGTTTCCCCCCAAAAAGCATAGAGATTGCTGCCTTTAGGGTTAGCTAACTTAGTCCCCATCTCTAAACGATATGGCTGAATTAAATCAAGCGGTTTAAGTAAACCGTATAAGCCAGACAATATCCGTAAGTGCTTTTGGCTAGCGTCAACTTGCGACTGAGATAAGCTATCTGCATCAAATCCTGTGTATACATCGCCTCTAAATGCAAAAATAGCTTGCTTAGCATTATCAAGAGTAAATGGAGGCTGCCAGTCTGCAAATCGTGCCGCGTTTAATCCAGCAATGTTATCACTCACTTTCATCAAGCTGGCAATGTCCATTGGCGTTAGTTCTCGGCACACGTCAATTAACGCCTGGCTTTGTTTCAGTAATGGGGCTTGAGTAAAGGTATTAGTGATTGGAGGATTGTCGAAATCCAATGTTTTTGCAGGTGATATTAAAACCAGCATAAGTGCACTCCAAATAAAATCATGGCGTTATAATACTGAACTGACATAAAAAAACCATGCTGAAATAGCATGGTTTTTTCGATTACCTTAACCTACAAATATTATTTGTTGACAGGTTCGGTAGAGTTAGGCCAAATTTTTTCTTCTAATTGATCGGCCAATTCTGGAAACTTACTGGTATCAAACTTAGGATCAATACCCGCATCAACTTGCTCTCGATAATCATTAATCACTCGTATCGCCAAGCCAGATAATAAGACCAGTGCAACTAAGTTGACAATTGCCATTAACCCCATCGACACATCCGCTAAGTCCCACACTAAACTGATTTTTGCCAGTGAGCCAAACATCACCATACCTAAAACCACTAAACGAAAAATCGGTAATGCTTTTTTGCTGTTACCAGACAAGAACATCACATTGGTTTCAGCATAGGAGTAGTTAGCAATAATCGAAGTAAAACAAAATAGTAATATCGCAAACGCAATAAATGCCCCACCCCAATCACCGACATGACTGGTTAATGCACTAATGGTTTTAGCAATTCCGTCAGATCCCGCTGCAGCATCACCAGATAATAAAATAATTGCCGCTGTTGCAGTACATATCACAATCGTGTCGACAAACACGCCCATCATTTGCACAAACCCTTGAGAGGCTGGATGGTTAGGATTTGGCGATGCACTCGCCGCCACGTTTGCCGCACTACCCATACCGGCTTCGTTTGAAAATAAGCCTCGCGCAATACCCGCTTGCATTGCCTGAGCAACACTGTATGCAACACCACCAGCTGCGGCTTCTTGCCAACCAAATGCGCTGTTAATGACCAACATAAATACGTCAGGTAACTTTTCAAGATTCATTGCAACCACAACAAAAGCGATAGTAATGTAGGCAATCGCCATCACAGGTACAATTAATTCTGAGGCTTTAGCAACTTTCTTTAAACCACCGACAATGACAAATGCACTGCATATCACAATACCAATGCCGACGTAGATAGGTTCAAAACCAAATACTTGTGTCATTGCACCGGTAATAGTATTGGCTTGCACAGCATTAAAAACTAACCCAAATGCCAAGATGAGGAAAAATGAGAATAATATCCCCATCCACCGTTGCCCTAAGCCTTTTTCCATATAATAAGCTGGGCCACCACGGTATTGGCCATCGCCGTCTTTAACTTTATAAACCTGTGCTAATGTTGACTCAATCATGGCGGTTGCCATACCTAATACAGCAATAGCCCACATCCAAAATACGGCCCCTGGCCCTGCGGTACCTATGGCTACTGCCACACCAGCCATATTACCCGCGCCTACACGGGCGGCCATACTGGTACAAAAAACCTGAAATGATGATAAACCATGCTTACCAGGACGACGACTAATTGCTAGCACCTTAATACCGTGCACAAAGTGAGTAAGCTGGATAAAGCCAAGACGAATAGTAAAAAATAGACCCGCGCCCACCAGGCCATAAACCAACAATTTGCCCCAAAGCAAACTGTTCATGAAATTAACAATCGTTTCTAACATTGCCATATTGTTCTATCTTCCTCGTTATAAGGTTATTTTTTTATATCAGGCATTACCCGATTTTATTTGCATCAAAACAGACTGAGCACGTCACTGTGCAAACTGCTTTCAAGATTACCGAAGTGAATTAGTCATTATAAAAGCTAAAGTGTGCATATTCATAGGGATAGTTTTGTGAGGCCTTTGAATGCAAAGAAGATGTTACCTACCAGATATTTTTCTGAAGTAAATGACACGTTCAGATAACACAATTAAAACAAAAATTGACAAGTGACTTCCATCACACTTTATCACTTCTATTATTAATGCTCTATTCATAAAACGCCGTTAAATCGTTACTTAATTTCAAGTAATTAGCGCGATAACAGCCCAAAGTGCGATCTCACATCACTTTCATTACTCAAAAGTTAGATAAAGGCCACATTATTGTAACTAAATTACGGATACAGTGTTCTCCAAGAAAGTTAATTCACTATTTTCACTTTTAATCGAGGTCATTATGACTAACTCAACTGAGATCACAGCGCTAAAGAAATATGTAAGAGCCACTAACTTCCTTGCCACTTCACAGATTTATTTAAAGCAAAACGTACTTTACAAGCGTCCTTTACAACATACTGATATCAAACCACGCTTACTTGGTCATTGGGGCACCTGCCCTGGTATTAACTTTGTCTATGCCAACGTAAACCGCCTCATCGTTAAACATAAGCGTGAATTCATTTACCTTGTTGGCCCAGGACACGGTTTTCCTGCCGTTCAGGCAAATTTATTTGTTGAGGGCTCACTTAGCCACTTCTATCCAGACACCATCCCGTATACTGAAACCGGTATCGAAGACATTTGTAAAAAATTCTCTGCTGCCTATGGGTACCCATCTCATGCTAATCCTGAGGCACCTGGACAAATTTTAGAAGGGGGTGAACTAGGTTATTCACTCTCTGTTGCTTGGGGCTCTGTACTAGATAATCCAAATTTAATTGCCGCCTGCCTCATTGGCGATGGCGAGGCTGAAACAGGTCCTTTAGCGGCGTCTTGGTATGCTAATCGTTTAGTCTCTCCAGCAAATAACGGTGCGGTATTGCCGATAGTACATATCAATGGTTATAAGATTTCAGGACCTACACGTATGGGTCGTATGAGCCATGAAGAGTTAGATCTTGAATTTCGTGGTTTGGGCTACCATCCGATTATCGTTGATGACCAGTTAGAAACTGACATTTTTGAACAAATGACAGCAGCAATGGATTTATCCTATGAGATGATTAATGACATTCAGCGCCGCGCACGCTCAGGCGAAGATGTGGTTAAACCTCGTTGGCCAGTTATTTTAATGCGCACTGCAAAAGGTTGGACGGGTACATCTGAATACGATGGTAAAAAACTCGAAGGTAACTGCGAATCTCACCAAGTTATTGTCAACAACTGCGCTAAAGATAAAGGTCACCTTGCTGCGCTTGATGCATGGTTAGCCAGTTACAAGTTTGAAGAATTGGTGCAAACCACAGAAGCAGGTGAACTGGTATTTGATAAAGACATTTTGTCATTAATACCACCCAAAGAGCTATGCTGTGGCCGCCAGCGTTTAAGTTATGGTGGCGAAGTGGTTCGTGCGCTTGCCAATCCAGATCTAACAAAACTGAGTTATGGTGCAGAAACGCCGCGCGGCCAACGTGGTTACTCTATGCTAAAAATGGGCCAGTGGATGCGTGACGCATTTAAACTCAATCGCGATCAACGTAATTTACGTATTTTCAGTCCAGACGAAACTTACTCAAATCAGCTACAAGCGGTATTTGAAGAAACAGACCGCGCTTGGCAGTGGCCAATTGAAAGCTGGGACGAAGACATGTCTCGTGACGGCCGCGTAATTGAGTTGCTATCTGAAAACCTATTATTTGGTATGCTACACGGTTACACGGTCACGGGTCGTCATGGTATGTTCCCAACTTATGAGGCATTCTCACAAGTCGTGTCTTCAATGGCGGATCAATATTGTAAATATGTCCACGCAAGCCAAGGCATCCATTTCCGTAAGCCAATCCCAGCATGTAACGTAGTATTGTCTTCATTACTAGAGCGTCAAGATCACAACGGTTATTCTCACCAGAACCCGTCATTCTTAGGCGCTATGTTAGAGAAGCACCCTGACATTATTTCAGCATACTTGCCAGCAGATGCAAACAGCACCTTGGTATACACAGAGCGTGCTTACGCCGACCGAGATAAGTTAAATATTATTGTTGCCGGTAAAAAGTCATTACCACAGTGGTTATCACTGGACGAAGCTCGCAAGCAAGCAAAAGATGGGGTGATGGTGTGGGATTTCGCCTCTGATGAAAATCCTGATGTCGTGCTTGCAGGTTGTGGTGACTATGCGACTCAAGAGTGTATGGCATCATTAGTGCTAATCCGCGAGATTTTACCAAGAGTACGCATCCGTTTTGTGAGTGTATCGGAACTTCACAGCAGCGGCTTAGGAAGCCTTAAGTTCCAAAGCAAGCCTTGGATGATGGATGAAGTCTTCACTGAAGATAAGGGCGTGGTATTCAACTATCACGGCTACCCAAATACCATCAAAAAGCTCGTATTTGACTATAAGGGTAACCGCCGCTTCCGCATTAAAGGCTATGAGGAAGAAGGTTCAACCACAACCCCATTTGATATGGGTGTGCGTAACGGTACTTCTCGTTACCATTTGGTGATTGATATGGCTTATAAGCTATTCCAACAAGGGGTGATTGATGAAACACAACATGTGGCCATCACCACCGATATGTTGCAACGTTTAGTCGACCATAAAAACTACATCAAAGCCAATGGTGTGGATCCAGAAGAAATAGAAAACTGGGTATGGACACGTTAATTCTCGTCTATATAGCTAACAGAAATACGCCATTAAGGCGTATTTCTGTTTTAACCCCTCAAAAAATCGAATAAAACCGAATTTATTTAATTAACTCATTAAAATTACTGACGATATTTTCCACCCATATTTCATCATTCTCAAGCACTGACATTAAACTTAATGATTGTTTTTATTTAACATTTCATTTAATCACCATTATTTTTACAGCGCCGTTAA
Source organism: Shewanella basaltis (assembly GCF_023283885.1). Taxonomy (GTDB): domain Bacteria; phylum Pseudomonadota; class Gammaproteobacteria; order Enterobacterales; family Shewanellaceae; genus Shewanella; species Shewanella basaltis. The sequence continues at coordinate 49,486 of NZ_JAKILA010000006.1, forward strand.
ATTGACCATTACAAAAAATTAATCCTTTTTACTATGGAAAAACATCTAATTACAGCCCATAATTGCGCCGCTGACTAAAACACAAAGAATCACCACGCTAAGTGTCAGTAATGCATGACCCTAACAACTCCGTTACATGCATGTATGGTGGAGTAAAATAACAATGGACTAAAAATTATGATGAAGAACACATTAAAAGTAGTATTACTCACCTCAATGTTACCTTTAGCTGCTACAGCAGCAGAACAACTTACTCCTTGGTATGTTGGTGGTGGATTAGGCGTCAACAATTACCAGCACAACTGCGATGATGCACTAACATGTGGTGAAGATGACCCATATGCTTGGGATGTGTTCGGTGGTTATTTATTTAACGAATATATGGGTATCGAATTAGGATACCGTGATCTAGGCAATGCTGACTGGACTGGTTCTGACAACAACATGTACGATGTTGGCGCAGCTGGTGTGAGTCTTGGTGTTGTAGGTTTTTACCCTCTAGCAGATAAATGGGCTCTTTCTTCTGAGCTTGGTGCATATAGCTACCTGCTAGAAAACAAAAAAGAAATTAATGGCGAGAACTTAAGTGAATCAGATATCGCTTTATTCGTTGGTGCTGGTGTTGATTACAATGTAACTAGCAACTTAAAAGTTCAAGCTAAATATCGCCGTTACGAAGGTCTAGATGCGAGTGTATTAAATAACTTACGCATGGACAGTAACTACTGGGGATTAGCATTAAGCTACCGTTTCGGTACTGAAGCGGCTCCTGTTGCAGCACCTGTTGTTGCCCCTGTTGTTGCTGCGGCACCTGGCGATGATGACAAAGATGGCGTAACGAACAACATCGACAAATGTCCAGATACTCCAATGACACATAAAGTTGATGCAACTGGTTGTACTGTTTATGAAAACGTAACAACTAAGTATGACTTAGGTGGTATTTTATTTGCTAATGATTCAGCTGAAATCCGTGCTGGTTCATATGCTGATTTAGAAAAATTAGCAGACCACTTAAACAAATACCCACAACACACTGTATCTATTGAAGGCCATGCTTCTAACGTAGGTAAACCAGCATACAACATGAAGCTTTCTGAGCGTCGTGCTGTTGCAGTTGCCAATGCATTGAACAACAAATACGGTATTAAAACGACCCGTATCAGTTCAATCGGTTATGGTGTGACTAAACCAGTTATGCAAGGTAACTCTGAAGAAGCTAACCGCGTAAACCGTCGTATCGAAGCGATTGTTACCGGCACAGAGAAACGCCCAGTAATGCGTTAATTGTCACAATTATACGCTACACTTAAAAGTCGCTGCTTGCAGCGGCTTTTTTGTTTTCAGAACAACCTAAAATGAATACAACAGTGATTATCACTGGTGTTGCAGTGCCAGAGTTGCAAGCACCTTTCAATTTGGTTAACCAATTCTGTCTATTTAGCAACAATATCCGCCGAAATAGAGCGAAAATAATGGGGTATTTCGTAATTTTTTTACAAATTAAGTTGGAATAATCCTCAAAATCGCTTCTAATAACGCTATAGTTTTATATTAATTGCTTATCGAGAGGAAATTTCATGGCCAACACACTCGCGCAACTCAAATCATTCACGACCATCGTTGCTGATACAGGCGATATAGAGGCAATTAAGCGTTACCAGCCTGAAGATGCAACAACGAATCCATCATTAATTTTAAAAGCATCTCAAATCCCAGAATATGCACCTCTTATTGATAATGCTATTGCATGGGCTAAAACACAAAGTGACAGTATTGAACAACAAATCGAAGATGCGGGTGACAAACTTGCAGTTAACATCGGTGTTGAAATTTTAAAATTAGTACCTGGCCGTATTTCTACTGAAGTAGATGCTCGCCTGTCATTCGATAAACAACGCTCTGTTGATAAAGCGCATAAGCTAATCAAACTATATCAAGAAGCAGGTATTGATAAGTCACGCATTCTTATTAAGTTGGCTTCAACTTGGGAAGGTATTTGCGCAGCAAAAGAATTAGAGCAAGAAGGCATTAACTGTAACCTCACCTTACTATTTAGTTTCGCTCAAGCAAGAGCGTGTGCTGAAGCCGGTGTATATCTCATTTCGCCTTTTGTAGGCCGTATTTTAGACTGGTATAAAAAAGACACAGGTCAAGATTATACCGCTGAAACCGATCCTGGTGTGGTTTCAGTGACCGAAATTTATAACTACTACAAGCAGCATGGCTATAACACTGTTGTGATGGGTGCAAGCTTCAGAAACATTGGTGAAATTATCGAATTAGCCGGTTGTGATCGCTTAACTATTGGGCCTGCATTACTTGAAGAATTGGCAAACGCTGATGTGACAATTAGCCGTAAATTAGTAGCAACAACCTCTACCGTTGCTGCACCAACCGCCCTCACAGAAGAGCAATTCCGCTGGGACTTTAATGAAGATCCAATGGCTGTTGACAAGTTAGCAGAAGGTATTCGTAACTTCGCCATCGATCAGGGCAAACTCGAAGTTATGTTAAAAGCAAAATTAAGCTAAACACTAGGAGATTTGACTCGTGACTACACTCACTCAAAGCACTACGTGGAAAGCATTACAGGCTCACACAAGCCAATTGCCTCATATGCGTGAATTGTTTGCTCAAAACCCACAACGTTTTGAGCAAATGAGTGTTAAGGCTTGTGGGCTGTTTTTAGATTATTCTAAAAACCGTATCAACAACGACACGCTTGAATTGCTTTTTGCACTGGCCAAAGAAGCCAACTTAGCAGACAAAATCACAGCGATGTTTAAAGGTGATGTGATAAACAATACTGAGCAACGCTCAGTATTACACACAGCCTTGAGAAGCAAGCCAAATCAACAGATCATTACTGAAGGCGCCAATATTGTGCCTGAAGTACAACAAACACTGGCTAAAATGGCTGGGTTTGTAGAGTCTGTTCAATCAGGGCAATGGAAAGGCTACACAGGTAAAGCCATCACTGATGTTGTTAGCATTGGTATTGGCGGCTCATTCCTTGGGCCTAAAATAGTCTCTCAAGCATTAAGACCCTATTGGCAAGCAGGGCTTAATTGCCACTTTGTTGCCAACGTTGACGCAACCTCGATTTGCGAGAAGCTTAAAGGCTTAAATGCAGAAACGACCTTATTTGTGATGTCGTCTAAGTCTTTTGGCACCCAAGAAACACTGACAAATACATTGAGTGCTAAAGAGTGGTTTTTAGCACAAGGCGCATCTCAACAAGATATCGCTAAGCACTTTGTAGCAGTAACCTCAAATGTGGCTAAAGCAACCGAGTTTGGTATGGATGCTAACAACATTTTCCCAATGTGGGACTGGGTTGGCGGCCGTTATTCACTATGGTCAGCCATAGGTTTACCCATCGCTCTACTCGTTGGCATGGATAACTTTAAAGCCTTACTCGATGGCGCTCATCAAATGGATGAGCATTTTGCTCATACTCCACTTGAACAGAACATGCCCGTAATAATGGCGATGTTATCTGTGCTGTATGGTAATTTTCATGGTGCTCAATCACACGTCATTTTGACCTATGACCATTACCTTCGCGGTCTACCTGCTTACTTCCAACAGCTAGATATGGAAAGTAATGGTAAATCGGTCACTCTAGATGGCACAGATGTCGATTACAGCACTGGCCCAGTGATTTGGGGTGGTGAAGGCACCAACGGTCAACATGCTTATCATCAGTTGCTACATCAAGGTACAGCATTAATTCCTGCTGACTTTATTATGCCACTACAAAGCCATAATCCGTTAGGTGAGCATCACGATCAACTTGCATCAAATTGTTTTGGGCAAACCCAAGCATTAATGCAAGGCAGAACTTATGACGAAGCATTAGCCGAGCTTAATCACAGCAAGCTTAATGAACAAGAGAAATCTCTTATCGCCAAACATAAAGTAATGCCAGGTAATAAACCAAGCAATACGTTATTAATGGATAAATTAACCCCTACAACTTTAGGTGCCTTAATTGCGTTATATGAACACAGAACTTTTGTTCAGGGTGCGATATGGCAAATTAATTCATTTGACCAATGGGGTGTTGAGTTAGGTAAGCAACTGGGTAATGATGTTTTAGCGCGTATAGGTGCAGACAAAAACGCCACAGAGTTGGACAGTTCAAGTAATGCACTTATTAACCTGTATCGAAAAGGTCAGTTATAGTCATCATTGATACTGCAAACACTGCTTTATGAAAAATGCCGTTCAGCATGCTATGAACGGCATTTTTATTTGTGGCTCGGATCAAATTCACTAAACTGTGATTTTTTAGTAACGTAATTGCAACACAAGTATTGCACCCTATAGTTGAAATATGATACTTATTCATTGAGAGACATCATAATAACAAGGGAGGTTACCATGGATCGATTAGACTATGGTGGTGCGCTAGACGAAGTTGTTGAAAGACCAAGCCGCTCAAAAAGCTCGTCCAAAAAACGCAAATGGCGTGAGATTGAAGCCATTAAAGATAAACAGCGTTTGCTCAAGGAATTACAAGATATCGATGATTCATTCGATTTCGATGTTAGTACATTAGTTCTCTAATGGTAATAATAGACAATCTTTGGTTGTCGCTAACATCACATAAAAAGAGCGCTGAATGCGCTCTTTTTGTTATTGCGATAGATTTAAAAAGTCTTGTCTACTTTATCAATGTAAGCCCGTAAATCCTCAAACATCGATTTATCATTATCATTAAACAACGGATCATCAACAAGTCGTTGCTGACATAATACAGAAACTCTATCCCAATCATTGTCATCTAACGTGTTCTCAAATAGCGGAAACACTTCTCTTTCTTCATAATCCATATGTAATTGTTGTAATTGAATATAGTCTTTTAGATCTTTAATCAATTTCTCACGGGAAATGACAACATCGGACAAAATCATATTTAGACTGTAAATCAATGAACCAGAGGCTTCAGCTAAGCGATGATGTTCATTGTATAATTGACCGCAGTTTGCCAACCCAGCTTTGTTACTGTAGTAATCGTAAATGATATCTTCTAATGGATGATGACTATGCTCAGCATAGCTTTGCATATACTCGACGATATCCCTTACAAGATTAAAATTAACCCCATGTCCATCTGCAAGTCGAGCCAATTTATTTGAAAGTATATTCAACAAAATGGCAATATGCTTATGATCGCGCATTAAACGTTGCAACATAACCTTCTCCCGTCATCTCTCTAGCAAACAACCATGTATAAATAATAGCCAATATTAACGCTTTTTCTAATCTACACTAGGATATTAACAATGAGGTATGACCAAGATCATAATATTGGAATATAAAAAAACACCTAACCGCAAACCAGTTGCGTGTTAGGTGTTAGAACAGAGCCAAGAGGTTATTTTAATACAGAAAACATATGCGCTTTTAGCTGCTCAAAATCAGCCTCTAATTCTGCAGATAAAATGGGCTTCTCAGCAACTGCAGCTAGTTCAACAGGTAGAGGCAATTCAATTGCTAATTGCTGATCAACCACATCTTTAAACTTAGCTGGATGAGCTGTGCCAAGAAAAATCCCAGTTTCATCGTCCGTTAACTCTAAGGTTAAAGCCTGCGCAGCAATCGCTGCATGGGGCTCTGAAAGATACCCAACTTGATAGAGTTGAGCTAAAGCAGCAGCTGTATCATGCTCAGATAAAGCAATGCCCGTCACTAACGATAAAGGCCAACCCATTTGCTCGCAAATCGCCTCGACACGTGGCCAGTTACTCGGCTCCGACACATCCATGGCGTTTGACATGGTTGCAACCGTTTTATGTGGTTGCCATGCGCCATCTTGTAAATAGCGAGGTACAGTATCATTACTGTTAGTGGCGGCGATAAACCGCTTTATTGGCAGCCCCATTGCTTTGGCGAACAACCCTGCGGTTAAATTACCAAAATTACCACTGGGTACAGACATCACAATGTCATCATTACCGGCTTTTTTTGCTTGAGCGACAGCCTCAAAATAATAACAAATCTGCGCTAATAAACGGCTAATATTGATTGAATTAGCGGAGTTTAAAGCTAAACCGTCACGAACATCGCTGTCATCAAACGCTTGCTTAACTAAATGCTGGCATGCATCAAAATCTGATGTTACCGCTACAGTGTGAATATTTTTGCCTAATGTAGTGAACATCTTTTCTTGTAGTTCACTAATTTTGCCTTTCGGATACAACACCATGACGTTGACTTTATCTAAACCATAAAATGCATCCGCTACAGCGGCTCCAGTGTCACCGGAGGTGGCGGTAAGAATTGTCAGCTTTTTATCACCCGCCAGCAAATTAACGCATTGAGCCATAAAGCGAGCACCAAAATCTTTAAACGCCAGTGTTGGGCCATGAAACAACTCTAAACAGGCACGTTTTTTATCGACGTTAACTAATGGCACATCAAAGGTAAATGCATTATCAACGAGCTTATCAACACTGTCTTGACCTAATTCATCTGCTAACCAAGCGCCAAGTACCTTTTTGCTTCTTTGAGCAAAAGGTAAAGCGAGCAATGCATCCACATCAGCCAACCTAGGGATCGATTTTGGAAAAAACAACCCTCTGTCTTTGCCTAATCCCAGTTGTACCGCCTGACTGAAATTCACTACCTGAGATGGGTGTTTTAAGTTATATAATTCCATTACGACTGCCTTTTCAATTTCAAAATAAATAATATCTACCGACGGTTACACGCAGCGGGTACCTAATTGATCGAGTTTACACACATGAGCAAAACCACCAGGTTGTGAAATATAATGTTTCATCAACCAGTCTTTGGCTTGTTCTGCTAGCGCTAAATCGTCTGTCACGCTAAACAATGTAGGGCCACTCCCTGAAATGCCAGTTGTGAGCATGCCTAACTCGGCTAATGCATCTCGCGCCTCGGTATAACCCGGAATCGCAGCAGCGCGATAAGGTTCGGCTAAAACATCTTTAAGCATCTCAATTGCTAATGACGCATCTTGTTGATAACTCGCATGCACAAAAGCACTTAAATAGCGACCAAAATCAATCGCAACAGACTTATCATATTGAGCGGGTAATAACTCACGCATTTTGGCTGTCGATAACGATATGCCAGGGTAAGCGACTACCCAATACCAGTTATCAAAACTAGGAATAGCTGCACATGCTTTATCACGTGCATTGAGCATTAATTGCATTCCACCTAAATAACAAGGGGCGACATTGTCATAATGGACACTGCCAGAAATTTTACCTTCAAACTCGCCCATTAATCCGAGTAGCGCCTGTTCATCAAATGGTTGATCAAAATGTTCATTTAACGCATAGAGGGCGGCAACCACAGAGCTTGCACTTGACCCCAGCCCACTGCCAACTGGAAGGTTTTTTTCTAAGCAGATAGTGACGCCATCTTCGCGTTGTAGTTTTTGTAAAAAAAACTCAGCACATTGGTACACAATATTGTCTTTGCCTTGCGACGGTAATTTATGAGCCCATTGACCTATTTGGCTAAAATTAATACCAGACTTCGCCTTACTGATCATGACTCTATCACCAAGCAGTGAGCCATCAATAGGGGCTAATGCTGCCCCTAATAAATCAAAGCCTACCCCAACATTTCCCATTGATGCAGGAGCATATACAGTCAGTAATTCTTGGCTTACATTCATCGTTTGACTCATAGCCCAACCTCACGAGTCCAATTTAAAGTTCGCAACACATCAGCAAACGCCCCTGCAGCAGTAACTGCAGTACCAGCACCGTAACCTCTTAATACAAAGGGGATGGGTTGATAATAGCGACTATAAAACGCCAACGCATTCTCGCCCCCTTTGACACTGTATAGCGGATCGGTTGCATCGACCTCAATAATTCGTACATGGCATTGGCCATCATCAATTTGACCGACATAACGAAGTACTTTACCTTGAGCCTTAGCCGCATTTACACGTGCAGATATTTCAGCATCTAACGAAGGTAAGTTAGCCATAAACTGGTTTACATCACCAGAATCATCAAATGTGGCGGGTAAAACAGATTCCACATGAATGTCGCTTAGCTCTAAAGGTAAGCCCACTTCACGAGCTAAAATCAATACTTTACGCGCGACATCCATACCACTTAGATCATCACGAGGATCGGGCTCTGTAAAACATTTTTCACGCGCGATGGTTGTGGCTTCAGATAAGCTCATCCCTTCATCTAACATGCCAAAGATATACGATAAAGAACCCGACAAAATGCCGTTAAACTTATGTAACTTATCACCTGCATAAAGCAGCTTTTTCAAATTATCGATAACAGGTAAGCCCGCACCGACTGTTGTTTCATATAAAAATTGACGACGCTGTGCCAAAGCGGTTTGGCGTAATGCTTGATAATAAGCATAGTCACGAGTATTCGATTTTTTATTTGGAGTCACCACATGGAACCCAGCATTCATCACGTCAATATAACAGTCAGAAACCAGTTCACTTGAAGTACAATCAACAAGAACAGGATTCAATAATTGTTGCTCCTGCCCCCATTCAAGTAATTTTGCCAAATCATAATCCTGGCCTTGTTCAGCCAGTAATGATTGCCAGTCATTTAAGTCTATTCCCTGGCTATTGAGAAGCATCTGGCGCGAGTTGGCAATACCGCAAACTCGAATACTAATATGCAACTCTTTGAGCATGGCAGCTTGTTGTTTAATTTGATCCAACAAACCTGCACCTACATTGCCACTTCCAACTAAAAACACGTCCAAATATTGCTGTACATCAAAAAAGGCCTGATGGCAGGCACCAATTGCATGCTTAGTCTTCTTCTGCTGGATCACTGTCGAAATTGACCGTTCAGATGAGCCCTGAGCAATTGCCACAATATTCACACTCGCTTTAGCTAGAGCGCTGAAAAACTTAGCGGCAACCCCTTTATGGGTTTTCATACCGTCACCAATGAGCGATACAATCGACAGGTCTTGACGTTGCTCAATGGGTTCTAACAACTCATTTTTTATTTCAAGCTCAAACTCTTGCTCTAATGCCCACTTAGCTTTATTCGCCTCATGAGTCGCCACACAAAAACTGATACTGTATTCAGACGAGCTTTGCGTAATTAGCGACACAGAAATACCACTACGAGAAATAGCAGCCAATGTACGGCTCGCCATACCCACCATGCCTTTCATCCCAGGGCCAGATACGTTAAACATGGTTTGATTATCGAGATTAGAAATAGCCTTAACTTGTAAGCCTGTTTTATCTGCCTCATTAGATACCAACGTACCAGGAGCTGAAGGATTAAAGCTATTTTTTATGTAGCAAGGAATGTGATACTGGGCAATAGGAGCAATCGTTTTAGGATGCAATACTTTTGCACCAAAATAAGACAGCTCCATCGCTTCTTGATAACTCAACTGAGACAAAAGCTTGGCATCTGCAACCACGCGAGGGTCAGTGTTATAAACACCGTCAACGTCAGTCCAAATCTCACAACATGATGCATCTAAACACGCAGCTAACACCGCGGCAGAATAGTCTGAACCATTACGCCCTAACGTCACCACATTGCCATGAGCATCAGCGGCAGTAAAACCAGGCATAACCCATACACGGTGCTTATCTAATGGTAATAGCGCAAAACGCGGCTTACTCACACCAATATCAACCACGGACTCCAACGGCTGCCCTTGGCCTAAAAATAAAGCAACAGGGTCTAATTGTGCAGATGTAAGCCCTTTTGCTAACATCACTTGCTCCATTAATGCCGCAGACAAACGCTCACCAGTGACAACAATTTGCGCTCTAACGCTATCAGGGCATTCACCAAGTAATGTAATGCCGTTTAATTTGCCTTGCCAAACCGACATTTGCGCAGCGAGCTTGCCTGACAACAATTCATATTGTTCAACACTGAGCAACGAAGCAGATGCTTCGCTAAACAAACTGTTAAACACCTGATTGATATGATCTAGCACTGACTGATAATTTTGCTGACTCACGGCTAAATCAACCATTTCAAGCAATGCATTAGTAATCGTTGCAGGAGCTGAAAGTACCGTTGCTACAGGCTCTGTCACAGAAGACTCAGCAATAATGTCTGCTGCCATTGAAAAACGAGACCAATTCGCCAGCGAAGTTCCGCCAAATTTCATTACTTTCATCAACATCTCCCTGCCATACCATGATGGCAACTTTAATTTAATAACCTGAATTAAAACAAAAAAGCCCGCTTCTATTGTGGGAAGCGGGCTTGTTGTGCAAATCTTTTAGGGTGTAATCAGCCCGCCCCCACTATGGTAATAGTGGTGGTTGTAATGGTAGTAATTACAACGAGCAAAAGGGTAAACATTGAATAATCTCTTATTTTCATTTGGCTAACACACAAGTATGTTGCTCAAATAGCTGATCCACATTGGCTAACAGAATTGCTTTTTTTGCCTAGACTTGTCAACCCCTGCTTACAGTTTATTTGTAAGTTATTTTTAAAATTTAGTTGATTTAAATTAATTATGAATTTCACAATTTAAAAATAACGACATTAAAACCCAAAAATGTTTATACATCCCGTGTTTACGTTAACGTAATCCCACGACACACAAATCATAATCCATTGTTTTATAAAGCATACAAGTCAACTGCTCGACACCAAGTTGATCGCAGGCCGTACATACAACCAAGCTTTTGACGTAACTTGTGAAAAAATTAATGCCCATCCCAAATAACGTGATTTATTTTCAAGATACCTCCAATCGTTTTTTACAACTAGGCAACAAAAATAAAAAAGCTGTGATTGAATAAGCAAAAACTGATGTTTACCGTCGCAGACTACTGTAAAAATACGTTATGATGCGCACATCACGAATTGGAGGCGATATGAAAATTACAAAACATGCAGCGGTTACGATTCATTACCGCTTATCTGATGAGCAAGGTGAATTGATCGAAAGTTCTTTTGAAAGCGAACCTATGGTTTACCTTCACGGTACAGAAAATCTGATCCCAGGACTTGAATCAGTATTAGAAGGCAAAACCGCTGGCGAAAAAGTAGAAGCGAATATCCCTGCCGCTCAAGGTTACGGTGAATATCACCCAGGCCTTAAACAAGAAGTACCCATCAGTGCATTTGGCGATATCGAAGATATTATCCCAGGTATGCGATTTATCGCAGAAACCGAATTAGGCCAACGTCCAGTACAAGTTACCGAAGTAAAAGATGATGTAATTGTGGTAGACGGTAACCATCCTTTAGCAGGACAGGCATTACATTTTAGTGTAGAAATCGTTGCAGTAAGAGAGGCAACACCAGAAGAGCTTGCTCACGGACATATTCATGCCGAAGGCGGCTGTGGCAGTCATGGGCACGATCATGAACACGGTTCGTGTGGCTCTGAAAAACCAGGTTGTGACGGAAATGGTGGCTGCGGCTGTCATTAATTACGCTAACAAGATTGTCAGCTGAGTCATAAGAAAGTCTGAAAAAATATCAAGGCACTGTCTAAATGCTAGGCAGTGCCTTTTTATTTACGTTATACTTTACTTGCAATTAATCGCAATTAGTCAGACTTATCCTCATCAACCGTAATGGACAACAAGGTTATGAAGATCCTCGCTAATTGCCTTCTCATATAATAATTAATACATAGCGACGGAGTGCTTATGTTAATTAAACCTGTATACGAATTACTACCTTATAGCTATATGGTTGTGGGTATTACAAGTATTTTTTTACTCGAACCAAGTTATACGTTAGTCGTGTCAATTGTAGTGTACTTATACGGTGCACACATCTATAACTTACGCTCAAAAAACCGTCGTACCGACCCTAAACGAAAACGTAAGGTCGGGTCGATGCCTGAGTTACTCTACGGCTTGATGCCATTTATATATGTATTTTCAGCGCTCAGTCTTTATCGGTTTTATCCTAGAGACTCTAGTACTTTGTTTGCATTATGTTTAGCAACTTATGGCGCATATTTATTAATGCGACGTTCAAGCTTCCGACATCACAAGTACCCTAAAGGGATCAGGCAATAGAAAATACACTGCAAATGTTACATGCCTGAGCGTGGGACAAGAGATGTATTGATAGTGCGAGAAATCAATATGTTATGCTAATCTGCATTCATAGATGAGCACTCATATAGGTGACCACTCAAAATGCGTCTAACGTTTTTTGATTAACCTCAACTCTGGATAAGAGATGTATTGATAATGATATAAATCAATAGATTGACTAAAATCCACTGTCAAGCTTGTGATTTGTTTTGCTAACAAGGCGAATTAACGCGTCAATAGCTAGCCTATTGCAAGTTAATTCAACGCAGTGAGGAAGGCAAAGGACTGCTTGAAAGGCGTTTGTTATCCAGAGCTGAGGTTGATTAGGCATCGGCAAAATGCTTACTCTCGCTAAAATTGCATTAGCGCGGTGAAAAAGACAAAAGGCAATTTAAAAGGGGTTTGTTACCCAGAGATTTAATTAAATCAGTTGTTTAATTAAATCAGTTGTTTAATTAAATCAGTTGTTTAATTAAATCAGTAATTTAGTTAAAAGAGTACTATTTAGCGCAGCATAGCAAGCCCTATACAATTATGTAACGCTGTAATGGGGTCAGTTATAAAGCCCAAAGCGCTATTCTTTACTCACTTTCTTAACCTATAAAAGCGCTATTCTTTACTCACTTTCTTAACCTATAACTGCATAGATGTAAGAAGTAGAACAAAGCAGAAGCGGGTATATAATGCATTATCCCCTCAAAAACACCGCGAAAGCGCACTGACTATCTTCGCAACAAGATAGCAATGCTAATGTAGGTTGGTATTAGTCAAGAATTAACTTTCTGACTTTTTCTCGCTGACTGGCAGACATATTCTTTAAATAATTTGAGCAGCGCGTAATCGTTGCAATACTCACTTGATGCTCAGATGCGATTTGTCGCTGGCTTAACTCCCCCTGCAAAAGTGTCTGAAACACCTGCAAACGACCTGATACAGCGCTGCGTTCTTCTTCTGTTAGTAATAATTGAAATAATACCGATAAATCGTCTTCATTTGCATGAGACAATATTTTATCTACAACTAAATTCCAGTTGGCACGCATAATTTTTTATTCTCTTTGTAGTAATGCCGAAACAGTACAAGTGTATCAATTAACCTCTGTACTTTGCAAAAGTACTATTGTGGTAACGATTGAGAAAACATATCGCATACTGACAATAAAATTGTGTAGAATAAACTGTGACTTGTTACACATATTTACCGATGCTAAATATGTGTAACAGGTATCAATGAGTGCTTATGGAACCCTTGCTATTACAAGAAAGAAGAGAAGGATCACGATGAAAAAGACATTACTTGCAATGCTCGCAACAGCAATAATCATTCCTGCTGCAATAGCAAATAACTTCGAAGAACCCGCAGATGCGATTAAATACCGTCAATCTGCATTTAGCTTAATCGCATACAATTTTGGCGATATGGGTGCGATGCTAAAAGGTAAAAAACCATTTGATGCGAGCGTATTTAGCAGCCGTGCAGATAACGTTGCAGCACTGGCTAAATTACCTCATGAAGGTTTTATCGCGGGATCAGATCAAGGAGACACTGAAGCGCTGGCAAAAGTTTGGCAAGACAAAGCAGACTTCGACAGCAAGATGACGGCGTTTCAAGATCATGCTGCAGCATTAGCCATCGCGGCAAAATCAAGCGACCAAAATCAAATCAAGCAAGCGTTTGCTAACACTGGTAAAAGCTGTAAAGGCTGTCACGACGTATACAAAAAAGATTAGCATTTACGATAGTCGATGATATTACACGTAACATAAAGCCCATTGATGATGGGCTTTATTATTTAACATGAAAGACAATATCTAGAATTTAGCCAAAATAACGCGATAACGCGCCCATCACTTAGTATTATAAAAACCTTACTACGGGTTCAAGAAGTAACCACCAAATTAACGCAAAAATCGCCACACCTAAGATAAACGCCAACCAAATTGGCCGTAATCGAGGCGCAACAACGGGCTCATTAACTTGTTTGTAGCCACTAAACATGGCTTTTAAAATGTTATCCCCTTTGATCACGTGCACAATTACCGCAAGTACATGGATAGCAGCAAACGCTAAAATGATGTTAAAATTTGTTTTATGCAACCATGTTAACCAAGAAGCTGTATCAGCAGACACTAGATAGATCAGCGGCCCTTCTGTAAAAATTTCATCCGTTGCGAACAAACCTGTAGTCAATTGTACTAACAACAAACTGAGCAAGGCGACTACCATATAACCCCCTAAAGGATTATGGCCAAGTGACCTAGGTTTAGGCTCAGTTAAGGTGTAATCAATCACTTTTTTAGGTGACACAAAAAACTGACGGAACTGTGAAGTCTCGCTCCCGACAAATCCCCAAACAATTCTGAATACAATGAGCACCATCAGCACATAAGCTAACACTTGATGCCACTGCATTTCACCAATATCTGCCGTCCACCATAAACTTGCAAGTAAAGACACCATCGCCCAATGAAATAGGCGAGTGGGAAAATCCCATACCTTAACTTTACGTTGTTCTATACTCATTATAAATCTCTCATATCATCTGCTTAACTCGATTATAAGCTAATCAAGCAGGCATTAAATCAAGTAAAACAGATTTAATACCATTTATACATGCTTCGCAAATTGGTCTTTCAAGACGGTTTTATACCAATCAGGATAAATAAGTGATCAAAGATTGAGTAGCGGAAATCGCTTAGCACAAGGCAGAAATTGCAGCAAATCAACAAGCTCTAGCTAACACAACAAAGATAAACAAAAAAGTAAAGGGAAGTGAGCGAAAAGACAGAACGCTATTTTAGACGATAAAAAAAGCAAAAATAATATTTTAGCGCCTACTTATCTATTCAAATATGCGCTAATCACCATACTAAAACAAGTCAATTTTAACTGATTTTCATCAAAAATGTCTAAGCGATCAAATATGCATCACTCGACATAAAACAGTCGAAAAAATGTGATCTAAATCACACTTTTTATCACTAAACTTGGTAATCTGAACTTAAGCAAACAACAAGAAGGTACTAAATATGCTGAAAATCACTAGCAAACAACTTGAAGTCACTGCCCTCATCCGCGAACGTATTGAAGGAAGATTAGAAAAACTCTCTCGACACGATATTCAGTTAATTAATCCGCACGTCATTATCACTCAAGAAAAGCAATTGTTTAAAATTGAGGCCTCAGTTGGATTACCTAGTGGAGATTTATTTGCCCAGGCGAAAAGTGAAAACCTATATACTGCAATTACTGCAATGGGACAAAAGCTGGAAAAACAGCTAAACCGCCTGACTCACAAACCCCAGGCTCAACGCCACGTTTCATTAACCAATGACACCGAAAGCGAATTTGAGTATGTCTATAAGGAGGAAAACGCAGCTTGATGTTTATTATCTTTCACCTGCGCACCTTCGGGTGCGCTTTCTTTTGCCTACAATCAAACTTCATGAGCAGAATTACATTGACAGGTGAAGCTCATAGCTTTAGTTTTAACCCATGAACACAAAAATATTCAGCCTTTTTATTTTCTTTTTTATTCAGCCCACCTTAGGAGGCGGATTTTCTGTGTAAAAACGAAAATGAAAATTCTAAAGCCTCCCAACTGGGAGGCTTTTTTGTCTTATAAGCACGGCAGTATTATTAGATACGCTAGTAAATAGGGTAACGTTGAGGTCAATATGCAAAAACCACCAGAGTTAAGTCAAACTCGTGAACAAATAACAGCATTAGACAAGTCGCTGTTAGAATTGTTATCCAAACGTCGTCAATTAAGTTTAAATGTAGCACGTAGTAAAGAAATTGATGTCAGACCAATACGTGATACCCAACGAGAAAAAGAACTACTGGAGCGCTTAGTACAACAAGGGCGCGAGCAAGGTTTAGATGCGCATTTTGTGATATCGCTTTATCAAAGCATCATTGAAGACTCTGTGTTGTTTCAACAAACCTATCTCCACGGCCGTGCAAATCCTGATACACAAAAACAGCATTATACCGTGGCCTATTTAGGCGCTAGAGGCTCTTATTCATATTTAGCCGCGACGCGTTATTGTTCACGCCGCCAAGTTGAAATGATCGATTTTGGCTGCCAAAGTTTTGATGATATTGTCAATGCAGTAGAATCAGGGCATGCCGATTATGGTTTTTTACCGATAGAAAATACCTCTTCGGGTTCAATTAACGAAGTGTATGATGTTTTACAACATACCACTCTGTCCATTGTTGGTGAAACCACAATTGAAGTGGGTCACTGCTTACTGACAAAACCAGACAGTAACATTGCAGATATCAAAACAATTTATGCCCATCCTCAACCCATCAGTCAATGCAGCCGTTATTTAAGCCAACATCCAAATATTAAGCTCGAATACTGCTCAAGCAGTGCTGAAGCAATGACCAAAGTGATCGAGGCAGAAAACAACTCAGTCGCAGCAATTGGCAGTGCAGAAGGTGGCGCACTTTATCAATTAGTCGCCTTAGAGAAAGGCCTTGCTAACCAAAAAATAAATCAAAGTCGTTTTATTGTTGTAGCCAGAAAAGCTTCTGCAGTGCCGTCACAACTACCGGCTAAAACAACGTTGATTATGGCAACAGGTCAAAAACCTGGCGCACTAGTAGAAGCATTATTAGTGTTAAAAGCACATAACCTAAACATGAGTAAACTTGAGTCTCGCCCTATTCCAGGTACACCGTGGGAAGAAATGTTTTATTTAGACATTGATGGCAACATTGCCACCACAGAAGTACAACAGGCAATTAAAGAACTAGAGCGGTTAACGCGCTTTGTTAAAGTGCTTGGTTGTTACCCATGTGAAACGGTTAAGCCAACACAGTTGTCTCAAGCACAGCTGTTAATAGAGCCAGACAGCTCAAAACAACCGGCCACAAAGGTTCAGCCTAATGCCCAAGCCAAGCACACCAGAGCTTATAAAGCCGAAGATACTCAACTTGTTTGTCAGCACATTCAACTAGGTGCCGGTCAATTTGGTGCACTGCAACAAATTAACTTACCAATAGATAATACCGTTCTGGCAACACAAGCTAAATTGATAAAAGAATCCGGTTTTCAGGCAATACTGCTTAATGATTTAAAAAATCAACTCAATGAACCACAGTTAAAGCAACATGCTCAAGTGATTGAGCAAGCAGGTCTTATCTGCATTATGCAAATAGAACAAGAGCAAGAGTTTGTGATCGCAAGCCAGTTAGCCAATATGCTGATGTTAGCCGGTAAGCAAATGTATAATCCTGACATGCTAGCTCTTATAGGATCGGTAAATTTACCCGTAATATTGGAGCGTAACACCATGGCCAGTATTGACGATTGGCTACAGGCCGCCGACACAGTACTGAGTTCAGGCAATCAACAGTTAGGCTTATGTGAATCGGGGATAAGGAGCTTTACTCATCCTGAGCAGTTAAGTCTAGACTTAACCGGTTTAGTGGAAGTGAAATCACGCAGTCATTTACCCGTCATCGTTAATACCAGTTTTTGCGTAAACAAGGATTTATTAACTCAGCATGCAAAAGCAGCTAAACAACTCAAGGCTGATGGCATTGTGTTACCGCAGCAAGACGGCGTAACCCAGGCCGATCTGATTCATAGCCTGTATCAGGCATAATGTTGCTTCGCAGCACTTGTCCAACTGAGCTAACCATAAAAAATGCCGAGATAATTCTCGGCATTTTTTATGTTAACGGGCTAATCAGCTCAACTATTTACAACTAGATTAAAGCAGCAAACTAAACAGCTAAGCCATCATTGAGGCTAATCCATCCTTTAAAGATGCGATAACTAAACCAACACACCCCACCAAGATACATAGGTAAACTTAGCCATAACGGGCTAATCCAGTATCCGGCAATAAAAAATGGGCACAAACCGATAATACTCATACGTTGCCAACGTAAATGGCTGCCAAGCACAGAATTAGGCTGCACATTTTTTTGGATTAAGTTGAGCCACAAACTTAATAGCACAGGCACAAAAAATAGTGGAAAAGCACTCATTAAACCATAAAGAAAATGCCCAAGGGAATTATCTTCAACCTGTTGTGCAGGTAGCATATCCGATGGTGTCATCGACATGGGTTTCCTCCAAAGGCAAATATTCTAGATGCTGGCTAACAACACACTAAGTTAAACATAAGCCTTGTGTTACTGTTTGGCAATGATTTGATCGATTAAAAATGCTTAACCTGTCTTCATATCATTTACCGATTGCAACATGGCACGGCTTTCATGTTGAAACTGAGGTGCAAAATCACCAAACCATTTTGCCACACGCTGAAATTGCGTCACAAACTCTTGGCGATTGCCCGACTTTAGCATGGCAAGTGCATCGCGATAATTATCTAAATAATCACTTATCGCATGCTGGCTACCTTGCTGGGCAAAGATTATATCGGCATAAAGCTCAGGATCTTGAGCAAACAACCGACCAACCATAGCCAATTCTAAACGATAAATAGGCGAACTAAACTGCAACAAATTATCAATGTCGGCTTCTTCTTTACAAAGGTTTAAACCGTAAACAAAGGTCGAAAAATGGCGCATTGCCTGCACAAGTTGCATCGCATTATCATGTCGTACTGCATCCGCTTCCACAATACGAGCGCCCCAAATTTCAATTTGTTGCAACAACCATTGATATGCATCAGGTTGACGGCCATGGCACACCACTACCACCTGCTTAGCAAGGCTGCCCACATCTGGTCCAAACATGGGGTGCAAGCCCACCACGGGGCCTTGATGCGCTGCGAGCATTGCTGCCAGAGGCTTCTCTTTAATCGAGGTTAAATCAGCCAAAATACAATTAGATGGTAACTGGGTTAATTTTTCACGGATCACATCACAGGTAACATTTATCGGTACTGTGACAATCACCAAACCTGCACCATCAAAAATAGCATTGGCATCTTGCCAATCGCTTTTGTCGAGACTTTTGACTTTATAACCAGATAAGGTCAGCATTTGAGTAAATAATTGGCCAAGCTTACCCTGCCCGCCAACTACTACTGCATGCCCTAAGTCTTGCTTTACTTGCTTAAAACCGACATCTTTTTCATTTAAGTAAGACTCACGCATTAATCGACGTAAGATATCTTCAATTAATTGTGGCGAAACATTCATACTTTGGGCTTCAGCACGCCGTTTAGCCAACATAGAGGCTTCCCGTTGAGGCGCATAAATTGGCACGCCGGCAGAATGCTTAACCGCACCAACTTGAGCAACTAAATCAAGACGCTTCCGTAACAAATGTAACAGTTGCTGGTCAACACCATCAATTAAATCCCGCAAATGCTCTAAATCAGCGGTCGTTTTTTCGTTCATAGTTATATCCATTAACCGTTGGCAACCTGCAGCAACTCAAATCGAGTCGGCAATACTGCTGACAACTGGTTCGCACCTTGTCTTAAAATGGTTTCAGTGGTTTCCCAATCAATGCAGGCATCAGTGACAGAAACACCGTATTTTAGCTCTGATAGTGGTTTGTCTGAACTCTGATTACCTTCATTGAGGTTGCTTTCAAGCATAACACCGATAATCGACTTATTACCTGCTTCAATTTGGTTAAATACATCTTCACACACATTTTTTTGACGTGAATGGTCTTTTGAAGAATTACCATGGCTACAGTCAACTACTAGGCGTGCACTCAGTTTGGCGTGGTGAATTTGCGCTTCGCATTGCGCCACACTCGCCGCATCATAATTTGGGGTTGAGCCACCACGTAAAATAATATGTCCATCTGGATTACCCGCCGTCTGCAATAGTGCAACCTGGCCTTCTTGATTAATCCCCATAAAACGATGACTACTTGCTGCAGATTTCAACGCATTAATCGCGACATCAAGCTTTCCGTCTGTGCCATTTTTAAAGCCCACAGGCATAGACAAACCAGAAGCCATCTCACGGTGAGTTTGTGACTCTGTTGTACGTGCACCAATAGCTGACCATGTCACCAGCTCAGACAAGTATTGTGGACTAATAGGATCTAACGCCTCTGTGGCAATGGGCAATTCAAGCTCAGCTAACCAAATCATTAGTTCTCGCGCCATTCTTAAGCCTTTTTCAACATCAAATGACTCGTCCATATCAGGGTCATTAATCAGGCCTTTCCAGCCCACGGTTGTGCGAGGCTTTTCAAAGTAAACACGCATTAAAATGTAAAAATCATCACTGAGTTCATCATGCAGTTTTTTTAGTTTTAATGCATATTCTTTAGCAGCATCAATGTCATGGATTGAGCATGGACCAGCAACAACTAATACCCTGCTATCACGCTTATGAACAATGTCAGCCACTTGCTTACGTGCATTAAGGATGTATTGATAAGCATGGGTAGATAACGGTAATTCTTGTTTCAATTCTGCTGGAGTCACTAATACTTGCTCCGAACTAATGTGCACGTTGTTAATCGTATCTTGTTGCATGCTTATTACTCTCTCTTGACAACAGGCCAAAGCCACTAATAAATGATGTATTACTATATTAATCAACAAGTGTAATTTTGTAACGCTACACCATTACACATTGAACGTCACTATGCCTGTGTAAGCGCCTGAGATCAAGGCTTATTTGATTAAAATGAAAAATATCTGCTTATAATACCAGTCTTCAATGTCTGGCCTGGGGGAAGCACTAATACGTAACGGTATTAGGCCCAAAAACAAAAACCCGCCTTTCGGCGGGTTGTTGTGCGAACACTGCATCTTTATTGTGTATCGGTAACTATTATTTAGTTGCCAATTTTTCACGGATACGTGCAGACTTACCTGAACGCTCACGTAAATAGTACAGCTTAGCACGACGTACACGGCCGCGACGCTTAACTTCGATGCTAGCAATTAATGGGCTGTGCGTCTGGAAAGCACGCTCAACACCTTCACCATTAGAGATTTTACGTACTGTGAATGCAGAGTGCAAACCACGGTTACGCTTAGCGATAACAAGACCTTCAAAAGCCTGAAGACGCTCTTTATCACCTTCTTTAACACGAACTTGAACCACTACTGTATCACCAGCACCGAACTCAGGTACGTCTGTTTTCATTTGCTCATCGTTGAGCATTTTAATGATATTGTTCATAACTACTCCGTTCTAGAATTAACTGAGCATTGACTATGCGGACTTGTCCGTTTCATTCACGAACTGCGCTAATAAAGTCGTTTGTTCGTCAGTCAGAGCTAGATTTTCAAATAATTCTGGTCGTCTCAAAAAAGTTCTTCCGATACTTTGCTGTAAACGCCAGAGTCTAATTTTTTCGTGGTCACCGCTTAACAGCACTGCCGGTACATCCATACCATCCAATTGTTCAGGGCGTGTGTAATGAGGACAATCCAGTAAACCGTCAGAGAAAGAATCTTGCTCTGCTGATGCTTGCTTGCCAAGTACACCAGGTACTAAGCGAGCCACTGAATCAATTAACGTCATTGCCGGTAATTCGCCACCCGAAAGCACGTAATCACCGATAGACCATTCTTCATCCACTTCCGTTTGAATAATGCGCTCATCAACACCTTCGTATCGACCACACACTAAAATCATTCGGTCTGATTTAGCCAACTCAGTCACGCCACGCTGATCCAGCTTGCGTCCCTGAGGCGACAAATAAATCACCTTTGCCCCATCACCTGCAGCAGCTTTTGCTGCATGAATGGCATCGCGTAAAGGTTGCACCATCATCAACATACCAGGTCCACCACCGTAAGGGCGGTCGTCCACAGTACTGTGTCGATCATGGGTGAAATCACGAGGATTCCACGTTTGCACCTCGAGCAGGCCGCTTTTGACGGCTCGACCCGTAACACCAAAGTCTGTAACGGCACGAAACATCTCTGGAAACAGGGTGATTACCCCTAACCACATATGTTGTACCTCGACTTAGAAGTCAGGATCCCAATCCACTAAAATCTGTTTCCCTTGCACATCCACCTGTTTGACGAATTGCTCGGGGACAAAGGGGATCATACGTTCCGCTTTGCCGAAGGCATCTTTGGCGTTAGCTTTAACTAATAGTACGTCGTTTGATCCTGTTTCCACGATCTGGTCAACAATACCCATGTTATAGCCGTTTATATTGGTTACTTCACAGCCGATAAGATCACGGTGATAAAATTCATCATCAGCGAGTTCTTTCATTTGTTCCGGCAAAATCGCAATCTCACAATTTGTGAGCATTTGCGCTTGCTCTCGTGTAGTCACACCGTCAAGTTCAGCAACAAGTGCCTTACCCTGAAAACGCCACTGCGCAACCTTAACTTCACGCCACACGCCTTGATCGTAAATCAGCCAAGGCGAATAATCGAAAATACCTTCTACAGAATCGGCATAGGAAGTGATTTTTAGCCAACCTTTAATACCATGACTGGAGCCTAATTTACCCAGTACGATTGGCTGTTGGTTGTTGCTCATCTATCTATACCTTTTTAATACGCAATTAAGCAGCAGCTTTACGTGCGTCTTTGATCAGTTTTGCAACACGCTCAGATGTTGCAGCGCCAGTAGCAACCCAGTGCTCAACACGATCAAGATCTAAACGTAACGTTTCTTCTTGGCCACGAGCCAATGGATTGAAGAAACCAACACGTTCGATGAAACGACCGTCACGAGCATTGCGGCTATCAGCAACAACGATATTGTAAAATGGACGCTTTTTTGCGCCGCCACGAGCTAAACGAATGGTAACCATGCGTTTTATTCCTCTAATGATTTGCTAGAAGCAAAAATAAAAACTGGAACTCCGTGTTCGCGAAGAGTCCCAGAAAGAAAGCCGGAAGATTTTACCTGACTTTTGAACTATTGCAACCAAATCTGATGTTTTTTAACTCATCGATTTTGTGGCTGTAATGTTAAAGCGAGAACCTAACCAACTGATGTGTGTATTAATTAACTGAGTTTATACTTAAAAGAAGACGGATTTATCGCCCAGGAAACTTCATCCCAGGAGGTAACATGCCACTCATTCCGCGCATCATCTTCTTCATGCCACCCTTTGCAGACATCTTTTTCATCATTTTCTGCATTTGGGTAAACTGCTTTAATAAGCGGTTAACATCTTGGATTTGAGTGCCAGAACCTAACGCGATTCGGCGTTTACGTGAGCCCTTGATTAAATCTGGGTTTTTACGCTCTTTGGCCGTCATCGAATTAATAATGGCTTCCATTTGGCGGGTCATTTTACCGTCTTGAACTTGAGCTAACGCTTCTGGAGGTAACTGTCCTACACCAGGAAGCTTCTCTAGCATGCTCATCATGCCACCCATGTTTTTCATTTGCTGTAATTGCTCGCGAAAATCTTCAAGGTCAAAGCTGCCACCAGACTTTACTTTAGAAGCAAGCTTCATGGCTTTGTCTTTATCGACGCCACGTTCAACTTCTTCAATCAATGACAATACATCGCCCATGCCTAAGATGCGCGACGCTATTCGGTCTGGATGGAAAGGTTCTAATGCATCGGTTTTTTCACCCACACCTAAAAACTTAATTGGCTTTCCGGTAATATTACGAATAGAAAGCGCCGCACCACCTCGGGCATCACCGTCTACCTTAGTAAGAATGACCCCAGTTAACGGCAGTGCTTCGTTAAAGGCTTTTGCTGTGTTCGCCGCATCCTGCCCCGTCATGGCGTCAACCACAAACAAGGTTTCAACAGGTTTAACCGTTGCATGAAGCGCCTTGATTTCATCCATCATGGCTTCATCAACGTGCAAACGGCCTGCAGTATCGACTATCACAACATCAATAAATTTAAGCTTAGCGTGGCTTATTGCAGCCTTAGCAATATCAACAGGCTTTTGGCTCACATCAGATGGGAAAAAGGCAACATCAACCTCTGCCGCTAACGTCTCTAGCTGTTTAATTGCCGCAGGGCGATAAACGTCAGCACTAACAACTAACACTGATTTTTTATGACGAGTGCGCAACAATTTAGCTAATTTAGCCACAGAAGTGGTTTTACCCGCCCCTTGTAAACCTGCCATCATAATCACAGCAGGTGGCGTGGCCGCAAGATCTAGTGCTTCGTTAGACTCGCCCATGGCTTTTTCAAGTTCACCCTGGACGATTTTAATGAAAGCCTGGCCTGGGCTTAAGCTTTTTGAGACTTCTTGCCCTACAGCGCGTTCTTTTACGCTGTTAACAAATTCTCTAACAACAGGTAAAGCGACATCTGCTTCAAGCAGCGCCATACGCACTTCGCGCAGGGTTTCTTTAATGTTGTCTTCTGTTAAGCGACCACGACCACTAATATTTTTAAGTGTGCGTGACAGTCTGTCGGATAAATTTTCAAACATTGATCAGCTCTTTTAAGCATATCGATAATTGAGGCTATTATACCCAAGCCACTCTAAATTACGATACTTGCAATGAGCACTTATTGTGTTTAGGTAAATTATTTGCCGCTAAGGGTAAGATACTGTTAAATTTTGAGCTTCAGGTCACTGCCATATTAGGCCATGATCATGTTAATCTAAGACAAATAATGAAAATGTGATTGTTAAACACTACATTCTGGCATTCACTTGGTTAAGAATCACTTTTAGTCACGCATTCACTACTACTTTGATAGGTTGATCTCAAATGGTTATTTTCTCAGCTGCGGCCATGCTGTTTTATTGTATTGCTTTAGTACTGGTCACCAGTAGGCTGTTTCATGCTAAAGGACCCAATCGCAAAGCAGTAATGCTGATGTCAAGTATTGCCGTTATTTTGCATGGGCTAGCACTTTCAAAAGCCATCTTTACGATTGATGGTCAAAACTTTAGTTTAACGAATGTAATTTCACTGGTGAATTGGATTATTGCCCTCACCTTTACCATTACCATGCCACGCTTAAAAGTGATTATTGTTGTGCCTGTGGTCTATGCCTGCTCAATATTGTCAGTGGCATTACTTTGGTTACTGCCACCACAATTTATCACTCACTTTGAACTTCATCCCGAAATATTAGCCCATGTTGTACTGTCATTAATGGCATACAGTGCGTTAATGATTGCTGCGTTGTACGCTATTCAACTGTCATTTATTCAAAATAAACTGAAAAAGAAGCAAATGATGATGAGCCCAGCCATGCCGCCATTAATGACGGTTGAAAGGCAGTTATACCACCTCGTCATTATTGGTTTTATCTTGTTAAGTTTATCGTTAGTCACAGGTTTTGTTTTTTTAGATGATATGTTTGTCGATGGCAAAGGCCATAAAGCGATACTTTCTATTATGGCTTGGGTCGTTTATGCCATTATGTTGTGGCAACAATACACAGTAGGCTGTAGAATTCGCACCGCAGTTATCTATAGTTTAACCGGTGCAGGTTTACTGTCTTTAGCCTATTTTGGTGCAAGGATTGTTAAAGAGTTGATATTAAATTAGTTTTATTATTTATACATTGAATAAAACGCCAACGCTTGCCGAAACATCAATAAGATAACTTGACACAAACAGCGATTAATCAATAATGGCTGTTAATTTTTTGTATATTGGCTGTATGCCAACTTTACTGTATTTAATGGGGCCCCCTTTTTGGACGCTATATCTACCAGCGCACTCCTAATCTTCCTTCTGGTTTTGATTGTCATCTCTGCCTATTTCTCAGGTTCAGAAACGGCAATGATGAGCTTAAACCGTTATCGTTTACGACACCTCGCTGGAAATGGTCATAAAGGTGCCCAGCGTGCGCTAAAAATGCTTGATAGACCTGACCGACTCATAGGGTTAATCTTAATCGGTAACAACCTTGTTAACATTTTGGCTTCTGCTATTGCGACCATTATTGGTATGCGATTATTTGGCGATCTCGGTGTTGCTATTGCAACCGGTGTATTAACCATTGTTGTCTTAGTGTTTGCTGAAGTCACCCCAAAAACATTTGCAGCTTTGCACCCTGAGCGCATTGCTTTTCCGTCAAGTATTTTGCTCGGTTGGTTACTCATATTGCTATCGCCATTAGTCAAGGCGATAAACTTAATCACCTCTGGATTTTTACGTTTAATGGGAATTAAAACGGTTAAAACCAGTGACGCATTAAGTCAGGAAGAATTACGTACTGTGGTTCATGAAGCGGGAGCGCTGATCCCACAGCGTCACCAAGAAATGTTGTTGTCTATTCTTGATTTAGAAAAAGTCACCGTTGAAGACATCATGATCTCTCGTGCAGATATTTATGCCATTAACGTTAATGACGACTTTAAACTCATCAATAAATTGGTGATTCAAAGCCCACATACTCGTGTATTGGTGTATCGCGACAATATTGATGATGCTGTCGGTTTTATCCATTTACGAGATGCTTTGCGCTTACAATCAAAAGAGCAGTTCAGTAAATCATCTTTATTACGAGCAGTTAAAGAATTGTACTTTATCCCAGAAGGCACTCCGCTAAACGTACAACTGAGTAACTTCCAACAGAATAAAGAGCGCATTGGCCTAGTAGTAGACGAATACGGTGATATACAGGGCTTAGTAACACTAGAAGATATTCTTGAAGAGATTGTTGGTGATTTTACAACCTCAATGATCACCACACCAAGTGAAGACATTAATATTCAACAAGATGGCAGCTTTCTTATTGATGCCACGATTAACATTCGTGACTTAAATAAAGAAATGAAATGGAACTTCCCGATTGATGGCCCTAAAACGTTAAACGGACTTATCATTGAATTTCTTGAAGATATTCCAGCAGCCAATACCAGTTTACGTATCGCAGGTTACCAAATCGAAGTGGTTGAAGTTGCTGACAACATGATTAAAGCGGTAAGAGTATTACCCAGTAATTTAGACCTTATTACCACAGAAGATGATGACGAATAACCCTATGATGTGAATAACAGGTAAACAAAAGGCGCACTAAGCGCCTTTTGTGTATCTGGAATTGGGTCATTTAAAAAATCATTTTAGGCTACGCATATTGATGTTGTTAATCAATACCCGTACTAACGCCTTACGACTTCCCACGCAATTTAGCTTCTAAAGCCCGTCGTTTATCTCTGGCAAGAGGTGTAATTTCTGCTGCGAGGTCTTTCTCCCAGCCAAGCATAAAATAGATTTCCGCCATCAAGAAAAAGGGGCCAATGAGCAGTTGATTTAAATCATCCATAAAAGCAGGTTTGGCTTTCTCATATTTGTGACCAACAAACTGAATCACCCAACCTACTACAAACACCGCTAACGCAATTAACATAGGGTGTTCAGTATGTACCACCAGTTCAGTAGTAAAAAGTACCGGTATAATAAACAACACAAGCCCTATCGCTAACCTTACATGTAACATCATGTAATAAGCTAATACTAACAATGTTAATATCATTGCCGCGCTCACTTGATGATCTTGCCAAGCAAAACGAAGCGTTCCTAGCATCAAAAATGCCGACCAAATGATCATCGGAACCCCAACAAAATGAGTGCGTATATTTTTAGGGTTTAAATGTACACTTTTATACGTTGATAATTGCTCTACCGCAGATTTCATTTTCAGTCTCGTTCTATTCGTTGTTGTTATCTTGTTAATTTAACCTAGTTTAATTGCTTTTAAAAGGCACAAAAAAAGGCGCATGAGCGCCTTTGACAAACATAACAAATGTGTTTAACGCTCTAGAATCACGGTAGCAACAGCATAATGTTGCTCGTCGGCAATACTAATAAAACCGTTAATACCACCAAGTTGTGCTAACCGCACTGCGGCGCCTTCAGTAAAACGTATCATTGGTGCGCCATTGGCATCATTATCAATATGAATATGCTGAAAAGAAACCCCTCGGCCAATACCCGTGCCTAAAGCTTTGGCAGCAGCTTCTTTTGCAGCAAACCGCTTTGCGAGAAAACGCACTGCTTGGTGACTTTGTGTGTATATTGCAAGTTCCGACTCGGTGAGTACACGTTTAGCTAATTTATCACCTAATCGTTCACACAGCTCGTGTATGCGGGCTATCTCAACAATATCGGTACCTATTCCCACAATAGCCATTAATCGCCTCTGCGGCCTTCTAACATCAGTTTTTTCATATCACGTACAGCAGTGTCGAGGCCATCGATGGCTGCACGAGCCACAACAGCATGACCTATATTAAGTTCATACAAATGTGGAATGGCCGCAATGGCTTTTACGTTATGGTAATGCAAACCATGCCCTGCATTCACAATTAAGCCTTTGCTGTGAGCATAACTCGCCATTTCGCGAATACGCGCAAGTTCTTGAACTTGTTCAGCGTCGGTTTCTGCGTCAGCATAACAGCCTGTGTGGATTTCAATGTAAGGTGCACCGCTAGCCACCGCTGCATCAATTTGGGTTTTATCGGCATCAATAAACAACGAAACTTTAATCCCTTCTGCCGCTAAACGTGTAACCGCAGAAGTTATTTTATCTAACTGCCCTGCGACATCTAGGCCGCCTTCAGTGGTGAGCTCTTCGCGTTTTTCGGGAACTAAACAGGCATATGCCGGCTTGACATCACAAGCAATCGCAATCATTTCTTCAGTGACTGCAAACTCAAAATTCATGCGAGTTTTAAGGGTTTTTGCTAATAAATAAACGTCGCGGTCTTGAATATGACGGCGGTCTTCACGCAAATGTATCGTAATGCCATCGGCACCAGCATGCTCAGCAACAGCTGCGGCATGAACAGGGTCGGGATAGTTTGTACCACGAGCTTGTCGTAATGTGGCGATATGATCGATGTTAATGCCTAATAAAATTCCGCTCACACCGAGCTCCTTAATAGTAATAAACGAAGAATGGGACTGACCGTTAAACTTGTACGAACCAAATTGTACTTGGTTCACGCTATAATACGTAAAACTTTATTGTGCATTTTTAGCAAATAATTGCCGACTTAATAATGGTTTGCTTCCCAATAATGGAGTTAACAAATAACGCATCAAGCCTTTGGCCTGATTAAGTTGATCTGCTTGTAAGCTTTGTGAAGCAAGTGCTAGCAACATTGCACCAGACAAATAGCCTTTGCCATGGGAGAAATGCGACTCATTGCTCAATGCAACTGGCAAAAAACCGCTTTCGGCGATAAATCGATAATGACAATCGGCCGCTAATGCGTTCCCTGTTGCATCATAATTCAATGATGGGAAAGCACCGAGCTCAAGCAATAATGCCATTTCAAAATAACGTAAATGGCTCGAACAAAAACCTTTAGCCAGCGACATTAATGCTCGGTGATAGGCTAAAAAAAGCCCTTCAGCTTGGTGATCTACCGATAATAATCTCACTAACAGTTCATTTAGGTAGAAACCAGAATACAAACTGTTACCTGCTAACGGTATCGCTGGTGCAGCAGACTCGATGTGAGTAATCGTTTTTAAACCAAGATTTTTGATTTCAGATTGCAGACTAAATTGAATAATCAGTGGTTGAAAGGGCTGTAAAATACTTTTGATTGAACGTTTACCTGAGCCAACTCGGGTAATGGCGTCGACGCGGCCAATACCTTCTATCAACAAATTGACAATCACACTGGACTCGCGAAAAGGACGGTGATGTAACACATAGCCACGTTTCATAGTGGCCATGCCTAACCTATCAAGGTCGTATACAAAATCAATGACTTAATCTTCGCCATAACCTAAGCTTCTTAAGGCTCGCTCATCATCAGCCCAGCCTGATTTCACTTTAACCCACACCTCAAGAAACACTTTATTGTCAAATAAGGTTTCCATATCAAGTCTTGACTGAGTCGCAATGGTACGAATACGCTCACCTTTATTGCCAATCACCATGCGTTTTTGGCCTTCTCGTTCCACGAGGATCAGAGCGTTGATTTGATAGACACCGTTGTCCATCATTTTAAACTGCTCAATCTCAACTGTCGCATCGTAAGGCAATTCATCGCCTAAAAAGCGCATCAGTTTTTCACGGACAATTTCAGAGGCCATAAAACGTTGCGAGCGATCGGTAACGTAATCTTCTGGGAAATAAAAAGGCGCTTCAGGTAGTGACTCGCGAGCCATGTCTAAAATACGTTGAACGTTAGTCCCTTTACTCGCTGAAATAGGCAATATTTCGTCAAAATCAAATTTTTGCGCTAACTCAGTTAAGTATGGGAACAAGGCTTCTTTATCTTTAATGTTATCAACTTTGTTGATGGCTAAGATAATTTTTCGATCATCATTGCGGTGTTGTAATTTTTTTAACACCATTTCATCGTCTGCAGTCCACGTCATGCCATCAACGACAAAAATAACCATGGCGACATCGGCTAACGAACTCGCAGCCGCGCGGTTCATTAAACGGTTAATGGCACGTTTTTCTTCAATATGTAAACCTGGGGTGTCGATAAATACAATTTGACTCGGCCCGTCCGTGTGGATCCCCATAATACGATGCCGGGTAGTTTGCGGCTTTTTAGAGGTAATACTGACTTTTTGACCAAGCAACTTGTTCAACAGTGTCGATTTACCCACGTTTGGGCGGCCAACAATCGCAACCATGCCGCAATACGTAATATCAAACTGGGCAGCCGCGGCTGGTGCAGCTTGGTTCATCCTTGCTAACAGTTCGTCTAAGCTAGGCTCTTGATTAGCAGCTGCCGGCAAGTCTGTTTTTTTGGTCATTTATTCAGTAACTCCAATACCTGAGCAGCGGCAAGCTGTTCAGCTTTTCTTCTTGAACCTGCCACACCGGTGACAACTTCATCTAATTCGCTAATTTTACATTCAACGGTGAACGTCTGATCATGCGCTTCACCTTCTATCGCAACAACCTGGTAATCAGGTAATGGCTTTTTAAACCCTTGTAAGTGCTCTTGTAAAATTGTTTTAGGGTCTTTTTGATTAATACCAGGTTTAATTTTGGCTAATCGCTCTTCGTACCATTTCAATAATAAATTTCGGCATACATCAAGGTTGGCATCAAGGTAGATAGCACCAATAATGGCCTCTACGGCATCAGCTAAAATTGATTCACGTCTAAAACCGCCACTTTTTAACTCGCCAGGCCCTAAGTAAAGGTAATCGCCAAGTTTAAATTCTTTTGCAATTAAAGTGAGCGTGTCGCCTTTCACTAATGTTGCGCGCATACGGCTTAAGTCACCTTCAGTGACTTTGGGAAATTGATGATACAAGGCGTCAGAAATCACGATAGATAAAATCGAGTCGCCTAAAAACTCTAACCGTTCATTATGTTTATTTGCTGCGCTACGATGGGTTAATGCCTGAGTGAGTAACTCAATATTAGTAAACTCGTACCCTAAAGTACGACATAACCGCGGCAAATTTTTAATGGGTTCCATCAATGTATTCCACCTACTCTATCAAAACGCACGCCTGTAGGTACCCAAGTTGGTAGCCAATCGTTAGGGCTGCGATCAAATTCAAAACTAATCCAAATTGCAACAGCTTTACCCACCAAGTTATCTTCAGGTACAAAGCCCCAAAAACGACTGTCGGTACTGTTATCACGGTTGTCACCCATGGCAAAGTACATGCCTTCAGGTACAACAAACTCCCCTGCGGTTAACCCAGGTTGAGGATAAAAATGTTGTCTAAAATCAGGGCGCGATGGATTGATTAAAATGTCGTGTTCAACATCACCTAGTTGCTCTTTTAGACGGATTAATGGCACATCATTTTGGCTATACTCACCACGATTGAGCTCTGTATGCTCAATCACTTTTGGCGCTGGACAATCTGCGTTGTCTGCACAGGCTTCTTGAATCATTAACTGTTTATTGCGGTAAATAATTTTATCACCAGGCAAGCCAATCACACGTTTAATGTAATCAATTTTCGGATTTTCTGGGTATTTAAACACAAACACATCGCCGCGCTCAGGCTCGCCAGTTTCAACTAATTTACTGCGCCAAACTGGGTCGCGTAAACCATAACTAAACTTTTCAACCAAGATAAAATCGCCATCAAGCAACGTAGGCATCATTGAACCTGAAGGAATTTGAAATGGCTCGTAAATAAATGAGCGTAAAATCATCACAAATGCGATTACAGGAAAAATTGAGTGTGCGGTTTCGACTAAAATGGGCTCTCGTACGATACTTTCGATTGCATCAGCACTCAGTTGATTTGAGTTCGCTTGCGCTAAAGCCAATTTTTCACGACGTTTGGGTGCGAAAAAAATAACGTCAATCAACCAGATGAGACCACTACCTATGGTTACAAGCACTAGAATAAGCGAAAAATAGGCTGCCATTACTGATTTATCTCCTGCAAAATAATGTAATTGTTTACATTGAGTAAATTAATCAATGTACTCATTCTAGTATGATGATTAGCTATACAACATTCACTCAGTTGAGTGTTACAAAATATATAGTAAGCATAACGATAACGCCGCAATACGCGGCGTTATTAAGCTAAATAAAACCATTAATTATGATTAATCATTTAGTTTCAGTACGGCTAAAAATGCCTCTTGTGGCACTTCAACGTTACCGACTTGCTTCATGCGCTTTTTACCTTCTTTCTGCTTGTTAAGCAGTTTCTTCTTACGCGATACGTCACCACCATAACATTTAGCTGTAACGTCTTTACGCAACGCTTTAATCGTAGAACGCGCAATAATCTGGCTACCTACAGCGGCCTGAATAGCGATATCAAACATTTGGCGTGGAATAAGATCTTTCATCTTTTCAACTAATGCTAAACCACGATGACGAATGTTAGAGCGGTGAATAATCATCGCTAACGCATCAACGCGATCGCCGTTGATTAAGATATCTAAACGCACCATATCGGCGGTATCGAAACGAATAAAGTTATACTCAAGTGAAGCGTAACCACGGCTGGTTGATTTTAGGCGGTCAAAGAAGTCCATCACTACCTCAGCCATTGGTAAGTGATATGTAACAGCCACTTGATTACCGTGATACACCATATTGGTTTGTGAGCCACGCTTTTCGATACAAAGTGTAATCACATTACCTAGGTATTCTTTCGGCACTAAAATGTTGGCTTCAACTATCGGCTCACGCAGTTCTTCAATGTTGTTTAGTGGTGGTAAATCGGATGGATTATCAACATACACAACATCGCCGTTGGTCATCACAACTTCATACACTACCGTTGGCGCGGTGGTGATCAAATCCAGGTTGTATTCACGCTCTAAACGCTCTTGAACAATCTCCATGTGGAGTAAGCCCAAGTAACCAATACGGAAACCAAACCCTAACGCACTCGAGGTTTCAGGTTCAAAAAATAATGACGCATCGTTCAAACTAAGCTTGTTTAACGCATCACGGAAGTTCTCATATTCGTCTGTCGAAATAGGGAACACACCGGCATAAACCTGCGGTGTCACTTTTTGGAATCCAGGTAATGGTTTCTCAGCACCATTTTTGGCGTGTGTTAAGGTGTCACCTACTGGGGCGCCATGAATTTCTTTAATGCCCGAAATCACATAACCTACTTCACCCGCGCGCAGTTCAGGTTCGTCTTTTTCTTTCGGAGTGAAAATACCTACTCGGTCAGCGTTGTAGTTCTGGCCAGTCGACATCACCTTAAACTTGTCGCCTTTCTTTAATACGCCATGCTTAATCCGCACTAATGAAACAACACCAAGATAAGCATCAAACCATGAGTCAATAATCAATGCCTGTAATGGTGCATTCTCATCACCCTCTGGTGGTGGAATTTTGGCAATAATTTCTTCTAATACAAGGTCAACACCGACACCCGTTTTAGCAGAACAGCGCACAGCATCTTTTGCATCAATACCAACAATGTCTTCAATTTCTGCAGCAACACGCTCAGGTTCAGCTTGCGGTAAGTCAATTTTATTCAATACCGGCACAACGTCTAGATTCATATCTAATGCGGTGTAACAGTTTGCAAGTGTTTGTGCTTCTACGCCTTGACCCGCATCTACGACTAATAATGCACCTTCACAGGCAGCAAGTGAACGCGATACTTCATAAGAGAAGTCAACGTGACCTGGCGTGTCAATAAAGTTTAATTGATAGGTATTACCGTCTTTGGCTAGGTAATCAAGGGTTACGCTTTGGGCTTTAATCGTAATGCCACGCTCACGCTCTAGATCCATAGAATCTAGAACCTGTGCAGCCATTTCACGGTCAGTTAAGCCGCCACATACCTGAATAAGGCGATCGGATAAAGTTGATTTACCATGGTCGATATGGGCAATAATCGAGAAGTTTCTAATGTGTTTCATTATGCTGCAATGACTACTACTAAATTTGATTAAAATTAAGGTGGCAAATTGTACCTGATTAGGGGGGCAATACCAATCAGATTAAGCAATAGTCGCTATTTTGCCTCTAAGATAGGTCAAAATGCCAAGTTTAGGGGGGTAATTATAGCCATAATGGAGAACTGATACCGAAAGGTTTTTACATTTCAGCACAAAGTCACCTATGAATTAGCCATGTTTAGCACTAATAACACCGACTTCTTGCCCTAAATAGGCAATAATCACTGGAGATGCCTCTCTTTCGAGCTCAATTGCGAAACGTTTGCCAATATACCAAGTTACAAAAGCACCTACGGCAGCCATTATCATTGAAAAGGCGTTAGCGTTTAGGTCTAAACCAGTTGCAAGCAGATGCCCCAAAACAGCAAAAACAAACAAGCCAAATAAAGGTAACAAGTACACCAGCGCCGCAGCTTTTAATATCACACTTTCTGGCAAACCTACCTTGAGTAAATCCCCTTCGCGACATGGTTTATCTGTTGGTAATGAAAAACGTTGAGTTTTCACTGAAAACGCTTTAGCGATGGTTGATGTTCCGCAGTTTTCACTACTTGCACAATGATTACAGGCACTTTTTAATTCAACCTCAACCGTTACCCAACCTTGTTGGCAGTCCACCACACGGGCAATCTCTTCCATCATTGATGATTCTGATTTTGTTGCTTGATGCATAAATTAAACCCATAACCACGACAGGCTGATATTTTAGCATAAAGTTAAATGACGCTGTATAGCGTAATGGATTGCCTGTTTGACACAATGACAAACTCGCTCAAAAACACGAAGGCAAAGCCAATAAACAGCACAAAAATTAAGGCTAAAGCATCAAACCAACACACTATACCAATCAGAATAAATAACTGTATCAAAGATTACATAGGAAAAATCGCTCTGCACAAGGCAGAAATTGCAGCGAGCCAGTTGTTCTGCCTTTAACATGTCTAACGAGGTTATAAGCAATGTTAACCAGTAAACATGATCACATTTTGTACTGATTGATATTAGCCTCTGTACTGATTATTTTAACACTAGGCTGTTTGCTATTCGCTCAAGAGTTTCAGAAGGCACTTTACCAATAGCCACAACCTCTAAGGTACCTACTTTAACCACCACCATAGATAAACCATTGCGGGTTAATAATTCATTTGGCAGTGGATTCTCTCCAGCACGGGCAACATACACTGAGATGTTAGCCAGTCCATCAGTTAACGCAATGTACTCTACAGGTTCGTGGATCCCAATGAGGCGATGATGGTCTCGCACCACCACATCAAACCCTTGCGGTAACCAAGTAAACTGCCAGTTTTTACCATCCGTTCGCTCTGCTTGATTAATGACTGCAGGCCAATCCTGTTTAGCCGCTTCAATTAAAATATTAGCGGGTTCAGAAAGCTCTATTAACTCAACCACCATGGTTTGCTCAAGCAATTGCTTGTCTTTGTTAATAGTGTCAAAGCGAAGTGGCAAATAGGTGTCCATGTCAATCCAGACTTGCGCATCATAACGATTTTCGTCATTGGCCAGTAAACGGATCATTTGTCCTGGACGCCCTGCAATACGACTTCTGCCGCCGATCACAAACTGATAGCCTTTTTCCAGCTGGCTGATATCACCTGCTAAAGCCGCAGGCCAGACTCCTTGTATACGTGGAGCGGTAACGCTATAAGGAGGTTGGTCATGTTCAATAAATGTCACTCGATTGCCAACTCTAACAGCATTTTTAGGTGGGCCATTGAGGTATTCAAGTAGAGCAATTTCTTGATTATCTACAATCCCGTGTATGTAGACTAAAGGTCGGATATGATCCGTTTGCAGTTGAATAATAGATACTTTGAATTGCTTCTCATGCAAAGCTTGACTCATGTTTTTAAGCCAAGCTTTTGCAGATAAATCATCTTCAGCGTATGTTGAAAAGGTAACGACTAACAGTGCTAGCAGGATAAGGCGCAAGCTAACTCCTAAGAATGATAAGGCAAGGTTTCGCTACGAATTAAGGCTTAATCGCAGCATCTTGATTGCTATTTTCGTCTACAACTACACCAGGATTCAAGCGTTGTTGCAACATGTGATCCTGAATGTAAGCATTAATACGACGACGTTGTTCAATCATTTGATCGTTAGAGTAATTTTGTTGGCTCTGCACAGCACCCGTTTGGTAGCTTACAGGCGACACGGTACCCACTAACGGACGAGTTGTTAATACTGGTAATGGCGACTCAGCATCATTACTTTGATTATAAGACTGCACACCGACAATCGCGACCATCGCAACCGTAGCCGCAATGGCATATTGGCCAAATTGTTTGAAAAATGGCACCACATTACTTGCTCGAGCTGGGCTTGAAGCCACTTGCTCTGTCGACTCTTTAAGCTGTGCTTTAGGCGCCATAATTGTCGGTTCAAGCTCAATAGCCGCCATGATGCTAGCTGAGAGGTCTAAGTCAATGGTCGCAGGCAGTTCGCCGCGCATCGTATCACCTATTATGTGATAACGTTGCCATTGTGCATGTGAATCAACGTCAGCAGAAAGTTGTGCCAACGTGCTTTCATCGGCTTCACCATCAACTGCTGCAGACACCCACTCTTGACTTGATTTAAGCATTGTTCACCTATTTAACGTTAAGGCAGTTACTTTTCCAGCAAAGGCTGGAGCTGTTTATCGATTGCTTCTCGAGCACGAAAGATACGTGATCTTACAGTCCCGACAGGACAATCCATGATATTGGCAATATCCTCATAACTCATACCGTCTAATTCTCTAAGCGATATCGCCATTTTTAACTCTTCAGGCAAGGTATCGAGCGTGTCAAAGATCACTTTACTCATTTGATCTTTCATCAATAAACGCTCAGGTGATGCAAACTCTTTTAATGCATCGCTACCTTCATAATATTCTGCATCTTCAACATCAACATCGTTTGCAGGAGCCCTGCGCCCTTGTGATGTAAGATGGTTTTTTGCGGTATTGACCGCAATACGGTACAACCAAGTATAAAATGCACTCTCACCACGAAAATTTGCTAACGCCCTATAGGCTTTAATAAAGGCTTCTTGTGTTACATCTTGAACATCCGCTTGGTTACGAATGTATCGAGAAATTAAACTCATCACTTTATTTTGATACTTTAGCACTAACAGGTTAAAAGCGTTTTTATCGCCTTGTTGTACTCGCTCAACTAATTGTTGATCACTATATTGTCCACTCATCCGAGCCGACTACTCCTAAATCTGTAATACTGATTTCTCAGTCGCTCGAATCCCGCTCATATAAGTAGACTCACTGATATGAAAAAAGTTCGATGTTGAATTAAAAAAAGTTAATTATTTTAAGATATAAATAAAATAACTCAGTAAAACCGCAATAAAACACGCTGTAAAAGTACCCAGCCTAGATAATTTGATTTACTATAATCAAACCACTTGTCCACACCATGATACCTGATGAAACAAGCAGTTGAACACCAATCTGACATTTTGGTCATCGGCAGCGGCGCTGCAGGACTGACTTTAGCATTACATCTAGCTGAAAAATCAAAAGTAATTCTTCTTTCAAAAGGGCCTTTATCCGAAGGTTCAACGTTATATGCCCAAGGTGGAATCGCATCTGTATTTGATGAAGGTGACACTATTGAGTCTCATGTTAGTGATACCTTAATCGCCGGTGCGGGGCTGTGTGATAAATCGGTTGTTACCTACACAGCTCAAAATGCAAAAAGTGCAATGCAATGGTTAATTAACTGTGGTGTCGCGTTTGATAAAGAAGAAACTCACAACGGTGATAATACCGATAACATGCCATATCACCTTACCCGTGAAGGCGGTCATAGCCATCGACGTATTTTACATTCAGCCGATGCAACAGGTAAAGCGGTACAAACCACATTACAAGAATGTGCTCTTGCACACCCTAATATTACGGTGCTCGAACGCTACAATGCCATTGATTTAATTACCACACGAAAATTAAACCGCCCAGGAAACAGAGTGCTTGGCGCATATGTATGGAACCGCGATCAAGAGCATGTTGAAACCGTTAAGGCAAAGTTTGTTGCATTAGCAACAGGTGGCAGTTCTAAAGTATACCAATACACTTCAAACCCTGATGTTGCCAGTGGTGACGGAATTGCCATGGCTTGGCGTGCAGGATGTCGGGTTGCTAATATGGAGTTTAATCAATTCCACCCAACCTGTTTATTTCATCCTAATGCTAAAAACTTTTTGCTCACTGAAGCATTACGTGGTGAAGGG
Organism: Shewanella basaltis; assembly: GCF_023283885.1. Taxonomy (GTDB): domain Bacteria; phylum Pseudomonadota; class Gammaproteobacteria; order Enterobacterales; family Shewanellaceae; genus Shewanella; species Shewanella basaltis. The sequence continues at coordinate 87,936 of NZ_JAKILA010000006.1, forward strand.
GCTTATTTACGCCGCCCAGATGGTAGCCGTTTTATGCCCGACTTTGACGAACGTGCAGAGTTGGCACCACGGGATATTGTGGCGCGGGCAATAGACTACGAAATGAAGCGTCTTGGTGCAGATTGTGTGTATTTAGATATTAGCCACAAACCTGCTGACTTTATTATTAAACACTTTCCAACTATTTATCAGCGCTGTCTTGAGCTTGGGATAGATATCACTAAAGATCCTATTCCAGCAGTACCTGCCGCCCATTACACTTGTGGTGGCGTAATGACAGATCTGCATGGTCAAACCGACATTAACGGTTTATACGCCATAGGCGAAGTCGCTTATACCGGCTTACATGGCGCGAACCGTTTAGCCAGTAATTCACTATTAGAATGCTTAGTCTTTGCAAGGGCTGCCGCTCAGGATATCGAAAGCCAGCTGCATAAAATTGCCATGCCGTGTCCATTACCCGTTTGGGATGAAAGCAAAGTCTGTAACTCAGATGAAGAGGTTGTTATTGCCCATAACTGGCATGAGCTACGTCTCTTTATGTGGGATTATGTTGGCATTGTACGAACCGATAAGCGCTTAGAGCGCGCATTAAGACGTTGTTTGATGCTACAACAAGAAATTGAAGAGTATTATTCAAACTTTAGAGTCAGCAATAATTTACTGGAACTGCGTAATTTAGTGCAAGTGGCTGAGCTTATCATTCGTTGTGCCATGGATCGTAAAGAAAGCAGAGGCTTACATTACAATATCGATTACCCAGAGCAAATCGATAACCCTAAGCCAACCATTTTACAACCGAGCCGTTAAAGCACCGTTCGAGTTCGAAGCAATAACCGACACAGAGACCGATACTCTGTGTCGGTTAACATATCTTGCCATATACAAAGTAAACGATTCTCACCGGTGTCAATGTCTTGCAAGTATACAATACACAGTAATGGATTCACTACAGGTGGGCGACTAAACCCCATTTGGCAGACCCCGGTATCAGGGGCCGACACAGTCACATGCCCCTGATTATCTAAACCCAATACACAATGCCAGGCACTCAACAAACGCCAGCAATGCACTAATACCCCCATGGTAACCAAAATAAGTAACAATTTGATGACTTGATATAGTGTTAAGGTTGATATTGGCCAGGCTAAAAAACTGCACAACAAGATTGCAAATGCACACACTAAGGCCAATCGAGAAAACAATGAAGCACTCAATGCAAATTGATGCAAATGAGTGCTAAAAGAAGCAGTGGAACCCCCCGCCCCCTTAAGGTGCTGCTCGTCCACGAACGGTAACGACCATCTCAGCAAGTAACGGATCAGGGCATTGTTCGTGCCCCATAAACCAAGCAAACAGCTCGGGATCTTCACACTCTAATAGTCGGATAAATGTTTGTTTGTCTGTATCAGATAACCCTTCATATTGAGCTTCAACAAAAGGTTGAAACAAGACATCTAACTCAAGCATCCCACGACGGCATGCCCATCGTACACGGGCGATATTCATTAATTCCAACACAACTCTCCTAAAAAGCTACCCTAAACGATACTCAAAATCTTGAACTTGTTGATCTCGGCCAGCAAACAAATCACCAAAATCTGTGGCCAATAATGATTTAACGGCCGGATGTTGGATCATACGTTCTGCGAACATTACATGGTATTCTTCTTTTATGTCAGCTGTTTCGCCAAGCAAAACCATTCCTTGAGACAGTATATCATGACGGTAAATAGACGGTGCGACAAATATGCCACGATTAAAATAGCCAAATGCTTTCATCATTTCTGCATCGTCAAACTCACCTAAAATGCTCACATTAAGATTTTTCTCAGCAAACCATCGATGCAATTGCTGTCCAAGCGAGGTGCGCTTTCCAGGAATAAGTAACTTACTCTCTTCTAAACACGCAGGAAATGGTAATGACGAAGCTTCGGCAGCAAAAAAACTGATGCCACATTCACCTAACTTTTTTGACAAAATCTCAGGATATTTCAACGAACCGCCAGCACAATCAGATAAAATCATATCTAATTTATGTTCACGTAATCGTTCTATTAAGCTTTCATGGGTCGACTCGTAACATGCTAAATGCACTGAACCATCATTGGGAATTACCGTTAATAATACTCTACTAACAAGTGCTTTAGACAACGCATCAGCAATACCCACCTCAAAAAGCAATGAATTATCTTTTTGATAATTGAGTAAGTCGAGCATTTCATAACTGAGACTGAACATTTTGTCTGCGTAACGAAACACCAACTCACCTAATTCTGTGGCTTCCAAATTTCGCCCAACCCGCTTAAATAGCGCCCCCTTTAAACGATCCTCCAATGCACGGATCTGTCCCGTAATTGTTTGAGGAGCAAGACACAATGCTTCAGCAGCTTTGGTCACAGAACCTTTTTTTTGCACCATCCAAAAATAATACAGATGGTTATAATTTAAATGCTGCATGTCATTCAGATACCTAAAAAATAATGAGCTAATACCATCTGATTAACGCTAACCATTGACATAAAAAAACGCAACCATAAGGTTGCGTTAAAATGAAAAACTTTACATAACTCCAGCTCTGGTTAAGAGATGAATCAATAACCTTGATCGACCCACAGCCCCATACGATATATTGAAACTTGTAATTTACGCATCAATAGCTCGTCTATTGCAAGTAAAATTAACAACGTTATCAGCGCAACGAGCTGTTTGAAATGCATTTATTAACCAGAGTTGAGGTTATTTAGGTCTTGGACAATCCATTAAACTGGTGATGACAATTTCCAACTCATCACTATTGCTTACATTGTTTAATGACACTTGTTCTGTCAGCGCAGACACCACTTCTTCTTTATTCAAAATATGATTCGCGCAGTAGTTTATATTGGCTGTTTGATAGCGTTTACCAGCACGATACTTTAATGCTCGCGACTCATAGTTATTTGGATTAATGCGCTTTTTGGCCTGATTGTCGCGATACATCATAGCGCCATCAACCACACCTTCAAGATAACTTTGACAGGTTGCAGACTCAGATGATGTTAAACAAACATCAAACGAGTTTGCCGACGCTGGCATAACCAAAACACTGAGCAACAATCCTAGGGTTAATTTAATTAGTTTCATGGCTTCCTCCTGAATTAGGCAGTACTTTGGCTAACCAAAAATAACCAATCAGTGCTGCAAATAACGAACCTGTTAAAATACCTAACCTTGCATAATCACCAAATGCTGCAGGTGAATGTTCAAATGCTAATGAAGAAATAAACACCGACATAGTAAACCCAATACCACACATCACCGCAACAGGCATAATATGCTTCCAGCCAATGCCCGGTGGCAACTCAGCTAACTTCAGTTTTACTGCAACGTAGCTGAACAACAAGACCCCAACGGGTTTACCTAATATGAGCCCCATCATAATGCCAAGTGTAATGGGTTCTGCGAACGATTCGAGTGACATATTGGTTAATGACAATCCAGCGTTTGCAAATGCGAATACGGGTAATATTAAGAACGTACTCCACGGATGTAACTTATGTTCTAAATGCCCTGACGGTGAGGTACCATCTTTAGCCCGTAACGGGATACAAAATGCAATGATGACACCTGCTAATGTGGCATGTACACCAGACTTTAATACCGCGACCCACAACATAAAGCCAACAAGTGCATATGGGGTTATAGAGGTAATCCCTTTTCGGTTCAGCGCTACCATCAACACAATAGACACCGCAGCAATAATCAAACTGGCCATCGATAAGTCAGTGCTATAAAACAGCGCAATAATCACAATCACGCCCAAGTCATCAATAATAGCCAAGGCTAATAAAAATACCTTCAGCGCCACAGGCACACGATTACCAAGCAATGCCATAATACCTAGGGCAAAGGCGATATCTGTCGCGGCAGGGATAGCCCAACCCACTTGAGTTTCAGGGTTTGAATAATTAAACACCAGATAAAATAACGCGGGGAATAACATACCGCCAACTGCAGCAAAACTCGGTAAAGATGCTTTAGCCACACTCGACAATGCGCCTTCTAGCAACTCACGTTTAACTTCAAGTCCAATCAATAAAAAGAATAACGCCATTAGGCCATCATTAATCCAAAGTAATAATGGTTTGTTGATATCCAGTTCACCAACACGCAATTGCACTCCAGTGCTCAAGAAGCCCTGATACAAACTCGCTAATGGCGAATTAGCTAATAACATTGCCAAGGCCACGGCGACCATCAACAAAATGCCACCGGCAGACTCTTGACTTAAAAAGTTTCTAATTGCACGTTCCATATTGCACTCCTTTATAAACAATATATTGAGTCTACCTAAACCTGTAAAACAATAATAATCGATTCTTTCTACTACTTAACTCGGTATTTCCGAGGTATCTGTTGCTGTAGTGAGCAATTAAATTCCTTTAAATTTTAGCGGATAAAGATCTGAATCCATTGATTAGGTATAATCGCTAAAAGTACAAAAAGGAATTGAACCAAAATGAAACAATATTTAGATCTGTGCAAACGCATAGTCGATGAAGGCGAATGGGTTAATAATACCCGAACTAACAAAAAATGCCTTACGGTCATCAATGCCGATTTAGTTTACGATGTTGCTAACAACCAATTCCCGCTCGTCACCACACGTAAGAGCTTTTGGAAATCGGCAATTGCTGAAATCCTTGGTTACTTACGAGGTTATCAAAATGCAGCCGACTTTAGAGCCCTAGGCACCAAAACATGGGATGCCAACGCCAACGAAAACCAAGCTTGGCTAAATAACCCAAACCGCAAAGGTCATGACGATATGGGGCTTATATATGGTGCGCTTGGTCGTGCATTCCCAAAGCCGACTGGTGGCCATGTGGATTTGTTACAACAAATCGTGGATGATCTCAGTAACGGCATTGACAATCGTGGCGAAATTTTAACCTTTTACCATCCTGGTGCATTCGAACTTGGCTGTTTACGTCCTTGTATGTATGAGCATCATTTCTCGCTTCTTGGTGACACCTTATACCTAAACAGCACTCAACGCAGCTGTGATGTACCTTTAGGGTTAAACTTTAATATGGTGCAAGTGTATGTACTATTAGCATTAATGGCTCAAATAACCGGTCATAAACCGGGTAAGGCCTACCATAAAATAGTCAATGCGCACATTTATGAAGATCAACTCGCCCCAATGCGTGATATACAGCTAACCCGAGAGCCATTTGATTCACCCAAGTTAATTATCAACCCAGAGATAAAGAGCTTAAAAGACATTGAAACTTGGGTCACATTAGACGATTTTAGCGTTGAAGGTTATCAACACCATGACGCCATTCAGTACCCATTTGCCGTATAAATAGTCTTAAATAAACGCCCTGATAAATTACTTAGACGGGCGTTTTTATTTGGGTATGCAATGAATACATCGTTGAGCTGAGATATGCTGATTTATCAACGATCTAGAAATTCGCATTTACTTATTAAAACCTTAACTTAATAACAGTTTTAAGCCAACAACCACCAACAAGCAAGCAAAGATTTTTTTTAATACCGGGGTCGGCCAGACACTTGCGGCTTTGACGCCTAAAGGGGCACACAATATCGAGGTGATAATGATGCCGCATAACGCGGGTAAATAAATAAAGCCAACCGCACCTTCAGGTAAATCTGGGGCATCAAAGCCTGCTATGACATAACCGACAGTACCAGATATCGCAATAAACATACCTGTAACCGACGAAAACCCCACAGCCTGGCGCATTTGTAAACCACAGTAACTTAAAAAGGGCACCAACAATACACCACCGCCAATCCCCATCAAGCCTGCAATTAATGCGATAACAATAGAAACAGAAAATAGCACTGCAAATTGAGGGAGGTTATCACCTGTTTTAACTTTAAATGGAAATGCCATTTGTATTGCCATTAACACGACAAACACAGCAAAGGTTTGTTGTAAATCTTCAGATGATATTTGTTCAGACACAAAGGCAGAGGCCAATGACCCCAGCACAATTCCAGGCATAATGGGTTTAAACAACTCCCAGGGGACATTTCCACGCTTCTGGTGCGCTGTAGCGGATGACATCGAGGTTAAAATAATTGAAGCCAATGAGGTCGCAATGGCGACATGAGTGAGTTGAGCAACACTAACGCCAACTGACGGCAAGATATAAATTAACGCAGGTACAATGATAAGCCCACCACCAATACCAAGCAATCCAGCCAAAAACCCAACAATGGAGCCTAAAAACAAACAAATAATAAAAACCTGCAGCATACTATCCATAAAAAATACCCTTGATTAATCAGTGCTTCATATCATCGCGTTATAACGAGTATGTTATGGATTTATCAGATCATCTAAACCATTATTCTCAACAAAACTGCCCAATAAAGTACGCACTTGCTGTCCATTAGACTGCATCAATAACAGTGTCAGTAACTCAGATAAATCTTGTTGAGATACACGTCGTAAAATGTAGTTAATTCTGGCTAAACTCGCCTGGTTCATACTTAATTTACGATACCCCATTGCTACAAGCACTAAAGCGCCATAAGGCTCGCCCGCTAATTCACCACAAACACTGACATCGAGATCATATTGTTCACACTCATCGACAGCCAGTTTCAGCGCACGTAAAATACCTGGGTGGTAGCTGTCAAATAACGAACTCACACTCGGGTTATTACGATCAACCGCTAACAAATATTGGGTTAAGTCGTTACTGCCAACAGACACAAAATCGACTCGTTTTGCCACTTCCTGCAGTTGATACAGCAATACCGGCACTTCAAGCATGACACCAATTTTTGGCCTCACTAGCTCAAATGTGAGCTCTTGATTTAACTCAGTAAATGCTTGCTCAAGGTACACCAAGGTTTGATCGATTTCATCCAGGGTACTCACCATAGGTAACAGTATTTGTAATTGATGACCTTGACCGCCAGCCTGTAACATTGCTCGCAACTGCACTAAAAATAATTCAGGATGATCGAGCGACAAACGAATACCACGCCACCCTAAAAAAGGGTTATCTTCTTTAATCGGAAAATAAGGCAAAGGTTTGTCGCCACCCACGTCAAGGGTACGCATCACGACAGGCCTATCACCCGCCGCATTAAGCACTTTACGATAAACACTGATTTGCTCACTTTCACTCGGAAAACGTTGATGCAACATAAACGGAATTTCAGTGCGATATAACCCGATACCGTCGGCCCCTTCAGCTATTTCAGATGAAATACCACTTAACAAACCCGCATTTAAATACAAATGGATCCGTTGGCCGTCTGTGGTAATCGACGGCAAGCTGAGTTCAGCAGAAAATTGCTTTTGTTTTTCAACATCGGCATCAAGCAGCAACTGATATTCTTCAATAACCGCAGGAGAAGGAGAAACCAGTAATTGCCCACGAGTTGCATTAAGAACTAATAACTTCTTATCGATATCTGTCGACAAAATGTCTTCTGTACCAACAATGGCAGGCACACCTAAAGCACGCGCTAAAATGGCTGCATGGGCATTAACCCCACCGCGCTCAGTGACAATACCTGCCAGTTTTTGTCGTGGAAATTCTGCCAGCAAAGTAGCGTCAACTTCTTTGGCCACTAAAATCACAGGTTTGTCAGGATCAACCTCTAAGCGACCAGGCTCAATCAACTGACGCAATACTTTTTGACCCAGCTCGCGAATGTCGCTAGCACGCTCTTTTAAGTAAGGGTCTTCCATCGCTAAAAACTGTTCAATGTAGCGAAGAGATACACGGCTTACCGCAGATTCAGATTGCCATCCTAATGTCACTTCTCTGGCATACTCGCCACCCAAACTAGAATCATCAAGTAGCAATTTAAAGGCTGTAAAAATGGAGGCGACATCACCTGACTTTTCACGTTCAAAACGCTGAGATATCGTCGACAACATATCACTACAACGTTGCATTGCTTGCTTAAGCCGCATTAATTCGCTGTCAATATCGTCACAATGTCGTTGAGGTTGTTCTAGGGAGATCATGCCGCCCAACACCAAACCATGGGCAATAGCAATACCGCTGGAGGCTGTTACGCCATTAAACACGACTTGGTGTTGAACATTAGTCACTGCAGCTTTATGTTTAAGGCTTCTGACGACAACGGCGAGTTGGGCTGCCAAGGTCATTAAAAACGCTTCTTCGCTCTCACTAAATTGTCTTGCTTCGGGTTGTTGCACCACAATAACGCCAACAACCAATTTTTGAAAAATGATCGGCACAGCTAAAAAGGCTCGATATTCTTCTTCTGCCGCTTCGGGGAATAATTTAAAACGAGGATGAATGCGGGCATCAGCAAGGTTAATAGGTTCTTCACGTTGAGCAACTAACCCCACTAAGCCTTCGCTCAATGGCATACTCACACGACCCACGGCTGATTTTTCGAGCCCTTCTGTAGCAGACAACACAAGGTTTTGTTGTTCAAGGATATAAATAGAACAGCAATGGGTTGCCATGGCAATCCGAGTTTGCGCCACTAAAATATTTAATGCACTCTCCAAGCTATTTGCTCTAGCAACAGCCTGGGTAATATCCCTGAGCATATTTAACACTGTTCCAACCCTCTATGAAATCAGTTAACTCCGTTGTTTGCTTCGTTTCTTACTGAATTCGCGCGTTTGCAGCGCTAATGTCGTCGATGCGAACTCTTTCATCACTTTTCTATATACATCGCGCTTAAAAGACACTACCTGACGTACAGGGTACCAATAACTGACCCAACGCCAATCATCGAATTCTGGATGACCTGAAGAATTCAAATTAATGGTGTTATCGTGACCTTTTAATTGTAGTAAAAACCATTTCTGTTTTTGGCCAATACAAACAGGCTTGCTCTCTTGGCGAACCAAACGCTTGGGCAAACGATAACGTAACCAAGATCGTGTGGATGTTAAAATTTGAACGTGTTCAGGTCTCAGTCCCACTTCTTCGTAAAGCTCACGATACATGGCTTCTTCAGCCGACTCGCCATCGTCTAACCCACCTTGTGGAAACTGCCATGAATGCTGACCAAAACGCCTAGCCCACATTACTTGTCCAAACTTATTACAGATAATGATGCCCACATTTGCGCGAAAGCCGTCGCTATCAATCACATGGACTCCAAAATTAACAAATTTTATATCGTCTGATTGTTTCACAAAGCATGCCTATCGGCAAACTTCTATTTAGCTTCAATCCAGACTAATAAGTAGAATAAGTAAACTAAAATCAGGAAATTGCGCACAAAATCGCCGTTACTATGGCCTGTATATTTTTGCTGGTTGAATTTTAGTCGAGTTAAAACGTGTTCATCGAGGCAAATGGATCAATGCCCAGTCAACTAAGCAACGCGGTATTTGCAAAGTGCCATTGAACAAAAAGTAACACATTTTTAGCCGAACAATACTGGCGGCGTTTGTTGGCCATTTTTACTGGGTTATCAAATTTCTACGTAAAATCAAGACACCTCAACGTCTTTGCCGCGCGGTTGTATATGTGTGTCATGGCCATCATTGGCAACAAAGCAACCTTGAAAAAACATCAGATGCTAGATTTACCGACAAGATGTAGCCATAAAGTAAACTGCCACAATGATTAGATTCAATTGTGGATAATTGAATAACCTCGTTAACACATAATATTTATCAACAGGAGAGATGAACGCAACTGTAGATTATCCACAAAATCTGTGGATATCTCTGTTCGAAACTTTGGTAAACCTTAATAACTGCATAAAAAACAGCAAATACTGTTTTTTTTGAACAGCACGGATAATCAAAATTAAACATTAAAAAACAAATATTTAAATATTTTCATAGTGTATGAAAATTATCGATCGACAAGATCGCACAAAAAACAAACAGCCACAAAAAAGTAGTACAACAGCTTAGACTCACAATCAAGTTATGCACAAATAACAAGACTTATTTTAAATAAAACGGCTAAAAAAGCGATTTTATTGCGTTGACTTGGCCTTTTTAATCAGTTAAAGGCATCGATTTATACAGTTATCCATTAAATCTGTGGATAACTGTGTGTGAAATACTAGGGAAAAAGGAGAGTAACTTGGGACAAACTAATAGACATGTAAACAATATAGATTTAACCCCTTTAAAAACAATGCATTAAATAATAAATAGTTCATTTAATTATACACGCCATCAAGGTGTGTGTTTTTTAATCAGCATTAATACTGTCACGATATTTGTCATTTTAGATCAATACTTGTTAGCATAATGCCCGCTAAATTACACACTATAACAAGTCATCTTATCCACTATTAACCCTAAACCGACCATGCACTTGAGGTTAATTGTTGGCCTTTGTTTGGTATACTATTCACCCACACCAATACCGTAAGGGTTTTCATTCGTCCATGGCTAAATCCCCTCCAAAAGACCTTAATGAGTTAATGCAAAGAGCAAACAATATGGCTGGGATCCGACTTGCTGATATTGCTTTTGATAACAATATATCGGTACCAGAACATCTAAGGCGCGATAAAGGCTGGGTTGGTCAATTAATCGAATCCGAACTGGGCGCATTGGCAGGATCTAAGCCACAACCTGACTTTATCCACCTTGGTGTCGAATTAAAAACGATCCCAATTGATCATAAAGGCAAACCACTTGAAACCACTTATGTCACCGTAGCCCCTTTAGTCAATATCCAAGGGCTCACATGGCAGGACAGCGTTGTGTTTCATAAGTTACAACACGTTTTGTGGGTACCAGTAGAAGGAGAACGTAGCATCCCAGTCGCAGAGCGACGTGTGGGAACCCCCATACTGTGGCAACCCAATGCCATTCAAGCACAACAACTCCAACAGGATTGGGAAGAGATAATGGAGTTAATTGCGCTTGGCAAAGTCGACAAAATAACCGCAAGACATGGAGAAGTACTGCAGTTAAGGCCCAAAGCAGCAAACAGCCACGCATTAACAGAAAGCATTGCAGAAGATGGCAGCATACAGTTATCAAACCCAAGAGGTTTCTATTTAAAAATTGAATTTACTCAGCAAATTTTAACCAATGCATTTGGCTAAATAATCAGGGCCTGCTGTAAAAGTAAGTTCCATAAAAATGACAAAAGTTTACGCAGGGGCACATTTTTCTGCACATCTCTTGATCTAAATCACAAATAAACTATCCCAATAGCGCCGTTCTTCTATAAACTACAGCGCTTATCACTCAACCATTCGGGCATCTAGATAACAAGTGAAAGCACGCCGTCAAACTCAAAAATTATTATTCGCTGTGTTTGCTTGGAGCGTCGCAATGGCGTCATTTGTTTTTTTTCGCTATTCACAATCAGCACAACTACCAGACTGGGCCATTAGTAATGCTGACTTAGCAACCCTTGCCATTTTCATGGGGTTTGTTTTTGGTGGATTGCATTGGATGTCAAACCTTATCGCCGATTTTAGTGCAATTAGCCGTCTGCCCTATTTGTTCTCTGTAGTGTTTAAAGGTTTATTCTTAATGCTCGGTGCCACCACTTTGGCCTACGTCACTCAATTTTTAAACATGTGGGCCATAGACAACCACATGGTGACATTAAGGCAAATGCTCAGTATTCACATCATTTACAGTCCGTCTTTTCAAGCCTTGGTGGTATACCTAGTGGTAGTGCGCGTCAGTTTGGCTTTTATTGAACAAATGGCACTTTTAGTCGGCCCAAAAGTCTTACTCAACATAGGATTGGGCAAATATCATAAGCCAAGATATGAGCATCAATTATTTTTATTTATTGATATGGTTTCATCAACCTCTCACGCCGAAACCCTAGGCGATTACAGATTTAGTCGCTTAATCCAAGATAGTTTTAGTATGTTAGCTGATACCGTTTCAGACAATGACGCTGAAATATACCGTTATATGGGCGATGCCGTTTTAATCCATTGGCCCTTAGATCAAGGAATAAAACACGACCGTTGTATGAATATTTATTTTGAATTTTGCCAACAGCTTAAATGGCAGAGTCATTATTTTGAGCAGCAGTATGGTTTTGTACCTAAGTTTAAGGCCGCAGCCCATTGCGGTCAGGTAGTGGCCGCAGTCGTAGGCGTACACAAGCAAGAAATCAGTTTCTTTAGTGACGTGTTAAATACCTTGGCCAGACTACAAGATCAATGTAATCCCTTGGGTCAGCGAATGTTGTTATCGGGGGATGTGGTACATCGATTAGAACAGCAAAATAGCCAGTATCAATTGACAGACCTAGGCCCAATTACCTTAAAAGGAAAACAACACCCAATTGAAGTATTTGGTGCTGCCCCCCTTAAACCAACATCATCTGCTTAGAACCCTATTCTTGATAAAAATACTGTGGTTATTTAGGGCCTGTTGATCTTTGCTGGTTGAATTTTGTTCGAGTTAAAAACGTTTTAATCGAGGCGAATGGATTGTAGCCTAGTCACCTAAGCAAAATCTGTTCAACAAAGAGTAAAACGTTTTTAGCCGAACCCTGTGGGCAGCGTTTGTTGGTCATTTTTACTGCGTTATCGACTTTTTATGTAGAATAACTACACCTCAAAGTCTCTGCCGCGCACTTGTATATGAGTAATGGCCAACAATTCGCTGCAAAAACAACCTTGAAAGGTCAACAGGCCCTGGGTAACTCTTGGGCTAATAATGTTTTTTGAATCGCTAAGCCTAACGTTCTAAAGGTCGAAATACGGCTAGTCGTTTGACGCCAAACCAAACCAATATCTCGGTAAGGTGCTTCACCGGGTGGGTCGATAGCAATTAAATCCGTATCATTTAAAATACCGGTATCTATCGCCATCTGCGGTAAAAAAGTCGTGCCTAATTTACTGTTCACCATTTGCACAAGCGTATGTAAACTCGTAGCAGCAAATGGATTAACCTTGGCACTGTCACCTAACTGGCAAGCGGTTATTGCATGGCCCGTAATACAATGTTCAGCTTGCAGTAAAAAGATACTTTCGTCTGGCATTTTCTGATAATCAATGGGCTGAACAACCCCCTCAGACAGCTCTTTATGCATCACCATTTTAAAGGGATCGATGCCCACTTTCATGCTGTGAAACCCATTTGTATCTACGGGCAATGCTAAGATTAATAAATCAAGTTCGCCCTTAGCGAGGGCATCCAAAAGACGCTCTGTGGTGTCTTCTTTTAGCAACAAACTTAATTTCGGATAGTCTTTCTGACACAGTTTAACCACCCGACTGAGCAAAAATGGCGCAATAGTTGGGATACAGCCTAAACGGATCTCACCCGTCATTGGCTCCCCTTGGTTTTTGACTAACTCAACTAAATCATCAACATTGGTTAAAATGTTGCGGGCACGCTCAACAACTTCTTCTCCAATGGCAGTGAACATAAACGATTTATGATCACGCTCAATAAGCTGATAGCCCAGTTGTTCTTCAAGGTTTTGAATGCCACTAGACAGCGTGGATTGGCTCACAAAACACATTTTGGCGGCACGATTGAAGTTTTGCTCTTGATGCAGATGCACCAAATAGTAAAGATTTTTAAGGCTTGGAAGGTTTTTCATGTAAGCGATTGCCCTTAGCTATGTTGATTCAAATAATGAATTAAATAAGGTCAAATAACAAGTCAATGATAATGATTACATGACAAACGCCCACAAAAAATGCCTCATAAAATGAGGCATTTTGGGTATACAAATAACAGCGTAATACTGATTAAGCCTTCGCTTCTAAGTACTCTTTTAATTGCTGTAAATCTTTAGCTGCATGCTCAACAATTTGGTTCAGCCAAGTTTTATGTTCAGCATCCCAATTGGCCTCTTCACTGTGTTGCAATAGCTGAGCAAATTGCTGAATGCGCTTTAAACCAACTGAACCTGCTGCGCCTTTGAACTTATGTGCTTCAGCACACAATGTTTCTTTGTCGCTCGCCTCATTTGCTTTAACCAGACTACTAACATATTCAGGCATTAACTGCTCAAATAACACGACGCTTTTTAATAAGGTGCCAGCACCAATGGCACTGATATATTGCTCAAGCGTATTGAGATCCAATATTGAGTCTAACTGCGTTGTGGCCATCGAGGTACCTCTAAAAAAATCTAGCTTTATAAAATTACGTTCATAATACCGAGTAAAATACCCTATGCAAGATTTGCTAATCAATCGGCCCACTTTTCTTTAAAATGACAACAACTTATTAACAACACTGTACCAGCGGCATTACCAATGTTTAAAAAAAACTCAATTTGACACTAATTGCTTCAAATAAGTGATAAAAACCGCAATCTAAAAGCTGTTAGCATCAAGCCATTTTACCAAAGCTAGCCAAAGCACTGCCTTGCCCACCGTATTCACGCAGTTCATCAACAATTGCCACTAAACCTTGCCAACGATATGCACACCAGTCTGGAGCAAGCAATATTGGTTTTTTTGCATAGGCGGTAACACGATGATAAATAACATGTTGAGGTGTGTGACGAATTAATGTTGCAGCAGCACAAGCGTATTCCTCTAAAGTCAGCAATGGCATTGACTTGTATCGCCACTGCTTTGCCATGGTGCTGCCTTCGACAATATGCAAAGGGTGCAGTTTTATGCCATCCACGCCAATGCCTAATACCGTTTGTAAACTATTAAAGTAATCTACGGTTGTTTCACCGGGTAAACCTAAAATCAAATGAGTACACACTTTGATCCCTCGAGATCGAGCCGCATTGACTGTCTTGCGGTACTCATTTAAATGATGGCCACGATTGATTCTTTTTAACGTTAATACGTTACTGGTTTGTAAACCAAGTTCTAGCCAGACATCTAAACCTTGTCGTTGATACCGAACCAGTAAATCGATCACCTCATTTGAGACGCAATCGGGGCGTGTACCTATGTGCAGCCCCACAATGTCCTTGTCCGCCACGGCCTGATCGTATTTAATTTTTAGCTGACTAAACTCATCGTATGTGCTTGTATAAGCTTGAAAATAGGCGATATATTTGTCACTTGCTACCTTAGATCTTGGTGAATGAGTCTTGTCGGTTGGGCGCGCATGAGCGCGTAACTTGCCCTCAGCAAGCTGAATTGAGATGGGTTGTTCAAGACCTTGTTGAGCACTAAAAGATGCGACATTACAAAAAGTACAGCCGCCCACCCCCAAAGTGCCATCTCGGTTAGGGCAAGTAAATTGAGCATCTATGGTGAGTTTTTTAATACGTTGACCATAACGAGCTTTGCAGTAGGCACCAAAAGTATTAACGTAATTATCTAAGCTCACATTACCCCCAAATATCGCTCGAAAGGGCGCATTTTAGAGAGCAGTTAAACGTCTGTCTTGGTGCTAAATCAATAAAATGTTCGAAAGAGTCAAGTATGCTAACGACTGGCGAGCGTTGGGCAAACACGTTTAAAACATTGCATGTTAATCACCAACACCTAAAAATGAATATTTACTCATTTAGATTAATTTTTTACCCAATAACTGTATTTGAAATAAAATTCACTATTTTTATTTCAAAAACAATTCTACACAATTGTTACAAAAAGGTAATCATTTGTTTGAATTATTTCTAAAATTGTTTTTATTCATAAGGTTATAGGTGCAAAACCACAGTTTACGTTAACGTTAACTTTGTGGGTTGCACGACATTTTTGGTAATTATATTTCAGTTTGTTGCATTTTTTTGGTTTGACCTTTATGCATTCTCAGTTTAATTTGAATGGTTCGGGTGCATATCTATGGAATGTTTCACATTTACCCCGAGTCGTATCCAGTAGAGGTTTAGGGGGTTTTTTGTATGAGCTTGTATCATCCCAGTTTTGAGCGTGACAATTGCGGATTTGGATTAATAGCACAAATGGACGGTGACGCCAGTCATCGCATTGTGCGTACCGCAATTCATGGTCTCGATCGAATGAAGCATCGTGGTGGTATTGCAGCTGACGGACGCACAGGTGATGGCTGTGGTTTATTAATGCAAATGCCTACTGCTTTCTTTGAAGCTATTGCAGCAGAAAACGATTGGCATTTAAGCCGAAAGTTTGCCGTTGGCATGCTGTTTCTCAGTCAAGACGAACAACGTGCTGACGAAGCTAAATTCATTTTAGAAAAAGAATTACAAAGAGAAACACTGAGTGTTGCAGGTTGGCGTAAAGTACCGGTTAATCCAGATGTTCTGGGGGAGATTGGCCGTGCAAGTTTGCCACAAATTTATCAGGTTCTGATCAACGCGCCTGTGGGGTGGCGTGAAAAAGATCTAGAACGTCGCCTATATATGGCACGTCGTCGTCTTGAGCAACAAATTACCGACGATAAAGATTTTTATGTCGCCAGCTTATCTGGCCAGGTGATTGTCTATAAAGGGTTAATGATGCCGGCAGACTTGCCTTCATTTTACACCGACCTTGCCGACATTCGCTTGAAGAGTGCGATTTGCTTATTTCATCAGCGCTTTTCTACCAATACATCGCCAAAATGGCCACTAGCGCAACCGTTCCGCTACTTAGCACACAACGGTGAAATCAATACCATTACGGGTAACCGTCAATGGGCACGCGCACGCGCCTACAAATTTAATTCACCGCTGCTACCCGACTTACAGCAAGCGGCGCCATTTGTGAACGAAACAGGTTCCGATTCATCGTCACTCGATAACATGCTAGAGATGTTGTTATCTGGTGGTATGGACTTATACCGCGCCATGCGTCTGCTTATTCCACCTGCGTGGCAATCAAACCCAGAAATGGACGATGAACTTAAAGCCTTTTATGACTTTAACTCAATGCACATGGAACCTTGGGATGGCCCAGCAGGTATTGTAATGACCAATGGTCGTCATGCCGCCTGCGCCGTTGACCGTAATGGTTTGCGTCCTTCGCGTTATGTGATCACTAAAGATCGTATTTTAACTTTAGCCTCCGAAGTCGGTATTTGGGATTATGCCGCTGACGAAGTGATAGAAAAAGGCCGTGTCGGTCCGGGTGAACTGCTCGTACTTGACACCGTCAATGGTCGTTTATATCAGTCATTTGAAATCGACAATGACTTAAAACGTCGTCATCCATACAAAGAATGGATGGCTAAAAACAGCCAAACCTTAATTCCAGCAGAGCAAATGCCAGCGGCTAAATTAGGCGCTAGTGGTTTTGATTCAAAAACATTATTGCAATACCAAAAGCAATTTGGTTTTACTCGGGAAGAGTTAGAACAAGTTATTTGGGTATTAGCAAGCCAAGGTGAAGAAGCAATCGGTTCTATGGGTGACGATACGCCTATGGCAGTATTGTCGAAAAAGTCACGCTCCTTGTATGACTATTTCCGTCAAAAATTTGCCCAGGTCACCAACCCGCCTATCGACCCATTACGTGAAAAACACGTTATGTCGTTAGCCACCTGTGTGGGACGTGAACAAAACCTCTTTAGCGAAACCACGGGTAACGCTTACCGAGTGATGTTTAACTCACCGATACTACTGTTTAGCGACTTTAACCAGCTACTCGGTTTAGACAGCACAAATTACCGTGCCAATACCGTTGATTTAAATTACGACACCAACGAAAGTCTAGAACAAGCCATTCATCGCATTACCGATGAAGCAGAGCGCCTAGCACGCAGTGGTACAACGCTATTAGTATTGTCTGACCGCGCTGTTGCACAAAATGCTCAAGTGATCCCTGCTGCGATGGCGGTTGGCGCGGTGCAAACCCGTTTAGTTGATAAAAGCCTTCGCTGCGACACCAACATTATTGTTGAAACTGCCTCTGCACGTGACCCACATCATTTTGCTGTGTTACTTGGTTTTGGCGCAACAGCCATTTACCCATACCTTGCGTATGAGTCGATTTCTGCAATGGCCAAATTACACCAAATAGAAGACGTGACCCCATTAATGCTTAACTTCCGTTACGGCATTGAAAAAGGCTTGCGTAAAATCATGTCTAAAATGGGCATCAGCACCGTTGGCTCTTACCGTTGTAGCCAACAGTTTGAAGCCGTTGGGCTTGCGCGTGACGTGATCGATTTATGCTTTAAAGGCGTGATAAGCCGTATTGAAGGTGTCAGCTTTGAACATATCGCAAACGATCAAAAGATCCTGCACACCGCCGCTTATCGTGCACACGTGCCATTGCCACAAGGTGGCTTACTGAAATACGTTGAGGGCGGCGAATACCATGCCTTTAACCCTGACGTAGTCAATACCTTACAAGCCTCACTTAAAAACCAAGACTATGCTGAGTACAAAAAGTTTGCTCGCTTAGTGGATGACCGTCCAGTGGCAACGTTGCGCGATTTGATTGGCATTAAAGGCCAATTAGAGGCTATCGACACTGCCAAGGTTGAAGGTCCAGAAACCTTGTACCCTCGCTTTGACAGTGCAGCCATGAGTATTGGTGCATTAAGCCCAGAAGCCCACGAAGCATTGGCGATTGCCATGAACCGTTTGGGTGGCCGCTCTAACTCAGGTGAAGGTGGAGAAGACGCAAGACGTTTTAACACCGAACGTAACTCAGCCATTAAACAAATTGCATCGGGTCGCTTTGGCGTTACCGCTCATTACCTTGTTAACGCTGATGTGCTGCAAATTAAAGTGGCTCAAGGTGCAAAACCTGGTGAAGGTGGTCAGTTACCCGGCCACAAAGTCAGTGTTGAAATCGCGGGCCTACGTCATGCTCGTCCTGGTGTGACCTTAATTTCTCCACCACCACATCACGACATATACTCAATTGAAGATTTAGCCCAGCTGATTTTCGATTTAAAACAGATCAATCCAAAAGCGCTTGTATCGGTAAAACTGGTTTCAGAGCCAGGCGTTGGTACTATTGCAACTGGTGTGGCAAAAGCCTATGCCGACATGATCACCATTTCTGGTTACGATGGCGGTACCGGCGCAAGCCCTATTACGTCAGTTAAATATGCCGGTTCTCCATGGGAGCTTGGTTTAGCTGAAGTGCATCAATCGCTAGTTGAAAATGGTCTACGTCATAAAATCCGCTTACAAGTAGATGGTGGTTTAAAAACCGGAACTGACGTGATTAAAGCAGCACTTCTTGGTGCCGAAAGCTTTGGTTTTGGAACTGTGCCTATGATTGCACTAGGTTGTAAATACTTACGTATTTGTCATTTAAACAACTGTGCAACTGGTGTGGCAACACAAGACAAAAACCTACGCGATAACCACTATCACGGTTTGCCTGAACGCGTCATGACATACTTTGAGTTTGTGGCTCAAGAAGTGCGTGAATGGATGGCAGCATTAGGTGTCAGTAAATTTGAAGACTTAGTAGGTCGTAGCGATTGGTTGCACGCAATTGAAGGACAAACCGATAAACAACGCGGTTTAGATCTAGCACCTATTTTGTATAAGCCGACAGTTAAGCCAAACTCAGGGTTGACATGGAAAGAGGTTAATCCTCCGTCTGATGTTGGCCAGCTAAACCAAACGTTATTGGCCGACTGCTCAGCTGCCATTGAAGCGGGTGAAGCGTATTCATATCAGTATACAATTAATAATACTGATCGCTCTGTTGGTGCTGCACTGTCTGGTTTTATCGCCACTAAAATTGGCGTAAAAGGCACAAAAGAGCCAATTAGCCTTGGATTTTCTGGTAGTGCGGGTCAAAGCTTTGGCGTGTGGAACAGCCCAGGACTTGAACTTAAACTCTGTGGCGATGCCAATGACTATGTTGGCAAAGGCATGTCTGGCGGTAAGATCGTTATCCATCCACCGATTGGTAGCCCGTTCCAAAGTGAGCGTAGTGCCATCATGGGTAATACCTGCTTGTATGGTGCTACCGGCGGTAAATTGTTTGCAGCAGGTCAAGCTGGCGAGCGTTTTGGCGTGCGTAACTCGGGCGCTATCGCTGTTGTTGAAGGTGTGGGTGATAACGGCTGTGAATACATGACCGGTGGCATCGTGGTTATTTTGGGTAAAACTGGGGTTAACTTTGGCGCCGGTATGACAGGTGGCTTTGCTTACGTGTTTGACCAATTTGGTCGCTTTAACCGCCGCGTTAATACTGAAATGGTTGATACGCAAAAAGTTGAGTCTACTATCCACCAGCAGCACTTAAAAGGCCTTATCGAAACTCACTACGCAGAAACCGGCAGTGAACATGCCCATATGATTTTAAGTGATTTTGAAAACTGGTTAGATTGTTTCGTACTGGTTAAACCAAAAAATATTGCCGTTGCTGACCTGCTTAAAATTGAGCAGAAGAGTCCGGAATTAGTTGTAAAGGCAGGATAATCATGAGCAATGACTTTCAATTTATCGAAGTGGGTCGTGCAGACCCCGTAAAACATGAAGCTAAAAAGCGTGCTACACAATTTATAGAGATTTATCAGCAGTTCACTCAACCTGAAGTTAAAGAACAAGCTGATCGCTGTCTTGACTGTGGTAACCCGTATTGTGAATGGAAGTGCCCATTGCATAACTACATTCCAAACTGGTTAAAATTGGCTGAGCAAGGTCGCATTATGGAAGCGGCAGATTTGGTACACGAAACCAACACCCTGCCAGAAATCTGCGGCCGCGTTTGCCCTCAAGACCGTTTATGTGAAGGTGCCTGTACCCTAAATGATGACTTTGGTGCAGTCACCATTGGTAATGTAGAAAAATACATTACCGACACCGCAATCTCTCAAGGTTGGCGCCCAGACATGACCAAAGTCACACCACGTAAAGAACGTGTGGCTATTGTTGGTGCTGGTCCTGCGGGTTTAGGCTGTGCCGATATTTTAGCCCGTAATGGCGTACAAGCCGTGGTGTATGACAAATACCCGCAAATTGGTGGCTTACTCACCTATGGTATTCCGTCATTTAAGCTTGATAAAGCTGTCATGGCAACGCGCCGTTCAGTGCTTGAAGGTATGGGCATTCAATTTAAAATGGGTGTCACCGTAGGTAAAGACATCAGTTTTCAAAGCCTACTTGATGAATACGATGCCGTGTTCCTTGGCATGGGTACCTATACCGCAATGAAAGCCAAGCTACCTAATGAAGATGCACAAGGGGTTATTCAAGCCCTGCCCTACTTAATTGGTAACACGCATCATTTAATGGGTACACAAGATGAATCTACGCCCTATTTAAGCCTTGAAGGCAAAAACGTAGTGGTACTAGGCGGTGGTGACACGGCCATGGACTGTGTGCGTACAGCCGTGCGTCAGGGCGCTAAAAGCGTTACTTGTGCATATCGTCGTGACGAAGCCAACATGCCTGGTTCACGCCGTGAAGTGCAAAATGCGCGCGAAGAAGGCGTGAATTTCTTATTTAATCGCCAACCTGTGGCCATTAAAGCTGAAAATGGTGTGGTTGTGGGCATTGAGTGTGTGGAAACCCAAATGGGTGAAGCCGATGCCAGCGGTCGTCAACGCGCTGAAGTCATTCCAGGCAGCGAGCAAGTGTTAGAAGCCGATGCGCTAATTATTGCATTTGGTTTCCAAGCAAGCCCAGCAGACTGGTTTAGCGACTTTGGTATTGAAACCAACGAATGGGGCCTAGTTAAAGCAACTAAAGTTGATGACAACCCATTCCAAACCACTAACCCTAAAGTGTTTGCTGGTGGTGATATGGTGCGCGGATCTGACTTGGTCGTCACCGCGATTGCAGAAGGCCGTGATGCCGCGATGGGAATTTTAAACTATTTAGATTAACCGTGTGGCATGCAGCATAGCCTGTCATAAATGACAGGCTAATTAACCTCAACTCTGGATAAGAGATGTATTGATAACGATATAAATCAATAGATTGACTAAAATCCACTGTCAAGCTTGTGATTTGTTTTGCTAACAAGGCGAATTAACGCGTCAATAGCTAGCCTATTGCAAGTTAATTCAACGCAGTGAGGAAGGCAAATGACTGCTTGAAAGGCGTTTGTTATCCAGAGCTGAGGTTAATTAATACACTATTTATGCTGACGAACAAGTTTGCTTGTGAATTTTAGCGCATCATTTGATGCGCATTTTTTTGTCTAAAAATCCCTAAATGCAGCCACTACTTTTTAACAGAGCTCACCAAAAAATGGCCAAACAGGGTGTTTTTCAACTCAGGATGCTCGTCAGAAAATTTAATCCCCAGAGTCATTTCGTCGTCAAGATGCTGAACTTTAACCGCCTTCCCCGTTAATATGCCAGACAGGCTGTCATTAATCGAAATAGCAACATGCACGTCTTCATCTTGCATAATACTCAATGCTTTAGGCGCAAGAGTGACAAAGCACCCTGTAGCAGAAAAGTCGAGCATTTTGGCGCTAATTTTATTGTCGTTATGCATAAGAAACACATTTTGCTCAATATTGACGCGTTGCTGTTCTCTGATTTTTTTCTTGGTGATGGATTTAGGCACACTCAGGCTTAGCATGCGCACAGGTTGATTAACCACAGACAATATCGATGACTTGAATGCAATGATGTCTTTAAAATCACTGTTAGTCATTGCTCTGACCACAATTTCAGCATTGGCAAGCATGTGTTGATAGGCTTCAGAAAAGTCTTTTGTCGGAAATTCAATTAATATGAAGCGATTAATTTGATAACCAATCAAACTTGAACGAGATTGTAATTTTTTACCATTAGCAAAGTGGATCTCAATAAACAGCACCATGCCAATATCAATTAAGCGTAAACCGTCTACTATCTCACTTGTTGGTTTTTTTATCATTCAGCTTTTACCATGTTACCGGCCGCGTTAGACCCTGTTTCATCTCTGTATTGTATCCAAAAGTATCATCCAATACTAAGTTAACACGTAGAGATAAACAAACCCTGCCCATTCACCACTGTAAGCAACTGAAGTTATCCATAGCCATCAAGCCAACCTATGTACGTTAGGTCAGCCAATGCCAGCCTAACGTACATAGCTCAGGGTAATTATTTTACCGTAAACTTAGTATCTTGATCTCTTAATAAGTACAAGGCAAAACATGCTGCCCACATTGGCCATGCTGCAAAAAACAGTAAATTGTTAAACGCATCAAAATATTGGTTAAATGCAGATAAAGTTGACGCGCCGTGCATTAAAAAAATCACGCCATAGGTCAGGCGTTTTTTAATCCCAAGCACAAAGGCAATCACTAATATCAATTGCAAACCGCCCATGATGTATGCCGCAATCTCATTCACACCACCAATACCGTAAAACTTCTCAAATATTTTCATGCTGTGACCGGGATTAACAAATTTATCGAATGTCCACACGAGCATCACTAAAAATACACCCAAGCGTAAAGACAATAACGACCACTGTAACTTGCTTTGAACATCGCTGGTAAGTGTTGTTTGCATCATAATTCCTTAAAAAATATAAATAAAACTCATTCTAATGAGCTTTTAATAGGCTAAACTGATTTAACTGAAAAAGTTAATCAGCCGCCAATTGACCGAGTAAGCTAAGATTATGTTGCAAAACCACTTATGCAATTAAGTTCTAAACAAACAAAAATAGACATAAGATTGTTGTAAGAAAGTCGTTAATCATGAGGTCTTTTAGGCCAAGTTCATCACAGAAGAAAAAATCATGCCTATTTATCATTACCCAAATCGTTCCATGACAGCCGTAGCAGTTGGTTTAGCCTTATTCTCTTCGTTAACGGTTGCCGCAGATGACACTTCAGCCATTGAAGTCATCCAAGTATC
Source organism: Shewanella basaltis (assembly GCF_023283885.1). Lineage (GTDB taxonomy): Bacteria > Pseudomonadota > Gammaproteobacteria > Enterobacterales > Shewanellaceae > Shewanella > Shewanella basaltis. The sequence continues at coordinate 111,532 of NZ_JAKILA010000006.1, forward strand.
AGGCAAAACCGTTAATGATAAAGGCTTGTCGCCTAAAAACAGCACTGTGGATGGACCCTTTGGTGATGGTGTTGCATTAAAGGATATTGCTCGTTCGGTCACTCCGATAACCAGCGAAATGATTGAACAGCTTAATATCACCGACCTATCTGATATTCAAAAAGTCAGTCCCAATAGCTACTCAGCTAGCGGCTTTGGCGCATCAAGCTTACCTACGATTCGTGGCCAGTTAGGCGAGTTATACCAAGACGGAGTGCGCCGTCAGGCAGGTAATAATGGCTTTGGGATCCCAATGTCGTTTAACGCCATAGAGCAAATTGATGTAGTAAAAGGTGCGCCACCTGTCTTGCTAGGTACTAGCCAGCGCAATGGCGGCTTTGTTAATGTACATTCAAAAGTGGCCCCCACTAATGACAAGTTTGCCAACCTCACAGCCTCAGCAGGCAGTTGGGATCATTATCGTGCTCAAATAGATGTCGCCACAGACATTGTAGAAAACCAAAGTGGCGTACGTTTAAGCGCAGAACATATCGACAATGGCAGCTATTATGATTACTCAGGTTTTGAAAGCGACAGCATATTCGTGGCATTTCGCCTATTGCCAGATAATGTCAGTACCTGGGACATCAATATCGAATACTATGATGTCGATTTTACCGACAACGCTGGGATTAACCGCCCAACCCAAGCATTAATTGATGATGGCTTATATGTTACCGGTCAAGGTGTGCAGCCTAATGGCAGCACCATACCAGGCGCTAATGCCATTGTGTCGCCAACCGGATTAGTGAAAATAGATCGCAGCCAAGTGTTAACCGACCCAGACAACATCAACAACGCACAAACGTTTATCGTTCACAGTACTTACGTGCGTGAGTTAAGCGATAAGGCCACCGTTAAAAACATTACCTACTATCAGCATTTAGAGCGTGAAGAAATTGCTCAAAACAGTTTTGTTGAAATCATCGATGGTGCTGACACTGCACAAAACAGAGTTGAATTAGCCTATCAATGGAATGATGCTCAAAGCACCATTGTGGCCGCCGATATCCGTTACAACAAAGTACTAGGTTACAGCCAATTTACCACCGAAGCAGATTTACCCATCGATTTAACCGGCCCCATTGAAAACCGTCGTATTCCGCTCACAGCAGAGCAACAAGCTAGATTAGTTGAACTTCGCCCAGGGGTGTTTGTGTCACCTGGTGCACAATACGACATTGATGGCGACGGCAGTGGCGACTATTCATTGTCTGACACGACAGACTCAACCAGTTGGCAAACTGGTATCGCGATCCAACACAACAGCCAATGGACCGACAAGCTGTCGACCAGCGTAGGTTATCGTGCCGATTTTTATGATGTTAAGGCGCGCGATGCCATAGCCCCTCAAGGGCAAATCGCCGCCAGTGACGCCATTAATGAAATGCTCGAATCAGGACAAATCAGCATTAGCTATCAGCTTAGCGATTTTATCACCACCTATGCCAGCGCCAGTTATAACGAATCGACCTCAAACAGTATGGCAGGCGGCACCACATTAGGCGCCAATAACCAAATTAGCAGCCAAAACTTTGCTACCGAAAACACCTTAACCGAAGTGGGCATTAAATATGCGCCAAGTGATAGTGCCTGGTATGTCGATGCAGCAGTGTTTGATCAAAAACGCAGTCTGCGAAATCGTGATGGCAGCAATACAGGTATCAGAACTAAAGGCTTTGAGGCGCAAGCCTTTTATGATGCCGACCCTTATTGGTTTAGCGCGGGTTACAGTTACTTAGATGCGCGTTATGATAATTCTGCCAGCAGCCAAGATACGGTACAAGTGGCCGATGCCTTTGATAATTCACGCCCAGATATCATTGCAGGTACGGGAATAGGCGCGCCAAACTTTGCCTCATTTGCGCCATCAAATAGCCGTGTACAAGGTTTACCAGAGCAATCGCTCACACTTAATGGCGGATTATCTATTACTGAGAAATGGAAAGCGGGTTTTTCCGGTCTCTATACAAAGAGTTACCCATTAGACTATTTAGCGACCGTGTATATTCGCGATCAATACACGCTTAACCTCAACACTCGCTATGATTTTTCTGAGCAAACAAGTTTAAGACTGGACGTCAATAACGTGACTAACCAAAAGAATTGGCGCCCGGTGTTTGAAGGCGGTTATTTCGGATCAACCTTGGTTTTTCCTGAGCTCCCGGTAAATGCCACACTCACATTACAGCATTCATTTTAAGGCGATAAAACATGTTTAAAAAAATTATTCTATTACTGATTGCTGCAACACTGGTGGGGCTATTTTTCCATTATGATTTAAATCAATTGCTCACGCTTGATGGCCTAAAAGGCTCAATGGCGCAATTTAGCCAACTACGCCAAGAGTCACCGTTATTAGTCATCGGTGGTTTCTTTGCATTATATGTGGCTGTAACGGCATTATCGTTACCCGGCGCGGCTATTCTCACCCTCGCATCAGGTGCGTTATTTGGTATTGTCGAAGGGTTAATTATTGCCTCATTTGCCTCAAGCATTGGGGCAACGCTAGCCTTTTTAGTGTCGCGTTATTTATTACGAGACACGATTAAACAACGTTTTCCAGAGCGCTTAGCGGCAATTGACGCAGGCATTGAAAAAGAAGGCGGCTTTTACTTATTTACCTTGCGTTTAGTGCCTATTTTCCCATTCTTTTTAATCAACTTACTGATGGGCGTGACCGCATTTAAATCGTGGACATTCTATTGGGTAAGCCAGGTCGGTATGTTTTTGGGCACCTTTGTGTACGTTAATGCTGGTACGCAACTTGCGCAAATCGACAGCCTGTCGAACATTTTATCATTTAACCTGATTGTGTCATTTGCCCTATTAGGGTTATTCCCACTTATCGCTAAGGCCATCGTTAACATGATTAAAAAACGTCGTGTATACAGCAAGTGGACTAAACCCGCTAAATTTGACCGCAATATGATTGTGATTGGTGCAGGTGCGGGTGGTCTTGTCACCAGTTATATTGCCGCAGCAGTAAAAGCCAAAGTGACCTTAATTGAGGCCGGAGAAATGGGCGGCGACTGCTTAAATTATGGCTGCGTGCCCAGCAAAGCGATTATTAAAAGTGCCAAAATAGCTGAGCAGATCCGCAATGCCCATCATTACGGCCTAGAAGACAGCACACCTGAGTTTTCGTTTAAAAAAGTCATGGCACGTGTACACCAAGTGGTAGCCGATATTGCCCCACACGACAGTGTTGAGCGTTATACCAATTTAGGGGTTGATGTCGCAAAAGGTTACGGCAAATTAATCGACCCATGGACAGTTGAAATAACCTGCACAGATGGCAGCACTCGCCGCTTAACCGCGCGCAGCATTGTGATTGCCACCGGTGCTCGCCCATTTGTGCCGCCACTACCGGGCATAGAAGAAGTCGGTTATGTTACCAGCGATACCTTATGGGACGAGTTTGCCAAACTCGATGCTGCACCACAAAAATTAGTGGTACTGGGTGGCGGCCCAATCGGCTCAGAATTAGCCCAAAGTTTTGCCCGTTTAGGCTCGCAAGTCACTCAAGTTGAAATGGCTGAGCGCATCATGATTAAAGAAGATCTTGAAGTGTCTGAGTTTGCAACACTGGCATTACGTAATAGTGGCGTTAACGTTTTAACCTCACACCAAGCGCTGCGCTGCGAGCTACGAAACGGTAAAAAATACCTTATCGTTAAGCATCAAGATCAAGAGCACGCCATCGAGTACGACCAACTATTATGCGCCGTCGGTCGCAGCGCACGTCTAAGCGGTTACGGCTTAGAAGAACTCGGCATTGAAACCAATCGCACCATTCAAACCAATGAATATTTAGAAACGCTATACCCTAATATTTATGCGGCAGGTGACATTGTTGGCCCATATCAATTTACGCATGTGGCCGCACATCAGGGCTGGTATGCGGCAGTGAACGCGCTGTTTGGTCATTTAAAAAAATTCAAAGTCGATTACCGGGTTATTCCATGGACCACCTTTATCGATCCAGAAGTGGCGCGCGTGGGTATAAACGAATATGAAGCACAGCAACAAGGAATAGAGTATGAAGTCACACGCTTTGATTTTGCTGAGCTCGACCGTGCCATTACCGACAGTGCCACCGATGGTTTTATTAAAGTGATTACCCCTAAAGGCAAAGATAAAATCTTAGGCGTAACCGTGGTGTCAGAACACGCTGGTGATTTAATTGCTGAGTTTGTATTAGCGATGAAACACGGCCTAGGACTGAATAAGATTTTAGGCACCATACACAGCTACCCCACATGGGCCGAAGGTAACAAGTACGCCGCGGGAGAATGGAAGCGTAACCACGCGCCAGAAACCGTGCTTCGTTGGTTAGAGAAATACCACACATGGCGTCGTGGCTAGTCATTTAAAAGACATAAAATGCTGGCAGTTAACTGCCAGCCATTAAATGATGCACGTGTAAATCAATCGTAAACTGCTCGGCAAGGGATACTGCCGATAGCAGTCAGAGAACCCAAAAATGAATAGCATATTCAAGGCATTTATCAAATGTGTGGTTATTGCGCCCTTACTCAGTAGCACCTTGCTGTCTAGTCAAATCAGTGTGGCTGCCGATACCATGCCAGCGGTCGTTCAAACAGAGCAGGCCTTGCACCAACAATGGCAAGCACTCGTGAGTCAGCACGTAAAGCCGATTAATCATGGCAGCAGTAGCGCGGTAGATTATGCAGCAATGCAGCAGCAACGCACTCAACTGCAAAGCTACCTCAAGCAGCTCAGTAGCATCAGCCAGACGCAATTTGATGCATGGGATAAGGCCTCGCAATTGGCATTTTTAATCAATGCTTACAACGCCTGGACGGTTGAGCTCATCTTAACCAAATATCCTGATATTGAATCAATTAAAGATCTCGGCGGATTGTTTAGCTCCCCCTGGGACAAAAGCGTTATTCCTTTGCTCGGCAAAAACCGCAGTCTCAATGATATTGAACATAAGCTTATCCGTGGTAGTGATCGTTATAACGATCCTAGAATCCACTTTGCGGTAAATTGTGCCAGTATTGGTTGCCCTGCTCTGCTTGAAGAAGCCTACACCGGTACTAAGCTTGAGCAACAGCTTGATGCACAAACCAAACGTTTTTTAGCTGACACTAGCCGTAATTATGCCAAAGGTGACACGGTATATTTGTCTGCCATTTTTAAATGGTATGGTGATGACTTTACCCAAGGCTTTGCAGGGGCGGATTCTGTTGAGACGTTTTTATTGTTGTACCCTAACGCATTACAACTTAATGCAGAGCAGCAAGCTGCGGCAATAAAACAGCAATTAGATATCGATTTTCTTGATTATAACTGGTCGTTAAATGCGGTTCGATAAGCCAATATCTTTCAATAAAATCTATCACATCATGCAGCATATTGTGGCGGCTTTGACATTGAGTGTTAGTGTATATGCTTGCCTTTGGACGAGCGTGGCCTATGCACAAACCAATGAGCTTTCCGCATGGGAAGAGATTGAATCTCGCGGCAGCAATCAAGATGTGTACTTTCATGCCTGGGGCGGCGATCCGCAAATCAATCGCTATATTCAGTGGGTTGCCGAACAAGTTAAGCAGCAATATCAAATCAATTTACACCATGTCAAACTCACCGACACAGGCGAAGCGGTCAGCCGAGTGTTAGCAGAAAAATCAGCCAATAACGATAATAACGGCAAAGTCGATTTAGTGTGGATTAACGGCGAAAACTTTGCCGCCATGGCAAAGCATCAATTATTAACACCGAACTGGGTAGCGCAATTGCCCAACTTTGCCTTAACCGACCCAGACAATAACCCTGCCATGAGCCGCGATTTTGGCGTACCCACTCAAGGCATGGAAGCGCCCTGGGGCAAAGCGGCATTGACGTTTTATTATGACAGCCGAGCGACACTATCTGCGCCGCAAACCTTGCAACAATTAAGTGCATGGGCCAAACAACATCCAGGGCGATTTACCTACCCTAAACCGCCTGATTTTCTGGCCACCAGCTTTTTAAAATACGCCTTAATTGTGTTAAACGACTCACAGCCTGAAGCAATTAAACATTTGCTTTATCAACCTGCAACGACACAAAGCCAGGCGCTGTTGTTACCGGTATTGTGGCAATATTTAGATGAGTTACATCCGTATTTATGGCGCAAAGGGCAGCACTTTATGGCCAGTGGCATGGAGCTTCGCCGCTTAATTGGCGATGGCGAACTTGCCCTAGCGTTTACCTTTTCAGCCGCTGAAATTCCCGCAGCGGTTGCCCGTTTTGAACTACCAAACAGCAGCCGTAGTTATCGTATGCTAGATGGCAGTTTAAGCAATATTCACTTTGTTGCCATTCCTTATAATGCCGCTCATCGGGACAGTGCTAAATTAGTGACTAATTTTTTACTCAGCCCACAGGCGCAAGCACACAAACAACAAGCCAACGTTTGGGGCGACGCCAGTGTACTGGCCATTTCTAAGCTAACGGGTGAGCAGCAAGCTTGGTTTGCTCCGCCTAAACTATCACATCCCAGTGCCACTATTGCTAACCAGGCAATCAGCCCAGCATTAAGCGAACCCGATCCAAGTTGGAGTAAGGTCATTAGCGCGCTTTGGTTAGAGCGCTACGGAGTGATGCCATGAGCACCATAGCCAAGCTGTTCAATCCAATGGTGCGCTTCAGTCCATTTATAATGATGGCCTTGTTACTGTTCCCCGTATTAGGTGGGTTAATTGGCGTTATTCTGCCCGCGCTTGGTTGGATCCCCGCACTGGACCAAACCCAATTTAACCTCAATGGATTTAGCCAATTATGGCAAACACCGGGCATAGGTCATATGGCGTTATTGAGCATCACCACCAGCCTGGTGAGCACTTTATTGGCTTTTATTATCACTATTTTGATCCTAGCCAGTTACTTTACTAGCCCGTGGTTGGGTTATATTCAGCGGCTTTTAGGGCCCATTCTGGTTATCCCCCATGCAGCGGCGGCCATTGCCATTGGATTTCTTATTACCCCGTCTGGCATGGTGTCTCGTTTAGCATCCCCTTGGTTAAGTGGTTGGGATGCGCCGCCCGATTGGCTATACCCACATGATGCCTTGGGGCTGAGTATTATTTTAGGGCTCACCTTAAAAGAACTGCCTTTTTTATTATTAATGGCGCTAGGCGTATTGGCACAGCCCGACCTTGGGCAAACATTACGGGCGCAGCATAAAGTGGCATTAAGCTTAGGTTATTGCCCAATGACAGCATTTTTCAAAGTGGTGTTACCAAGCCTTTACCCCCATTTACGCCTACCGATATTGGCAGTATTGACTTACGCCAGTGCCAGTGTCGAAATCCCGTTAATTTTAGGCCCTAATAACCCACCAACATTAGCCGTGGCCATTATGCAGTGGTTTCATGATGTCGACTTAAGCCTGCGCATTAAAGCCTCGGCTGGGGCGATAGTACAAATACAACTAACGTTATTAGTTTTAGCCTGCTGGTGGTTACTCGAACGCTTAGTGATTAAGTTCGCTAAACCGCTGTTAACTAATGGCGAGCGAGAGTACGGTGGCGTCATCATTCAACAGTTCACCCATGTCATCACAGCGTTGATGCTAGCGGTTATCGGATTGGCATTAGTGGGATTAGTGTTGTGGTCTTTTGCTGGTTTCTGGTATTTTCCTGATGCTTTGCCGCAACAATTTGTGATACTGCATTGGCAAAGTGCCTTACAACAAATGCACACTCCACTGATAGACACACTATTGATTGCCCTGTGCGCCACCGCACTGGCAATCACCTTAACCTTACTTACACTAGAGGCAGAGCAACACAGTGGAAAATCGCTGTCGCTACTGGGCAGTGTATTAATTTACCTGCCGCTGCTGATCCCAAGCATCGCGTTTTTATTTGGCTTAGTGTGGTTACTTGAGCAAATTAACAGCCAGCATACTTTTATCAATGTGGTACTGGCCCATGTGTTGTTTGTATTGCCCTATGTGTTTTTATCGCTGGCCAGTAGCTATCGCCGTTTTGACCCACGCTTTAGTATTGTGGCGGCCAGCCTTGGAGCCAGCAAAGCTAAAATCTTTTTCAGAATAAAACTGCCTATGTTGATTGGGCCAATATTCATTGCTTGTGCACTGGGTTTAGCCATTAGTTTTAGCCAGTACTTACCCACTTTACTTACTGGCGGCGGGCGTATTAATACCATCACCACAGAAGCGGTTTCACTCGCCAATGGCGGCAGCCGCAGGATCAGTGCTGTATATGCATTAATGCAAATGATGCTTCCTGCTTTAGGTTTTTTACTGGCCTGGCTTTTGCCAAAACTAATTAGCACAAACCATTACCAAAAATAATTAACAGAAATGATGACCAACACATTCATTAGCGCCACCAACAAGGACAATAATGCACACTCAAGCCATTAGTGCTAATCACTCAGATACCGCCGCAACATCAGCGCTGACCATTGATGGGCTTATTTTGTGTCGCCAGCAGCAACACTTACTATCATTAAGTGCGACTATTCGTGGCGGTGAAATCTTAACCATTATGGGGCCGTCTGGCAGCGGAAAGTCAACGTTATTAAATTGGGTAACGGGAATGTTACCAGTAGGCTTTAGTGCACAAGGTCAATTGCATTTAAACGGCCACAATATCACCACAATGGCCAGTCATTTACGCCACATAGGTTTACTTTACCAAGACCCACTATTATTTCCGCACTTATCTGTTGCAGGCAACATCGCCTTTGCCATGCCACCAAGCCCTAAAGCCCAGCGACAGGCCGCAATTAGTGATGCCTTGGTTCAAGTGGGGCTTGGCGGATTAGAACAGCGTAGCCCACAGAGCTTATCTGGTGGTCAGCAAGCCAGGGTAGCATTGCTACGGGTGTTACTGAGCCAACCTAAAGCCATATTATTAGATGAGCCTTTTAGTAAGCTTGACAGCCAATTACGCCACGAGACCAGGCAACTGGTTTTTGATCAAATACGTGAGCATCAGCTACCTGCCATTATGGTTACTCACGACCAAACTGATGCCGATGCCGCGCAGGGGAAAATCATCTCACTTGCGCAATTTAATAAACCAGTTATAGATTGATTGGAATAATCATATGTTAGATAGATTTATCACCCCAGTAATAAAACCACTGTTAACCCCCGCTGTGCTGCTATTAGACAAAAAGCATGTCCATCCAGATAAGCTCACATTGGTGGGTTTTTGTGTCGGCATGCTCGCAGTGCCATTACTGGCATTAGAGCTTTGGTATGGCGCGCTGGTTTTTATTGTACTGAATCGGATTATCGATGGCCTTGACGGTGCCCTTGCTCGCCATCAAAAACACACTAGCGACGCGGGTGGCTATTTAGACATTTGCCTCGACTTCCTGTTTTATGCTGCCATTGTGCTCGGGTTCGCCTTAGCCAACCCAGCTGACAATGCCCTAGCCGCTGCGGTGCTGCTAACCGTGTTTATCGGCACAGGCTCAAGCTTTCTTGCTTTTGCCATACCCGCGCAAAAGTTAAATTTGCCTCGACCACAGTTTGCCAATAAGAGTTTTTACTTTTTAAACGGCTTAACAGAAGGCACTGAGACCATCGCCTTTTTTGTGGCCTTTTGTTTATGGCCGGCTTATTTCCCAGAACTTGCCTATAGCTTTGCATTTTTAGGGGCAATTACCATCTTTACCCGGGTACATGGCGGCTATCACACCTTAAAAAGTCAAAACGTCAATAATGTAAATAGTAAAAAAGCAGCTACACACAAGGTTGATCTTCAGGAGCCACAAAATGATCGATGACATAGCAGCTATCCGATTAGGGATATTTTTGACCATTTTGGCGTTGATGATCAGCCTAGAATCGCTGTTTCCGGCAAGACAATTAGCCAAAAACCCTCAGACTGCGAGCATGCTGACTCGCTGGATAGGTAATTTTGGTTTATTAATTATTGCCTCGATTATGGCTCGATTACTTTTACCATTAGGCCTTACAGGTTTTGCTGTGTACACCAGTCAAATGCAATGGGGATTTTTACATACCCTAGAACTGCCACTTTGGCTTACTATCGGCGTCAGTGTATTACTACTAGATATGCTAATTTACTGGCAGCATAGGTTGTTTCATCGTATTCCCTTACTGTGGCGCTTACATAAAGTGCACCACGCCGACCGTCATGTCGACAGCAGTACCGCTTTGCGATTTCATCCCATTGAAATCATTGCCAGCATAGGGATTAAAGCCTTAGCCATAATAGTGATTGGTATTCCCGCTGAAGCAGTTATATTGTTTGAAATATTACTTAATGGTTTTGCTATCTTTAACCATGCCAACATTCGTTTGCCTCAACCTATCGAAAAGGCAGCGCGCTATGTGTTAGTGACCCAGGCCCTGCACCGTATTCATCACAGCCAGATTATGGCCGAAAGTAATACTAACTTTGGTTTTAGTGTTATTTGGTGGGATCGATTATTTGGTACTTACACTGCCGTTGCAAGTAAGCCCGATGACAGCATTGATATTGGATTGACCGATTACCCTAATGTCAAACAAAATGCCTGGTTAACAGGGTTGCTGTGGATGCCGTTTAAGCATAAAAAGCCTTAACCTCCCCCCCAACACTCACATGGCGAGATTGAAACAGTTGCCCCCCCAATACTGTAATATTAAGTATTTTATTTTCATCTCTTACCTCAATTTAAGGTAAAGAGATGAATTTGTTTTAAAGTAATAATTATTTTATTACGTTATGTGAAATGCCGCAGACGAACATCTTGATTATTCGACTAAACCTAATCACTATATAACTAATGTAGTGATTACAAATAGAGATGTTATGATTGGTTTTACTCAAAGTTTGAAAAAAGAAATTGCTGATTTAAAAAAACAGTTGGTCCTGACACAACAGCAACATACTGACGAATCAAATCAATTACAACAGATTATTGCTGAGCTAAAGCTGCAAATAAGTCTTGCTAACAACCAATCTGGTTATGATGCTGCGCGCGCTAACTTACAGCTACAAGGTGCCACGATGCTCAATGACATTCGTGATACTACACTGGCTAACTCAATTAAATTAGACGACGAGAAAAAGATGTTGTCTGAAGTCGATAAACTGTTCACTCAAACTCGTACTGCCATCGGTAACTTAAAAGACAGAGCGGGACACCTCAATGACCATGCAGAAAAAAGCATGGCAACTGCAGCAGAATTAAGCCGTTCGGCAAATGGCATTAGCAACTTAGTGTCGTCAATTCAACAGATTTCTGAACAAACTAACCTGCTGGCACTCAATGCCGCCATTGAAGCAGCAAGAGCTGGAGACGCAGGACGCGGCTTTGCCGTAGTCGCAAGCGAAGTAAGGCAATTAGCCAGCAACGCCCATGATGCCAGTGCCAATATTGAAAAGTTAGTCGCTACCGTTATTGAGCAAACCGAACAAATTAAACAAGTCGTCATCACCAACCAAACATGCTCAAGTGATATTGCCGCCTCTTCTGAACAAATTGATCAAGTCGTTACCCAAGTACTGCAAAACTCTGGCGTAATGAAGCGTGTTATTGGTGAAGCGTCAATGACCGCATTTTTAACGACGGTAAAACTAGACCATAGCGTATGGAAGAGCAACGTATACAGTATTTTGGCCAACAAAGATGTCACGGCAAACGTCAATAGCCATACTGAATGTCGATTAGGCAAATGGTATTACCAAGGTGAAGGACAGCAATTTGCCAGTTTATCCAGTTTCAAAGCAATCGAACAGCCACATAAAAGCGTCCACAGCGCCGGTAAAGCCGCTGTTGCCGCCATGCAATCGGGTGATGAGTCAGCTATTTTAACTCATCTTGATACCATGGAAGATGCCAGTATCCGTGTGGTAAAAGCTATTGACAGTTTACTGTCGCAAAGCCAACAGTAGTAAGCACTGTTGATCTTTGTAAGTTAAATGCTGTTTGAGTTAAAAACGTTTTACACTTTATTCTTAAAGCTTTATTCAACAAAGAGTAAAACGTTTTCTCCCCCTACCGACTGTATTTATTGGCCATACAATATCCATAAGCAAGGCACCTTAGCGCTAACGATTACATTGCTTTTACACCTGACTTAAATTAGCCTAGTTTTCACAAAATTGCCCGCCCATGCTATATTAGCGCCTATTCAAATTTGTTTAATCAGTTAAGGTTCATCCATGAAAATCGGTATCATTGGCGCTATGGAGCCAGAAGTTGTTCATTTAGTGCAAGCAATCGTTAATCCTGTTCACACCACCGTTGCTGGCATCGAATTTATTAGTGGCAACATTGCCGATAAGGACATTGTGGTTACACGTTCAGGTATTGGTAAGGTCGCGGCCAGTATTGCAACCACGTTACTGATTGAAAAATTTGCGGTCACTCATGTGATTAATACCGGTTCAGCTGGCGGCTTTGTCGATGAGCTCGCCATTGGCGATATCGTTATTTCATCTGAAGTACGTCACCACGATGTTGATGTGACCGCGTTTGGTTATGAAATTGGCCAAATGGCACAACAACCCGCCGCATTTTTACCCGACAACACATTGGTCAATGCGGCTAAAAAAGCCGTTGCAACGTTAGGTGAAGTAAAAGCCATCGAAGGCTTAATTTGTACTGGTGACAGCTTTATTTGCGATCCTGTGCGTACCAAGGTAATGCGCGAAAACTTTCCAACCATGGCAGCATGCGAAATGGAAGGGGCTGCCATTGCCCAGGTTTGTCATCAGTTTAACGTGCCATTTGTGGTCATTCGTTCTTTATCTGACAATGCCAATAATGATTCACCGGTTGATTTTGACTCGTATATCATTAAGGCGGGTTTGCATTCTGCTATGATGGTGATAGCGCTGTTACAACAGTTATAATTGTTTCACATGGGTTCAGTGTCGAAATAAAGCGCCGCTGAACCCATGGCTTTAGCATTAAAAAACAACAGCGCCTTGTCCGCTTGCTCTTGTAGCCCAAATATCGAGCCGTTATGATTAATCAAGTATTCAATCCGCAACTATTGAGCCAAGACGGTGGACTGTTACAAAGCTGCTGTATTTTATTTGGCGCATTAGTATTAGCTCGATTTGCCCCGATTTCTAGAGATTTACAACCCCTGCTTTGGTTTAATCGTATAGCCGTTTTGATTGCGACCAAGGTCAATCACCCTGAACGCGCGGTAAGCCAACAACTTACTGCTGGTATTCTTGCAACCCTCCTTCTTGTCGTTCCTTGCGCAATAATAGTGAGTTTTTTACTGGATTTGGCAGCCTATCCTTGGTTTTTTGAACTGATTATTTTGTATTTTTGTTTATGTGACTCCGCATTTAAGCCTGTCGCCGAAAAAGTCGTTAGCGCAATTAAGTCTGGAAACAAGCAAGATGCTAAGCAATTGCTCTCGCCATGGGTAAGTCAAAACACGCAAGTACTCTCTGAAGTCGGCTTAAGTAAAACCACCATTGAGAAGCTCTTTACCACACCCATTTATGGCACATTGGCCACGGTATTATTTTTTGCTTTAGGCGGGGCGATAATGGCATTGGTAGTGAGAATGCTAAGGCAACTTGAGCATAGTTGGCCACCGTATCACCCCCACTTTCATGTGTTTGCCAGCTTTGTTGGCCAATTTAATCGGGTCATCTTTTTTGTTCCAACCTTACTATGGCATTGCTCGCTAGCGATTCAATTTGGGCAACTGGGCCTAACCTCTATTGTATCGTCTATGCAGCCACCGCCAGGCGATAAACAACATTTGAATAACCATTATGGCAGTTATAATTTGGCTGCAAAACTCCTTAAAATCGAACTTGGCGGCCCGCAGCAGTTTATCAATAATGGCCATACTATTCGTGTTGACCTACCCAAAGTCAAAGCGGGGCCATTACCAGACTATCGCCATATCAAGCAAGCAATCACAGTGACACAAACAGCCAATCTATTTTGGATTAGCTTAACCTTATTGCTGCCATTAATTTGGACTGGATTAAGATTTATTTAAAAGGTGCAAATCCTGTTTTAAACACGCTATTATTTAGCGATAATATGCCTACATTTGCTGTTGCAGACAGATTAAGTCGAAACGTCATAATCGATCGTTAACATCAACATCTGGCAAAGGCTTACACATATACCACTGTATATCCTCCATTGTCTTAGACTGTTGATTATTACCTGCTTGACACCTGCTTAGGAACACCATGTTACTCAACAATTTACATGTATCATTAACCACTCCGGCTTTGCTTTTTCCGGCTATTTCGTTGTTATTATTGGCCTATACCAACCGGTTTTTCTCACTGGCGGCATTAATCCGTCAATTGAGTAGCGATAAAAAACCTGTGCAAGATGAACAAATTAAAAACTTACGCCAGCGGATTATTATTATCCGCAAAATGCAAGAAGCTGGTGTCAGCAGTTTTGCCTTGTGCGTACTTTGCATGATATTAATTTACACCGGATTTAACCAAACCGGCTCAATAGTCTTTGGCTTAAGTTTATTGCTGTTACTTTACTCATTGATTTTATCGGTGATTGAAATACGCATCTCAGTTGATGCACTCAATATTCACCTTAAAGAGTTAAGTAAATGAGCCAGTGGATTTATATTTTCGACTTGTGTGGTACCGCTGTATTTGCACTTTCAGGTGCGCTCGCGGCTGGTAAACATCGCATGGACCCCTTTGGGGTAATTGTACTGGCCTCTGTCACTGCCATTGGTGGCGGTAGCATTCGTGATGCATTAATTGGTGCCACACCGGTATTTTGGATCCGCGACCCAAATTACATCATCGTGATTTTAGCAACGGTGTTAGCCTGTTTGGTCTTGGTGCGTAAACCACATAAATTACCAACACTTACCTTGCCCGTTGCCGATGCATTAGGTTTGGCATTATTTACGGTGATCGGCGCAGAGAAAGCCTTGTTAATGGGGCTATCTGGCATGGTTGCAGTAGTGATGGGATTAATCACTGGTGTCGGCGGTGGCATTATTCGTGACTTATTATGCCGCCAAATACCTATGGTGTTACGTACCGAAATTTATGCAACGGCTTCCATCGTGGGTGGGATATGTTATACCTTAAGTTTGGCGGTTGGCATGGACAGTATGACATCGATGTTTATCGCAATGATTAGCACCTTAATCATCCGTTTAAGCGCTATCCGCTGGCATTTATCTTTACCGGCTTTCGATCTAAAAACAAAGAGAATATAACGTGCGAATAATATTGCTATTGTGTTGTTTAATATGCAGTTTTTCAATCAGCGCCAATATTGGTGATATGCCGAAAGAGCAGCAGCTTGCCATGAAATACATGGAGGCATTGACCGATCATGACTACCCAACATTGCGCCGTTTTTACTCTCGAGAAACCATCTTTTTCGACAAAACAGCCAACACCACCTACACTGGCAGCCGACAAATTATTGGTTTTTTACAACGTGCCCATGAAGGTGTACTCGAATACCGTTTAAATATAGAACACATGTTTAATACTGGTTCACTGGTGGTGATTATAGGCAGTTATCGTTTACGGGGCCCAGGAGATCAATTCGGCAAACCAGGCAAAATAATTGACCTAGCTGTACCTGGGGTTACGACGTTAAAGTTTGATAATAATACCGAACGGCTCATTGAGCAGATGGACTTAATGGATTATCAAACCATGTCAGACCAACTTGAGTCGCAGTAACACCTGAATTACAGACATAAAAAAACGGCTTAAGTTTAAGCCGTTTTTTTATTTGTGTTATTGGTATTATTTCAAAATCACTTTGGCAAATTTACGTTTACCTACTTGAAAAATCGCTTCAAGGCCAGCGTGAAAACTTTGACGGCTATCTTCTACTTTTTCACCGTCCATCTTCACCGCGCCTTGCTTAATCATACGCATACCGTCAGATGTAGACCCAACTAGACCTGCATCTTTTAGTAAGTTAGCAATTGCTAAGCCATCACCGGCCTCTAAGACGACTTCTTCGATGTCATCAGGAAGCGCACCTTTTTGAAAGCGATCAATAAACGCCTGATGTGCAGCTTGGGCTTGGGCTTCATCATGAAAACGCGCGATGATTTCTTTTGCTAATAAAATCTTAATATCGCGTGGGTTAGTACCGTTTTCAACGTCTAACTTAAACTGCGCAAGCTCTTCCAGTGGGCGAAAAGATAATAGCTCAAGGTAGCGCCACATTAAATCATCTGAAATCGACATGATTTTGCCAAACATTTCATTAGCAGGCTCACTCACACCAATGTAGTTATGCGCCGACTTAGACATTTTTTTAACACCGTCCAAGCCTTCAAGCAGTGGCATCATAATCACGGCTTGTGGCTTTTGCCCTTCCGCTTTTTGCAGCTCACGTCCCATTAACAGGTTGAATTTTTGATCTGTACCACCTAGTTCAACGTCTGCTTCTAAGGCGACTGAGTCGTAACCTTGCAATAATGGGTACATAAATTCGTGGATAGCAATCGCCTGGCCTGATGAATAACGCTTTTTAAAATCGTCACGTTCCATCATACGAGCAACGGTTTGTTGTGAGGCTAAACGGATCATCCCAGCAGCACCTAATGGCTCTAACCAACTTGAGTTAAATTCAATTCGGGTTTTAGCTGGGTCTAAAATTTTATAAACCTGTTCTTTATAGGTTTCTGCGTTAGCAAGTACTTGCTCGCGAGTCAGCGGAGGACGAGTACTGTTTTTACCGCTAGGATCACCGACCATGCCAGTAAAGTCACCAATCAAGAAAATCACTTCGTGACCGAGCTCTTGAAAGGTACGCATTTTGTTTAAAATCACCGTGTGACCTAAGTGAATATCTGGAGCGGTAGGATCTGCACCTAGCTTGATGCGTAATGGACGCCCTTCTTTCAGTTTCTCAAGCAAATCCGCTTCAAGTAATATCTCATCGGTACCGCGCTTAATTTCTGCCAATACTTGATCTAAATTCGCCATCTCTACTGCAACTCCTAGGGCTTGCACAAAAAATAAAGAGGTCTATGTTACTTGTTAGCCACGGCAAATGAAAGAGTGTACACTTAGCAGATAACAACACTAGAGAGAAATTGGTACCTGAGTCAATGGCAAAGCTTCTAACTTTATTCACATTGTTGCCAAAAGCACATCAAATCACATTATCTTTATTGGTGATGTTGACCACTATTATTCTGATGTTTCCATCGGAAGACGCACAAGCCTCAAAACAAACCCAATTGGTCAATCCATCCACCGACACAAATTCGACTGAGACTAACAGCCAATACTCTGTTCCATTAGCATTTAGAACACCTACAGCACCCACCATTGCTAAAGACGATAACACTGAAGAGATTGCCGACAATATTTTTGATAACAGTTCATTATCACCACAAAAAAGAAACGTGTCAGATGACGCGGTTTCAGAAACGGCCGATGATCAAGCTTTTGCTCAACATATCGCGATGCTACAAACACGCCCAGAAGGTATGGATGGTGTGATTAAAGAGCTTGATAATCAACTTATCAAACAAAAAGAAAAATTAGCGCAGCAAGCGAGCAGTGATGATTACACCGTAGAATATTATGAAGTTGCCAAAGGCGACACCTTAGGTGGATTATTTAGCCGAGCAGGTTTAAGCGCAAAAGATGTTTACGACATCACCCAATTACCACTGGCTAAGAAAAACTTGCTCACCATTATGCCCGGCGAAGAAATTGCCATAAGCAAAAATGAGTTAGGTGAATTAAAAGAACTCAGCTATCGCATGGATAAAGTTTCAACCCTAGTGATTAGCCACAGTGACGATAAATATAAAGAAGTCGTTAACACCAAAAAAGTACAAAGCCGTACTTCGTTTATTACTGCAACCATTAAAAGTAATTTTTGGAATGCGGCAGCTGACGCGGGCTTATCTGGTAATCATATTATGGAACTGGCCAATATTTTTGGTTGGGACGTTGATTTTGCTTTAGATATTCGTAAAGGCGATCATTTTTCATTATTGTTTGATCAAGAATATGCTGACGGCCAATTTTTGCGTAACGGCAACATTTTAGCAGCCGAGTTTGTAAACCAGGGCGAGCGCTATACCGCAGTGCGTTACACCGACGGAGAATACTATTCTGAAAATGGCAACAGCATGCGTAAAGCGTTTTTACGCTCGCCAGTTGATTTTAAATATGTCAGTTCTAACTTTAACCCGCGCCGCCTTCACCCTGTTACAGGGCAAATCAAAGCCCACCGAGGTGTTGATTATGTGGCCGCTATTGGCACGCCCATAAAAGCTGCGGGCAAAGGTAAAGTCATCGAGTCGGGCTATAATCAGTTCAACGGTAACTATGTATTTATTAAACATAATGAAACTTACACCACAAAATACTTACACTTAACTAAACGCAAAGTAAATCGTGGCGATACCGTTAAGCAAGGTCAAGTCATTGGTACCTTAGGTAAAACGGGGCGAGTGACTGGCGCTCATTTACACTACGAATTTATTGTTAATGGCGTACACCGTAACCCTCGCACGGTAGATTTACCTAAATCGATGCCAATTAATCGCAGTGAAAAAGGCAAGTTTACGTCTTTAAGTAAGCAATTAATGGCGCAACTAAAATCGAATCAACAGCAGCAGTTAGCAAGTAATTAAATTGCTCGCGACTTCAGTACAGAGAGTATTTCATGTCTAAGCCAGAATATTTTATCGGCCTGATGTCGGGCACAAGCATGGACGGCGTCGATGCCGTGTTGGTTGATTTTGCCGGCGAGCACCCAAGACTTATCGCCGGGCATACCGAAACTATCCCCAGTCATTTGCTCAAAGGCTTACAGCGCTTATGCCAACCCGCCGTTGATGATGAAATAAACCGCCTAGGTCGCCTTGACCGTAGTGTCGGCAAGTTGTTTGCTCAAGCAGTTAATCATTTACTTGCCAAAACCGATGTCAGCGCAGAACAAGTCATCGCCATTGGTTCTCATGGGCAAACGGTGCGTCACATGCCTAACTTAGAAATGGGCTTTACCCTGCAAATTGGCGACCCAAACACCATTGCCATTGAAACCAACATAGATGTCATTGCCGATTTTAGACGCAAAGATGTGGCACTAGGTGGTCAGGGCGCCCCTTTAGTCCCCGCATTCCACCAGCAAGTATTTGCTAAGCAAGGACAAATACGGTTAATTTTAAATATTGGCGGAATTGCGAATATTACTTATTTGCCGGGCAATAGTGATGATGTTCTGGGCTTTGATACTGGCCCAGGTAACACCTTAATTGATTACTTTGTTCACCAAAGCCTAGGCCATGCATTTGATGAAAACGGTGTATGGGCAGCCTCTGGAAAAACCAACCCAGAATTTCTGAAACAGCTGTTATCACATTCCTATTTTGCATTGTCTGCACCAAAGAGCACTGGTAGAGAACTGTTCAACCAAGCATGGCTTGAGCAGCAACTCGCTGATTTTAGCCACTTAGATCAAGAAGATATTCAGTCAACATTACTCGACCTCACTTGCCATAGTATTGCTAACGACATCAATAAACTGTCACCCACTGGAGAATTATTTGTTTGTGGTGGTGGTGCGCTCAATACCGAATTAATGCAGCGCTTAGCCCGCTTAGTGCCTGGGTATAAAATGGATACCACGGCAGCCCTGGGGGTCGAGGCGAAATGGGTAGAAAGTATTGCCTTTGCCTGGCTCGCCATGAGACATCATCATGATTTACCAGCAAACTTACCCGCAGTCACCGGAGCATCACGTCCTGCAGTGTTGGGTGGGCGTTTTAGAGCAAGATAACTTTTTCAACGCGTGCCTCAATGTTATGATGACCGCAAATTGGCTAAACCGATTGGGTTTATGCAAAGCCTTTACTAAATAATGAGAGTCTATATGAGCAACAAAGTCAAAAGTGTATCTGAGTTAATGAATCTTACGCCAGAAGGCCGTTACGATTATATGGTTGAGCAAGTTAAAGCAGAAAAAACAATATGGACTTTGCAAGACCAAGATGGTTGCGTGATGCTAACTACCGAAGATGAAGACTGCATTCCAATGTGGCCATCAGAAGAAACGGCTGCACTTTGGGCTGTTGACGAATGGAACGAGTGCGAACCACTTGCTATCCCATTATCAGAATTTCAAGAGCGCTGGGTTAGCGGCATGGAAGATGACGATTTATTTATCGCGGTTTTCCCAGTACAAGAAGATTTAGGTGTGGTTGTGCCACCTTACGAAGTCAGTGAGCGCCTAACACCAAAATCACCAGCTAAGCATTAATTGAATATCAGCGATGGCTAAAGTACCCCCACCATCTACCACCACTAACGACACTGCCAGCACTCGCTTACCCAAACGGCTAATGGGGTTAATGCTAGTGTATACATTGCTGTCAATTAGCGGCTTAATTGCAACACAGTCATTGTCTGAACTCAGTTCGATGTTGTGCATTTTAACCCTGTTGATGGTTGTTGCTATTATGGGGAAGCAAAAAGCAGCATTATATCTGTTACGTGTTTATTGCTTGCTACAGCTAATGATATACAGCATGTTACCGATTATTATGTACGAACCTGATAATCTTGATACCAGTCCTACCACCATGGATTTTGGCGTATTTCAAACTGTAGTGCCTGACTGGCTTCTTTATGGCGTACTTATCGCTGTGGGGATGTTGCAAGTGTGGATAAGCTTTAATGCTAAGGTCAAAATGTGGTTTAAATCGCGTATTAATTTTAATATTATCAGCGGTTAACTCATATTTCAATGACACAAAAAAGCCGTCTCTCGACGGCTTTTTTTATTGGCTTGGTATTACACCGAGAAGCTTGCGCCACAACCACAGGTTGTTGTCGCATTTGGGTTTTTAACAAAAAAACGAGACCCTTCAAGCCCAGATGTGTAATCCACTTCGCCTCCCATAAGATATTGAAGACTCATCGGATCAACAACCAGTTGCACGCCTTGCTTTTCAATAGTGAAGTCACCTTCGTTGACTTTTTCATCGAACGTAAAGCCATACTGAAAACCAGAGCAACCACCGCCGGTAACATACACACGCAGTTTTAATTCAGGATTCTGTTCTTCTTCTAACAGCCCTTTTACCTTAGTTGCTGCAGCATCGGTAAATTGGATCGGCATTGCTGCATCAGTTTGTTCAGTCATTACTACCTCTTACTTCGGTTTCTACTGAGAATTATCCTTTACCTGACTATTTTGTTCAAGTATTACCCGCAGTTCTTTTTCGCCCATTAATAGTTCTGGAACATTATAGATTTGTTCTATCGTGCCCCCTTTAACCCCACGGCTTTGATTGACTATCACTTTAACGGCAATCCTTTGTAAACTAAAACCTGGCGGCAAAACGATATCACTGTCCATAATTTGAAAATAATTAAATTCAAAAGCGAGCTTTTTATTGAGTAGCTTAGTTAATGAAAGTGAGCTGGGTTTACCATGTTGACTGCCTAACAGGGTGACTTCTGCATTCGCTTTTACTTTGGCTTTACGTTTTTGTAATTGAGTCAGCACAATACGTAACTGAAATCGCTCCTCACTCACACCTTGCGCAAGCTCAACCGTATTAATGGCCACCCCATCTACATCGGCATCGGTAACCATGACACTTCGGTAAAATGCGAGCTCTTTTTCTAATTTTTTCTGTTGGGCCAATTGGCTGCTAAACATGTCTTGCATCTCTTTATTGGCGTGTTCAGCAACACTTAACGCGAGGTTTCGGCTAGCTAACTCTTGAGCTTGTTCCTCTAGCTGTTGCATTAATTTGCGTTTGCCACTAACACTATTGGGTGTCGCTTCTGGCGCAAAAGACAACCATAAATTAAAACTAACCGCGCCCAACAAAAATGATACTAGCATTAAGCCAAGTAAGTATTTGCTAGAAGTCCGATTTTTACGTTCTAAAACTTGCAGTCTGTCCAACCAACGGTGATAATTTAACATTAGGTAACAACCTTTTAAAAATACAAATGCCACTCAACTTAGAGTTATACAGTGCAGTTTAAGATAAATAAAGTCGCTATTATTCATGCCAAAAGAGCGGCGCGCAAATATCTTCATAACGAATTTAGAGATAAATTATCTCAAGCCAAAATCAGTGTGCAACTTTGTGCGCTCGCGCTACTGTTTGCGATAATTGCCTCATTGGTGATCATTCTATTTCGTTTAAGTTTACTCTGGGCTGAACAATACCTGCTTTCTGATACTCATTCGATAAGTTCAACCTTATCTGACTGGCGAAGCTACTTACCGTTAATTGGCGCTGCGCTCATTTGGTTATTGTCTTTACTCGGCTCAAAGCGCTATCGTCGTATGGGCATCGCCTATGTACTTCATCGATTTAAACTCCATTATGGTAAGGTGCCGCTGCAATCTGCTGCTGGGCAGTTTTTCCAGGCACTGATCGCGCTGATGTCAAATTTTTCAGTGGGTAAAGAAGGCCCCGCTATTCATCTTGGGGCAGTAAGTGCCAGTGTGATGGCCGAAAAATTCAGCCTGCCAGACAACAGCGTGCGTATTATGTGTGCCAGTGGCATCGCAGCCGGGATTGCTGCCACATTTAACGCGCCCCTGGCTGCGGTATTATTTGTATTTGAAGTCATTGTTAGAGAATACAAAATACATTACTTTTTCCCCATTATGCTGTCGGCCATTTGTGGCGCCGTATCCAGTCAGTTGGTGTTTGGTAATGTGCACGAATATGAACTGATTAATGTTATCCGTATTCCGCTCGACCACTACCCGATTTTACTCATTGGCGGGGTCGTGCTGGGTTGTGTGGCGGCGCTGTTCAACTTTTCATTGTTAAGTGTCACCGCAAAAGGCCAACACTGGCCGCTTTTTTACCGTTTATTGATTGCCGCCACAATAACTACATTAATTGGTTTAGTCATACCACAAGCCTTAGGTTCCGGTGATTTTGCCATTCATGAAGCCATTAGTGATCACCCAAGCCTACTATTTTTACTCGGGTTGTTATTGGCAAAAATGCTAGCCACTGTGGCGGCGATTGGCTTTGGCGTTCCTGGGGGGTTAATCGGCCCACTTTATGGCATTGGCGCACTGGTTGGTGCTATTTTGGCAATTTTAAGCAGTTTATTGTTCCCATCAATTTCGCCCTATATCGGCTTATACACTGTGATTGGAATGACCGCGATGATGGGCGTTTGCTTAAGCGCTCCACTGGCTGCGTTAGTAGCGCTGCTTGAGCTGACCAATGATGCATCAATTATTTTACCGGCAATGTTTATTACAATCCCAGCCTTTTTGGTCGCTTATCAGGGCTTTAACACCAGCTCTATATTTTTAAAGCAATTGGATATTATGGGTCTAGGTTACAAAGTTGCACCGCTAAACCAAGGCCTGCAAAAAAAGGGCGTAAGAGTATTAATGGACCGACGCTTTGTTATTGTTAACGACGACGATGAACTGCTACTAGAGGTACTCAAACGTGCCGAAGGGCGACCAGTATTAGTTCGAAATGGCGAAGGTAAAATCGAAATGCTGCGCCTGGAAATGCAATCTTTTGAAGATTCTACCACCTTGTCTCGCCACCCTATGCCAGGGCTTCCAGATAACGCCACGCTTAATGAAGCCTATGAAGCTCTAGCCGCTAAGCGCTCAGGTGAGGTTTATATTTATCGCGACAGCCCCAATAACCCTAACGGTCAAAAAGTGGTTGGGGTTATTAGCTGGGCTAACCTGGTTCAAGAAATCAGATCTGGGCAAATATAAAATAAGTCACCGCTGAGGATACGCCCAGCGTTTTTTGATTAAAGCACCGCTATGTACGCATGGTTGCTGGCTTTCAAATAGCAATAATGCAGAGCAAAAGATACAGTGGTAAATGCAAAAGTTTCTGTTCATCATCGGCGCCCTTAAGGTTCTATTTTTAAACAAGTGAATCCCATAGCGCATATTTATCTGTTGTTTATTTTCTGCTACAATTTTGCCTCAGCCACATAATATAAAAAACCGATAATTACCCTACAAAATAACGGTAAATTGCGCACCTTGTAAGTGCATAATTTACCCTAAACTCTGGAAATCAGGCTGATGATGCAGTTCGAAGGTTCACATATCCTTTCCGTAAACCAGTTAGATCTGGATTCAATAAACACTATTTTTACCATTGCTAACAAAATGACTCCTTACGCCTTACGTGAAAAACGTACCAAGGTGTTAGAAGGAGCAATTTTGGGTAACCTGTTTTTTGAACCCAGCACCCGTACTCGCGTCAGTTTTGGCTGTGCGTTTAATTTACTGGGTGGTCATGTTCGTGAAACAACCGGAATGGCCTCATCGTCATTATCAAAAGGTGAGTCTTTATACGACACGGCACGAGTGCTATCGACCTATTCAGATGTCATTGCCATGCGTCACCCTGACGCCTATTCAGTTAAAGAGTTCGCCGAAGGAAGCCGGGTACCCGTTATTAATGGTGGCGATGGCCCCAATGAACATCCAACGCAAGCATTACTCGATTTATTTACCATTAAAAAAGAACTCAGTCATTCAGGCTTGACCATTGATGGTATGCACATCGCTATGGTGGGTGATTTAAAATATGGCCGTACAGTACATTCATTATCACGCTTACTTTGCATGTATAAAGACATTAAGTTCACATTGATATCACCTAGTGAACTAGCAATGCCTGACTATGTGATCGCCGACATTGAAAATGCTGGCCATAAGATCACAATAACTGAGCAGCTTGAAGGTAATTTACATCAGGCTGATATTTTGTATTTAACCCGCATTCAAGAAGAGCGTTTTCCGTCACAAGAAGAAGCTAACAAGTATCGCGGTAAATTTCGCTTAAATCACAATATTTACACGCAGCATTGCAAGTCAAACACCGTGATTATGCACCCGTTACCACGAGATTCGCGTGCACAAGCAAACGAACTCGACAATGATTTAAACAGCCATCCAAGTTTGGCAATTTTTAGACAAGCCGACAACGGCTTACTTATACGCATGGCACTTTTTGCATTAACTCTTGGCGTTGAAAACCAACTCGAAAAGTATGAGTGCCCAGTAAACTGGTATTCACGTAAAGCCGATAGATAATCGGCGCTCTATATTAAGGATTAGACATGACCCGTTCCGAAGTCTTATTTGAACAGGCTAAAAAGACCATTCCAGGTGGTGTTAACTCACCCGTTCGTGCCTTTAATGGTGTTGGTGGTTCTCCGTTGTTTATCGAAAAAGCTGACGGTGCTTATATTTTCGATGCTGACGGTAAAAAATATATCGACTATGTGGGTTCATGGGGACCGATGATTTTAGGCCATAACCACCCTAAAATTCGTCAAGCCGTATTAAAAGCGGTTGAAAATGGGTTGTCATTTGGTGCGCCGACTGAGTTAGAAGTCAAAATGGCAGAAAAAGTCATCTCTATGGTGCCATCAATGGAACAAGTACGCATGGTCAGCTCAGGTACTGAAGCCACCATGAGTGCCATCCGTTTAGCACGTGGCTTCACCAACCGCGACAATATTTTAAAGTTTGAAGGCTGCTACCACGGCCATGCGGACTGTTTATTAGTTAAAGCAGGCTCTGGTGCATTAACCCTTGGTCAGCCAAGCTCGCCGGGTATTCCTGAAGATTTTGCAAAGCACACGCTAACGGCAACCTACAACGATCTTGCCTCTGTACGTGCTATTTTCGAACAATACCCTGAAGATATCGCCTGTATTATTCTTGAGCCTGTTGCAGGTAACATGAACTGCATTCCACCTGTAGACGGTTTTTTACAAGGATTACGTGCTATTTGTGATGAATTCGGTGCGTTATTAATTATCGACGAAGTCATGACAGGTTTCCGTGTCTCTATGAGTGGCGCACAAGGCTTTTACGGTGTAACCCCAGACTTAACCACATTAGGTAAAGTGATTGGCGGTGGTATGCCGGTTGGTGCTTTTGGTGGCCGTAAAGACGTCATGCAATTTATTGCTCCTACTGGCCCAGTTTATCAGGCAGGCACATTGTCGGGTAACCCCATTGCGATGTCGGCAGGTCTTGCCCAAATGGATGCATTGTGTGAGCCAGGCTTATACGAAGCGCTTGCTGAAAAAACCAAACGTGTCGCACAAGGTTTTAAAGCCGCAGCAGACAAGCACGGTATTCCATTAAGCATTACTTATGCAGGTGGTATGTTTGGTTTCTTCTTTACTGAAGACACAGCACCAATGACCTCTTTTGCTCAAGTAACCCAATGCAACATGGAGCATTTCCGTCATTTTTACCATGCCATGTTAGATGAAGGTGTGTATTTAGCGCCGAGCGCCTATGAAGCAGGTTTCTTATCGATGGCTCATGGCGATGAGGAAATCGAATACACGCTAGCCGCGGTTGACCGTGTATTTGCAGCAATGAAATAAACACCACTATGGCTTAAGGTTATATTACGTTAAGCATAGAGTTGATAACAAAAATAGGATAAACAACCAAGTTGTTTATCCTATTTTTATTTGTGTTAACAAATTCCTATCCCTTTTCACGCGTTCATTATTTTACCCACAACTTTGGTCGATAATTAACGAAAAAACTGTGATCCATATTGCGAAAAAGTTCAGGGTGTGATGTGATCGCACCGCCAAAAACAAAGCTTAATTTAACCTTAAAATCAGGTTAACTTAAGTTAGCAAAAATTCGCGGTAATGAGGTTGATTACCTACAACACAAAGTTGGAATTGCAGTCATGCTACATACCTTTCTAATCTCACTTGCGGTGCTTGCACTGTTAAGTATCGTGCTCGAAGAAGTAACCCATATTAACAAAGCAAAAACCACCTTGTTCCTTGGCTGTATTGCTTGGATCACTCTATTTATGGCTTCAGGTAGTCCAGAAAACAGTAAATTGGTTGGTGAAGAACTTAATGAAAACTTACTAGAAATTGCCACGTTATGGCTGTTTTTAATGTCTACCATGACCTTTGTGGCATACCTTAATGCCAAAGGAATGATCCAAGTTTTAGTGCAAAAAATCTTCCCTCAGCAAGTGTCAGTGCGCATGTTGATGCTACAAGTGGGGATGTTCTCGTTAGTGCTTTCAACATTTTGTGACAACGTGACTGCAACCTTAGTGTCTTTGGGGTTACTCACCACATTTAATCTAGACAATCAAATGCGCCGCCGTATGGCTGTGTTAATCATTTTTGCGGTGAACTCTGGTGGTGTGGCACTTATCACAGGTGATGTAACCACATTAATGATTTTCCTTGCGGGTAAAGTACACATCTCTGAATTGCTTATCCTGTTTATTCCGGCCGGAATTAGCGTAACAATATTAGCCATATTGTTCTCACTTAAAGCAGAAGGACGCGTCAGTACCTCGCCAATAGAGCAAAACTATAATACGGTTGATATCGTTATTGGCTTAATATTTTTCATCACTATCATATTAACCATGGTATTGAATGTCCTGTTTGGTATACCGCCAGTATTGACCTTCTTATTTGGTTTATCGGTCATGTTCTTAGTCGGACGCACCAGCAAAAGCAAAACAGAAGAAGTGCAAATATTAGAGTATATTCGCCAGGTTGAATTCGATACCTTACTCTTCTTCCTAGGGATATTATTACTGGTTGGTATGCTTAAAGAGATTGGTACATTAAACCTATTAACAGAAGTGTATAGTATGTATAACCCAAGCATTTCTAACTTCTTTACCGGTGTCGGCTCTGCTTTATTAGACAACGTACCATTAACTGCAGCACTATTAAAAGCTGAGCCTGTGTTAACTACAGCCCAGTGGCTAGGGTTAACCTATTCTGTTGGTGTGGGTGGTTCGCTGTTAATTATTGGTTCGGCCGCTGGCATCATTGCCATGAGTAAAGTGGAAGAACTGACATTCGTCAGCTACTTAAAATATGTCCCGGCATTACTATTATGTTATTGCATAGGGTACGGCTTAACCTTGTTTTTAGCCAATAGCATTTATGGCTAATCTAGTTTGGCAATAAAAAAGGCGCTTTATGCGCCTTTTTTATTTATTAAACATATAATTAACAGTCATAAACTCAAACTATTCAATTGGTTTTATTCACATCACCAAAAGCAACTTAACAGTGAGCTTGGTAACATGCTAGCGCGACAATACAACACTTTTCTTATACTTTAATCAGCTAAATTGCCGGTACTCTAAATTGTTCACCATTGATATCCAGCACAATATCTCGAGGACGGATCTCAATAATGGTGAGTTTGTTTTTAATCATATCACCTTGCTGCAACTCTACCCCATCAACATTTAACCAACGATTGCTGGGTTCTGTAGAATAGACATGCGCGACAATATTAAACTCTGGCACTTGTAGTTGCACACTTGCAGGTAAGTCACCATAACGTGGCAACTGCTGATTGTCGGGCCTTGGAATAGTATCCAGTTTTTCTTCAGTGACTGGTTGATTGGCAGACTGCTCAAACTCAACCTCTTTTAGTGCCGTTTCAAATGCGGCAATCAAGTTATTACGATCATCAGTTGAAGGCTGCTTTACAGAAGCAAAATCAACATCTTTTGCCGCGGCATTTACCTGTAAGCGCAACGCCTCAAGTTCAGCTAAGCCCCGGCGATTAGCATTGGCACCCAATATTATGGCCTCTTCCTGCTCATTAGCTACTTGGCGTTGAACCGACTCTGCTTCTACGGCGATCATGTCAGGCTCACTATACTGAACCGCCACATCAAGCTCGTTTGAATAGGCATTAGGGTTTGCAACAGGCTCAACAAAGGCGTTGTTGCGATTCGCCGTTTCTGCTTGGCTATCCAAATGATTAAATGGCTTTGCAATTGGCAATGCCACTTTACCCGCTAAACGAATATCGTCATTAGCCGATGCCACTGCCGCAACGGGAGTGACCGCGACAGTAACAGCACTTGTGGTTTCTGCAGGAGACGCCACCCGCTCAGACTCGGTTTGAGTTGGTGATATGACCTGCGTTGCCCCTGGTGTGTGTAATAGAACACTCATCCCCCAAGCGGCACCAATGCCAAAAACAATCGCAGCAACGAGTAGTGTGTATTTATTTAATTGGCTGTTTTTAGGTGCACGAGAAGAATACTGAATGGGAGGGAGCGACAGTAAATCAACCGCCTCGCCATGCTGCTGTTTTTTACGATTGACGGCATCCAATAAAATAGACATTAACGGTTTACCTCAGCGCTATTTAGCCTTGGGCCTTGCTGACTTAAATACAAATTAAGCTGAATTAAGGTTTGATTACCAGCAATGCCGTCCGGCTTTAAACCGTGTTGACGCTGAAAGCTCATCAGTTGTTGCTCTAACTCGTTATCAAACCGAGTCAATAATCTTGCCGGTCGTTGATTAACCCGTGCAAGGCTATTTTCAAGCCATTGCACCTGTGACAAACTCGATGACTGGCCAATTTCTCGGGGCAATACACTGTCAGGTTGCCACAAAATTTCGAAAGTACCGCTAAAGTGGCGATCGAACCAATCTTTATTTACCCAAAATTGTTGTTCACCCAATTGCAGTAAAATCTGTTCGGCTTGGCGCTCAACAATTACGCCATAAAACACATTGGCTTGCGTATCCTGTAAATACACAACTGCTGGATAATTTAGTCGCATAATACTGTGCCAATTACCCTGTTGCTGGTAACAGGCTAGCGCTTGCTGCTGTGCAGCCTGGCAAGCCGATAATCCAATAATAGGTTGTTTATTCCATAACCCAAACAATCCTGCAAACGCATTGTCGATACTGCGGCTTTGTAACATCGCCTGATGCAATATTTGCTGTTGGGCATTAACCGCCGGTTTGGCTTGCGCGACGACCTGAGACGTAGCCTTTATCTCTTCACTAGCTGGCGTGATGATTTGTTCATCGTTTTTTGGCGATAGCGTTGCAACATTACTATTTTCATCAATATTACTGCGATTAAACCAGTAAAAAGATAAACCAAATGCTAATACAAGTGCTGTTGCGGCAACAAAAGGCCAACGCTTATCATGAGAGACATCAATATCACCGAGTACTTCAACTGCAGCCTGATCCACCATTTTATGATCTATTGGCACCTTAACTTGGCCGTACCCTGCCATTAATGCGCGCTCACATAATAAATTGGTTAAGCGCGGAATGCCGCCAGAATGTTTATGTAATGCCGCTATCGCTTTACGCGTAAATAAGGGCTCATGTCGGCCGGCGACCTGCAAGCGATGCTGAACATACAGGGCAATTTCTTCTTTATTAAGTGGCAATAAGTGATATCGGGCGGTAATACGCTGTGCTAATTGGCGCAGGTCTTGGCGTTTAAGTAATTGCTGTAACTCAGGCTGACCAATCAAAATCACCTGTAATAATTTTTTGGTATTGGTTTCTAAATTAGTCAGTAAACGCAGTTGCTCTAGCACCTCAGAACGTAAGTGTTGCGCTTCATCAATAATCAACACAGTGTTACGGCCATTTTTATGATTATTCAGTAAATACATACTGATTAAATCAGTTAACTGTTTTAAGGTGGGGTTGTCACCATAAGCGATTTCTAACTCATCACATAAAGTGGCCAGCAACTCAAGTTCTGTGAGCGAAGGGTTAAGAATAAACGCGGTGTCGGTATTGTCTGGTATTTGCTCCAATAAACATCGAGAAACGGTCGTTTTTCCGGTACCAACCTCACCCGTTAACAAAACAAATCCGCCCGTCTCCCCAAGGCCATAAGTCAAATGCGCAAGCGCTTCACGATGACGATCGCTTAAGAACATATAATGTGGGTTAGGCGCAATTGAAAACGGATTATCATTTAATCCATAGAAGGCTTTATACATTCGACCAAAAATCCTTATTTGTAACTGACGGCTCACGTTAATGCTTGTGTCATTACTTGTCAAAAGTTAGCCGTGAAAATCTAACTCTGATAATATTTAAGCCACTTATTATTACACGTTGTGGTACGCCATGAAGATTTATTTAGTAGGCGGGGCCGTACGCGATACCCTTCTTAATCAAACTGTTGTCGATAAAGACTATATGGTTGTGGGCAGCAGTGTTGAAGAAATGCTAGCTCAAGGTTATCAGCAAGTAGGCAAAGACTTTCCGGTATTTTTACACCCTCAAACCCAGCAAGAATATGCATTAGCAAGAACAGAGCGTAAAACAGGTAATGGTTATCAGGGCTTTAGTTGTGATGCCAGCAAAGCAGTGACTCTTGAAGATGACCTCTTACGCCGAGATTTAACCATTAATGCCATAGCCCAAGACGAACACGGCACGCTTTTCGACCCATACAATGGCATAGCCGATATTAACGCTAAAATACTTCGTCATGTGTCAGCGGCATTTGTTGAAGATCCATTGCGGGTGTTACGTGTTGCACGGTTTGCCGCT
This sequence comes from Shewanella basaltis, assembly GCF_023283885.1. Classification (GTDB taxonomy): domain Bacteria; phylum Pseudomonadota; class Gammaproteobacteria; order Enterobacterales; family Shewanellaceae; genus Shewanella; species Shewanella basaltis. The sequence goes on from NZ_JAKILA010000006.1 coordinate 142,902, forward strand.
CGTTTTCATCATTTAGGCTTTACGATTGCCGCAGAAACCATGCAATTAATGACCGACATTACTGCTAGTGGTGAGTTGGATCATCTTACACCTGAACGTGTTTGGCAAGAATGTGACAAAGCGTTAGCAAGTCAAAGCCCGCAGGTCTTTTTTGAAGTATTAAGACAATGCCAAGCGCTAACAGTGTTATTTCCAGAAATTGATGCACTGTTTGGTGTTCCTCAACCTGAGAAATGGCATCCAGAAATTGACACAGGTATCCATACGTTATTGGTGCTTCAGCAAACAAGCTTACTAACAAGTAATAAAGCCGTCCGTTTTGCCTCTCTCGTCCATGACTTAGGTAAAGCACTCACCCCCGTTCAAGATTGGCCAAAACATTATGGTCACGGGCAAAAAGGCTTACCTCTCATAAAAAAACTTTGCGCTAGGATCAAAGTACCCAATGAATATCGAGATTTAGCACTACTTGTTAGCGACCAACATCAAAATATTCATAATGCGTTTGAACTTAAAGCCGAGACGATAATCAAACTGTTCGACAAGGCTGATTTATGGCGAAAACCACAACGGCTGACAGATTTATTAGTATGCTGCCACGGCGATATTAGAGGCCGTACAGGATTTGAACAGGCGCTATATCCCCAAGCGGAATACTTACAGCAATGTTTCCAAACAGCAGCACAGGTCGACGTACAGACGATTATTGCCGCTGGGTTTCAAGGGGCTGAAATAAAACAGCAACTACAACTCAAACGAATTCAATGTGTTAATGAGTTAAAATTTCGACTAGCCCTAAACAATCAAACATGTTAAAAAGGTATCTCGATGTTTACGATAAAAAACGAAAAAATGCCTTTTTAACGGTATATAAGCAATAAATCACTAAAATTTATATAAAATCGATAAATAATAGTCCTTTACAGCTTACATACTTGCAATTTTCATTTTTTTCGCTATTTTAAGTGAATATTATTTTGTTTGCCTCTAGCAAATAAAAAAAACTGTGACATAATTACGCCGTTGCAAAGGCACACGCCGATGCACTATTTAACAACCTATATATTAAGGGATTTACCCATGAACAAAAAAGTACTGATGATTGCTGGTGTTGCGATGACTGCTTTATTAGGTGGTTGTGCTAACACTACCGCTTTAGAAGAAAGCGTAGCAAACCTAGGTAACAAAGTTGATCAACTATCAGCAGAAGTTGGTTCTTTAAAGTCTGAGCAAAGCAAGCTATCTGCCGATGTTAAAGGCGCTAAAGCAGCTTCTATGGACGCACAAGCCGAAGCTAAACGTGCTAACGACCGTTTAGACAACATGGCTTCTTCTTACAAAAAGTAAGAATTGCTATTAAAAATTAGCTTATATTAATAGGTTGATTATTAGGGCTTGATTGTTGACTTACTACCTAGGTAGATATCAACGTCAAGCCTTAATTATTTGTGTAAAATACAGTTATAAGCTTAAAGCATATCTATTTCTGTCATATCTCGCTTTACTGCAATAAGACTTCATCTCTGTCAAAGCCTACCATATAAACACCCAATCTCATCTTGTTTGTCTGGCCTGCACCCCGATGATTTAACTGAAAGACACAACACTCCCACTAAATAATCAAGCAATGTAATACCATTGCGCATTAATAAATGGCGAGTGTTAAAAGGGCTTACACTGCGTTGCATGACTTCGTAAGAGGATAACGACTCATTCAGTCATTGCCTTGTCTAATACCATTTCCATTAATTATGTGACCAATCAGAGCCACTCAGACTTTTTAGTTTGAGGCGCATTGTTGAAGGAATGGTTATTCCCTTTTAAGGCGATGCAACAAAGAAATGGAAAGTCTGAGTTTCTCCTACAAGGCGGGTTTCAGTGCCTTCTATACTGCTTAATAGCATTTTGACGTACGACTGCATGGACGCAGGAGGTAGAACAACGCAGGAGCAGTTGTCGACGACTGCATGGAAGCAGGAGGTAGAACAACGCAGGAGCAGTTGTCGACGACTGCATGGACGCAGGAGCTAGAACAACGCAGGAGCAGTTGTCGACGACTGCATGGACGCAGGAGGTAGAACAACGCAGGTGCGGTTGTCGAGAGCAACTATGCCTACAATCCTATTGCTTGTCTAGAAGACACAGAATTCCCGCTGAATGACCAGATAATTGCTGGAATTGGTATAAGTCCTGTTAAATTCTCGCGAAGGCATCATTTACTCACGCGCAATGGTGTATTCCTGTTTTTATTTTATTCGCGCTTTTTCAACACAACCACTTGCCAGTCAAACTCGAGTGAAGGTATCGCGGTAGACTTAATACGATGCTTTAACTCATCATTTGCTCGCCACCCAAATACAGACATATCTAATAGCGTTAACGCCTGATCACCTGCTACGGGCTGCGTAAAACTAACCTGATGTTGCGCTGCAATCTCTAGCTCATTAGGTAAATTGAGTTGCAACGGCTTTTCAACCAAATCAGGATAGACTTGCTGCTTTATTTGCCATAAATGACGCACCCCGGGCTGCAATATCAGCATTCGACCATTGTCTTTTAGTACTCGAATACATTCTTTTCCTTTTAATGCTGAGTCGAATACGGTGATCAAGTCGATTGACTGGCTCGCAAAAGGTAACTTTTTCAATGCAGCCAAAATTAACTTTGCAGGCGTTTGTGCTTTAGCCGCTGCAAATATTGCGTTTTCGGCATCGGTTATGCCCCAATGCTGACAAGCAATATCAGATCCAGCAATTGCAGGCACTAACTGACGCAAATAATAGCCATCTGCACATTGATAATCGAGATGCTCAAAATCCTGTTGCTCTGAGGTTTTTAACAAATCCAATAAGATCTGCTGTAATTGTGTCATTAAGGGAGCAAATATCCCAGATTCCAGTAAAAAGTGTCGCGCCCGCATTTGTTGACGCGACAATACTTGAGGTTTGGTTTTGGTATTACTCAATAATGGCCAATAACCTTGTGCATGCTTGTCAAAATGGTGTTTATTAGCACAATACAAGCCACACGATGCAAGGTGTTGTGTTAGTGGAGCCGAGCAAACCGGACATAAAAGCGGAAGAGTCATCGTTAACCTTAACTCGAGATAACTGAACGTTATCCATAATAAAAACAAAAAACGGGTATTGCTACCCGTTAATAAAGTGTACTAGAGCGTGTTGTCTTAAAGATAAAGCATAGCCAGTAACACGCCACCTAATAATAGACGGTAAATCACAAAGGGGGTCATGCCGATTTGGCTAATAAACTTTAAAAAGTAATGAATACATACATACGCAGCAATAAATGATACCACTATGCCTAATCCAAGAGCCTGATAATCAATTGCGGCAGGGCTTTCAAGTAAATCTTTTGTGACTAATATTGCAGCACCAAAACTGACAGGGATCGACATTAAAAACGAAAACCGTGCCGCTGCCTCACGGGTTAAACCGAGCATTAGGGCCGCAGTCATTGTCGCACCAGAGCGTGAAGTACCAGGAATTAATGCCAGCGCTTGAGCAAAACCAATTAACAACGCTTTTTTCCAGCCCATTTGAAACTCATTTAACTGTGCTTTTGACATACGATCAGCCACCCACAGTAATAAACCAAACACTATGGTTGTGATGGCAATCACCAATGTGTTTCTAAAGTGGGTTTCAATAAAATCTTTGGCAGTAAAACCGACAATCACTGCAGGAATGGTTGCAAGAATAATCCACCAAGCTAGCTTACTTTCTTGGCTTTGTGTGCCACCTAGACTGCCAAACCAAGATTTTGTTAAGGTCACTATGTCATGTCGAAAGTAAATCACCACCGCAAACAGTGAACCAGTGTTAACCGCAACGTCAAATGAAAGCCCTTGATCTGACCAGCCCAAAAGTTGTGACGGTAAAATTAAATGTGCCGAGCTAGAAATAGGTAAAAACTCAGTTAATCCTTGAATTAAAGCCAAAAAAATAACTTGAAGCGTGTCCATATTTGTCCTTGTGGAGAATCACTTATAAAAGGTTATAAAATCACTGTTGTTTGTAGTTCACTTGGAAAATCAAAATCAATCGGCCACAAATGCTGACTTTGCTTGTCATATTCTTGCCAAAGAGCATGATAACTTTTGTGCACTACGGGATGGTTTACATTAGGGGCAATTTCAGCCAAGGGCCATAACACAAACGCATTAAATAAAATCTCGCCACGAGGCAATTCAACAGGCTCGTCACAAACCATATTGTCGTACAGGAGTAGATCGATATCTAGGCTTCGCGGGCTAAACTTTTTCTCACTTTTAATGCGACCATTTGCTTGCTCAATACGTTTAAACGTAGCAACCACCTCGGCAATGCTTAACTCGGTCTGTGCGGCGGCAACCATGTTTAAAAAATTAGTCCCCTTAAAGCCAACTGCCTCGCTTTCAAAAACGCGCGATAACTGTAATCGGCCAAAATAGTGCTGCAAATCAAGCAAACCAGCTTTAAGGTGTTGCTCAGGAGAAATATTTGTCCCTAAGCTAATGTAAATGCGTGCCATCGACAGACCTAGTTGCTAATACGATAAAAAGAAAACACTTAACGATATCCACGCTCAATTTCAACACCAACTGAGGCAGCGTTAGGTACAGCGCCTGGTTTCATCACGACAACGTTAACCCAAGGAACATTAAATTCCTCTTGTAAACATTGCGCAATCATTTCAGCAACGGTTTCAATTAACTCTATTGGTTTTTCAGTAATTAATGCCGTCAATCGATTCGAAACGGTCTCGTAACACAGCGCATGTTCGTAAGCATCGCTTGCAGCAGCGAGACGATTGTCCCAGGCCATGTCTAAGTCAATCAGCAATGTTTGATTGAGCTTTTTTTCCCACTCATAAATACCGATGACGGTTTCTATGGCTAACTGACGTATGAGCACCTTATCCATGCAACTATTCACCTTAAACCAGTTAAAAAGACCCTAAGATCATCCTAATCAAACTTAATTGTCGATTATATGCTTAATAATACACATTTGGCCTTTTTCCTAATGAATTAAAGCAGTAGGATAGGCGCTGTTGTGCCATTAACATGAATAAACTAACCATGTTAACGTGAAGACAGTATCAACAGATAGCAAAACATCACTGTCTAATAAAAGCATGCGCGATGATACCCCAAGAAGAGTAAGGAAACCAATTTGAACACCGTTATTGTCACAATATTGATGATCATCGCCGCGTATTTAGCCGGCTCGATCTCAAGTGCCGTATTGGTTTGTAAAATAAGAGGTTTGCCCGACCCACGCACCAGCGGTTCTGGTAACCCTGGTGCCACCAATGTGCTGCGCATCGGTGGTGGTAGCTCGGCAGCATTAGTGCTTTTTTTTGACATGCTCAAAGGCGCTCTGCCATCTTACCTTGGTTATAAAATCGGACTTGATGCGGCATCCCTAGGCTTTATTGCCGTCAGCGCCTGCCTCGGGCACATATTCCCTGTTTTTTTTGGCTTTAAGGGCGGTAAAGGGGTCGCGACAGCATTTGGAGCAATGGCCCCTATCGGTGGCGATTTAGCCCTATGCCTCATAGTCACCTGGATTGTATTCATACTGCTTACACGCTATTCGTCGGTAGCAGCAATGGCCGCGGCGACCTCAGCCCCCTTTTACACCTGGTGGCTAGATGACCGATTTATTCTGCCTGTTGCCATGTTAGCAACACTGATTTTAATCCGTCATAAAGACAATATTGGCCGGTTACGCATTGGCGAAGAGTCTAAAGTGTCGCGAAAAAAAACCATAAAAAAACCTAACTCAACTAAAAAGAGTTAGGTTTTATTGCCGCTCACAATGGTGCTAATCAACTGCGGGTAAGGTATCTAAAGGCCAGCGAGGTTGCCCCTTAACCGACAATGGTTCAATCTGCCCAGCCCGCAAACGTTGTAAGCCTGCATAAGCAATCATGGCACCATTATCGGTGCAAAACTCACCACGCGGGTAATACACTTTACCGCCTAAGTTAGTCATCATTTCTGCTAAAGACTCACGCAAGCGTGTATTGGCGCTCACGCCGCCGGCTATCACTAACCGTTTATAACCGGTTTGTTTTAAGGCTCGCTTACACTTAATGGCTAATGTATCAACAACCGCTTCTTCAAACGCCCGAGCAATATTAGCCCGAGTTTGCTGATCATCTGGCTCTGCCGCAATAGTATTGGCTGTGAAGGTTTTTAATCCAGAAAAACTAAAATCTAAACCGGGTCTATCTGTCATAGGCCGTGGAAACTTATACCCTGCTGGCAATCCTTGCTGGGCTAACTTAGCTAAGCGTGGTCCCCCCGGATAATCAAGTCCCATCAATTTAGCCGTTTTGTCAAAAGCCTCACCAGCGGCATCATCAACAGACTCACCTAACACCTGATAACGGCCAATGCCTTCAACTTGCACCAACATCGAATGACCGCCAGAAACTAAAAGCGCGATAAATGGAAACTCTGGCGCATCGTCTTCTAACATTGGAGCCAGCAAATGACCTTCCATGTGATGCACACCTACAGCCGGTTTGTTCCAAGCGTAAGCTAATGAACGACCAACGCACGCACCGACAAGTAAAGCGCCAATCAGCCCGGGGCCTTTTGTGTAAGCTATGCCATCAATATTATCTAAACTCGAATTAGCTTTTGCTAAGGCCTGTTTAATTAATGGCACTATTTTTCGAACATGATCACGAGATGCGAGCTCAGGCACCACACCACCATAATCGGCGTGCAACTTAACTTGGCTATAAAGTACATGCGACATTAAGCCTAACTTATCGTCATACACTGCAATCCCAGTTTCATCGCAAGAAGTCTCTATACCTATAACCCGCATAATCTCTCGTCTTCATTAAAAATATGGCCGCTAATTCTACCCGCGTCAGCTTAAATACTCCAACATTTCAGTATTAAAGCCGATAATTATAAAAAAATGATAGCCTTACCCTTGTTGCAAAGAGAAAATCAATCAGGGGTTTACAAATGGTCGTCGCTCGGTGTAAAATTCCGCACCATTTTAAATAGCCTTTGGTTTGAGTTGAGATGCTGCTGTTTAATGTGCTGTTATTTGTTTTACCTATGGCAGACAGTATTAAACCGTAGACTTAGCCAACCAACATAACTACACCTAAGGGGTGATGGCGTATGCCAATTATTAAAGTACGTGAAAACGAACCATTCGACGTAGCTCTTCGTCGTTTCAAGCGCTCTTGTGAAAAAGCTGGTATTTTAGCTGACGTGCGTGCTCGTGAATTCTACGAGAAGCCAACTACTGCTCGTAAGCGTGCAAAAGCTGCTGCAGTTAAGCGTTTAGCTAAAAAGCTTTCTCGCGAAAACGCACGTCGCGTACGTTTATACTAATCTCATTATGAACTTAACCGAACAGCTAAAAGACCAAATGAAAGAAGCCATGCGCGCTAAAGATAAAGTGCGCTTGGGGACAATTCGTATGGCACTTGCCGCCATCAAACAGATTGAAGTGGACACCCGCGAATCTCTAACTGATGACCAAGCAATAGCTGTATTAACCAAAATGGTCAAACAACGCCGTGACTCGATTGCTCAATATGAAGCAGCCGGACGTCCGGAGTTGGCCGCAGCGGAGGCAGAAGAGATTCAAGTTATTGAGACTTTTCTACCAAAACAACTTACAGAAGACGAAGTCGCAGCGATTATCGATGCGACTATCACTGAAGTAGGTGCAGCAACCATGGCGGACATGGGTAAAGTAATGGGAGCATTAAAATCGAAAGTTCAAGGTCGTGCAGATTTAGGTGCCATTGGCACTATGATACGCGCTAAATTGAAGTAATCGCCTTTTAATGTTGAATAAGCCGTGCACTTGCACGGCTTGTTTGTTTAAATCAGTTGATAAAGTAAATTCGAGAAAAATAGCAATCAATGGCGATACCTCGTGATTTTATCAATGAGCTTATAGCTCGCATTGACATTGTCGATCTAATCGATCGCAAAGTTCCGTTGAAAAAAGCCGGCAAAAATCATTCGGCCTGTTGTCCTTTTCATAGCGAAAAATCACCCTCTTTTACCGTCAGTAGAGACAAACAGTTTTATCACTGTTTTGGTTGTGGCGCCCATGGCAATGCAATTGACTTTGTCATGGAATATGACCGACTAGAATTTGTTGATGCCATTGAAGAACTTGCTGGACAACTTGGATTGGACGTTCCAAGAGAGCAAGGCACAGGTAAAAGGCCCGACCAAGGGCTAAGCCGCGACTTATATGAACTGATGGAAGAGGCCAACCTTTTTTATCAAAGTCAGTTAAGGCAGCATCCAGATAAGAAAAAGGTCGTCGACTACCTCGAATTTCGTGGTTTATCAAATGACGTAGTTGCACAATTTGGGATTGGGTTTGCTCCAGATGGCTGGGATGGTTTGCTCGGGCGTTACAGACAAAACCAAGCAGCACAAGATAAATTGCTCACAGCAGGCATGCTAATAGCCAACGACAACGGCAAGCGTTATGACCGTTTTCGTGACAGATTGATGTTTCCGATCCGTGACCGCAGAGGCCGCGTTGTAGGATTTGGTGGAAGGGTTTTGGGTGAAGGCACCCCCAAATACTTGAATTCTCCAGAAACGCCCATATTTCATAAGGGTAATGAGCTTTACGGTTTATATGAACTCAAACAGAAACATCGCGATCCACAACACGTTTTAATTGTTGAAGGATACATGGATGTAGTCGCCCTGGCACAGTTTGGGGTAGATTACGCAGTAGCGTCATTAGGCACCTCAACCACAGCTGAACAATTTCAGCTTTTAGTGCGTAGTGCAAAGCAAGTCATTTGTTGTTATGACGGCGACAGAGCCGGTCGCGAAGCTGCATGGCGTGCACTCGAAACAGCCCTGCCGCTACTCAAACCCGGTGACCAGGTTAAATTTATGTTTTTGCCGCAAGGCGAAGATCCTGACACCATGGTCAGAAAGATTGGCAAAGACGCATTTGAAGCATTAATGCAACAAGCCATGCTGTTACCCGAGTTTTTGTTCGACACATTAAGCAGTAACCATGGCTCAGACAAAGGCGCATTGGCTAAGCAAGCCATTGCACTAATAGAAAAGGTACAAGACACTGTCCTGCAAAATTTATTGTTAGAAAACCTAGCACACAAATTGGGCATGAACAGTAGCGAAGATTTAAAGAAAAAACTGGGTTTTGCCGTTAACAAGGCAAAACCGCTCAATGCAAAAGGCATACAAGGCCGTGGAACCCCTTTAAGGTTAGCCATCGCCCTGCTTGTACAAAACCCGAGTCTTGGTTTTGGTTTACAAAAACAACCCGCATTAGAGCGGCTTCAAATGCCTGGTATAGAATTACTAGCACACTTGCTAGAAATGACTCGAGAACAATCGTTAAACAGCGCACAACTACTTGAACTACATAGAGAGCATGAACAAAAGAGCACTCTAACAAAGTTAGCCCAATGGGACCATCAAGTGGCGGATGAGAACGTATTGCCCGAGTTTAAGCAAACCTTGGTATGGTTGAATAATCAATATATTGAACAACTATATCAAGAGCTAAGCCTTAAACAGACTTTGACCAAAGTTGAAAAAATTCAACTGACAAAGCTGATTGCGATAATGAAAGGCATTGCAAAATAGTACCCAGTTATTAATTAATAATCTGCGTACAAAACGGTACCACGGACTAGCTAAGATTAGTCTGCACAGTTATAATTGACGATTTGCGCGCCACTTAGCATAGCTAAATGGCCTATCGTTTTATCAGTTACCCAAACTTGGATGATATCTATGGATCACACTCCGCAGTCGCAACTCAAACTGTTGCTCGCTAAAGGTAAAGAGCAAGGTTACTTAACCTATGCTGAAGTGAACGACCACTTACCAGCAGACATGGTCGATTCTGATCAGATTGAAGATATTATCCAGATGATAAATGACATGGGTATCCGCGTTTTTGAAGAAGCGCCAGATGCCGATGACATGATGATGTCGGAAGACAACACAGACGAAGATGCCGCAGAAGAAGCTGCTGCAGCGCTCGCAACCGTAGAAAGTGAGTTAGGCCGTACCACAGACCCTGTACGTATGTACATGCGCGAAATGGGTACAGTAGAACTGCTGACTCGCGAAGGCGAAATTGTTATTGCAAAGCGTATCGAAGAAGGTATTAACACAGTACAAAGTTCTGTGAGTGAATACCCTCAAGCTATCGCTATGATTTTAGAGCAATTCGACCAGTACGAAGCCGACGAGTTGCGTTTGTCTGATATTATCTCTGGATTTATCAATCCTGACGAAGAAGATGTTGCACCAACAGCAACTAACATTGGCTCAGAATTATCTGACGATGATCGTGATGACGATGATGACGATGATGACGATGATGACGACGATGACGATAATGAAGAGGAAGAAGGCAACAAAGGTCCTGATCCTGAAGAAGCTAAAGAGAAGTTTACTCAACTGAGAGAAGCTTACGAAAAAAGCCTTGCCATTATTGCAGAGAAAGGCCGTGATCACCCAGAAGCCATTGGTTCATTGTTTGTTATCGGTGAACTATTTAAAGAATTTCGTCTCGTTCCGAAACAGTTTGACCGTCTAGTAAAAAGCATGCGCAACATGATGGATCGTGTTCGTGTTCAAGAACGTCTAGTGATCAAATTGTGTGTTGAACAAGCCAAAATGCCGAAGAAAAACTTCATTAAAGCATTTACAGGCAACGAAACGAATCTAGATTGGTTTAACGCAGAAAAAGCCAGCAGCAAGCCATACGCTGAAGGTCTTCGCATGGTCGAAGAAGACGTTGCACGTTGTGTTGGTAAACTCGCGTCAATTGAAGAAGAAACCGATTTAACCATCGCTGGCATCAAAGACATTAACCGTCGTATGTCAATCGGTGAAGCGAAAGCACGTCGCGCGAAAAAAGAAATGGTAGAAGCCAACTTACGTTTGGTTATCTCTATTGCTAAAAAATACACCAACCGTGGTTTACAGTTCTTGGACTTAATTCAAGAAGGTAACATTGGTTTGATGAAAGCGGTTGATAAGTTTGAATACCGTCGTGGTTATAAGTTCTCAACGTATGCAACCTGGTGGATCCGTCAGGCGATTACGCGTTCGATTGCAGACCAAGCACGCACGATCCGTATTCCAGTACACATGATCGAAACCATCAACAAGCTGAACCGTATTTCACGCCAGATGCTTCAAGAAATGGGCCGCGAGCCGTCTCCTGAAGAATTAGCTGAGCGTATGATGATGCCTGAAGATAAAATCCGTAAGGTACTCAAAATCGCTAAAGAGCCAATCTCAATGGAAACCCCAATCGGTGACGATGAAGATTCGCATTTAGGTGATTTTATCGAGGATACAACCCTCGAGTTACCATTAGACTCAGCGACTAGCGAAAGCCTAAAAAACGCGACTCATGAAGTATTAGCAGGCTTAACGGCCCGTGAAGCAAAAGTATTGCGTATGCGTTTTGGTATCGACATGAACACTGACCACACATTAGAAGAAGTGGGTAAACAGTTTGACGTAACACGTGAACGTATTCGTCAAATTGAAGCCAAAGCGTTACGCAAGTTACGCCACCCTTCTCGCTCAGAAATCTTAAAGTCGTTCCTAGACGAATAAGCTTTTTGAATTAAACGTGACAAAAAACCTGCTTCGGCAGGTTTTTTATTGGTCATAGCAAAAGTATATCAATCAAGATAAATAAATGATCACAGATTAATGCGGATTGATAAAATGTTTAAGGTTTGGTACTAAAGTCAGCTTAACTCATGCTAATAGCAACAAAACTGCTTAACAGATAACCAATTGAAACAAGATAAGTAAATAGTACTCAAAACACGGGTGACAAGCGCTTACAAACTTCGTATACTTTCACCCGCTTTCGATAGTGACGACTATCTTAAGTCGGCCCCTTAGCTCAGTTGGTTAGAGCATACGACTCATAATCGTCAGGTCCCCAGTTCAAGTCTGGGAGGGGCCACCAATTCAGATAAGCCGCAGCAATGTTTTATTGCTGCGGCTTTTTCGTAAATGCGACTTTATAACCCCCTCTTCCCCTTACGTCTTCCCTCTACAAAGTGACTTTGCTACAAACACCAGCAGTTAAATTAACATGCACTATCCTTTAGAAAACTCGGCAAAACACCTTACGAAAGCATAATCAAAGCACCCAACTGCTCAATAAATAACCACTTAGATTAATTTAACCTTAAAATTTAAATTTTTTATCAACTTGTTTTATATAAATAAACTTATTTTAACGATTATTTATATCGTTTTATGAGCAAAGGCAGTAATGATACTAGTTTGCATTAATAATATTAATTAAATAAGATTTGCTCGAAATTAATACCCTTTCTTGGAGATTTGGGAAATGATGCGTGTCTCAGCAAATAAAGTCTGTAAGCTTTCATTAGTGATATTAGGTTTAAGTGCAGTTAATACAGCAAGTGCTGGCGAAGATCTATTCGGCTATGTAAAAGGAGCTGAGGCTTTGCCTAAAGATGCTATCGAGTTATATCAAAAGTTGACATTTCGAGATGGTAAAGAGCAAGGTAGTTATCAAGCATTAGATTATGAAACTGAATTTGAATATGGCTACAGCAATCAATTATCGCTGTCTAGTTCAATTAAGTTCATGTCATTAGACACCTCAGGGTTAATTATTGACGGTTACTTACCTACCGAAAAAGATATCTCATTTGCCTCTTCTGGTATGGAAGTAGGTGCGAGCTACATGTTTTTAAGCCCAGCAAAAGATGATATTGGTTTATCTATGTCGATGAACCTTGATTACGACTGGATTGACAAGCATTCTGGCCAAGATAAAGACACGCTATCACTTGATTTAGGCTTACAAACGCAAAAATACTTCCTTGAAGGCGAACTGATATGGGTTGGCAATATGGGCATGGAAAGTACTTATGCAAAACGCGCCTATATCGACAATTTACCAGAAGATTTTGATTGGCCTACCGACGCTGAGATGGAAATTGAACTGAAGTTTGGTACAGGCTTAAGCTATCGTTTTGCTCCTAACTGGTTTGTCAGTGCTGAAGTGCTATACGAAACAGAGTTTGAAACTGAAGTAGGACAAGAGCGCTGGTCTTGGTTTGCTGGCCCTTCTATTCACTATGGAAATCAAGATTGGTGGGCCACGCTAACCTGGTTACCGCAACTTGCTGGCGGTGGCGAACAATTTGCAGGCCAAGAAGATACCGATTTACATCTAATTGAAAAAACTGAGCAAGAATTTAGATTAAAAGTGGCATTCAACTTCTAAGTCAATGTGCCCATTTTAGGCTCATCTAAGATGAGCCTTTATCTATTCATTAGTGACACAAGTAGGTGTTTATGGCTAATAATTATCTAAATAGTTTATGGTTTGTGCCTATGGCAGTTGTTATGGCTCCAGCTTACAGTGCAGACTATTTAACCATCCCCCAAGCACAAGCTTTGCTCTTTTCAGACTCAGCCACGTTCCAAGACCAGTCTCGTTTATTTAGCAGTGATGCTAAATCTGAAATTAAAGATCTTGCAGGCACTCGACAACGCCAAGACAACCAACCTATTTGGCGTGTAGAACAAAATGGCGAACTTGCAGGGTGGTTTATTGTCGATGATGTTATTGGTAAGCATGAATACATCACCTATGCAGTAAGCATTAATCCTCAAGGCGAAGTCATGGGGATGGAAGTGTTAAGTTACCGTGAAACCCACGGTGGACAAGTTCGCGAGCAAAGCTGGAGAAGTCAGTTCAATGGTAAAACCTTAGCCGATCCTTTTAAACTTGATGAAGATGTAACAAACATCAGTGGTGCCACCCTCAGCTGCCGTAATTTGTTAGACGGTGTAAAGCGTTTATTAGTGATACATAAACTCTATTTATCATCTGCTGCCTAACATGATAAGACGTGCAAAGCCTTTACTGGGCACCCTGGTTGAAATCGCCATCGTACCAGATAATAAAACCACCAGTGATTTAAATACACAACAATGCAATGCTGCCATCATGGCAGCATTTTCACGTATTGAGTCAATTAGTCAACAACTTAGCTTTCACCAGCTAGAGAGTCAGCTAACTCAGCTAAACCGTTCACCGGGACAATGGTGTGCATTCAGTCGTGATGGGATCCGTATACTTCATTTAAGTCGTGTTTTAGGTCGGTTAACTGATAATCGATTCAACTGTACAGTGGGTGGTGAACTTGTAAACTCAGGTGCGTTACCTCACCTGGTTGAACATACCTTTTTGCCGCAAGGCACCTGGCAAGACATTCAGCTTAGCCATCAATATGCCAAACTGTCTCGCCCTGTACTAGTGACATTAGATGGTATTGCGAAAGGTTTTGCCGTTGATATGGCGGTGTCGACATTAAAACGTTATGGAGTCAAACATGGCTGGGTCAATGCCGGCGGTGATTTAAAAGTGTTTGGTTCTGTTGAGCTACCAGTTAAGCAGCGCACCGCCAATGGGCTTAGCGAACCAACACTATTGATAAATAGTGCGTTGGCAAGCTCGCAAGTTTCAAATTGTTTTGATAAAGACTATCCGGCCCAGATTATTGCCAACAACGAACTTAATACGCAATGGACAACGCCCACTGTCATCTCCGTTCAGGCTAAATACGCTTGGCGAGCAGATGCGCTGACTAAAGTCGCTGCAATGTTACCCAAGCAATCCTATCATTTGATTGATAAACTTTGCGGAAAAGTGATTCAATTTTAACAAGCGGATTTTACTCAATGAAGCATTTAAGTGGTTACCCTAATTGGTTTTTTTGGTTATTAGTGGCAGCTATGTTTGCAGCCATACTCTCCGGATTTTATCTTTTGCCTTGGGTTGCAGAGTTTAAATTACAATGGCAAGTCCCAATTGAATTGTCTTACTCATATCGGTTACCAGGCGCTGTGATACATGTGTTAACGGGTTGGACATTGCTGATGCTTTTAGGGGCATTATGGCACAGCCACATCCGGGCTGGTTGGCGAAAAAAACGCAATCATTATAGCGGCGTAATACAGTCCATGAGTTTATTATTATTAGCACTGACTGGCGTTGGTTTATATTATTTAGGCTCAGAAGACAGTCAACTCTTTGCTAGTGTACTCCACACATTGTTTGGTGTGAGTTTATGCGCATCATTTACTTGGCATTATATACATGGGTTAACATTACAAAAAAAACTACAAAAAAATAAACCACGCCAAGTTTAATGTGGCGTGGTGTTAATGATTTGCCTAGGGCCTGTTGATCTTTGCTGGTTGAATTTTGTTCGAGTTAAAAACGTGTTAATCGAGGCGAATGGATTGAAGCCTAGCCACCTAAGCAAAATCTATTCAACAAAGAGTAAAACGTTTTTAGCCGAACCCTGTGGGCAGCGTTTGTTGGTCATTTTTACTGCGTTATCGACTTTTTATGTAGAATAACTACACTTCAAAGTCTCTGCCTTGTATAAAAGACCAACAATTCGCTGCAAAAATAACCTTGAAAGATCAACAGGCCCTAGTTACCCCTTACGCACATACAGGGGATTTTTCTCTAAATGCGCTTGTGCGGCGGTTATCGCAATAACCGCTTTAGAGTTAAATTCTCGTTGGTATAGGGTGTACACAACAAATAAACTGGCAAAAATAAACATCCATGGATGAATAAACCAACACAACGCAGCCATTGAATAGTAATAAGAACGTAAGCCATAATTGTAAGAATGAGCAGCCTGATCTTGTACTACAGCCATTTGCCTAGCATAAGCAAGTAAGTTTTTATCTGTACCGGTTTTATCAAGCGGCACAGCCCCAATCATCACGTTAACAAAACCATATTGACGCATAGACCAGGTAAATTGAAAAAACGCTAACACAAAAATCCCCGCCAACATGCCTAACTTAACTTGCACCAAAGCGTGATTAGGTGGCGCGGTAAACGGAATAGAGGCAATGACGGTTTCCAGCTTTTCAACTTGCGAAAATAACGTCAACACACCGGCCAATACTAAAAGCGTTGTCGAGGCGAAAAAAGCAATATTGCGTTCCAGATTTGCCAGTAAAGCAGCTTCACCGACCCTCACCTCTTTGGCTATCACCTGCGACATCCATAAAATACGCTGTTGATGCATCACCCTCGCAATACAATTGGTGGTTTTAGCTTTTCGTCTCGCAAAGCTGGTGTATCCAACCCAACTGATTAAAAAAACAATCAAGGCTAATGAGTCAGACCATGAAATCACCATGCTAATATTCCTTTCTCAACTAAATTAATAGATTGATTATGCACCAGTTTTATTAAGGCTTGCATCTGTTTTAATTAAAAAGGGCTTGGACAAATCCCTTTCATGGTCTCAAATGTGACAGGATGAGTAAATGTTAATGTGGTTGCATGCAAAAGCAATCGAGCTGACATTTGCTGTGACACTGCATTACGGTATAAATCGCAGCCCAATATAGGATGCCCTAAAAAAAGACTATGAATACGTAACTGATGCGTGCGTCCTGTGATGGGGCTAAACGCCACCTTAGTAGATGATTGTTGCGGCTCCTCACTGTTGGTTCGGCTTATCACCCGATAGTGGCTGTGAGCAGGCTTTCCGGTTTGGTGACAAATTTTCATCAAAGGAAAGTTGCCGTCATCTTTAGCGATAGGTAAATCAATTTCGCCCTCGTCTGTGGCTAGCATTCCGTGCAACACAGCAGTATAAGACTTACTGACAGTGCGTTGCTGAAACTGCTGAGTTAATAAGCCATTCACCTGTTTATTTAGTGCCACCAGCATAATGCCAGAGGTACCAAAATCAAGGCGATGCAATAAGGTCGCACTGGGAAAGTCTTGTACTAATCGATAATGTACTGAGTCTTTATTTAGCGGGTGCTTACCCGACAAACTTAGCAAACCTGACGGTTTGTTAATAAGTAGGATATGTTCATCTTGGTATAACACCTCAATGACACCATGACAGGGCGGTGCGATAAATTCTGACATTAGATTTGGGTCGATCTATTTTAGTCGGTAAGGTATGCCGTGATAATAATAGCAAAGGTGGCCCATTAGCCACCTTTGTATGTTAACCCCACTTAACTAATGGGCTTATTGAGATAAAAACAACTTGTTCGCGTTATAAAGCCCATGACATCTGCGCTGACTTTTGCAAACAAAGATGAATTTAAGTGCGTAAACGACCAAGCTGTTGGTGTTGTTTACGCACAAGTTCTGCCAAACTGTCACTACTTTGTTGAGCTTCGTCGGCAAGCTGTGAAAGCTCTGAGGCCGAATCTGAAATACCGGTAATATTTCGGCTGACTTCTTCAGTAACAGCACTTTGCTGTTCAGCGGCGGTTGCAATATGCGTGACCTGACTGGATATTTCATCAATTTTAGCCACTATTGCATTTAACGACTCTAAAGCTAATTGAGTTTGCTCAACCGCTTTGCTTGCCCCCTGCGCCCCTTTATCAATAATACTCGAGGCATTTTTTACTTCTTTTTGCAGTGCATCAATTAAGGTGCTGATTTCATCAGTAGACTTTTGCGTTCGAGAGGCTAATGTTCTCACCTCATCAGCGACAACCGCAAAACCTCGACCTTGTTCTCCAGCACGGGCCGCTTCAATGGCTGCATTTAACGCCAATAGGTTTGTTTGCTCTGCAATGGCGCTGATGACCTCTAAAATACGGCTAATGTTGGCACTGCTTTGCGACACCAAATTAACGGCATGCTGCGCCTGCTCTGACTCTTTAGACATCCCCTCAACAAATAGCATTGCTTGGGTGAGGCGAGACTCACCGTCTTTGACATTAATGGTCATCGACTCGGTTTCCATCGCGGTTTGTTCTGACGCTTTTGCAACCTCAAGCGCTGTTGCGCTCATTTGATTGACAGCGGTGACCACACTTTCGATTTCGCTATACTGACGGTTCACACTTTCACGAGTGTGTTTGGCAATATCGGCCGACTTTATGCTTTCTTGCTGTGAACTGTCTGCCAGTATTTTTAACTCTGAGATTAAGTGACGCAGTTTTGCAATAAAGGCATTAATGCCACGGCCTAGGGCAATTAATTCTGCATGCTCTGTTACATCAACAGATTGTGTTAAGTCCCCCTCAGCACTGGCAAGATTTTCCACTCTGGTTTGGATCATGTTTAGCGGCGCAATAATGCTGCGGATCACCAGACTAATAATCACCACAGCAATCACGGTCACGGCAATACCAATCATGAGTAAAAGCCCGCCTAATGACATTTCCATTTCGGTCATGGCGTCATTCATATTATTGACCGCAACAAAAGCCTGACTTTTAGGCACTTCAATAATCAGTGACCAGGTTGCATTGGCAATTGGAATGGCAATAGGGTATCCCACAGCAATGCTGTCTGGCTCGTTAACAAAACCTGAGGTGTTATTTAATGCTAATAATTTTTTGGCCAACACAGGGTTTACCGACTCACTCAGTGGCCTTGCAAATTTATTATAATGGCTTGCCGCCACGACAAACCCTTTTTGGCTCACTAGGGTGACTTTCGCCTGTCCTTGATACAGGCTTTTAGACAACTGCATAATCATGGTTTGAAATAACGGTAAGTTAATGTCGACACCCACCAAGCCTTTAAACTGATTATCGACCAACACAGGTACAGTAAGCGAAGTCATTAAGGCGTTATTACCCGGTGAGATTTCGTATAAGTAGGGCTCCATTAAACACGGTTTTTTGCTGTCTTTGGCACACAAGTACCATTCGGCTTCCCGTACGCCAAATTCATTCAGGTTATCGTTATACTTTTCGGCTGCATCATCAATCGACTGCTGCTCAACAGTGCCGTCATCGCTTCGGGTGTAATATATCTCTAAAGTGCCGGCATTAGGCACACTGTGACTACTACCTTGACGGTAAACATCGTCCAGATTGTCATAACCATTAGGTTCAAACTGAGCATACATAGACGAAACTTGGGCGTTTTTTTGTAGCACTGCCGCAAGCGATAATTCGAGTCGTTCGCGGGTTATCGGATCGGTTTTTGATGTTTGTTCAATCAACCCAGTAAATGAGTACGGAATGCGATACGCCTCGTTGATAAAACCTGCAACGCGCTCCCCATACTCACCAGCTCTAGCCGATAACTTATCGTTAATTTCTTGCTGTAAAGCCACTTCAACTTCGGCGGCTAGCGTATTATTTTTATCTTTTAGCACTATCCATAAACTGATTGAGAGTGAAACGACAGTGGCAATAAACAGTGCCGAGGTGATCCATAACAACTTTGATCGAATGGATAATGCTTTCATTTAAATAAACTCCCAATGTTTACACGACTTTTTAAGTGTAGTCAGCTTTTAAAAACATATCGTAAAACACACAAAAAATCCCGCTAAAAGCGGGATTTAATTGATTGTTTTTCAAACAGCACATTAAGACGTAAACACGGTTTGAAATGTGCTGTCCATTATTGCTAATCCAGCCTCAATTTGCGCATCTGGCGCCGTTAGCGGCACCAAAACGCGGATAACATTACCGTAGGTACCACAAGACAATAAAATCAAACCTCGGCTGCGTGCTTCAGCCAAAATTTTTGCACTATATTGTGGCGCAGGTTTGCCGTCTTCCATTAACTCGATGGCAATCATCGCGCCTAAACCACGAACATCAGCAATGTGCGGATATTTTGCTTGCATACCTGTTAATGCCGATTTGAGCTTTTGGCCAACATCATTTGCACGAGTCAGTAACTGCTCTTGTTCAAACACTTCAATCACCGCAAGCGCAGCGGCGCAGGCTAACGGACTCCCACCATAGGTGCCACCTAAGCCACCTGCAGTAATTGCGTCCATCACTTCAGCTTTACCGGTAATGCCTGATAATGGAAAACCGCCCGCTATCGACTTTGCAAAGGTGGTAATATCTGCTGCAACGCCCATTTGTTCCATCGCAAAGAATGTGCCTGTTCGACCCGCACCGGTTTGCACTTCGTCAGCAATCAATACAATACCGTGATTGTCGCACAGTTCACGCAAACGCTTCATAAATGAAGGTGTCGCGGCATAAAAACCGCCTTCACCTTGTACAGGTTCCAAAATAATGGCAGCGATATCACTCGGTTCTGCATCATTTTTAAAAATACGTTCAATTGACTCAATCGCATCATCTTCAGATACGCCATGCATTTCGCACGGAAACTCTGCACGAAACACATTGGCCGACATCAATCCCATGCCTTTACTGTACGGAGCCACTTTACCGGTTAACGCTAACGCCGCCATAGTACGCCCATGGTAACCCGAGGTAAATGCGATCACACCTGCACGCTTAGTGTAGGCTCGTGCAACCTTAACCGCATTTTCAACGGCTTCTGAACCACTGGTAAATAGGGCTGTTTTTTTCGCAAAATCACCTGGCACTAAATGGTTGAGTTTTTCACATACTGCGATGTAACTTTCGTAGCCTAACACCATAAAACAGGTGTGTGAGAAAGCATCTAACTGTGCTGCAACCGCGGCTTTCACTTTAGGGTGTAAGTGGCCCGTATTAAGCACGGCAATACCACCCGCAAAATCGATATATTCGCGGCCTTCAACATCCCACACTGTGGCATTTTCTGCACGTTCAGTAAAAATAGGGTGAATTTGCCCAACACCTTGCGCTACAGCCGCTTGGCGACGCGCCATTAGTCCATCGTTTGTTTTAGTCATAACCCACTCCCTTACACTGACATGCAGATATATTTCATTTCTAGGTATTCTTCAATACCAAACTTAGACCCTTCTCGGCCCAACCCAGAGGATTTAATACCACCAAAGGGCGCAACTTCGGTCGAGATTAATCCGGTATTTACGCCCACCATGCCATACTCAAGCGCTTCTGCAACTTTGTAGACCAGTGAAATGTCTCGGCCATAAAAATACGCCGCTAAGCCAAACTCGGTGTCATTAGCCTGCTTGATAACATCGTCAACCGTGTCAAATTTAAATAACGGCGCTAATGGGCCAAAGGTTTCCTCTTTAGCAACCAGCATCGACTTGTCAACATCACGTAGAATCGTAGGCTCAAAGAAAAAACCACCTAAACTGTGGGGCTTGCCGCCAACCACAACGCTGGCTCCTTTGGCCAAAGCATCGGTTAAATGGCTTTGTACTTTTGCCACTGCGGCTTGATTAATTAACGGGCCAATATTCACCCCGTCATCTGTGCCTATACCCACATTGAGCTTAGCCACTGCGGCGGCAAATTTTTGCGTAAACTGCTCGTACACGCCTGCCTGAACATAGATACGGTTAGCACATACACAGGTTTGCCCAGCATTGCGATATTTAGCAATCATGGCGCCTTCAACTGCGGCGTCAATATCGGCATCGTCAAATACAATAAACGGTGCATTGCCGCCTAACTCAAGCGACAGTTTTTTAAGCGTTGGCGCGCATTGCTCCATTAATGTTATGCCAACAGCTGTTGAGCCCGTAAACGACAACTTACGCACTACCGGGCTTTTGCAAAGTGTATTGCCAATGGCAATAGCATCACCTGTGACCACACTAAACACACCAGCAGGAATACCTGCACGATGAGCAAGTTCAGCTAATGCTAGTGCGGTAAAAGGCGTTTGCGGCGCAGGTTTAACAATCATGGTGCAACCTGCTGCAAGTGCGGGGGCGGCTTTACGGGTGATCATGGCCGCAGGGAAATTCCATGGCGTTATTGCTGCTGTCACGCCAACAGGTTGTTTAATCACTGTCAGCCTTTTATCGGCTTGATGCCCAGGAATCGTGTCGCCATAAATACGCTTGGCTTCTTCAGCAAACCATTCAACAAATGAGGCGGCATAAGTCACCTCGCCTTTGGCTTCTGCCAAAGGTTTACCTTGCTCGGTGGTCATCATTAACGCTAAGTCATCTGCGTGCTGGTGCATTAACTCAAACCAACGACGCAACTTTTGGCTGCGCTCTTTTGCTGTTAGCGCTCGCCAGGCTGGTAATGCTTGGTTTGCTGCAGTGATTGCGGCTTGAGTTTCAGCTGCGCCCATCACAGGCACATGACCAATTAACTCTTGGTTGGCAGGGTTATGGATAGCCACAGTTTCACCACTGTCGGCACCAACCCAAACACCGTCGATATAGCATTGCTCATGCAATAAGCTTGGATCATTTAAAATCACAGCGCTCTCCTACTCATTCGATTAAAACTGTTCCTTAAACCCGCATCTACTCTGAATTAAGGCTAAACACCAAACTTGTCACGCATGGTGTAATACCAAGCACCTAATGCACTAAACGGCACTCTCAGTGCGTGCCCACCTGGGAATGGGTAATGTGGTAATGCCGCAAAAGCATCAAACCTTGTGGCTTGACCATTAAGCATTTCTGCAATTAACTTACCTGCCAAATGGGTATAAGTGACCCCATGACCACTACAGCCTTGTGAGTAGTAAATATTATGACCAATACGGCCCACTTGTGGTAAACGCGACAGTGTCATTAAAAAGTTACCCGTCCAGGCGTAATCCACTTTAACCCCTTTGAGCTGAGGGAAGGTTTTTAACAACTTGGGCATAATTAACGCTTCAACATTGGCCGGATCGCGGGCGCCATAAACAACCCCACCACCAAATATGAGTCGCTTATCGCCACTTAAGCGGTAGTAATCGAGTAAATAGTTACAGTCTTCTACGCAGTAATCTTGAGGCAGTAAACTGGCAGCCACATCGTCTGACAAGGGCTCCGTAGTAATAACCTGAGTTCCGCACGGCATTGATTTCGCTTGCAGTTCGGGTAATAACTTACCTAAATAGGCATTACCAGCAACCACCACAAACTTACATTTCACTTGCCCTTTTGCGGTGTGAACTATCGGCGATTCGCCGTCATCAACTTTAATCACTGCGGAATCTTCAAAAATGAAACCACCTAATGACTCAACCGCGCGCGCTTCACCTAAAGCTAAATTGAGCGGATGAATGTGGCCGCCGCTTTTATCTAGCAATCCACCGACATATAAATCAGTATTGACCACATTACGAATGCCGTCTTTATCGAGCATCTCTAGATGATTGTGGTGACCGTGTGCTTCCCACAGTTTTTTCTGTGACTGTAAATGGCCCATTTGCTTGGCATTCAGGGCGGCAAACACTCCACCGTCTTTTAAATCACAGTCAATATTATATTTGGCAATACGCTCACGAATAATTTGGCCGCCTTCAAACGCCATTTGACCAAATAATTTGCCTTGCTCTTTACCAACCACGTTTTCAATGGTGTCGATATCTCGGCTAAATGAGTTAACAATTTGCCCACCGTTTCGGCCCGATGCGCCCCAACCAATACGAGCAGCCTCAAGGATGACCACTTTCATGCCGCTTTCTAATAAATGCAGCGCCGATGACAACCCGGTATATCCCGCACCAATGATACAAACATCGGTTTCTATTGAAGATTCTAAACGAGGGCGTTCGACTTTATCATTAGCCGACGCAGCATAATATGAACTAGCGTGAGGTGTGGCGGACATAGCGCTTCCTTTGTGGGTTCAAAACAAAAAATAACTACTTCATCGTACACTTAAGCCTATTTAAAAACTAGCTTATAAAACATAATTATTGACACTTTGTGTAATATATTTAACACCCAGAGCGGTGAACATGTTAAAAAAAAGCCACACTCTGTGAGCGTGGCCTTGGTATAAGTAATAAACGCTATTACTCCATCGCTTCTCTAGACTTTTTCTCTGCACGCCTTGCTAAATACCAAGATAAGAACGCGACTAAAGACACACTTAAAATGATAATCGTTGCCAA
Source organism: Shewanella basaltis (assembly GCF_023283885.1). Taxonomy (GTDB): domain Bacteria; phylum Pseudomonadota; class Gammaproteobacteria; order Enterobacterales; family Shewanellaceae; genus Shewanella; species Shewanella basaltis. Next base: position 166,691 of record NZ_JAKILA010000006.1, read on the forward strand.
GGCGTTAATTTTAGGTGATACCCCTAAACGCACTGACGAGAACACCACCATAGGCAACGTAGTCGAGCCTGGGCCTGATGCAAAGCTGGCAATCACTAAGTCATCTAACGATAAGCTAAACGACAAAAACCACCCTGCAATAAGGGCGGGTGAAATCATCGGCACTGTGATCAAAAAGAAGGTTTTTAATCGTGTAGCACCTAAGTCCATTGCGGCCTCTTCAATTGACAAGTCCAACTCGCGCAAACGTGAAGACACAACCACAGCAACATAAGCCGCACAAAACGTAGAATGAGCAATCCATACGGTTAACATGCCACGCTCGGCTGGCCAACCAAGTAAGTCGGCCATTTCAACAAACAACAGCAATAACGACAAACCGGTAATAACCTCTGGCATAACCAGAGGCGCGGTGATCATATTAGACAAGGTTAGCTTGGCCCAAGAGCGACGAAAGCGTGTCATCACAAAAGCTGCCATGGTGCCAATAATCACAGCCATGGTCGCACTGTAAAAAGCAATACGTAGGCTGGTCCACACGGCTTCAAGTATTTGCGTATCTTGAAATAATTCACCGTACCATTTTGGCGAAAACCCACTCCATACTGTCACCAGTTTTGATTCGTTAAATGAGTAAATGACCAAAATAAACATTGGCGCATATAAAAACAGTAAACCAAACCACAACATCACTTTAGAGAAACTTAACTTCTTCATACATCGTTCTCCATGTTACGTGACTGATAACGGTGGAATAAGGTGATTGGAATAATTAACAGCGCTAACATCACAATGGCAAGTGACGAGGCTACAGGCCAATCACGGTTGTTAAAGAACTCTTGCCACAATACTTTACCAATCATTAATGAGTCTGGGCCGCCTAACAACTCAGGGATAACAAACTCACCAACAGCAGGAATAAACACTAACATAGAGCCTGCAATCACACCGCCCATTGACAATGGTAAGGTGATCTTCCAAAAAGTGTTAAAGCTACTTGAGCCTAAATCAGACGCCGCCTCAATCAAGCTTAAATCTAATTTCACTAACGTTGCGTACAAGGGCAATATCATAAACGGCAAGTAAGCGTAAATAATCCCGATATATACCGCAAAGTTAGTGTTGAGCATTTGGATGGGCTCTGAAATAACACCTAACCACATTAAGGCATTATTAATTAAGCCATTGTTGCTTAAAATCCCCATCCAGGCGTAAATACGGATTAAAAATGATGTCCAAGACGGTAACATTACCAGTAACAATAACACCGTTTGTATACGTGCAGGTGCTCTAGCAATGGCGTACGCCATCGGAAACCCTAAAATTAAACACCCTAACGTTGCTACAAACGCCATTTTTAATGAGGTGAGATACGCCATGTAGTACATTGAGTCTTGCAGTAACAGCAAATAGTTACCCAAGTTCAGTGCAATATTGAGCATTTCATCTGCATAGCTAAATGTTGCTTCGTAAGGCGGAATCGCAATTGCGGCAGAAGAAAAACTCAACTTGAGCACAATGGCAAACGGCAACGCAAAAAACATCAATAACCACAGGTAGGGCACCCCCATGGTCAAATGGCGTCCTTTGATCATATTCAGTGGATTCTTCATGAGTTTAATACAACCCCGCTGCTGTCTTCCCAACTGATGTACACCTCTTCTTCCCACGTTGGGTGGTCAGCGCGGCGTTCGCGATTAATCATTGAGCATTGCACTATTTGATTGTTTTTAAGCTTAATGTAATACACAGACAAACCACCTAAATAGGCGATGTCGTGAACAACACCGTGAGCCCAGTTGTATTCGCTAGCTGGTTTTTCACGAGTAATAATGGTTTTTTCTGGGCGCAGTGCCAAAAAGACGTTTTTATTTTCAAGGCTGGTTGAAATACCGTGGCCAATATAAAACTCACGGTCTAACGTGGTTGATTTGATAATGGCGTGGTCAACTTCATCGGCAATAATCTCACCTTCAAATAAATTAACCGTACCAATAAACTCTGCAACCATTCGGCTGGCTGGTGACTCGTAAATGTCTGTTGGGCTACCGGTTTGCGCTATCCAACCTTCATGCATAATTGAAATACGACCAGCCATGGTCATGGCTTCTTCTTGGTCATGGGTAACCATCACGCAAGTCACGCCTACGGCTTCTAAAATATCGACCACTTCTAATTGCATTTGGGTACGCAGTTTTTTGTCTAACGCGCCCATTGGCTCGTCAAGCAATAATAGTTTAGGACGCTTAGCAAGTGAGCGTGCTAAGGCCACACGCTGACGCTGGCCACCCGATAACTGATGCGGCTTACGTTTGCCAAATTTTTCCATGTGCACCAGTTTAAGCATTTCTTTTACGCGCACTTCAATCTCTGCTTTTGGCATTTTGTCTTGTTTAAGACCAAATGCGATATTTTGCTCAACCGTCATGTGCGGGAACAAGGCATAAGATTGAAACATCATGTTAATAGGACGTTCGTACGGTGGCATATCAGTAATGTCGACACCATCAAGAAAAATACGCCCTGCGGTCGGTTTTTCAAAGCCTGCTAACATGCGTAACAAAGTAGATTTACCTGATCCAGAACCACCTAACAAGGCAAAAATTTCACCTTTATTTATGGTCAATGAAACATCATCTACTGCACGTACATCGTCAAATAGCTTGCTTACACGATCAATCTTAACCAGGACTTGTTCTTGCGTCTTTGTGCTTGGTTTATTAGTGACGCCCGAGGTGTTTCCCATAATACTGCTCCGCCTTTTGGAGTATGTGTACCATAACGATCAAAAAGTGTTGTTACGCACACAGTTAACCATTTTGTAAATAGGCTAAATTAGCCAAATAAAGTATACAAACAAGTGTAAAAAGTAGGGCGAGTTACCTCGCCCTAGTGCATCAGATTATTTGCCTGACTTCACTTTGGTCCAAGCGCGTGTCACCACACGTTGAATCTTCAACGGACGAATGTCACCAATGTACAGATTGTCAATTACCGCTTGTGGTGGGTAAATGGCAGGGTCGTTACGAATGGCTTCGTCTACCAGTTCTTGCGCTGGTACGTTAGGGTTAGCGTAAGCAACATAGTTACTGATAGGTGCTATTACGTCTGGGCGTAATAAGTAGTTAATCAGTTTATGGGCGTTTTCGATGTTAGTTGCATCTTGTGGAATGGCTAACATGTCAAACCATAAATTGGCACCTTCTTTAGGGATAGAGTAACCAATTTTATTGCCGTTACCCGCTTCGTCTGCACGCGCTGCGGCTTGGAATACGTCACCAGAGAAACCAAATGCAACACAAATGTCACCGTTTGCTAAGTCTGAAATATAACGAGAAGAATGGAAATACGTCACGTAAGGACGGATTTTAGCCAATACTTCTGCGGCTTTTTCATAGTCAGCTGCATTTTTACTGTTAGGGTCTAATCCTAAGTAAATTAATGCTTGCGGCAACATGTCATCTGCAGAGTCGAGCATTGCAAAGCCACAAGAGCCAATTTTTTCTGCATATTTAGGGTTGAAAATAAGCTCAAGAGAATCAAATGGGGCATCTTCGCCAATGACCGCTTTGACTTTATCAACGTTGTAACCAATACCATTTGTACCCCATAAATAAGGTACTGCATGCTCATTGTTAGGATCGGCTTTTTGCAGCTGCTTCATTAAATCAGGCTTTAAGTTGGCATAATTAGTCAACTTGCTGCGGTCTAATTTTTGAAATGCACCAGCAATAACCTGTTTTGCTAAAAAGTGGTTTGACGGCACAAGAATGTCGTAGCCACTACGGCCAGACAGTAACTTAGCTTCTAACACTTCGTTGCTGTCAAACACGTCATAAATCACTTTAATGCCAGTTTCTTTTTCGAAATTAGCTAATGTATCTTCGGCGATATAATCTGACCAGTTATACATTTTGACCACTTCCTCGGCCTGAATCGCTGTGCTCGAAAACACACTTGCAGTGATGAGGGCCAATGTGGATAGTTTGTTTCGTAGCTTCATACTTTCTCCCTTTTGGATAATGGTCAGACTGTCACTGACATTCGTTTTTTTCGCTGTAATACCAGCGTGTAAAATCTTCCTTCTACTGAAAGAAATTATCCAATGCTACCACTTAACTATGCATCGGTATGATTACAGCAACGGCATCCGCTCCCATAATTTTGCGGATTTTATCAAAAACATTTTCGATTACCAGATGGTAGAAATGTTTTTGGTTAAAAAATCACAATTTCACAATATTCATTCACCATCATCGGCGTCATTTAGCTTGCACATATTGATAAGTGTCGTTTAATGCTTGGGTGGCCATTGCCACTAACGCATCAATTTCGGCATGACTAATGGTTAATGGAGGCGAAATAATCATAGTATCGCCTACCGAACGCATCACCAACCCATGATGAATACAAGCATCGCGACAAAACATGCCCACCGCCATATTCGAATCAAACCGTTGATGAGTGGCCTTATCTTTAACCAGTTCAATCGCAGCGACTAATCCAATGCCACGCACCTCCCCCACTAATGGGTGTTCGGCTAACTGTTGCAAGGCCGACTGTAAATAAGGTGATGTGTCTGTTGCCACGCGCTCAACGAGTTTTTCTTGTTCAATAATGCGGATATTCTCTAAAGCTGCGGCAGCGGCAACCGGATGCCCTGAGTAAGTAAAACCATGGGTAAATTCGCCACATTCTTGCTTAATCACATTAGCCACTTTGTCTGACACTATTACGCCACCCATTGGCACATAACCAGAGGTCATGCCCTTGGCGATAGAGATTAAATCGGGCTGTAAATCAAAATATTGTGCAGCAAACCATTTGCCCGTGCGGCCAAAGCCGCTGATCACTTCATCGAGAATAAATAAAATATCGTATTTAGCTAGAATTCGTTTAATTTCTGGCCAGTATGTCGATGGCGGAATAATCACCCCACCTGCGCCTTGAAAAGGCTCAGCGATAAATGCCGCGACATTGTCTTCGCCAAGTTCAAGAATTTTGGCCTCCAGTGCTTGTGCAGCTTGTAACCCAAAGGCGTCTGGTGATAGCCCTTTACTTTCAGCGTACCAATAGGGTTGAGCAATATGCACAATCCCTGGAATAGGCAAGTCACCTTGTTCATGCATGCCCGACATGCCACCTAAACTGGCGCCAGCAACGGTTGAGCCATGATATGCATTGACTCGGCTAATAATGGTTTTTTTGTTTGGTTTACCTTTAAGGTCCCAATAGCGTCTAACCATACGTAAATTGGTGTCATTTGACTCAGAACCTGAGCCAGTAAAAAACACATTATTCATATGTTGTGGCGCAAGTGATGCTATTTTTTGGGCTAACTCAATTGCAGGCGGATGTGAACATTGAAAGAAACTATTGTAAAACGGCAGTTGTTGCATTTGCTTAGCAACGGCATCCACAATAGATTGACGGCCATACCCCACATTAACACACCACAGGCCTGCCATGGCATCAAGCAGCTTATGCCCCATCACATCCCATAAATACACACCTTGGGCTCGCTCAATAACACGAGTGCCTTTTTCGGCTAAGCCTTTTGAGTCAGTAAACGGGTGAATAAAATGTTGCTTATCAGCCGCTTGTAAATCAGCAAGCTGTTGCTGTTGGGTGAGTAATGAAGTCGACATATTTGTTTCCTTTTAAGCAGGTAACAAAATCATGGTTACCTGCTTATTCACAACCAAGAGCACTATCGTTTTAAATAGGCCCATTAACATTTCACATTGCCAATAACGTGTTGATACAAAACGATGATTACACCGTTAATAACAAAAACTCACGTTCCCACGAGCTCACAACACGACGGAAATTCTCAAGCTCAGCTTGTTTTACTGCCACAAATCCTGTGGTAAACGACTGACCAAGATATTCAATACAGGCTTCACTTTCTTGCATGACCATTAGCGCTTCTTCTAATGTGACAGGTAAGTAGTTTTCGTTATTGGTACGGCTTTCATTTGCACGCCCACTCACAGGTGTCGATGGACGTAAATTTTTATCCATACCAATAAAGCCACATAACAAACTCGCTGCTATCGCTAAATAACAGTTAGCATCGGCACCTGGTATACGGTTTTCGATACGACGGTTTTGTGGCGAAGATTCAGGAATTCGCAGCCCGCAGGTGCGGTTTTCAACGCCCCACTCCAAGTTAACCGGTGCTGAAGTGCCCGGTAAAAAACGACGGAACGAGTTAGCATTGGGTGCCATCAGCGGCAATAATTCTGGAATATAAGTCTGCAAGCCTGCAATGTAATTTAAAAACAACTGGCTTTGGGTGCCATCGTCTTTAGTAAAGATATTTTTACCGGTTTTTTTATCAATCACACTTTGGTGAATGTGCATAGCACTTCCAGGTTCGTCGGTGACTGGTTTTGCCATAAAGGTTGCACACACATCGTGCTTTAACGCCGCCTCACGCAAGGTACGTTTAAACACAAAAACCTGATCAGCCAACTCCAACGGATTACCATGACTGAAGTTGATTTCCATTTGTGCCGGACCATCTTCATGGATCAAGGTGTCTATATCTAATCCTTGTGCCTCACACCAATCGTACATGTCTTCAAATAATGGGTCGTATTCGTTAGCAGCATCAATTGAAAATGACTGGCGACCAGCCTCAGGACGGCCAGAGCGACCAATAGGCGGTTTTAACGGCAAATCATGATCGTCCGAACGCTTAGTTAAATAAAACTCCATTTCTGGCGCAATAACCGGCTCCCACCCTTTGTCCTCATACATTTTCAGTACTCTTTTAAGCACATTACGAGGAGACAATTCAATGGGGTTACCCATGCGGTCATAGCAATCGTGAATCACTTGCGCCGTGGCTTCGACTGTCCAAGGCAACATGAAAACTGCGTTTTCATCTGGTACACAAACAAAATCTATGTCGGCATCGTCAAGTAGCGAATAAAAAATCTCGTCATCGATATAGTCGCCGGTAACCGTTTGCAATAACACGCTTTCGGGCAGTCGCATGCCCTTTTCATCGATAAACTTATCAACGGGGGCAATTTTGCCACGGGCAATCCCTGTCATATCGCTGATAACACATTCAACTTCGGTAATTTTCTTTTCTTTTAAAAAAGCGATTAACTTATCCATTTTTATCTCACTTGTGTTGCTGCATATTGCCTGCAAGCCTGCCCGAATGCCTCAAAAATAGCCGAATAAAACGCATTTTCGGTTACTTTCCATTCTGGATGCCACTGGACACCTAATGCAAAATTTTTGGCATTTTTCACTGAAAATGCTTCAACTAATCCGTCTGGAGCAAACGCTTCTGGCTGTAACCCCTCACCCAGGCGCTCCACGCCTTGAGTATGAACAGAGTTAACCTCTGCAGTGTCACAGCCCCACGCATCGTGAAGGAGCCCACCGGCGACCAAATTAATTGGATGTGATGGCCCATATTGCACATCAAGAGCAGCATACTTGTCTTCTCTATGTTCAATAAATGTGCCAACTTCATGTAATTTTTGATGCAGGCTGCCGCCATACACCACATTCATTTCTTGAAAGCCACGGCAAATACCCAATACCGGGATCCCCATATCAATCGCTGCACGAATTAACGGTAACGTTGTTGCATCACGCTTAGCATCATGATGAGTACCTTCCTCACTGGGTTGTCCTTGGTAATGATGGGGTTCAACATTTGATGGGGAGCCAGTAAATAAAATTCCATCCAGTCGAGAAAGAAGGCTTTTTGTAGGTAAATCAATACCTAAAGATGGAATAACCAAAGGAAAACCTTTCGCACCGTTGACGACGCTGAGCAGATACTTTTCACCCACGATATTAAAAGGATGTAAGCCTATTTGTTGATTACAGGCTATCACCCCAATGAGAGGAGGACTTGATTGAGACATATCTCACCTTTAGCAAAGAAGAGTGATGAACTTATTGTTTATGTGTTCATTTTTTCACACACTACACGCATTTTTTTAGCTAGGCAAGAGGATAACAGATGATAAAAACAAAACCCCTTAAAAACATATCAATAACAATACAGCAGCCAAGGTATTAAAATAGAATAGACCGATTTAACCTCGCGATTTCACAACGTATTTTGCACCAAAATAGTGCCGTGACGCACAATAAAAGGGCTAGTATTGCTTTATATTATTTACACAATAGTTACATCTCGGTTTGTTATTATGCTAGGCCTTGTATATGGCAAAGCAAGAAAATAACCAACACCGCGAACGTTTATCCGCTAGCATATAGGGGGAACAATCAATAATGAAAACAAGGTAACAGGGATAACCGCACTCAAATAGGCAATTATCCCGTCGACACTGATGGGTTAAAAATCTGCTGGCGTGGTCGCACTCACTAAACGGCAAGGTTCATCAAATGGATTTCGAAAACGATGTGGTTGCTGACTGTTAAAATAGTAGCTGTCACCTTTTTCTAACACAAAAACCTCTTCACCCACGGTGACTTCAAGTTTACCTTCAACAATGATCCCGCCTTCTTCCCCTTCATGCTGCAACATATCAGGGCCAGTATCAGCATTAACAGGGTAAGTTTCGCTCATTAGCGACATTGCACGATTAGGGTAATCTCGTCCAATTAACTTATACACTAAGTCACCCGTGCCGATATCAAGCAATTCATTGGCACGATAAACCACTTTTTGATCGCCTATGGCGCCATCGTCAATTGAGAAAAAATCCACTAGTGACATTGGGATCCCAGCCAACACTTTTTTTAATGAACTAACAGATGGACTTACACTGTTTTTTTCAATCATTGAAATTGTGCTGTTGGTCACGCCTGCACGCTTAGCCAGCTCACGCTGCGATAAACCTTTCAACTTACGTACAGCTTTTAGGCTTGCACCAATGTCCAAATTCGTTCTCCTAGATTGGGTTGCTAAAAACACAGCATAAGTGTTGTAGATTATTAACACTTATACAACACTCAGTATCAATTAATCACGTTAGTGGATATAAATCAAAGGAATTGTATTTTACACTAAATACGTGTTAAATAAAATGCACACCTAGTGCCTGTTTTATACTTAATCGCTATTCATTTTTACGTTATTGACCACTATAAAATCAATAACATGGAGTCTTTATGCCTGCAAAATCCCCTATCCATAGCCAACACTACCCAGACTCCTTTTACCTAGCTACTGCTAACGATTTATTTGAACACCCAAGATTAACAGAAAACATCAACGCAGATGTGTGCATTATTGGCGGTGGATTTAGTGGCATTAATACCGCAATAGAACTCAGACAGCGCGGTTACTCAGTGGTGTTACTAGAAGCGAAACGTATTGGTTGGGGCGCCTCGGGCCGCAATGGCGGCGAGCTCATTCGCGGTATTGGCCATGATGCAAGCCAATTTAAAAATGAAATCGGTGAGCAAGGGGTTAACGCTATTGAGCAAATGGGGTTCGAAGCTGTTGACATTGTGATTGAGCGTATTAACGAACACCATATTGATTGCGATTTACACATGGGCTACTGCGATCTAGCGGTAAAACCAAGGCATATGGATGACCTAGCCGAAGAGTTTCACGAGCTTCAACGTCAAGGCTACCAAAAACCAATCAAACTGCTTGATCGAAGCCAAATTGGTGAGGTTATCGGCTCAGACTTTTATCAAGGTGCACTTGTCGATATGGGCAGTGGCCATTTACACCCTCTTAACTTAGCGTTAGGCGAAGCCAGAGTCGCTCGAGAACTGGGCGCACAATTATTTGAATACAGCCCAGCCGAAAAAATTGTTAAAGGCGATAAACCCAAAGTGATAACCGCACAAGGGCAAGTCACCTGTGATTATATTGTTATTGCTGGCAACGGTTATATTGGTCATTCATTAAGCCCCTACTTAGGCGGAAAGGTCTTACCCACAGGCACTTACTTACTGGCTACTGAACCTTTAACCCCACAACAATGCGCCAGTATTATCCCGCAAAATATGGCTTTTGCAGACATGCGGGTAGCCCTAGATTATTTTCACTTATCTGCCGATCGCCGTCTGTTATTTGGTGGTTTATGCACCTATTCGGGTAAAGATCCTAAAGACATAGAGGCTGCTTTAAGACCCAATCTTGAAAAAGTCTTCCCGCAGCTAAAAGGCATTAGAATTGATTATGAATGGGGCGGCATGATGGGCATAGGCGCTAACCGCATGCCGCAAATTGGCCGCCTACCTGATGCTGCCAACATCTACTTTGCCCAGGCCTATGCTGGCCATGGGGTTAACGCCACCCACATGGCAGCAAGACTCATTGCAGAAGCCATTAGTCAGCAATCACAACGCATTGATGTATTTAATGACATTAAACACATGACCTTTCCAGGCGGGCCAATGTTTAGATCGCCCTTGCTAGCCGCAGGCATGCTATATCACAGAATGAAAGATTTACTCTAGGTTGGCAAAATTGATTTACCTCAACGCTGGTAAAGAGATGAATAAATCAAATTGGCATGAAATTTTTATTTATCTCGCTCAGTTACGCTAATTTTTATACCAATCAGGATAAATAAACGATCAGAGATTGCGTAGAAAAATGGCTTAGAACAAAGCAGAAATTGCAGCGAGCTGGTTGTTGTACCTGCAACATTTGTAACGAAGTGATAAACGATTTTACCATTTTAGTAATGATTGGATTACATAAAAAAATGGGACTGGCTTAAACAAGCCAATCCCATTTTTTGTATTAATAATCAGCTTACTGACTAGGGCCTGCTGCTCTTTGCTGGCTGAACCTTGTTTAAGCTATAAGGTGTTAATCAAAGAGTAATATTTTAGCCAAACCTTACGGGCAGCGTTTGTTGACCATTTTTACGGCGTTATTGACTGCTTATTTAGCATCACTGCATCAACGTTTCTGCCGTATTAGTCATGGCCATCCATTCGCTGCAAAACAACCTTAAAGATTAATTTCCCCTAAGTGCTGGTGTACGTGGAGGAATAGCGCGTTTGCTACCCGTGGCCTCAAATGCACCGGCAAACTTAAGTAAGTTGTTATCGTCATAAGCACGTCCAGCAAAGGTTAGTCCGACAGGCATGCCAATATCGGCCATCACTCCCATAGGTACTGTGACTGTTGGTACGCCTAAGTGGCGAATAGCAAGGTTACCGTTAGCAACCCAAATACCATTGCTCCATGCAATATCAGCAGAAGCAGGATTAACATGCGCATCTGCAGGGCCTACATCTGCTACAGTTGGGAACAACACAGCATCAAGCTTAAGCTCGTCCATCCAGTCTTCTAAATCTAACTTGCGTGTTTTTTCCAAACCACGCAGTCCGTCCGGTACGCTATCGATTTGGTTATACGATTTAAGCCCTCTTTTGGCCATGTTGACGTACTCATCCATGCCAGCAGCAAGGTCACCCTCACGGTTTGGCAGGGTGCCTAAGTCATGAGGGAATATCAGATGGCCATTTACATCAGCAAGTTTGTTCAATTTGGGGTCGTTGTTAGCACGCAAAAACTCATCGAAAGCCCAACCCGATAAAGCCCATAGCTCATCTTCAAGAAACTCTGGGCTCACGATGCCACGATTAAAAACCGTTGGTGCGCCGGGACGATCACCTTCACAGTTAGACACCAAAGGAAAATCAACCTCAATGACCTGTGCGCCAGCACTCTCTAATGCGCTGCGTGCTGCTTCCCATAAATCAATGACCGACGAGCGAGTATGAATTCGTTGCCCGGTCGGGCCACCAATACCGGGGTTTTCACTGGTGCCAGCCAATTCATCTTTATTAATGTACATGCGCGGCACACCAAAACGTTTCCCCTTTAGCATATCGGTACTGGCAGCAAGCTCTAAGTAAGATGCTGGGCGCACTGTTGATGCTTTAGGGATCTCAACCCAAGGTTGCAGGCGCCATAAATCACCTCGAGTAATAGGGTCGTCTGCCACAATAATATCAAGTACTTCGAGCATGTCTGCCATAGTACGAGTGTAAGGCACCACAACATCCATCGTTGGCGTTAATGGCCAATTACCCCGCACAGATATCACCCCGCGTGATGGAGTATAAGCACATAGGCCGTTGTTTGACGCTGGCCCACGTCCGCTTGACCAGGTCTCTTCAGCAAGACCAAACGCAGAATAACTTGCAGCGGTTCCGGTGCCGGCGCCATTAGACGATCCTGAAGCAAACGGAGCGGTTAGGTAATTAGCATTGTATGGGCTTTCTGCACGGCCATAGTGACCACGCTGCATACCACCATTTGCCATAGGTGGCATATTGGTTTTACCCAAACAAATAGCCCCCGCAGCACGCAAACGCTCTACAGCAAAGGCATCATATTGCGCCACTAGGTCTTTAAACGCCGGGCTACCAGAGGCTGCAGTAAGTCCTTTAACTAAATAACTGTCTTTAGCCGTATATGGAATACCATCTAGTGGGCTGAGGGTTTCACCTTTTGCTCGGCGGGCGTCTGAAGCCTCAGCTTCTTTAATGGCATCAGGATTACGAACCACCAGTGCATTAAGCTTGGTTTCGGTTGCTGGGCCATCGTAGGCATCGACCCTAGCAAAATAAGACTTCACTAACTCAACTGCCGTGGTGCGACCGGATTGCAAGGCCTCACGTAACTGGGCAATAGAAACTTCAGTGACTTCAAACATATTACGACCTCTCCTTGAAAGCCAATTGTGATAAAACAACAGTGACGTGATGAGTCATCGCGCTCTCCTTGGGTTTACTTATTTTCCAGAGGGAATTTGTTGAGTAATACAATGAATATTGCCGCCACCTAATAAAATTTCACGAGCCGGTACGCCTACAATGTCATATTCTGGGAAAATTTCTTGTAATTTTTGCGCAGCAATATCATCTGTTGCGGGGTCAAGTAACGGAAAAACAATACGGTTATTGGTAATTAAAAAGTTTGCATATGAGCCTGCTAAACGCTCGCCGGCGGTGCGAGGTACACCCGTCCCCTGCTCAACACCTTGCGCTTCTTCTGCTGTGCAATACAATGGGCCAGGCTGTGGCAATAAATGAATTTTTAATTTACGCCCCTTAGCATCGACAGTATTTTGTAATATCTCTAATGCGGCTTTTGAACGAGCATATTGCGGATCGTTTTGGTCATCAGTCCAGTGTAAAATCACTTCACCTGGGCGAGCAAAACAGCACATATTATCAATATGTCCGTCGGTCTCATCCATGTATACCCCATCTGGTAACCAAATAAACTGCTGTACATTGAGATATTGCGACAATAATGCTTCTATCTGCTCACGACTAAGATCAGGATTGCGGTTACTGTTAAGTAAGCATTCTGCCGTCGTCATACAGGTGCCTTCACCATCAACATGAATAGAGCCACCTTCAAGGATAAGTGGTGCTTGGTAACGTGCAAAACCATGCTGTTTAAGCATTTGCTCGGCAACTAGCTCATCTTTGTCCCATGGGAAGTACAACCCACCATTATGGCCACCCCAAGCATTAAAACCCCAATCAACACCACGGCATTCACCTTTATCATTAACCACAACCGTTGGTCCGGTATCGCGGGCCCAACAATCGTTGCTGTCAATCTCAACCAAGGTAACGTGAGCAGGCATCACGGCTTTCGCTTCGGTCAAAAAGGCTTTGGGAACGCCCATATACACAGGTGTTACAGCACCTATAGCGTCGGCTACTTTAGCAAACGTTGCTTGAGCATATGCCCCTGCAGAACGCCAGTTATCTGGACGATATGGCCAAAGCATCCACACAGCTTGCTGCTCTGCCCATTCGCCAGGCATGCTAAAACCATCGTTTAATGGCTTAGTCGTTAACTGCGTGGCATCCATAGTCACGTTTGTCATGAGTTTTGTCTCCAGTAATGCTTAAAAACTATAAGGCTGTGCGCCATCGCATGGGCGCAAAATTGAAATACAACAAACATTAATCAACTGAATAAATCGAATGACTGCAATCATCACACGGATAATTAGGCCAATTGCCACGTTTCACTGGGTGAGTTTATCGTCGTTGAAATAGTATTGTATACCCAAACAACCTCAAGGTGCGTGTTCAGCAAGAATTGATTGGCTTTTAGGCGCGGCGCTGATTAGATACATAGTTGTTCTACGTTGATAATCAGCAACAAAGTATAAAAGCCAATCAAACTCGCCCATGGGAGCCACTCATTACGTCAACTTTCGCCTTGACCTGAACGTAATAAGGGGCTCTGAACTGTGCATCTTGAGGTTGCTTAGGTATATATCTTATCATTTAAGACTGCCTGCACTAAATAGTAGTTTGCACACATTCATAAATCACAACGGGAGAGAAAAGCGCCTGTTAAGGTTGCACGTCAGCAACATACAACCCTGAGGTCTGTTGATCTTTCAAGGTTATTTTTGCAGCGAATTGTTGGTCTTTTATACAAGGCAGAGACTTTGAAGTGTAGTTATTCTACATAAAAAGTCGATAACGCAGTAAAAATGACCAACAAACGCTGCCCACAGGGTTCGGCTAAAAACGTTTTACTCTTTGTTGAATAGATTTTGCTTAGGTGGCTAGGCTTCAATCCATTCGCCTCGATTAAAACGTTTTTAACTCGAACAAAATTCAACCAGCAAAGATCAACAGACCCTAGGCTCTGCAGTACTGTCATTATTCGATAGGCAGCGCCGCATCACCGCCCCACACGGCCCAAGAACCATCATATAAAGCGGCTTGATGATGACCAGTAACATACGAGGCCAAAATTAAAATGCAGGCCGTAATACCAGAACCACAGCTAAACACACGGGTAGCATTGTTGTTGGTGTCAAGGTTTGCAAAAAGCGTATGCAACGCTTTGGTTGGTTTCATTTTAAAACCATCGAGTACTTGGGCAAAAGGCAGGTTTAACGATCCGGGAATATGGCCACTGCGCATACCGACACGCGGCTCAGGAGATGTGCCATTAAAACGTCCGGCTGCGCGGGCATCAATAATATCTACATTCGCATGGCCAAGGTGAGTTAATACAAACTCGGTGTCACATACCCTGTGTGGTAACAATCGCCCTTTTATGTCACCAGGTTGAGTTGGGCTAGCAAATTGGCGCACAGTATCTTTACCTTCAAGTTGCCACTGAGGTAAGCCACCGTCGAGTACAAACACGTTTTCAAAACCCATGGCTTTAAATGTCCACCAAGCTCGTGGAGCCGAATAAATCCCTTGATCATCGTAAATCACCACTGTGCTGTTATGGGTGATACCAAGGATTTTCGCCGCCTCAGTAAATTGCTCCGGCGTTGGCATAGCATGAGTTTGCGGGCAATGATGGTCAAATAACAACTTATCGATTTGGCAAGAAATAGCACCAGGGATGACATATAACTCATCGTATAGCAGGGGTTCTTTACCCAGTACCACTTCGATGCTGGCATCGAGTATAACAAGGTCTGGATCGTTAAGGTGTAACGCCAGCCAGTCTGTAGTCACTAAAGGAGAATTCACATTAAACCTCACTATGTATATTGTTAATCTAATGGAGATGAGTTCATGCGCTTTGTTGCCGCAGTTTATCAATATAACGCTGAGTTAAACCGCTTAAATAACTGAATAAGGTAATACCAATAGCATCGGCCATTAAGTCGATGATGTCTAAGGTTCTTGACGGAATAAAGCCTTGGCTGATTTCCTCAATCAACACAAAGGTTGACACTAGCACAGCTCCGTAATAAAGCGGAATACGTCCAAGTGTAAAGTGTCGATTCTGTAACGCTAAATTGGCCACAAAGGTTAATAATCCAAACAACAGCATATGGCCAACTTTATCGCCGTAAGGAATGTGGCGGACTAAATCAAATAATATGCTTTGAGCCCCCGTATTGGCTAAATAAATGACCCATAAAATAAAACAGAAAAAAACCGCAGCTACAACGAGTGATAACCGAGAGAAGGTATTGTGGGTCATTTAACTTTATCCATTTGTTACGGTAATTTTTAACGACATAATCGACTTGGCAGTCTACGCAAAAATATTTAAAAGAAGGGTTAATAAAAAGCCCTCTATTGCTAAAGGGCTATTGCTAAAGAGCTTTGTTTACATCACAGGCAGAATGATGACTATAATGCAATCCAAGTGGCTTTAAGTTCAGTGTATTTATCAAACGCATGTAATGACTTATCACGGCCATTACCCGACTGCTTGTACCCACCGAAAGGCGCTGTCATGTCACCGCCATCGTAATGATTAATCCACACCATGCCGCTGCGTAACGCTTTAGCGGTTTTATGTGCCTTACTTAAGTTTGACGTCCAAACCCCTGCGGCTAAACCATAGATGGTATCATTAGCAATGCTAATCGCCTGTTCCATACCATCAAATTCGATAACCGATAATACTGGGCCAAAAATTTCTTCACTGGCAATACGCATGCTATTGTTAACATTGCTAAAAATGGTTGGCTGAACGTACATACCGCCCGTTTCTGACATAACCTGTTTACCGCCGTCAACCAAGGTCGCACCTTGCTCGCTTCCCGATTGAATATAGTTAAGTACATTGGTTAACTGTTGTTGATCAACCATCGCCCCACAGGTTGTTTTAGGGTCAAGTGGATGACCTGGTTGCCAACCTTTTAACTCTTCAATGATCAGTTTTATTAACTCATCTTTAACGCCCGACTCAACTAATAAACGCGATCCCGCGGTGCACACTTCACCTTGGTTAAAGGCAATCGCTACGGCAGCGGCTTCTGCAGCGGCTTTTAAGTCTGGTGCATCATTAAACACGATATTAGGGCTTTTACCGCCCGCTTCTAACCACACGCGTTTCATGTTTGATTCACCTGCGTAAATCATTAATTGTTTTGCAATTTTAGTCGACCCGGTAAACACCAAAGTATCGACATCCATATGCAAAGCCAACGCTTTACCCACAGTATGACCAAAACCAGGTAACACATTTAACACCCCAGCAGGGATCCCCGCCTCTAGCGCTAACTGCGCCATGCGTATGGCGGTTAATGGCGACTTTTCAGAAGGTTTTAAAATCACACTATTACCGGTCGCAAGCGATGGCCCAAGCTTCCAACAGGCCATAATCATTGGGAAATTCCACGGCACAATCGCGGCCACAACCCCCACAGCTTCGCGGGTGATCATGCCAATTTCATTGTGTGCTGTAGGTGCAATTTCATCGTAAATTTTATCAATCGCTTCACCCGACCAACGAATGGCACGTGCAGCACCAACCACATCGACGCCTTTTGAATGCTGAATAGGCTTACCCATATCGAGGGTTTCAAGTAATGCAAGCTCATCGGCATTGGCTTCTAGCAGATCAGCAAATTTGATCATTACTTGTTTGCGCTTAACAGGAGGTAAATTGGCCCAAGTACCTGCTTCAAATACCTCGCGCGCATTAGCCACCGCCATATTGGCATCCGCTAAATCACAACTGGCAACTTTGGCAAGCACTCGGCCATCAATCGGACTGATACAATCAAAAGTGTCACCCGACACGGCCCCCTGATACTGGCCATTAATAAAAGCATTACCATTAATTTGTAGGCTTGCTGCTAGTGCTTCCCAATCGCTACGACTTGCAGGAGTACTCATTGTGACCTCGACATAAAATATAGATTGATAAGCACCGCACAATGTGATGCCAAACAAGGATTTTTTGTGTTGCTCTTAACCCGGCCGAACAACCCAATAACGTTAATGAATATTGTCACCTGATTATGCTTAACAGCAAGATATTTTCAATATATTTTACAAAATTAGCCAATTTAGTTTAAATAAATGCACAAGCCTCTTTAATGTTCATTATTTTTGACATAGCATAGCAAATATTCATCACTCATTATTTAACCAGTAAGCGATGAATAGCAAAGAGTCTGTTGACCTCGACTGATAGCGTTTTCTCAGTGAAAACCATCTTGAACGTTCAACAGTACTCAACAATTGTAGCGACCACTTAAGAGTCAAAATATGAGCGAATATCAGCAAAATGGAATAGGCGATTCAGCGCAAACATGGCCAAATATGGCGCATTTTTGGATGCCATTTACCGCCAACAAGCAATTTAAAGCCAATCCAAGGTTGTTAGTGTCGGCCCAAGGGATGTATTACACCGACATTGATGGCAATGAAGTACTCGATGCCACAGCCGGATTATGGTGTTGTAACGCGGGCCATGGCAGAGCAGAGATTTCTGCAGCAGTCAGTAAACAAATAAGCCAGATGGACTATGCACCCTCATTTCAAATGGGGCACCCTCTCGCTTTCGAGCTCGCTCATAAACTCAGTCAACTTAGCCCAGATGGATTAGACCATGTGTTTTTTACTAATTCGGGGTCAGAGTCGGTTGATACCGCCCTAAAAATGGCGCTTTGTTATCATCGTGCTAATGGGCAAACCAGTCGCACACGCTTTATTGGCCGCGAGTTAGGCTACCACGGTGTCGGTTTTGGTGGTATTTCGGTTGGCGGTATTAGCAATAATCGCAAAACCTTTAGCCAACAATTACTGCCAGGAGTTGATCACCTGCCTCACACACTCGACATTGCCAACAATGCCTTTAGTTATGGCCTGCCGCCATACGGTGTAGACAAGGCCGAAGTGCTTGAGCAACTGATTACCCTACACGGCGCAGAAAACATCGCCGCCGTTATCGTTGAGCCTATGTCGGGTTCGGCTGGGGTCATTTTACCGCCACAGGGTTACCTTAAACGCTTACGCGAAATCACCCAAAAACACGGTATTTTATTAATATTTGACGAGGTCATCACTGGCTTTGGCCGCGTTGGAGCGGCATTTGCCAGTGAACGTTGGCAAGTGACACCCGATATCATCACCACGGCCAAAGCCATTAACAATGGCACCATCCCCATGGGGGCGGTATTTGTCAGCAATAGCATACACGACACTTGTATGAATGGCCCACAAGCATTAATTGAGTTTTTCCATGGTTACACTTATTCAGGCCACCCCGTTGCCGCCGCATCAGCATTAGCTACGTTATCAATTTATGAAAACGAACAATTATTCGAACGAGCTAAACATCTTGAAGATTATTTTCAACAAGCCGTACATAGCCTTAAAGGCTTACCCAACATCATTGATATTCGTAATACAGGGCTTGTTGCCGGGATTCAATTTGCACCAAGTGATAAAGGTGTAGGTAAACGGGGCTATGACATATTCGACCATTGTTTCAGACACGGTACATTAGTGCGCGCCACGGCAGACATCATTGCGCTATCGCCGCCATTAATTGTCGAAAAATCACACATAGATGACATGGTAAATCGCCTTGCTGATGCCATTCACGCTGCAGGATAACCCATTTAACAATAAGGACAGAGTTCATGCTTAACATCAGCCATTATGTCAATGGGCAGATCACCCAAGAAAGCCAACGTACACAAACCATTTACGACCCAGCCACCGGTCAAGCCCGAGGTCAAGTGTCATTAGCCAGTCAAGACGAAGTAGCAAATGCCATTGCTGCCGCCAAAACCGCATTTGCAACCTGGTCACAAGTCACCCCTCTAAATCGCGCCAGAGTATTATTTAAATTTAAAGCGTTAGTGGAGCAACATACCGACAAACTGGCAGAACTGATTACCTTAGAACATGGCAAAGTGCTTGATGATGCTAAAGGCGAAATTACTCGCGGGCTTGAAGTGGTTGAATTTGCCTGTGGTATTGCGCACTTATTAAAAGGCGAACATACCCAGCAAGTCGGAAGTGGTGTTGACGCATGGTCGGTTAATCAAGCTTTAGGTGTTGTGGCCGGTATTGCGCCATTTAACTTCCCTGTAATGGTGCCAATGTGGATGTTCCCGATTGCCATTGCCTGTGGCAACACCTTTATAATGAAACCGTCTGAAAAAGACCCTAGCTCGGTCATGTTTATTGCTGAGTTACTCAAACAAGCTGGTTTACCCGATGGAGTATTTAACGTCATAAACGGCGATAAAGAAGCCGTTGATGCCCTGCTCACTCATCCTGATATTAAAGCCGTCAGCTTTGTTGGCTCAACCCCGATTGCGGAATATATCTACACCACAGCGTCTGCTCACGGTAAACGGGTACAAGCATTGGGCGGAGCTAAAAATCACATGCTATTAATGCCCGATGCTGATTTAGATCAAGCTGTTAATGCACTAATGGGAGCTGCATATGGTAGTGCAGGTGAACGTTGTATGGCGATCTCTGTGGTGTTGGCAGTGGGTGATGTGGGCGACAAATTGGTCGATAAATTATTGCCACAAATTAGCGCATTAAAAGTCGGCAGTGGCATCACCCCAGAAATGGACATGGGGCCGCTGATCTCAGCGCAGCATTTAGCCAAAGTGCGCGACTACGTTGAAGCAGGTATTAACGAAGGGGCTAAATTGGTAGTCGATGGTCGCGATATTAGCATTAGCGATCACCAGCAAGGTTACTTTTTAGGTGCCTGCTTGTTTGATCATGTCACACCACAAATGAGCATTTACCAACAAGAAATATTTGGCCCAGTACTGGCCATTGTGCGAGTTGACAATTATGCCGACGCATTAGCACTCATCAATCAACATGAGTTTGGTAACGGCACGGCCATTTTTACTCAAAATGGCCAAGTCGCACGTCATTTTTGCCACCACGTTGAAGTGGGTATGGTCGGCATAAACGTGCCAATCCCTGTGCCGATGGCCTTTCATAGCTTTGGTGGTTGGAAGCGTTCATTATTTGGTCCACTGCACATGCATGGCCCTGATGGCGTGCGTTTTTATACCAAACGCAAAGCCATCACCGCTCGTTGGCCACAAGCTACGCTCGACACAAACGAACCATCGGCATTCATTATGCCAACCATGAAATAAGGCAACGGTATGAGTAAACACATTAGCGATATTACATTGTTTAGCAGTCATTCTCCCCACGTTGAGTCTTATCACTTAGCGGATGAAAAGAAGATTAGCGGCAACCCGTTGCAATCAGTGCAGAATTATTTCGAAAGCCCGTGCAAGCAATTCAACGTTGGGGTTTGGCAAAGTGAAGCTGGCCAATGGCAAGTGAACTACAGCGAATATGAGTATTGCGACATTCTCGAAGGCAGCAGTATTATCACCGACAGTAATGGCCACAGCTTAACGGTCAATGTAGGCGACAAATTTGTTATTCCTGCTGGCTTTATTGGCACATGGGAAGTCGTCAATCACTGTAAAAAAATCTACGTTATGTTTGAACAACAAGCTTAAACAAACATAACGATTAACCGCCATGCGGTACAGGCAAAACCTATCGGTTTTGCTTCTGATAAGTGGCATACGCAGTGACTGGATATTGCAATAACTAGTCACTGCATTTTAGGTAAATGGAGATAATATCGTGTCAAACACATTCAAAAAAACGCGAATTGCACTGTTAAGCGGATTAACTATCAGCTACCCTACTGGCTCCGTTAGCGACTGCCGAAGTCTCTGGCGCAGTAAGTGTAACTAATGATTACCGCTTTCGTGGTGTATCACAAACCGCTGGCGACCCAGCACTGCAAGCCAACATTGATTGGAGCCATGAAAGTGGCTTTTTTGTGGGTGCTTGGGGCAGCAATGTTGATTTTGACGAACCAGGCTACAATGGTCCAGATGTCGAAATAGACTTGTACGCTGGCTATTATGGCGAAATTAACGATAACACCAGTTACGACATAACACTTTATCGCTATAACTACCCTGGCGATAGCGAATTAGACTATTTAGAAGTCAGTGCTGGGGTTGACTTTAACGGGTTTAGAGCTGCCTACTGGTATACCAATGACTATGGCGGAAGCGATCTTGACCTGCACTACACAGAGTTAAACTACAGCTGGGAATTTACAGACGACTGGAGTTTAGATCTCCATTACGGTTATAACTTTGGTGATGCCATTGACGATGGCGAAGGCTTTGACAGTTATTCGGATTACTCAATTGGCGTATCGACTGAGGTATCAGGCTTTGGTATTTCTGTCGCTTATCTAGACACAGATATCGATGGGGATTATGAAGTAAACTCTGGATTATATAAAAACTCAGGTACTTTATTGGCCAGTGTGAGCTATGCATTTTAAGCGCAAAAACGCATCACAGAACAAGCCTGTTTTGGTATTATACCATTGCGCGTTAGCAAGTGATCTCTCAGCGAGAATTTAAAAGGGCTTAAACAAGGCGAATGACTGAATGAATAGTTATTCTCTTTCGAAGTCATGCAACGCAGTATAAGCCCTTTT
>NZ_JAKILA010000007.1 GCF_023283885.1 Shewanella basaltis
TGTCGTTATCTAATACATTGCCGGTAGCAACGGTATCTTCAGCGATAGTATTACTGTCATTAACCAGTACCGACGGATCATCAACAGGGGTCACTGTGATGGTTAATGTCGCGGTAATACCGGTATTGGTGGTGTAAGTGATCACAGGAACGCTGCCGTTCCAGTTTTCATTTGGGGTAAAGGTGTATGAGCCATCTTCATTGATAACTAAAACGCCACCTTCTAGAGTGACTTCTGTACCGGCATCATAGGTGTCGCCGTTCACTTCAAAGCTGACGACGCTGAGATCAGAATCTGGATCACTGTCGTTATCTAATACATTGCCGGTAGCAACGGTATCTTCAGCGATAGTATTACTGTCATTAACCAGTACCGACGGATCATCAACAGGGGTCACTGTGATGGTTAATGTCGCGGTAATACCGGTATTGGTGGTGTAAGTGATCACAGGAACGCTGCCGTTCCAGTTTTCATTTGGTGTAAAGGTGTACGAGCCATCAGCATTAAGTACTAAGATACCGCCTTCTAGGGTCACTTCAGTACCGGCATCATAGGTGTCGCCGTTCACTTCAAAGCTGACGATGCTGAGATCTGAGTCTGGATCACTGTCGTTATCTAATACATTGCCGGTAGCAACGGTATCTTCAGCGATAGTATTACTGTCATTAACCAGTACCGACGGATCATCAACAGGGGTCACTGTGATGGTTAATGTCGCGGTAACACCGGTATTGGTGGTGTAAGTGATCACAGGAACGCTGCCGTTCCAGTTTTCATTTGGTGTAAAGGTGTACGAGCCATCTTCATTGATAACTAAAACGCCACCTTCTAGAGTGACTTCAGTACCGGCATCATAGGTTTCGCCGTTCACTTCAAAGCTGACGATGCTGAGATCTGAGTCTGGATCACTGTCGTTATCTAATACATTGCCGGTAGCAACGGTATCTTCGGCGATAGTATTACTGTCATTAACCAGTACCGACGGATCATCAACAGGGGTCACTGTGATGGTTAATGTCGCGGTAACACCGGTATTGGTGGTGTAAGTGATCACAGGAACGCTGCCGTTCCAGTTTTCGTTTGGTGTAAAGGTGTATGAGCCATCTTCATTGATAACTAAAACGCCACCTTCTAGGGTCACTTCAGTACCGGCATCATAGGTTTCGCCGTTCACTTCAAAGCTGACCACACTTAATGCTGTATCTGCATCTGTGTCATTGCTTAAAACATTACCTGAAGCAATTTGATCTTCGCTAATTGTGATAGCATCGTTGACTAAAACTGATGGGGAATCGTTTTCACCTACGCCTTCTTCTTGAATAACAGCTGTTGGGGCAGCCGCTTGTCCAGTCGTGTCGTAGCCATTATCTGCAAGTGTTTCGCTTCCATCACGGGAAACCGCAATGTAACCTGAGTTGCCTTGATTAGCTGTTGGTGAGCCTGCGGCCGTTTCAGGTAATTCTTCTGTTGGATCTTCACCAGATGCAATAAGCGCTTGAAGAGCTTCAATTTCATCTAAAGCCGCTTGATCGACAACTTGATCGTCTTGTGCTGCATTAACAAGCGTGTCATCGCTAGGCAATTCTGAGCTATTAAAGATGGTACCATCATCAAAAGTGATAACGAAACTGATGTCTTCGTTACTTAAAACTTTAGCGCCCGCTGGAACGGTTTGGCCGAGTTGCAGCTCAACAGTTTCATTATTAATTGTTACGGTCACTTGGCCTTCTGAGGCAGAAAGTATACCATTTTGTGATGTTATCATCGATCCCATTTGAAGCTCCCAACAGCTTTGATAAACCAGATAATTAATACCTAAGTATGTACGATCTTGCGAAACTAGATACTAATACTATTAGTTAAAAAAATTTTTTAACTACAATCTAACAATACTACCACCTAACACCAATATGGTCAATTTTTTGACGTTACAGGAATATTAAATAAGTATCTGAAAAATAATTTGTTAACTTAAATTGACACAATGTTAGCCGTGTAAGAATTATACAAAATTTTACTTATGGTATTAGTAATTTTTATCGGCATAGATGAGTAATACTAAATAAAAAACCGCACAAAATGCGGTTTTTTATGTATGTGAAGATTTAAAATAATACTTAAGTACTAGGTTGTGATTGCGGCCTTGCGATAGCTTTGCGTCGCTGACGTGTTTTCACCAAGTTGCTCTTGCGCTTGAGCAAGTGCTAACCAAGTTTGTCGCGTAGGTGCTATTCTACAAACGTTTTGCCAATGGAGCTTAGCTTGTTTCGCATCACGTTTTTGCATCGCAAGCTTGGCGAGACAGGTTTGGAAGTCAGCATCATTTTCATGTGTTGGTTCTAGGCGCTCAATTAATTTATGTATTTCGACATCGTCTGCAGAAATTAAATCTGGTAATGCGTTAAATAGTGTTGATGATGGTTGTGTTTTTAGTTGTTTACTGAGTAATTTTAAAGCCTTTTCTTTGCGTTTAAAGGCGTTTAAACCATGCGCATAGGTAATAACAAGTTGCTCATTGCTACGTTCAGCTTTGCTCAGCCATTGCCAACACTTCTCTAGTTCAGCTTCAGATTCTTTAGCAGCATTTGTCAATAAAATGGTATTAGTTTGTATTGTTAATGTCGCTAGCTCGTTCTCGCTGAGTAACTTACGTTTAGCGACAATGGGTAATATTAATTTAAGCGCTTGCCAGTCTTGTTGCTGTTGATAAAGATCCATCGCTAATTTTAAAACAGGAGCACTACTTTTGCTGGTAGGACTAAGTTTATCAACAATGGCTCTTGCTTTAACTAAGTCACCTTGTTTGATGAAATAGCGTGCCCGAGACGTATTAACAGCCGTTTGAGCAACAGGATTTTTTTCTGCTTGAGTTAAATAGTGATCACGTGCGGTTGTTTTGCCTTGATAGTGAGCCGCTCGTGCTGCTGCGAATAAGTTTAACAAGGGGATTTCGCCTTGTTGTGCTCCCTTAGCCATTGCTGACTCTGCGGCTGGCCAGTCTTCTTCGGCAATGGCAAGTGCGCCAATCAAAGTGTGTTTTTTAGCTGCCTTTTTTCGCCACTTAGCAGGTAAATAACGGCTACTTAATATTATATTAAGGAGCAGTACCAACAGCCATTCAATTAATTGCAGTGCAAAATAAAAGACAATTAAACCAACAACGGCAGCAACCAAACTGGTTTCAATTTGATATTCACCTATTGCGATATAAACATAACCACTTTGCCCAATAATGAGCGGGCTTAAACATAACCCAATTAATATAATCAACACATACACTAATGTTTTAATCATTGTGCAAGTTCCTCCGCCGGCATGATTTCACCGTAGGTAACCAGTTGTTGAAGCAAGGGTGAGGCTTGGAATTTGTTGAGCGTCACTTTCTCAATTTTGACTTTAGCAAGCTTATCTAATGCTTCAATAGCCTGCTGGGTTTTTGGATCTGTTAAATCAAAATATTGTTGCAACCATTTGTCAGCTAGCGCAATAGACTGCTGATAATTAGTTTGGTCAAAGCGGTATAAAGACAGCTGTGCTTGCAGCAATTTATTACGAATATTTTCGACCAAATACCATTGTTGCTCTGGTGATAACAGTGGTTCTAAATCCGTGGTACGTTTACGGATGGTGATAAAACCGTCGGTGAGATCATGCCAGGTACGCGCGAGGTTTTGTTGCCAGTCGTCAATTGAGTTTGTAATTGGCTGTGTGCCAGATCCCTTGGCAAAATTTTCGTTTGCTCGGTTCAGTGGCAATAGCGTTAGACTGTCGATAACGGTGTCTAATTCAAAAATAGTATTGGTAATATCAGTGGTTTTTAATGTTTTTACTTTGTTTATGTCATCCGCTAACGCTTTACGTAAAGCGGTTAACGCAGGATCTTTCATTGCACTGATACGTTCATCTGCTGATTGCAATAGGCCCATTGCAGTTTGTGGGTCATTTTCTAGCCACAGTTTTCTACCGGCCATTCGCACTAGATATTCAGCTTCAGAAGCCATCCAATGATTAGGGCTACGTTGAGCAATAACGTTGACACGCTCTTGTAATAACTTAGTTGATTGTTGAAGCTCAGCAAGCTTGGCATACGCTTTGGTATCGTTAAGTTGCTGCTGTTCTAATGTTGACAAGCGTTTATTGCTAGTCATTTCAACTTGTTGTATTTCATACTTTAATGATTGATTTTGCTTGACTTGCTCGGAGATGTTTTTCCCTAATTGAGCTTGACTACCGTCTTGCTTATCTAATTGTAAATAAAGCCAATAGCAGCCTAAGGTTGCAGTAATCGCTATCACTAAACTCAATAGCACGCCAAGCCTAATCCACCAAGAACTGGATTGGCGATGGCCTTGCTGATTCGTGGGTGTGCTTTTGCTCTGCTCATGCGGCTTATTTTTGCCAGTTGAGGATTGGTTCGTTTGAGTTTTTTTGGCCGTTGCAGGCTTTTCATCAGCGCTAGGAGCAGGAGAGATGATTTTCTCTTCCTGGTTTGCTGGTGAGTTTGGATCTTTTTTATTGTTTTCCATGAACAGTCCTTGAAAGCAAAAATACAACCAATAAAAGCAATGTTAATTAATGCATGTCGATGCTACATAACAATATCATAACAAATTTATGCCCAAACTCGTAAGTGTCGCTTGAGTATTTGCTCCATTTGCATTGGTAATATGGCTTAATCCCATTGCTTTTGCTTGTATTTCGACGCGATTACTGGGGACTATGATATGACATGAGCGTAACCATGCAAATGATTCTTTTGGCGCAAGGTTAACTAGGTTGGATAATATTTCACCGCTGGTGACCACAATGGTGTCAATACCAAATGATTGCCATTGCCGGTAGATGTCATGACCGTTAAGCGCTGGTGTTGTGCGTTGATACACTTGCCAGTAGTTGACCTTGGCGCCACGTGCGGTTAATTGCTCTGCTAATGTTTCTCTGCCACCGACACCACGAATAATCAGAAAGTTTTGGTTTTCAACATGTTGTAGTTGTGGCAAAGACAGCAGTCCTTCACTGTCTTGGCTTGAGTCTGGGGATGTATAGGCATGAATATTAAATTGTGAGAGGCTATCAGTCGTGGCCTGACCGACGGCAAAATAACGACAATGACTTGGAAAGTGCTGCAATTTTTGAGCTGCAAACTTTACGGCATTGGTACTAATAAACAGTAAATTATCTGTGTGGAGCAGACTCGATTGATTGAATGCTTCGCTTGTTGCTGTGATGTCGAGTAAAGGCGTAACAAGATAAGCAACTCCGTTGAGTGCGAGTTGCTCCTCCATTGCTTGATTGCGCCCTTGTGGGCGCGTTAGCAAGACTTTCATTTTTATTATCTCATTGCCATAAGTTAGCTGGCATATACAGCATCTAAAATGGTTTTAGCGCCTCGACTTAATAAATCATCAGCTAATGCCTGGCCTAGGGTTACCGCATCTGTTTTAAGGCCAGAGACTGTGCCATGAATAATGTGGCTGCCATCTGGATTACCCACTAAACCACGTAAAGTTAACGTATCGCCATCGATTTCTGCAAATGCACCAATAGGAACCTGACAGCCGCCTTCTAAGCGAGTGTTCATGGCACGTTCAGCAAGTACTCTGTAACGTGTTTCTAGATGTTCAAGAGGGGCCAATAGTGCTTTTACGCGCTCGTCATCAGTACGACACTCAATTCCTACAGCACCTTGCCCATTCGCTGGCAGTGACTCTTCGGCAGAAATAAAGCTGGCAATACGATCATTAAGTTTTAAACGGATAAGGCCTGCAGCAGCAAGAATAATGGCGTCGTAGTCTCCACTGTCGAGTTTAGCTAAACGCGTGCCGACATTACCACGTAAGTCTTTAATGATTAAATCTGGTCGAGCAGCAC
Source organism: Shewanella basaltis (assembly GCF_023283885.1). GTDB lineage: Bacteria > Pseudomonadota > Gammaproteobacteria > Enterobacterales > Shewanellaceae > Shewanella > Shewanella basaltis. Next base: position 5,872 of record NZ_JAKILA010000007.1, read on the forward strand.
GAATTTGACATTGGCGACGTAAGCTTGAAGTGCCCACTACAGCGCCCTGAGGTAGTTCGTTAATCGCTTTGTAGTTGTTTGAAACAAACGCATCACGTGGGTCTTCGCGCTCACAAATGACTTGTAATCCTAATCCATCAGGAAAATCGACCGGCACGTCTTTCATTGAATGGACCGCAATGTCTGCACGATTCTCTAACATGGCGACTTCAAGTTCTTTTACAAATAAGCCTTTACCGCCCACTTTTGCTAATGGAGTATCAAGAATGACATCACCTTTGGTGCTCATGGGCAGTAGTTCAACCCGTAATCCTGGGTGGAGACGTTCAAGCTCAGCTTGAACAAATTCTGCTTGCCACATAGCCAGTGGACTTTTACGGGTTGCAATACGAATTACATTTTCAGACATAGTAGTAAATCCAAGTCAGATAGCCTTAGTTAAGCTAATGCTATCATTGCCTAAGCTTGGATGTAACAAATCGATGCTAATTGTTTGAAGTCTGTAGTGCTTATTGGTCTTGTTGATATCTTTTTAGTGTAAGTTAATGGGTGATTCAATGTTACGATGATCACAGTTTTGATATAATTGTGATGTCCAACATTGCTTTATTAGTGGTAAATTCAATTATCATTAGTGTTAGCTCTGTTACGTATGCATTTAGCGAAAGATATAAGGAAGTAAGCTTTGGCAATTGTCACGGCATGTCATCAACAAGCATTAGCTCAGCAGCTTAATCGTATTCGAATGGCGCGAGTACTGAGTGTGCTGCCTCAAGCGCAACAGCAGTTATTTCATCTAATCCCGTTAATGTTGCAAGTTAACCATGCTGACTTACCCGGTGCCTTGAATGAGAATACGCCTTGTGGCATCGACTATTTTTCGTTGAGTGACGAGGCAATCGCAGCGTGTAAAGCCATGTCATTGCCTATCCCAACAGTGCTACAGCCTAACTCGATGGCCTTTGAAGGCGTTTATGCCATGGGCAGTTCGGCAAGTTTTGGCCAAAATCAGCAAAGTGATATTGATGTGTGGCTGGTGTATAAACACGGGCTAACCCAGGCAGAGCTAAACTTAGTCAATGATAAAAACAAACTATTGACAGATTGGTTTGCCAGTTTTGATTTTGAAGTTAATTTTTACCTTGTGCACCCAATGCAATTTCGTGACTCAAACGTATGTGAGAGCGGTCAATCTCTGGGTTTAGAGCACAGTGGCAGTAGCCAACATTGGTTATTGCTCGAGGAATTTTATCGGACACACATTTGTTTAGCGGGCAAAACCGTTGCATGGTGGCCAAGTGCCAGTCAGCACGCTACTGCACAATATCCGCATTTATTGTATCTAGGCGATGTCACGTCGTTACCAGCAGCAGAATACTTTGGTGCCTCGTTATGGCAGTTATACAAAGGGCTAAATAAGCCTCATAAAGCATTGTTGAAAGTTTTACTGCTTGAGACGTACGCGGCTGAGTACCCTAATACAACGCTTATTACACAACAAATTTGGCAATTGTGTGAGCAGCAAAATTTTAGTTGTGATAACGACGCTTATTTGCTGCTTTATTACAGAATTGAACAATATTTATTAGCACAAGAAGATCATCATCGTTTAGAAATAGTGAGACGTTGCTTTTACTTAAAGTCAGGGGTGATGTTATCGCAACTCTCTTTGCAAAATGAGCATGATTGGCGTGCTCATAAAATGAGGCAGTTAGTGGCTCAATGGCACTGGAGTCCAGAGTTAATAGCTGCGTTAGATAACAGCCCTAATTGGCACTCTGGACAGCTTAAATGGTTTAATCAGCAATTAAGCGAATTACTCCTCACCAGTTATAAAAATTTACTGCAATTTGCTTCTACCCAAGCGTTAAGTGATCGTATGCGTGTAGAAGAACTCGGTTTACTTGCGCGTAAGTTACACACCTATTTTAGTGATGATGACCATATACTGCAGCCGCTCAATCGGTTGTGGAGTTTGTCTATTCAAGAGCCTCAATTAGTTGTTCGCTATTGTGAGGCGTCTACTCGATTTTATCTCTACCGCCAGATGCCACCAGAAAGTGTCGCCTCAGAAGATGAGCTTTGCGATTCGTTGGCGAGCATTCATGCAAACCAGGTGATTCATGATGCAGACAATGTGTGTAGCCTTGTTTCGTGGGCAGTAATGAACGGCCTTGCCACAGCGGATACTAAGTGGACACAAGTGGGGAGAGGGCGCCGCCGCGCGGATAAACTTGGGTATTTAAGCCGTAAACTGATCCCTGTTTTACATAATGTGCCTATGGTGTCAAAACGCCATTTATGTGAGCCCTGGTTTTATCAAAAAATTGTATTTGTGGTTAACGTTGATGATGACCCAACAGTAAACTGGCAGGGACAAGAATTGATGTTTGATTATCTTGACCTTAATGTGTTGTCGTTTGGTCGTGATAAAACCAACCTGATATCTTCGGTTGCGGTGGTGTGTTTAAACAGTTGGGGTGAATGGCACAGTCACCGTTTTCATGGTGATACCGCATTATTAGAAGCGATTTCGTTTATTGTTTTGGGGTTAAAACGATCTGACGATAAGGTGGATTTGTCTATTATTAGTTGCTCGGCAAAATTGAAGCAGCCAATTTTTAATCAGCTTAAAGGGCTGTTATTTCGCTGTTATGGCTTGATGAAAAAAGTCAGTCAAACAAACACCTTAATGCATCAAATTACCGTGGGTGAATTTCGGTATGGCATGTACTTCAATTCATTAGGAATGATGTACCGCAAAATTGATACTACAGTGAAAAAAGACTTGGTGGAAAATTTGGTCTTAGCAAGGCCAGAACTAATTGATGATCCTTATGCCAGTGTTCCTTCGGTTATTCAGCAATTTGTAGCCACAGGTGCAAAGCAATATTTTTTGCGAGAGCGAAATGAAATATTAGATGTCTTTATTGTTGATGAAAATAATCAGCTTACACAAAAGCAATATCAACATGTCAGCATGAAAGACTTTGTCGGCAAAGAAAGCCATTTGTATGTATTTAATCAGCGACAGCAGCGTTTACCCGTATTTAATATGCCGCAGTTTTTTCAGCTTTGCAGAATAGAAGGCGAGTTACAGGTTCACCCTTTTGGGTTATCCGATGATGAAATGGGAACGGCATTTTAGCCAATGACGCAGTAGACACCAAAATGGGCTCAGTGATTGCCGAGCCCATTGAGTATGCTAAATATCTAGCTCAATACCACTTTGCTTTTTGATTGAATCAATAACAAAAGGCATAAACTCCAAACTGTTACGAGTGTCTAGCCATTTACCATCAGTGTAATTGAAGTGAAAACCGCCAAACTTTGTTGCTATCCATATTTCATGAAGCGGCTCTTGCTTGTTGATCACGATTTGCGAACCATCTTCAAAAGACAATTGCAACACGTTACCGCTCGCGTCAATATCGACATCGGCATCTTGCTCATCAATCGCTCGTTCAACAGCGTTATCAATCTCGCCAAACATTTCATCTGCTAATCGATGAAATTCAGTATCTGTCATTGCCATGCATTTCTATCCTTTGCTTTCTGCGTTATGAATGCGATTATAAGACCATTATTCACTAGATGCACAGATGTTGAGAAAAATGAGACTGCTTTTATTTATTTTGCTTGCTAGCCTATTTGTAACCGCATGTGGTCAAAAGGGGGCGTTGTACAAATCACCTGAGCCTGTGGCCAATCAAGTTGCCTCGAAAACAGTCAGTACTAATGGGCTTGATAAAACAGAAGCAGCAGAGTTACAACCCTCTATTTCACAACAAGAATAGCATTTATAAGGACCTTATTTTGGATTACTTTTCTTATCAAGACGATGCATTGTTTGCAGAAGAATGTGACGTGGCGCAGTTGGCAAAAGCACACGGCACGCCATTGTATATTTACTCAAGAGCAACGCTAGAGCGTCATTGGCATGCATTCAATAATGCGGTTGCTGATCACCCACACCTTATTTGTTACGCAGTAAAGGCGAACTCAAATTTAGCGGTATTAAACGTGCTTGCTCGTTTAGGCAGTGGTTTTGATATTGTGTCTGGCGGTGAACTGTCGCGAGTGTTACAGGCAGGTGGCGATCCTAAAAAAGTGGTGTTTTCTGGTGTGGGTAAAACGGTTGCAGAAATGGAGCAAGCACTGCAACTAGGCATTTATTGTTTTAATGTTGAGTCGAGTGCCGAACTTGAACAGCTTAACGACGTTGCAGGGCGTTTAAACAAAGTCGCGCCAGTGTCATTGCGCATAAACCCAGACGTTGATGCCGGTACACATCCTTATATTTCAACAGGCCTTAAAGAAAACAAATTTGGCATTGCAATGGAAGAAGCGGAACGCGTCTTTGCCCGTGCGGCCTCTCTACCTCACTTAAAGGTTAAAGGCGTTGACTGTCATATTGGTTCTCAGCTTACTGAAATTAAACCTTTTTTAGACGCAATGGATCGTATGTTAGCGTTAATCGATAGGTTAGCTAGCCAAGGTATTGTAATTGAACACTTTGACGTTGGCGGCGGTTTAGGGGTGACTTATAACGGCGAAACGCCACCACACCCAAATGCTTATGCTGCGGCTTTACTTGAGCGGTTAAATGGGCGCCCATTAAAGTTAATTTTTGAACCTGGACGCGCTATTGCGGCTAATGCAGGTATTTTTGTTACCCAAGTGTTGTATTTAAAAGAAAACAGTGACAAACGTTTTGCTATTGTCGATGGTGCGATGAACGATCTTATTCGACCATCACTGTACAGTGCCTGGCAAAATATTATTCCGGTGAAACAAACGGATGCAGACAAGTTTGCTTATGATATTGTAGGTCCAGTATGCGAAACGGGTGACTTTTTAGGGAAAGATAGACAGTTAGCCGTTAAAGCTGGTGATTTATTAGCCGTTCGTTCAAGCGGTGCTTATGGCTTTGCCATGTCATCTAATTATAATTCACGTCCTCGGGTGGCTGAAATTATGGTTGATGGGGCTAAAGATGTGGTGGTACGTCAGCGTGAAACACTAGAACAACTTTGGCAAGGTGAGCACCTGCTACCGTAAATTAACTTGTTATTGGTATAACGTTTTAAAAGGAAACTTTCGTGATCCATTTTACCAAAATGCATGGGCTAGGTAATGACTTTATGGTCGTTGATGGCGTAACACAAAATGTGTTTTTTTCGCCTGAGCAAATTCGACGTCTTGCCGATCGAAATTTTGGGATTGGCTTTGATCAATTATTATTGGTCGAACCGCCTTATGATCCGGATCTCGATTTTCATTATCGTATTTTTAATGCAGATGGCAGTGAAGTCGAACAATGCGGTAATGGTGCTCGCTGTTTTGCGCGATTTGTTAGAAATAAAGGCTTAACACAAAAAAACAAAATTCGCGTGAGCACCAGCTCGGGTAAAATTACTTTACGCATTGAACGGGATGGTCATATTACCGTTAACATGGGGGTGCCCGTTACCGAGCCGAGCCAAATACCGTTTAAAGCTAAAAAAAGCGAAAAAACCTATTTATTACAAACACCAATGCAAACTTACTTATGCGGTGCTATCTCAATGGGTAACCCGCATTGTGTTATTGAAGTTGATGATGTTGAGGCCGTCAATGTTGACGAGATAGGCAGTAGTTTGACGCGCCATGAACGTTTCCCTAAAGGGGTGAATGTCGGCTTTATGCAAATTATGAGCCCTAGCCACATTAAATTGCGTGTTTATGAGCGTGGTGCTGCCGAAACCTTAGCGTGTGGTACAGGTGCTTGTGCTGCCGCGGCTGTTGGTCAATTACAAGACAAACTCGATAAGCAAGTAAGGGTCGATTTACCCGGTGGCAGCTTAGTGATTAATTGGGACGGAGAAGGTAAACCCTTGTGGATGACGGGGCCTGCCGAACACGTATACGATGGACATATCCAACTATGAGCGACATGACCACAGACGTATCAACCACTAAAAACGACCATAATGCGCTGGAAACAGTGAGTAGTACAAAGGCGAAAGACATCAATACTATAGGGCATGATTTAGGCTCAGAAATGCGCACAAATATACACCAACTTCCATTTGATGAAATGCTGATCAGAGAGTATTTATTAGATAATCCTGATTTCTTTAACCGCTATCCTGAGCTATTGATTGCGATGCGTATTCCGCATGCTGAACGTGGCGCAGTCTCTTTGGTTGAGCGGCGTCAGGAGTTATTGCGACAGCGTGTGACTGAGCTAGAAGAAGAGATCACCTCTTTGATGAAAATCGCCACTTATAATGAAAGAATATTCAACTTTAATAATGAATTATCATTTAAATTGCTGGCATGTAAAGACCTGGGGGAATTACGTCAAACATTGTCTGATGGTTTAAAAGGTGAGTTTGGTTTTAGCCATGTTAGGTTGATTACCGTTCACGAAATTGACAGCGAGTTATCTAATATCTGGCGTCACCGTTTGCAAAGTGGTTACTATTTTGGCCGTTTAACTCACTCTGAATCGTCGCGTTTATTTGGCAGCGAAGTCGGCTCTGTGGCATTAACTAAGTTATCTGACAATAACGGCCAAGTGATTTTTGCCATTGCGAGTAAAGATCCTACTCACTTTAATCCAGATATGGACTCTTTATTATTTAGTCAGTTACGTCATTTATTAGACCATATATTACCGCAATTATAACCGAGGGACTGATCAATGAAGCCAACAGACTGGCAAGAGGTATTTGGCCAATATCTGACTTCAGAGCGGCAATTATCGGCATACACTGTGCGTAATTATTTATTTGAATTGCGCCGTGTTGATGCCTTATTGGCAGACGACATTGATTTAGTCGCGGTCACCACAGAGCAATTGCAAGCAGTGATAGCGGGGCTACACCGTAAAGGGTTAAGCCCGCGCTCTTTGTCTTTGTGCTTATCTGCAATAAAACAATTTTTTGAGTTTTTACTGCAAGAAGGTGTGGTCAGCGTTAATCCCGCTCAAACTTTAAGTGCTCCTAAGCAAAACAAACCGTTACCTAAAAACATGGATGTCGATGCTGTGAGTCATTTACTGGCGATTGAAGGAAATGACCCTTTGAGTTTACGAGACAAAGCGATCATGGAGTTATTTTATTCAAGCGGGCTTCGGTTAGCTGAGCTAGCCAGTTTAGATTGTGCTGATATTCGTTTTGAGCAAGCTGAAGTGAAAGTGTTAGGTAAAGGCAGTAAACAACGCATTGTACCAATAGGTAAAGTGGCATTAATGGCAATAAAAGACTGGCTAGACTGCCGTCAGCAACTGCCGTGTATAAATGCTGGTGATGCATTATTTGTGAGCCAACAGGGAAAGCGTTTGTCACATCGAAGCATCCAAACCCGCATGGCTAAATGGGGCCAAGATCAAGCGATGTCGGTAAAAGTTCATCCACATAAGTTGCGTCATTCATTTGCAACTCATTTGCTTGAATCAAGCCAAGATTTACGTGCGGTGCAAGAGTTACTGGGTCACGCTAATTTATCGACGACACAAATATACACCAGTTTAGACTTTCAACACCTTGCAAAAGTGTATGATGGAGCGCATCCAAGAGCGAAAAAAGATAGGGGAAAATAATGACATACCAACAATCAGCTTCTATTATCCAATATCAACGCCTACAACCCTTTAAAGCCATTAGTTTTGATTTAGATGACACGCTTTATAATAATCGTCCTTACGTTACACATGCCACTGAGCAATTATTTGAATTAATTAATCGTCTTTATCCTGCGACAACAGCTTGGCGTAGTGAGCAATGGCAACAGCTTAAACATCACCTTTTTACCTTGAGACCCGAACTGGCTCACGACACCAGTGCGGCGCGTTATGCAATGTTGCATCAGGGATTACTGCACTTTGGTTATTCCGAAACACAAGCAAGCCAAGGCGCACAATTAGGAATGGACTGTTTTCATCATCATCGCAGTGACTTTACTGTGGCGTCTGACGTATTAGCTGTGTTGCAGCAATTGGGGCAGCAGTTTCCTTTAATAGGCATAACCAATGGTAATGTTGACTCGAGGCGTATTGGTTTAAGTGAGGTGATGCAGTTTGTGTTGCACCCCGGGCATGGCGTTAAAATGAAACCTCACAGTGATATGTTTACACTTGCTTGCAAACAGCTTGTGATTGAGCCTTCACAGTTGTTGCATATTGGCGACCATCCATTGTCAGATATTGCTGGCGCGAAAATGGCAGGGTGCCAAAGTATTTGGTTAAACCCTTGCATGCAACAAAAACACAAAACCGCCCAAACGGTATTACCCCATGTTGAAGTTAACCAGTTAACCCTGTTGCTTAGATTGCTTTAATGTTAGGTCCACCCCAGCTTTTAAGCTCATTTGTTTAACTTGCTCTGGGCTAGCGTGCATATCGGCATCGCCTACACGAAAATAGGTTCCACTGAAGGGATCAGTACCGACATAAATGGGCCTGAGTTTAACGTCGACACTCGGGACGTGAATGCGGATAAGCTTTTTAGACATGATTTCGATAATTTGCACATCTGTTGGCGCTAAAATGTTATGGCTGATTTTTTTAGGATCATTAAGGATTGTCCAGATTTCGCTCAGCATAGGCATAGGATTGACTATCCCTTCGATAGTAAATTGCCCCTGTTGCTCTTTCACTCCTAAAATGATTTCGCCGCCCAAGGTATTAGCAAAAGCACTGTAACTTTCCCACATACCTTCAGGCAATTTGCCATTGCCGTCGCGCCCGCCAGCGAGTTTAAATTCTACTTGTGCTGACTCTTGTAAGTTGGCGATATCATCTAAAGCGAAGGTAGGATAATGGTGTGGCGACATATTGAGCTCCTATAACGCAGCATCTAGATAATGTCACTGTAAGAAGTTTCACCATAAAAAGAAAGCAAATCTGCAAAGGGAGAGCACAGATTTGCTTTTGAAAATATACCATTGTGTATTAATAAGTGACGACTCTTAATGTGTCCAAGCGCTTTGATTAAGGTGTCGCTGTACCGTCATTGTGCTGCCTTTCAAATCGCGAAAACGCAAAGCAAAAGCGGCAGGGGCGTTCTTTTGTGGCAAGCGTTAATAGGGCTTAAACATGCGTTGCATAGCTTTGAAAGAGTACCACTATTCATTCATCCGCCTCGTTCTACAGTAGACGTGTCTAACATACTCATTACAGAGTAACTCATGCGGTGAATCACTTAATTTCCAGCGCTTTTGGAAAAAGTAATGTATTTTCAACCTTAATATGGTTTTGTAAATCGGCATCAAACTCTGCCAAAGTGCGATAACAGGTTTGCCACGTTTGACAGACACCAGCAGGTGGGGTGTAGTTATTGGTAAGGCTTCTTATGGTATGCAACATTTGGTCTGCATTTTCATGCTCATGCAACATCATGCTGATGGGGTTGCTGATATGGCCAAAGCATCCATTGGTTGGTTGACCCAGGCTTAGTGATTTGATGGCTGGAAATAAAATACGCTCTTCTTTCATCAAATGTGGCATCAGTTCGGCTATTAGCTCACTCACCGCATGGGCTAATGGTTTTATTTCACTGTGCTGTTCACCATGTGCCTTGACCATTTTTTCAGTGTACTCGACTAATAACGGCGCCGTTTCACGAATATACTGATGATGGGTTGCTTCAATATGATCAATTAACGCGATTAAAGATAATTGCTGTAATACAGGTGTGGCGTGTTCGGTTAACATGGCAATCCCAAAGAGGCATACAAATTACATGTACTTTATATGCCTCTTTTGGTTTGCTCAAATAAAAACCATAAAGTTGTTAGCTAACTCACATATTGATTTGAACCATGGGTTAGATAGCGCATGTTTCACCGGGATTGAGTGCCGTGCTCAATACCAAATTACTCACCTGCTGCTCTGCCAGCATGCCACCAATGCGCAATAAATTATTTTGCCAACAAAGTAACCCTCGGTGATCCATACTCGGTTGCGATAAGGCTTGTGGCGTTAGCCACTGCTTACTCGCTAGATCAAAACGATACTGCTGGCCAGTTGGTTCACTTGGCTGCCCGTTATAGCCAATACCTGAATAATTGTACGGATTATCACTGCCACCTAAAAAGACGATTTGGCCACCTTTAGCTGTTATTACCCCTGTAGCCGCCATTCGGTAATGAGCGGTAGGTGAAGTTGATTGGTTTAAGGTTTGATTGCTAACAGAATAGTGCGGCAATAATTGCCAATCTATCCTTAAATGATTGTCAGGGTTTATCTGGCCAAATAAACATACTGGTGAGGCTTGATAGCTTCGGCGAGCATTAATACGTGGCTGCACTGTGACTCCATCACACAGCACTAGCTGGTTATCTACCATGCCTACCGCTTGACCAAACACAGCAGGCGCGGGAATGGGGCTGGCCTGTGCCCATGTGTTGGTTTGGGTGTCATACACCTGGACTAAATTAACATTGCCGTCGTTATGCCAGCCGCCAAACAAGTAAATGTAACGCTGCTGATAGGTCGCTGCGGTGGTGTCATCAACCGCGACAGGCATGTCAGCAATCCGCTGGTAGCTGTTGGTGCTAATTGCATATCGGTAATTGTCTATTGTGCTTATTTCATCATGATTTTTGGACACGGTATAACCACCAAACACATAGGCGTATTCGTTTAATCCCACGGCAATGGAGGCTAAGCGACCAGAGAGTGGCGCGACAAATGGCACAGCTTTAATCGATTGCCATTCATTATTTGGATGATTGAGCGCCAATGCCCACGCTTGATTATGTACAGCTTGATAATCTTTGCCTTTACCTAACCCCATAAAGCTCAGTAAGTATGTTTGTTTATTGGCATGCACCATGGCGACTGCGTTATTACTGACCGCTTGCGGCAACGGCGCCAGTTGAGCTGCTGTTGACGGTATCGCTATTGTCAGGGCAATCAATGCCATGATACTGGCTAAGCTTGGGTGCTGAGCAATAAATGGTAAGCGAGGAAAGTTAAGCTTGGTTAAGCAAAACATGGATTGAGTCCTTTAATTGATGGTTTTTACTGGCCGTGTTGTTTAATGCCAGTGACCGTAAGTACTGGATATTCGATTTATGGTTTAACGCCTTTACCCATACGTATTTCGATACTGTATTTGTTGGGTGGTTGGTTGTCTGCATTGTTGTGCTCGACAATAATAAACCAATCAAACCCCAGTTGTTCAGTTAACGTTGACGCCTGAGTGAGACTGTTAGTGTGTAGAGTGGCCTTATTTTTACTGACAATCTCTAGCATGTAATAGTTATCGGTAATTTTTCGCTCAAGATACTGGTACCCATTTGCTTGTTTGTATCGTGGGGTTAGTGTGTGGTTAGCACAACCACTGAGTGTGGCGATGGCGATAATGGCGATGACTAACCCAACAGTTATCTTGACCTTTTGATGCATGTTTACCTTCACTTTACCAATTGTTGTAATGCTTGTTGCTCTTGCGCCACAGTGAGTGGTGCGTCAGCCATAAGCTTATCGAGTTCTTCATCAAGTGGGGAGCCAGCACTTGCTGTTTGATATTGAGCTTGCTGCCCGCTTTGATTATTGGAATGGGTGTTATATTCTAAGCTGGCAACCTGCTGCCATTGCCCCTGTTGTGCACACGCAATGGTGTGACTTTTTTGAGTGGTATTTTGCACAGCATACTGGCGGCATAATTGCCCTTGCTGATTGTAAAAACTGAGCTCAACAGTCATTACGCTGTCGTTATCTAACATAGTGTCAACACCGCTGGGTAGTTGCGTGAGCTGTTCGTTAATTTCTTGTTGCAGCCACAAATCATTTTGCGCGGCAATACTGGTTTGACTTTGGGTTGGCGACTCTATTTGATAAACGCCATAGCCAGCAATGAGGGCAATAACGGCAATGGCCGCAGCATATTGTTGAACCTGTTGCTGCGCTTTGCGCCACCAAGGAAACTCGACAACATTGTTTTTCACTGGATTGTCTGTGACTGAATTATCTATCACAGGATTGGTTGCAACAGGCTCAGCATCGGCCAATAATGCTTGAGTCGCTGCGGGTATAGGTTGCTGAACAATTGCTTGATAATGGTCTTTTACCATCGCATCGACCATGGCTAACTCTGCTAATCGCTCAGCAATGGCTTCATCTTCTATTAATGCCATTCTGACCTTTTCCATGTCATGCTCTGGCAGCTCGGCATCTAAAAAGGCTGATAAGGTTTCATCGCTTAAGTTCATGCCATGCTCCCATTAGGTTGTTTAAAAAAGCTCACCATATTGGCCCTTGCTCTTGCTAGGCGGCTCATAATGGTGCCGGTTGGAATGGCTAAAATATCTGCCGCTTCAGTATAACTCATGCCTTGTACAGCAATTAATGACAATACTTCTCGTTGCTCGTTAGATAAGCTATTCATTGCTTGGTTTACTTCACCGAGTGTTATGTCGTTAATGATATCGGCCTCACCATCGCTGTAGTTTTCTGATTGTAGTTCTGGTTTTGCGGTTGCGAGAGTGCGCACTTTTTGTGCTCGATAGTCATCAATCCATTGATTGCGACATATTTTAAATGCCCACTTTGCTATAGGGACATCTTCTGGTGGCGGTGAATTTAACACCCGCAGCAGTGTATTTTGCACTAAGTCGTCGGCATCGGGCATTGAGCCTGTTAATGAATATGCAAAGCGTCTTAATGCGGGCAGTAATGTGGTTAATTCTGTCTTCATATTTTAAGTTATACTCTTTTTGCCTTAAAGTCGGCCTTGTATTGATAACGGGTCAACAGATTAATTTATTCCAAAGAGAGGGAATTTTTTATTGTTGTCAGACGTTTTAATGTTACACACTATACGCCAAGGTAGATCAATGAGAACAATGAAAAGATATAAACTGACATTATTAAGCTTAGCCTTTGTGCCTTGGGTTGCTACAGCCCAGCTATTACCTATTACTCAGTTGCCTGACACCATAGTGGATCACCTTGACCGCAGCGTAAATCGTAATGCTGAGCGTCTACAAGAATTAAAACAACAACGCTTAATTGAACAACAACTGCAAAAAACACTCACGATTAAAGCCCAGTTATTAGACCCGCTAGTGCAATTGCCTAGCGTGTTACCCATATTAGATACCCGTAAACAGCTTGTTTGGAATGAGGTTGAAGTGGAGCTTGGGCAGCGAGCGGTTGAGCGTGAATGGCTGATCTTGCTATCTGAACCTCAATGGCAACAGGTTTTGGCTGTTGAGCCGGCCTTAAATGAGTACGTACAACATCGCAAAAGTTTAGACAGTATCGGCTTACAATTGATTAAGTTGCGCGTTCCTGAGTCGTTAAATAATACCGCCCAACTTCGTCAACAATTACCTGAGCTGTTAGCGCCTTATTTAAGTCGTAATTTTATTTACCAACCACAAACGAGCTCTGTGGCTGAGCAAAATACTGTTAAAGATGTCAAAGCAGACACTCCCCTAGCCATGTGTGACGTTCCGATTGTGTTAGGTATGGTTGATACTGCAATTAACCCTAATCATCCGGCTTGGTCGGGTAAAAACAAGGATTTTGCGTTAATTCAACAAGACTTTTTACCCGCAACCATGCCTACCTCCTATAGCCATGGCACGGCAGTCGCCGGCGTTTTAGCCGGTAAAAGTGAAGTACTAAGCCCATTATTACCTTCGTTAACCTTATACAGTGCAGAGGCGTTTTATGCGCAAAATGAATACCAACAAGGAGCAACGCTCGAAAGCATTCTTCAGGCGTTAAATTGGTTGGTAGAGCAAAAAAATAGAGTGGTTAATATGAGTTTGACCGGGCCTAATAACCCCGTTTTAGCTGAGGTCGTTTCTCGATTAGTGGCAAAAGACGTTATTTTAGTGGCTGCGGCGGGTAATGGCGGCCCAGCTGCCGCACCTCTTTATCCCGCCGCCTATGATGGGGTCATTGCCGTTACCGCAGTAGATGATTCAAACCGATTATATCGCTGGGCTAATCAAGGTGAATATATCGACTTTGCAGCAAATGGGGTAAAAGTATTAACCGCTCGTGCAGATGGCTCAATAGGTCGTGAGAGTGGTACGTCAATGGCGACGCCTGTTGTGAGTGCTAAAGTAGCGTGTTTACTGGCATCATCTCCCACATTGACTCTGGCGCAAGTTGTGCAGCAACTACAACAACAAGCGCAAGACTTAGGCGAACCGGGAAAAGACTATCAATATGGTTATGGCTTGTTAAGCCGTCCTTTAAAAGCTGGCTTGTAGCATTAATCCTGCACGGGTTTCATCGTAGTCGGCAGTGCTCAATGTCGACTGAAAATCGCCGTATTCAACAGAGGTTAATACCGCCCAGTGTTGACCTAGATTAACTTCCCATGTCGCATCAAATTGCTGATGCACATCATCCCGACGATTATCCTTGTCAGCGGCTTGATAGTCGCGCTGACTCATTTTGGCTCCAAATTGGATTGTTTGCTGTATTTGCCATAATGAGAATTGATTAGACACGCGAGCGTTTAAGCCTGTCGAGGTATAGCTGAACTCAGTGGTATTGGCTTTTTCATCTTCATAGGTTACCCCTAGTGAAATAAAGCGCTGCCCCTGATTAAAAAACCAAAATGAATCAACAGCAACACTATTACTTTTGGCATCACGCGCTTGGATTTGGGCAAACTGTTTGTCTGCGTGGGTAACATTTGGGCGCAAAAACCAGCTGTCAGATAGGCTGTGCATAGTGTAAATGCTAAATTGGGTTAAGGTTAAAAAGTCGCTGCTATCTAGGTCGGCTTTGGCATAATACACATTGGCACCTAGAGTGGTTGAGGTCAGTGCATAGCTCATGTCAGCAAAGGCTAGTTGTAAGCGTGAATCATAATCGCTGGCCGTTTGGTAGCTTTTGTCATTAAAACTGTAGCCGCCATCGAGGCGCAAATTGTCGCTAATTTGCCACCCCATATCAATTTGTGCATCCACAACGACTGCCGTGTCAGACTCGCCGCTGGCTTGTTCAAGTTCACTAATATTGACGTTAGATTGATATTCCATCCCCGCCTTCGCTTTTCCGCTCACAGACCAGGCATCTGCGGTGTCGTTTGCCCATACTTTTGCCCATAATAATGGGCACGCACTGGCCAGTACGATTGCTGTTGAGAGTGCGGTATAACGAGTTAATAAGGCCATGATATCAGTTCCTAAAATCCACTGGGAAGATAAGCCGGCAAGGTTGCCGGCGTAAACGAGGTTGGATTAGTTTGGCTGGGTTATAAACCGCCGGTTAATCGAATCGTATTTTGGATCGTGTTATTCACTTCAGCATTAATGGTTTGACTGACCGCCTGTGTGACTTGCTCACGGGCATTTTGTTGTACTAATTCATTTGTACTTGCTTGTAACTGTTGTTGAACCGTGGTTAATGCCGTGGCGTTTATAGCCGATGAGGTTGCTTGTGAGATTGCTGAGTTGGTCGCTGCAGACACTGCGTTGCTGGTGTCAACGAGTGTATTGGCAGCCATGCTGCTTTGCAGTTGTGTTGCACTGTTAGCTGCTGCGGTCGTTGTTAATTCGGTTGCGCCATTCGTTGCGTTTTCGAGCGCAAGTTCGGTTGAGTTAGCCGTAGTCAGTGCGCTATTTGCTGCGCTTGCTATTAATTGGCTTGATGCATTCGCTGTTGTTTGTGCCGCTGTTGACACCGAGGCTAATGTTTGAGTTGATGCCATTTGGGCTGTGGTCGCCGCTTGACCTGCTAACTCAGTAGCCAGCGTCACGCTGCCACTGGCTAGATCAGTCAGTTGCGAGGTTGCAATTTGCGATACAGCATCCACATTAGCACTTGTAGTGTCTACCGCTGTACTCGTTAATGAGTTGACTGCCGTTAGCGTTTCTGTTGGCATTGATAACGTGACTTCGCCGTTAGCTGATGTTGATGATTCTGCCGTCATTGAGCCAGAGTCATTTGTTTCACTCGTGTCTGTAGTGTCAGTTGCAGTATTTTGCTCAGTAGTGGTTTCGTTACCGCTAGTATTGCTCGTTGCTGCAGTTTGGTTATTATTTTGTAGGGTAACACTGCCACTCATTTGGGTGGATTGACCTTGGCTAAATTGCACATCAGCTTGTGCAGATGTTGAGGTTGAAACAGACATTTCAGCACTCATTGCCATTGTTGAAAAACACGCTAGTGCGATTAAAGTTGGTTTAAATAATGTGTTCATTGTAGTTTCCTCGTTGTTGTCGTGATTGACATAGTGATAACGAGGCAGCGACATATTCTATTCCATTTATTTTAAAAAAAATTGCAAAAAATATTAAGCAACCAAATTGGTTTTTTTAAGTGTTTGTAAATATTGCTATTTTACTACTGTGCCGGTGTAAAACAAAACGGGCTTACCATTGCTGATAAGCCCGTTTTATTACAATCACTTAGACACTAGGTCTTAGTTCATGCCGTATTTCTTTAATTTTTTACGTAAAGTACCACGGTTGATACCTAACATATTAGCAGCGCGCGTTTGGTTGCCACGAGTGTGTTGCATAATGATGTCTAGTAAAGGTGCTTCTACTTCGCACAATACCATTTCATATACTTCAGAAGCTTCCTGACCGTCTAACTGAGAGAAGAAGTTAGTTACGGCACGTTTAACTGCGTCACGTAATAACTGCGGCTTGATAGTGCCGTTTGCTGTTTCGATTTTGCCTACGGTAAGCTGGTGAACTTCTGTGTTAGTTGTCTGATCAAACATTCTATTCTGCTCTTTATTAAATTCTAAACTAATTCATCAAAATAACATTCTACGAGGGAATGTTGCTGGGCAGCGGTTTCAAGCCGATTGAAGTCAGCACGAAATTGGCGCTGGTCCTCATGGTTTAGGTACCACCCGACATGCTTTCTAGCAAATCGGACACCTTTGTATTCGCCATATAAGTCGTAAAGTTTGTTAAGGTGTTCAAGCATCACACTGCGTTGCTCGTCCATCTTAACTGGCGCTAACTTTTTACCTGTTTCCAAGTAATGTAGGATTTCTTTAAAAATCCAGGGCCTTCCTTGTGCACCTCTTCCTATCATCAGGGCATCGGCACCGGTGTAGTCAAGCACAAACTTGGCTTTTTCCGGGCTGTCGATATCCCCGTTGGCGACAACAGGAATTGAGACATTCTGTTTAATTGCTTTGATAGTGTCGTACTCGGCAAAGCCTTTGTACATGCATTGTCTGGTTCGGCCGTGAACGGCGAGTGAAACAATGCCACAACGTTCAGCAATTTGGGCTATTTCAACACCATTACGGTGTTCAGGCTCCCAACCTGTGCGAATTTTTAACGTTACTGGCACATCGACAGCTCCCACCACGGCTTGCAAAATATCTTTGACTAAGTCGGGGGTTTGCATCAACGCTGAGCCGGCAAACTTTTTATTCACTTTTTTTGCCGGGCAGCCCATGTTGATATCAATGATATGCGCGCCTTGTTCAACATTGAACTTTGCGGCATTAGCCATTAACTCAGGGTCTGCACCTGCAATTTGTACGGAGCGTATACCTTCCTCACCAGAATGCGTCATACGCTGGCGGCTTTTATCGCTGTCCCAAACTTCAGGATTGGATGAAAGCATTTCTGATACTGCTAAAGCTGCGCCGTAGCGTAAACAGAGATTTCGGAAAGCTTGATCAGTGACACCTGCCATTGGTGCCACAATCAGCTGATTAGACAGTTGATAAGGGCCAATTTGCATTGCGAACTTCACCTTGCTCTTCAAAGGGGCGCTATAGTAGCCCTTTTTGGCGGCCGTGAAAAGGTCAATAAATGACCTAAATGCAACTTTTTTGCTTGACTTTTATTTGCTGTCACATCTTTGACTAATTATTGGCGTTTTTTGATGATATTTGAGTGCTGGTGCGAGTTGTAGCTGAGTATTTTTTATTGACGCGGGGTATTTTTACGTTTGTTAACAAGCTGTAAACAATAATGTGTGGCAAGTTTGCATAACTTGCCACACATGAGTACCTCGATGGCACTATTTACGAATACCGCTCAAGCGACTCCAGTCTTCTTTATGGCAAGCGGGCTCCATATCGAACCATTGGCTGTAAAAGTCAGACACTTCTTGTGCTTGTTCTTGTAATAAGCCAGATAAAGCAAGCTTGCCGCCGGTTTTTACTTTTTCAGCAATCAACGGAGCAAGTTCTTTTAATGGTCCGGCTAAAATATTGGCGACAAGCACATCGGCTTGTAAGTTTTCTGGCTGATTTTCTGGTAAATACAAGGCTAATTGATCGACCACGTCGTTTCGCTCAGCATTTGCTTTAGAAGCATCAATCGCCTGATAGTCAATGTCGACCCCCGTCACTTTTTTAGCGCCAAGTTTAATGGCGGCAATGGCTAAAATGCCTGAGCCACAACCAAAGTCGATCACTTCTTGGTCAGTTAAATCTAGACTGTCTAACCATTCTAAACACAGGGCTGTTGTTGGGTGGGTGCCGGTGCCAAAGGCTAAACCTGGGTCTAGAATAACGTTTACGGCTTGTGGATCTGGAATTTCGCGCCAGCTTGGGCAAATCCATAAGCGTTGGCCAAATTTAATCGGGTGAAAGCTGTCCATCCACTCACGGACCCAGTCTTTATCTTCAACTTGTTCAATTTTATGGCTAAACCCTTTCCCTAAGAACGGCATGGTTTCTAAAAACTCAATCGTGGGGGCTAAGTCGGTTTCGGCATCAAATAAGGCGATTAAGATGGTGTCTTGCCATAAGGGTGTCTCACCCAATTTAGGTTCAAAAATGGGCTCATCTTGACCATCTTCATAGGTGATGGAAACTGAACCTTGATCCATTAATAAGTCGCCAAGCATTTCAGCGTGGTCGCGATGAGTGTGAATACGCAATTGGATCCAAGCCATGGAATGTTCCTAATCAATAAATTAATTGAGCGCTATTATACCCAAACCTCCTGCATTTGTGCGTTTTATCGCGACTTTATCATGCTTATTGATAAAAGCGTGCTGCTGGCAAGCCAAGTTGATTGGGTATATGTGATCGGGTTCTAACAAACCAGTAAATATAGGTGAGCGCAGTCACGGATTGTTTTTTGCGCAGTGATGTTGTTGAACAACTCTTGCTATTGTCATCCTATCTTATTGTGTCAGCACAGGATGTATTGATTTATGGCCGCAAACCCTTTGCCGGCAAAAGCCGTTTTGTTAACCGATAAACCGAGGGGGTTCTCGCACCCTAAATGGGCAGCAAGAGCAGACAGATTACAAAGTGTAACCGGTGTGTTGTTAGGGCTTTTTCTGATTATGCATTTGCATTTTGAGTCGAGCATTTTATTAGGTAAAGAGGCCTTTTATCAGGTTGCGCAGTTTCTTGAGGGTGGCATTTTTAGTGAAACTGGCCATGGCTACCCCATTTTAACGCAAGTTTTTTCTGCTTTTATGTTGTTAATTGTGGTTGTTCATGCGGTGTTTGCATTACGGCGTTTTCCTAGTCAAATTGGCCAGTGGCGAGCCCTGCGTCAACAGATGAAATTTTTACCACATGAAGATACCCACATTTGGTTCTGGCAAATGGTCAGTGGTTTTTTACTGTTTTTTCTTGTTCCGGTGCACTTATTTGCCATGATGACAAACCCTGAAATTGGCCCGCATTTGTCGGCAGAACGGGTTGTGCATCACAATGCATGGATGCTCTATGTGTTGCTGTTACCCGCGGTGACTGTGCATGCCATCTTTGGTTTATATCGGGTGTCGGTGAAATGGGGCCTGACCACAAAGCGTTTTGCATTATTGAAGTTTGCAAAGGTATTGATTGCCTATTTGCTGGTGCTTGGTGTGGCAAGTTTGCTGACATACATCATTATCGGCCGGTCACTCAGCCTGCCTGTTGTGCCGTTTGTTCCTGGTTTGTAATAAGGATATGTTGTGAAAATTATCTATACCGATTCCTTAGTGGTTGGGGCTGGTTTAGCTGGCCTTAGGGTGGCAATTGCTTCTAAAGAGCGTGGCCTGGACACCATTGTTTTGTCACTTATTCCGGCAAAACGTTCTCATTCTGTTGCGGCCCAAGGGGGGATGCAAGCCAGTTTAGCCAATACTGTAAAAGGGATGGGCGATAATGAAGATGTGCACTTTCAAGATACTGTAAAAGGGTCTGATTGGGGCTGCGATCAGCACGTAGCGAGAATGTTTACTCATTGTGCTCCAAAGGCTGTGCGTGAATTAGCACACTGGGGCGTGCCGTGGAGCAGGGTGAGCCAAGGCGATCGTGAGGTCATTGTGAATGCGCAAAAAGTGACGCTCACAGAGGCAAAGCAAGCACATGGACTGATTAATGCCCGTGATTTTGGTGGCACTCAAAAATGGCGTACTTGTTACACCGCAGACGGCACGGGGCATTCACTGTTATATGCCGTTGATAACCGAGCGATTTCAATGGGGATCCCAGTGCATGAGCGCATAGAAGCACTGAAAATTATCCATGACGGTAAACGCTGCCATGGGGTTATTGCTCGTTGTTTAATTACCGGCGAAATAAGGGCTTATGTCGCTAAGTCGACAACCATTGCAACCGGCGGGTATGGTCGTATTTATGAGGTGTCGACCAATGCCATTATTTGCGAAGGTATCGGCCAAGCATTAGCACTCGAAACGGGCGTAGCGACATTAGGCAATATGGAAGCGGTGCAGTTTCACCCGACGGCGATTGTGCCCGTGGGGATTTTAACCACTGAAGGTTGCCGAGGTGATGGCGGTGTATTGCGTGACAAAGATGGCCATCGTTTTATGCCAGACTATGAACCCGATAAAAAAGAGCTCGCCTCGCGCGATGTGGTTTCTCGGCGTATGACTGAACATATGCGTAAAGGAAAAGGGGTCAACAGTCCATACGGGCCACATTTATGGCTCGACATCACTTTGCTGGGCAAGAAACACATTGATACCAACTTACGTGAAGTCAAAGAGATCTGTCAGCACTTTTTAGGCATTGATCCTGTGACAGATTGGATCCCGGTAAGGCCTACACAACATTATTCTATGGGCGGGATCCGTACCAAACCTAATGGTGAAAGCCCGCAATTAGCAGGGCTCTTTAGTGTAGGTGAAGCCGCGTGTTGGGACATGCATGGTTTTAATCGTTTGGGCGGCAACTCGTTGGCAGAAGCTGTGGTTGGCGGGATGATTATTGGGGAGTATGTTGCCGATTTCTGCCAGCAAACAACCTTGAAAGTGGATACTCGCTTAATTGAATACTTTGGCCAGCAAATTGAGGCGGAAATAAGCCAGCTTATAGAGGGAAATGGTACCGAGAAAGCGATAACATTGAAGCAAGAAATGCAGCAAATCATGATGGATTACGTTGGCATTTTTCGTAATGGCGCTCAACTCGAACAAGCTGTGAATGAGTTAAGTGAGCTGCTTAAGCGTTCACGAAATATTGGCTTAAGTTGTAAAAAACGTCATGCAAACCCTGAACTTGTTGATGCATTAAGAGTAAAGCGGATGCTTAAAGTGGCCTTAACGGTAGCCAGTGGTGCTTATGCTCGTACCGAAAGCCGAGGCGCGCACTCGCGTGAAGATTATCCTGAGCGAAATGACCGCGACTGGCTCAATCGTACACTCAGTTCATGGCCTGATGAAAATGCGTTAGTACCTACATTAAGCTACGAACCCATCGATGTGATGACCATGGAGTTACCGCCTGGCTACCGAGGCTATGGCACCAACAACGCGATTGCTCATCCAGATACAGAAAAACGTCAGCACCAGATTGAGCAAATACTAGCAGCCTTAGCAGAGCCCCATGATCGCCATGTGAGGCAGGCAGAATTGATGCCCTATGAGCTACCCGCTAAGTTTATGCCCGCTAATCAAAGGTTATTTGATAACGTTAATGCCAAAGGAGAGCAAGTTAAATGAACCAAGCCCGTCAATTGACGTTTTCAATATTCCGTTATGATCCACAAGATCCTAACGATAAGCCGCAAATGGTGAATTATTATATTACCGAAACCCCAGGCATGACGGTGTTTATTGCATTAAACAAATTACGTGAGACGCAAGACCCATCATTGCAGTTTGATTTTGTTTGCCGTGCGGGTATTTGTGGCAGTTGCGCCATGGTGATTAATGGTAAGCCTACACTGGCTTGCCGTACCCTAACGGCTAATTTCCCAAGCGCTGAAATAAGCTTAATGCCTTTGCCAGGGTTTGAATTGATTGGTGATTTATCAGTTAATACGGGTAAATTTATGCGTGAATTAGCCGAGCGTTTGCAATTGTGGTTGCACCCTAGTGACACGGCTATGGACATTCATCGCATTGAAGCGCCTATGGCACCAGAAGAAGCGGCAAAACTGTATGAGTTAGAGCGTTGTGTTGAGTGTGGGGTTTGTGTGTCGGCGTGTGCCACTAAGCAAATGCGTGACACCTTTGTGGGCGCCGTTGGGTTAATGAAAATTGCTCGCTTTGAACTCGACAGCCGTGACAGTCGCACGAGTGATGATTTTTATCATGTTATTGGTAACCAAGACGGGGTATTTGGTTGCATGACGCTACTCGGCTGCCAAGATGCCTGCCCTAAAGATTTACCGCACATGCAACAAATTGCCTATCTTCGTCGCAAAATGAGTATTAGTGTCTCCAATTTATAAATAAGTTAATGAATATTAATCTAGGCTAATGTTTTTTATTTATTATAAAACAGCAGTTTACTAAGTGTAACAACTGGGTGGACGGCTGTTTTTACCTTAGTTTGTTATGCTGTATTGTTAACTTGTGTTTTGCTGTTTATTGTAGGTAATGATCCGCGATAAACAGCGATTAAAAAGGAGTTCACGATGCAAGCTCAGTTTACTGTTCACATCGATTCATTTCATAAAATCAGCAAAATACCTAACGCTTGGTCAAATGATGATTATTTACACCTTATGGCATTGATGGGACTTGATGATGGCCTAGAGGGCATGGATTCTGCTGAGTTACGTGAAATGTGCATGATGTCGCTTAATGACCTAGGCGAGGTCGAAGCTGCTAAGGTTGTGTTAGGCCACTTATTTAGTGACGAGGTCACCGAAGGCAAAATAGACCAACTTGCAAATGACATGGCAGGTGACAGAATGTGGGAAGAATATTCTGATTGCTTGTTTCATGAACGTTTTTTCAGTGCTTATGCTTTACTGCGTGAAGCATTTAATGGTGTTTTTGCCCAGCCGACAGGCGTTGAGTTTAGCATTAACATTACGGCTGAAAACGGAGACGATTTAACCATTTTTGATGATTCGTTACATGCTGCTATGGTGCGTTTATTGGCTGGTGGGTTAAGTCCAGATGCATTGATGCACCGTTTGTACGAAGACCAGATTAAAGGCACGCATTTTCCTGAGTCAGAAGGGATTTTATGGAAGCTTGAGCTTGTTGCAAGTGAAGGATTATCGCGCCAATATAAAATGGTCAGTTCAGCATTTTGGTTTGAAGCATTTGCCAATATTGAGCAATTTACAGCAAGTAGCCATGCTGATGTAGCAGATGAAGATGAGTAATACTCTTTGTGAATGTAGCGTGAATTAATGTAGATCCCATAAATAAAAATGCCGCTAAGTTAGCGGCATTTTAATCGATAATCGACGCGTTAAGACTTAGCGCGCTTCATCGCAGTAAAGAATTCTTCGTTGGTTTTAGTCATCGCCAGTTTGTCAATTAAGAACTCCATGGCAGAGACTTCGTCCATTGGATGAAGGATTTTGCGTAAAATCCACATCTTTTGTAACTCATCTGGTGTCGTTAGTTTTTCTTCGCGACGAGTACCAGAACGGTTGAAATCAATGGCTGGGAACACACGCTTTTCAGCCGCTTTACGAGAAAGGTGTAACTCTTGGTTACCAGTACCTTTAAATTCTTCGTAAATCACTTCATCCATTTTAGAACCGGTATCAACTAAAGCGGTTGCAATAATGGTTAAGCTGCCGCCGTGCTCAATGTTACGAGCCGCACCAAAGAAACGCTTAGGACGGTGTAGAGCGTTTGCATCAACACCACCTGTAAGTACTTTGCCCGACGATGGAATAACCGTGTTGTAGGCACGTGCTAAACGGGTGATAGAGTCTAAAAGAATCACAACATCTTTTTTATGCTCAACTAAACGTTTGGCTTTTTCAATAACCATTTCAGCTACTTGCACATGACGGCTTGCTGGTTCATCAAAGGTAGATGCGATAACTTCACCTTTAACCATGCGCTGCATTTCGGTAACTTCTTCTGGGCGTTCATCGATAAGCAATACCATTAACACCACATCTGGGTTGTTGTAAGTAATACTTTGGGCAATGTTTTGCAGTAATAATGTTTTACCCGCTTTTGGTGGGGCAACAATCAAACCGCGCTGACCTTTACCGATAGGTGAACACAGATCAAGAATACGAGAGGTGATGTCTTCTGTTGAGCCATTACCACGTTCCATTCGCAAGCGTTCTTCGGCATGTAATGGGGTTAAGTTTTCAAACAAAATTTTGTTACGAGAACTTTCTGGCTTATCAAAGTTAACTTCGCTGACTTTTAACAGCGCAAAATATCTTTCGCCTTCTTTTGGCGGACGGATTTTACCAAAAATGGTATCACCGGTACGCATGTTAAAGCGACGAATTTGGCTCGGTGATACGTAGATATCGTCAGGACCCGCAAGGTATGATCCATCTGAACTTCTTAAAAATCCGAATCCATCTTGGAGGATTTCTAATACACCGCCACCAAAAATGTCTTCTCCGCTTTTAGCGTGAGCTTTTAAAATTGAGAAGATGATATCTTGCTTACGAGTACGAGCCATATTTTCTAATTTCATGCTTTCAGCAAGTGAAACTAGATCCGAAATGGGCGTGTCTTTTAATTCTGTTAAATTCATGTATGGGAGTCTTGTGTTACGCGACGAAGCTTACCGCAATCAATCAGTAAGGTTGAAAAGAAATTTTATGATTGATAAACGAGAAGAGGTTAATATGAAAAAATCTGATGAATAAATTAGCACTTTATGTGTTAGCCGTCCAGAAAT
The DNA here is from genome assembly GCF_023283885.1 of Shewanella basaltis. Lineage (GTDB taxonomy): Bacteria > Pseudomonadota > Gammaproteobacteria > Enterobacterales > Shewanellaceae > Shewanella > Shewanella basaltis. The sequence goes on from NZ_JAKILA010000007.1 coordinate 30,852, forward strand.
TTAGGGCTAAAATGATCTAAAAACGGCACAAATTGTATAAAACTTGTGCCGATTAACACTTTTTGACAATTTAACGCTTAGATTTTAGCGTCAATGAACTCTTTAAGTTGGGTTTTAGACAATGCACCCACTTTAGTTGCCACTAATTCGCCACCTTTGAACATCAGCAATGTAGGAATACCACGTACGCCATACTTAGCAGGAGACACGTTGTTTTGGTCAACGTTTAATTTTGCAACGACCAACTTGCCAGCATACTCTTCAGCAACGTCGTTTAAGATTGGGGCGATCATTTTGCAAGGACCACACCACTCAGCCCAGAAGTCTACTAAAATCGGTAATTCTGATTTTAATACGTCGTTTTCAAAGCTGTCATCGCTTAGGTATACTATTTTATCACTCATGTTGTTCTCCAGATTTGGTTCCATTGCTAGTTTATTAATGGCTTACCATGTATATTGGGTCAGTTAAATAGCTTTTCAAGAGACCGTTTTAATAATGTAGCTATTTCAAACGATCGAATCTTTTTTTGCAACCCCTACAGGTATGCTTGTGCTATGAGTCAAACACATTTATCGACCCAAAAATTCGCCGACTTCCCTTTAAAGCCAGAAGTTATTGCGGCATTAAATGAAAACGGGTTTGAGTTTTGCACGCCAATTCAGGCGTTATCTTTACCTATTTTATTGAAAGCCAAAGACATTGCCGGACAAGCCCAAACCGGTACAGGTAAAACGATGGCCTTTTTAGTTGCCACGTTTAACCACTTGCTTACTGTTGCCGCGCCTGAGGGCCGCAAAGCAACTGAACCACGCGCTATTATCATGGCTCCAACCCGCGAATTGGCGATACAAATTGCCAAAGATGCAAACTTATTAACTAAACATAGTGGTCTAAAAGTCGGTATTGTTTATGGTGGTGAGAGCTATGAAACTCAGCGAGAGGTGCTAGACAAAGGTGTTGATATTTTAATTGGCACCACTGGGCGTATTATTGATTATGTTCGTCAGGGTGTGATTAGCTTAAATCATATTCAAGCTGTGGTGCTTGATGAAGCAGACCGCATGTTTGATTTGGGTTTTATTAAAGACATTCGCTTTTTATTCCGCAGAATGCCTGATGCTCAGTCACGATTAAATATGCTTTTTTCTGCCACACTTTCAATGAAAGTGCAGGAATTAGCGTATGATCACATGAACGATCCAGAAAAAGTTGAGATCGAACCGTTAGAAAAAACCTCTAAAAATATTAAAGAGGAAATATTCTACCCGTCGATGGAAGACAAAATGCGCTTATTGCTCACGCTAATCGAAGAAGATTGGCCAGAGAAAGCCATCGTGTTTTCTAACACCAAACACAGTTGTGAAAAGCTGTGGTCTTATTTAGAGGGTGATGGCCATCGTGTTGGGCTATTAACCGGTGATGTGCCGCAAAAGAAACGTATCCGTATTCTTGAGCAATTTACCTCAGGTGATTTAGATATTTTAGTGGCAACCGATGTGGCTGCGCGCGGGTTACACATCTCTGATGTGTCGCACGTTTATAACTATGATTTACCAGACGATTGTGAAGATTATGTGCATCGTATCGGTCGTACAGGTCGTGCGGGTAAAACAGGGGTGTCAGTGAGTTTTGCATGTGAAGAATATGCACTTAACTTACCCGCTATTGAAACCTACATTACCCATTCTATCCCGGTATCTAATTACGATCGTGATGCGTTATTAGATGATATTCCACCACCGGTGCGTATTCATCGTAAACATCCCACATCGCGTACTCGTGATGGCGGTGCAAGTAAAGGTGCCCACCGTAGCGGCGGTAATAACCGTCCACCACGTCACAGGACTCGCAGACCACAATAAATGCCAGAGTCGAACGTATCTACACCCTACGCAGCGATTACGTTAGGATCTAACAGTTTTAATATGTTAGTGGCTAATACGGTAGGCAGTAAGCCTACCGTTATCGCAAAGTACAAGCGTAAAGTGCGCCTGGCTGAGGGAATTGGCGCTGATGGCAACTTGTCTGAAGACGTGATATTGCGTGGTTTGGACTGTTTAGCCATGTTTGCGTCTATGTTACAGCAGCATAAGATAGCGTTTGAAAATGTGGCAGTGTTTGCTACGGCAACCTTACGCGTTATCAATAATGCTGACGAGTTTCATCGACGTGCATTGCCGATTTTACAGCATGAAATTGAAGTGATTTCAGGTCTACGTGAAGCCGAGCTTATTTATCAAGGTATGGTCGCAACAACACAAGGTGGTGGTCGTCGTTTAGTGATAGATATTGGTGGCGCGAGTACCGAGTTTATTATTGGTGACGGCAGTAACGTGTTGTTTAAAACCAGTGTGCCAATGGGCTGTGTGTTGTTTAATCAACGGTTTTTTAATCAGTATCCTTTGCATCATATCGACTTTGAACAAGCGATTGATTATGTGGCCGGCATGCTCAATGAGCATCGCGAACACATGCTCGCCTTAGGATGGCAAGCGGTACTTGGTGCATCGGGTGCGGTGCAATCTGTGGTGTCTGTGTTACAGCATCGGCAAGCACCTGCCATAATTAATCTTGAAATACTTCAGGCGTTTCGTGCTGAAATACTGGCACAGTCTGATGCGAGTTTAAGCGGGATTGCAGGTTTGGATGCCGAACAGGCACCCACATTTGCCTCAGGAGTGGCAATATTAATGGCCTTGTTTGAAATCTTAAAGATTAGCCGATTAGATCTTGCTGGTGGTGCACTGCGCGAAGGTGTATTGCAACTATTGGCCGATAGAATTGCTGCTAAATAACCCGAACGATAGAGCCTGTTGATCTTTGCTGCAAAAACAACCTTGATAGCTCAACTGGCTCAGATAACACGTCTTTCAAACCCCAAATAGGTCGCCACGGCGACCTATTTGGGGTTTATTACGATATTAAAAAATATTTATTTTACTATTTCTACAAGGTCAGCTTCTAAAGTGGCTTTTGGGCGTTCAACAATCCGACCTAATTCGTTACCTTGCTGCTTAACAATGAAGGTGGGAATACGGCTAAAAGCATACTTAGCGGCTAATCCTTCAGGGTCTTGCTTACTGCGGTCAACGCCAATGTATTCAACCTCAATATTGGGGTTTGCAGCGGCTTCGATTACCCGCATAAAGTGCGGTGTTTCACGGTGACAATCAGGGCACCAGGTACCAATAATAACCACTATTTGAGTGGGTACATCAATTGCTCTGAGCACATCAATTGCTTGCGCATCCACTTGGTAACTGGCAAAACCATCGGCGTAGCCGGGTAATGCAGTTGTTAAGGTTTGTGGTTCAATTACACCCGTTAAAATCACTTCTTGTTTCTCCTCGCTGCATGTTGCAATAAAGCCTTGTTGCTCTTCTTCAAATGTACAACCAGGATCTGCGCTAACGCTCATAGGTAACATTTGAGTACTGAAAAACAGTGCGGTTGTGGCCAATAATGTTTTAACGTTATTGTGCATGATAATGCCTCACTTAAGAAGAAGTTCTTCGGGAAATGCTTGGGTGTATTCAATCATGCTAATAAGGATCTGTTAAGACTGGGGCAGTATTGATGCTAGCTAGATCACTAAAAAATAAAGCCAGTCATTAAGATGATTGGCTTTACCGTTAATTATACCATTTCCATTAATTATGTGACCAATCAGAGCCACTCAGACTTTTCAGTTTGAGGCGCATTGTTGAAAGAATGGTCATTCCCTTTTAAGGCGATGCAACAAAGAAATGGACAGTCTGAGTGTCTCCTACAAGGCGGGTTTCTGTGCCTTCTATACTGCTTAATAGCATTTTGACGTAGAGCAACTATGCCTACAATCCTATTACTTGCCTAGAAGACACAGAATTCCCGCTGAATGACCAGATAATTGCTGGAATTGGTATTAGTGATGCTAAATTGAGCCGTTGATACTAGTTGTGTTCTTTTAACCACTGAGCAGCACGTTTGGCAAAGTAAGTTAAAATACCGTCAGCTCCCGCGCGTTTAAAGCAAAGTAGTGATTCCATTACTACGGCTTTTTCTGCTAGCCAGCCATTTTGGATTGCAGCCATGTGCATGGCGTATTCTCCACTAACCTGGTAAGCAAATGTTGGTACGGCAAGTTCAGTTTTAACACGATGAACGATATCTAAATAAGGCATACCTGGCTTTACCATGACCATGTCTGCACCTTCTTGAATGTCGAGTGCGACTTCGTGTAATGCTTCGTCGCTATTTGCTGGGTCCATTTGATAGCTATGCTTGTTGCCACCTTTAAGATTACCTGCAGAGCCAACTGCATCGCGAAAAGGACCATAGTAGTTTGAAGAGTATTTAGCTGAATACGCCATGATTTGCGTGTTCACAAAGCCATTGGCTTCTAATGCGTGGCGAATCGCGCCAATACGGCCGTCCATCATATCCGATGGGGCAACAATATCTGCTCCCGCTTCTGCATGTGAAAGTGCCTGTTTGACTAATATTTCCGTGGTGATGTCGTTAAGGATATAACCAGTGTCGTCAATAATGCCATCTTGGCCATGGGTGGTGAAAGGGTCTAGCGCGACATCTGTCATGATCCCAAGTTCAGGAAACGCCTGTTTTAGCTCGCGAACTGCACGTTGCACTAGGCCATCAGGGTTGTACGACTCTTCAGCCAATAAGCTTTTTTTGTCAATTGGAGTGACAGGAAATAGTGCAATAAGTGGAATGCCTAGTTCAACTAACTCAGCGGCTTCTTTTAATAACAAGTCTATTGAGTAGCGTTCAACACCAGGCATGGATGCGACTTTTTCAGAACGTTGAAACCCTTCTAGTACAAACATTGGGTAAATTAAATCGTTCACAGTGAGGGTGTTTTCGGACATTAAACGGCGACTAAAGTCATGTTTACGCATGCGTCGCATTCTTCGCTGAGGGAAGGCACTAGTAATAATATTCAATTTCGACTCCTGAATTAGACCTGGTCTGCTGTGAGTGCGTAATAGCACACTTTGTTTCTGCCACTGCGTTTTGCTTGGTACAGTGCTTTATCTGCTTGTTCGAGCAATAACATTGGGTGCTCATCGCTGTCGATTACATCGGCACTGACACCAATACTGACGGTGAGTGGGATAGGTTGACCATTATGTGTGATGTTTTGCTCGCAGATCGCTAGGCGAATTTGCTCGGCAACTTGCAAAGCGCCTTCTCCATCGGTGCTGGGTAAGATAATAGCAAATTCTTCACCGCCAAAACGTGACACAAGATCGGTTGGACGCTTTAACATCTCAGTTAAAATACGTGCAATGGTTTGAATGGAAAAATCACCGGTAAGATGACCGAACTCGTCATTAATATTTTTAAATTTGTCGATATCTATCATCAGTAGTGCCATTGGTGTCTGCTGACGTCGGCTGATACGCCCTTCAGCTACCAGGCGGCGATCAAATGCACTGCGGTTTTTTACCCCGGTGAGGCTATCAATGGTATTTTGTTCGGTAAGTTTTTGGTTTACTTCGTTAAGCTCGCGTAATGTTATCTCGAGTTCTAGGGTGCGTTCTTGCACCATTTGCTCAAGTTTTTCACTATTTTCGGCTTCAGCATGTAGAGCTTCTTCACGCACCTCGCGGATCCGTTGTGCTTGTGCTAATGCCTGCTGTTGAATGTTAAATTTGGCTTTACGTTCATCGCTGTAACGTAATGCAAGCAATGCGGCCATTGTGACGACTTCAAATGTTAGCCCTATCATTGTTGGAACTTGAGGTGAGATATCTAAAGTAAGGATATCGACATACAAGAGCCCTGTAACAATACAACCTGATAATAGCGCGATACGGCCGATGGCATATAAAGGCGCATTTCGTTGGCCTGTAAATGCTTGTATAAGCGAGAATGCAACTAAAATAGTACTCATGGTCAAGACAGTAAACACCAAAATATGTAGTGCAGTACTGTAGTGAATAAATGGCATTATTATTACCATTGAAAACGCAATAACAGCCATGATCCTACAGATCCGCAGCATAGTTAAATTGTGGTACTTAAGTTGTAATGCCTTCTCGGTAAACATTAACGAGAAGCCTAATGTCAGTGGGATGATGATGGTAAATATGTATTGCTGCATCATTGGCCATTGGGGCCATAAGTATCTAAACGATACGCCGTATATGCTGGCGGTAAGTAAAGTGAGTCCAAGTACATAGCCACTGTAGTAGCTGTAGCTATATGAACTTGAAGCGAAAGCAATAAAAAAACTAAATAAACTAATAGCGATAAGTAGCCCTATTTGCAGGCCAATGTACAAGTTTTTGGTTTCTGTTAATTGCGTTAGATCGTTAGATGACCATAAGACAATAGGTAGGCTAATACTGCCGAGGCTGTCTATTTTAACATAAAACTTATGCGTTTCTCCTGGCTGAAACTCAACCGGATATAAAAAAATATTACTTTGAAGTGGCCGTTGAGCAAAGGGGAGCGTGTCCCCCATTTTTTGTGAGCTAATCAGCTCGCCATTCACAAAATGATAAATCACGATACTGTCCAGAAGTGGGTTATCTATCGCAATGATGCGAGAGAGGTTGTCCTCTGGGTTGTAGATACTAAAGGTAACCCAGTAGTTGGTTACTCCTATATTTTGTGATTGATCCTGTTCAAACTTTTTCCATGTACTCTCTGGTTGCTCTAACAGTTTGGTTAACTGGCTAATATCCTGGTTATTATTGATGTACAGCCAGTCTTGTAAATCAATTTTAGTAATTGACTCAGATGTCAATCGCAGTGGAATTGTTTGCAAGGTGTTTGCCCAGCCTAGTTGGCAGGCAATAAGGAGTACAATGCCTAAAATCAGCGATGCGCTCGATAGGAATGAAAAACCTAAATAGTTCGTTATACGCATCAGTCATCGACCATCAGCTGAATAGGGTCTAAACCAAAAAAATCACAACTATTTTGAAAACAATAGTGGGCGAGTTCGGTTACTGGCTGTTGACGAAGTTGGGCCACAGACTGGACGATATAAGGTAAATATTGAGGTAAATTTTTACTGGATTTGGGCTTAGGACGCATGCTGCGAGGCAATAAATAAGGGCTGTCTGTTTCAGCCATAATGCGATTGTTAGGAATAAGCGGCACTAAGGTTGCTAGCTCTTGTCCACGGCGTTCATCGCATATCCAACCAGTAATTCCTATGTATAAATCAGCCTCTAGACAAGCGTTTAATTCACCATGCGTGCCAGTAAAACAGTGCAATAACGCTTTAGGTAAGGCGTTTCGGTATTCGTTAACAATGGCAATAAAATCGTCATGAGCATCACGGCAGTGCATTAGCACTGGCATGTTGAGTTGGCAGGCAAGCTCAAGTTGTGCTGCAAATACCTGTCTTTGAATGGCTCTGGGTGAAAAATCGCGATTATAGTCAAGACCACATTCTCCCATGGCGACCACGTGTGGCTGCAAAGCAAGTTGCGCAAGGGTTTCACTGCTTTTCTCGTTCCAGCTTGAGGCTTGATGCGGGTGCACTCCCGCAGTACTAAATAATTGTTGTGGATACTGCTGACAAAGCAGGCTTGCTTGCACGCTTTCATCAACATCGCTAGCAATAACAATTAACGGCGAAACATGTTGTTTCGCCGCATCACTAATAATAGTGTCAATGTCGTGTTTTAACCTTTCACTAAGCAGGTTAACCGCGATGTCGATGTATTGAGTCATAGGGAGTTAATAGCGCTGGCTATTTTAGACGTTTAACTCGAGTCGTCGAGTTTCGATCTTCACTGCCCATTAAAAAAGAGTTAAACGCGCCGGTTTCAATAAAGACTTTTTGGCCTTTTTTGACCTTGTAACGTTCAGCACTTGTTTGTCCCCAAACTTGGCCGTTATCGAACGTGACAACCAGTTTGCCGTATGGATCTTGTTTGGTACTTTTGACAATAAAATAAATACGATCTACTTCATCTTCGATGGTTTTTTTCTTTAACCCAAAATCGTTGATGTTTAGTTCAGGGGCTACAGTTTCTGTTGCTGCTGTATTTGTATTAACACTTGCTACGGCAGTCGTGACCGCTGGAGCAATAGCCACGCTGGTATTATCTTTTGCTACTGTGCTCGTTTCAATGGCTTGGGCGGTGACTGAGGCTGGGGCAATAGATGTATTATGATGAATGGCTAAATTATCATAACAACTCAAGCGTTTAGCATCATTGGACTCGGATGCACAAACTGATAATTGATCGCTGAGTTGAGTATTAGCTTGTGCATTAACTGACATCAATACAATGCCAGTGGCAATTAAACATAAACGCATTATTTCTTCCTTATTATTTGTCTGCGGCCTGTTGATCTTTGCTGGTTGTTAACAAGGATTTAATCGAGCAATTAGCTGTAAAAACAACCTTGAAACATCAACAATCCCTAGCTAAAAACAGCCAGTTGAGGCTATTTTTAGCTATCAGCGTGCTCGTTTTCTGGCACGTCATCCTGTTCTTTTTTACTGTAAAAACGTGCAGCTATCAAGCCACCTTCAAATAATAGTAACATGGGTACTGCTAGCATCGTTTGCGAAATCACATCTGGCGGGGTTAATAACATCCCAATCACAAACGCTCCAACCACAATATATGGCCTTTTTTGACGCAGCTCTTCAGGTGTTGTTACACCAGCCCAGCAGAGTAAAACCACAGCGACTGGAATTTCAAAGGCCAAACCAAAGGCAAAAAAGAGCTTTAAAATAAAGCTTAAATAGCTGCTGATATCGGTAGCTACTTGTACGCCTTCAGGTGCGACACTGGTGAAAAAGCCAAACACAACGGGGAACACAATATAATAAGCAAATGCGATCCCTAAATAAAACAAAAAGGTACTGCTAGTAAGCAAGGGTATCACTAAACGTTTTTCATGCTTGTATAAGCCTGGTGCAACAAATGACCATATTTGATAGAGCACGTAAGGAATCGCGATAAAAAAAGCCAGTACTAATGTGAGTTTAAAAGGAGCAAAAAAGGGCGCAGCAACATCTGTTGCAATCATGCTGCCCGTTTCTGGCAGTGAGCGCATCAATGGCAGTGCAATATAGTGATAGATATCATTTGCCCAATACACAATCGCAATAAATACAAATAACACACTGCCAATGGCTTTTAGCAGTTTGGTTCGTAATTCAAGCAAATGGCTGATAAGCGGTTGCTGTTGTGACATGAATTATCCGTTAGATTTAGGGAGTGAACTGTTTTCGGGCGTTTTGTCGGCGGGTTGAGTGTTTGTACTGCTCGCTGCCGATGCTGCCTCATTTGTCGATGCGACAGGAGAGACATCTTCGACCTTATAAGGTCTGTTGACTGACTCAGCCGCTTGTTTTAGCTGTTCAATCGACTCTTTTAGTTCAGGTGACAAATTGGCTAAACCTTTACTCTCAGCTTTTTTTAAATCTGAGTGTAACTGTTCAATTTTCAATTCTTGTTCAAGTTCATCTTTGACAGAGTTAGCCATGCGCTTGAGGGCGCGGATCCAACCTGTTACCGAACGTACCGCAACCGGTAGTCTTTCGGGGCCGAGAACCACAAGCCCCAAAACACCGATCAGCAGCAGCTCCATAAAGCCGATACCGTCAAACATAATAAATTACGCCTGTTTATCTTTAGATTCAGGTTGCTTTTCAGCTGCCTGTTGCGAAGTCGCTGCAGTTTGGTCTTTTTCTTTGTCTTCTATTGATTTGTTTTCTTCTTCCGGAGACATGGCATTTTTAAAGCCCTTGACTGCTCCACCTAAATCTCCGCCTAGAGAGCGTAATTTTTTTGTACCAAATAATAAAATGACAATTAGTGCAATAATTAACAGCTGCCAAATACTGATGCCGCCCATGAAGATTATCCTCTTTAAATAAAAAATGGTTTTTGTAAAACGTGATGTTAAAAAGCCACAATACCATCCAATTCTTTAAGTATTATGAACCTCTAATAAATTAGTGCTAGCTAAAATTTACGATTCTTTGGCCTAGATCGCCATCCTATCACCCAAATTAATACACCAGCGCCAATGCAGGCATATGCAGGCCATAGTGTAGCGGTTTGAGAAATTAAAATTGTGCCACAGATCAACAATACGGCTGATGTGATAAGTAGATAATTACTCTTGTGGGATTTTTGCTGGTAACGCAAATACTTATCTAGCATTTGTTGTTGCGTACCTAGGAGTTTTCGGCCCAGTTTGAGGTTGTCGTAAATCAGCTCTGGAAACTCGGGTAATTTATCTGCCCAAAATGGCGCATTAGATTTTACCTTTTGAAACATTGCTTTAGGGCCAACTTGTTCCGACATCCAATTTTCAAGAAAGGGTTTAGCCGTTTGCCATAAGTCGAGCTGTGGATATAACTGCCGTCCTAATCCTTCAATATAAAGAAGGGTTTTTTCAAGTAATACCAACTGAGGTTGAACCACAATATCAAAGTGCCTTGCAGTGCGAAAAAGCTCTAGCAGAACATGCCCAAACGAAATTTCGTCAAGGGGTTTGTTAAACATGGGTTCGCAGACGACCTTAACGGCCTGTTCAAAGGCGATGACGTCGGTATGTTCTGATACCCAACCTGACTCAATATAGAGCTGGGCAATACGATGATAGTCTCGATTGAAAAACGCGAGAAAGTTTTCAGCAAGATAGCGTTTGTCGACCTCAGTTAAGGTGCCCATAATGCCGCAGTCTAGGCCAATATAAAATGGGTCGTCTGGATGTTCTCGGCTGATAAAGATATTGCCTGGGTGCATGTCAGCATGGAAAAAATTATCGCGAAACACCTGGGTGAAAAACAACTCTACGCCACGCTCTGCGAGCAGTTTAAAGTTGGTTCCCTGGGCACGCAGTGCTTCGGTGTCAGATACTGGAATACCATAAATGCGTTCCATCACCATTAAACGTTTATAGCAGTGTTCTTCATAAACAAAGGGGATATACAGCGCATTTGAGTCGATAAAGTTATTGCGAAGCTTAATCGCGTTAAGGGCTTCAAGTTTGAGGTTTAGCTCACCTAAAATGGTGGTTTGGTAATCTTCAATGACTTCAGCGGGGCGCAGGCGATTCCCTTCGCCGAGTATGGTTTCAAGTAAGTTGGCGACTTGCGACATTAATTGCAAATCGGCCAATATTTTCTGTTCAACATTGGGGCGAAGTACTTTTAGTACAACATCTTTGCCGTTAGATTTTAGTGTTGCGGTATGTACTTGAGAAATCGACGCGGATGCCAGTGGGGTGTCATCAAAGTCATCAAAATAAGTGTCTATGGTCGTGCCAAGCTCGGCTTCGATAGCCTCGCGTGCGAGGGCTGAATCAAATGGGGGCACTCTATCTTGCAGCATTGCCAGCTGATAAGCCCATTCATCGTCGAGTAAATCTCGGCGAGTTGATAGCATTTGTCCCAGTTTGATGTAAACCGGACCAAGCTCTTGCATGGCTAATTTTAGGCGCTCGGCTGGTGACTTAGTTTTATGCTTATTACGGACCCAAAACAGTGAGTTTCGTAGCAGTGTAAAATACCAAGGCTTTTTGTGTCGAGGAATGAGATCATCTAGGCCAAAATGCAAAATGGTTTTAATGACATGATAACCATGCCTAATACTTGCAAATGTCATTGGATTATTTGCTCTCTTAATTTGGCTATTTTCGCTTCGATAAGGTCAGTTTGCCTAACCAGTTCATCCAGATTATCACGAAAATGCAGCAACTCAATTTTGTGTGGCGCCAGGCGATATTCTTCGGTTGTTAATTGGCTGAGGTGTGAGCGAGTTTTGTGCAGAATTTGTTGCATTTCGTGGCCAAATTGCTTTACGCCGGTGACCAGTTTGTGAGTTGGCGCATCACCAATATAACGCGACAGAGGCTCTGCAAAGTCAAAATGAATATTATGTAAGTAATGGCTTAGTGTTTGTAAAAGCTGAATATCACCGTCGAGGCTGAGTTTATCTTGTTTAATTAACTCAGTTAAATTGGCCCCTTCGGTTAATTGATACAGGGTTGATGCGTCAGCGTTGACTGTGACTGCCACGTCCCCTTCATAATAGCTCATCACCTGGATTTGTTTGGCAAAGATTAAGTAAATCGGCCAGCTTAATTGACTAAGCTGAATGCATATTACTTTGCCGTGCAATGATTTTTGACGGGCATAATCATCTTTTGCTTGTGGCGGTAATCGGTTAAAGCCTGTTTCGATTGCCGCACACAGTAATAATGCAAACTGATTGGGTGCCATTAGAACTTATAGCCTTTGTGCAATGCGACAACCCCATCGGTCATGTTGGTATAGTCAACCTGCTCAAACCCTGCATCAATCATCATTTGCTTTAATGTTTCTTGGTCTGGGTGCATACGAATTGACTCAGCGAGGTACTCATAGCTGTCGGCATCTTTAGTGATAAGTTCACCCATTTTAGGTAACACTTTAAAGCTATACATGTCATACACTTTACGCATCAGTTCGTGTTTAGGTGTTGAAAACTCAAGCACTAATAGCTTACCGCCAGGTTTAAGAACACGTTGCATTGAACGTAACGCGGCATCTTTATCGGTCACATTACGCAAACCAAATGCGATGGTAATGATGTCGAAATGGTTGTCTGGAAAGGGTAATGCTTCTGCATTTGCTTGCACATAACTGACGTTATTGACTATGCCTTTATCGCGCAGTTTAGTGCGGCCGACTTTGAGCATAGAATCGTTGATATCAGCGAGGATAACCTGGCCACGTTCGCCAACTAAATGTGAAAATTTAGCCGTTAAATCACCCGTGCCGCCAGCTAAGTCTAATACCTTCATACCTGGGCGTGCGGCGGCTGTTTCAATTGTGTGGCGCTTCCAAAAACGATGAATACCAAACGACATTACGTCATTCATAATGTCGTATTTAGCGGCCACAGAGTGAAACACATCGGCAACTAAGTCGGCTTTTTTATCTGCTTCAACGGTTTTATATCCAAAATGTGTGTTCTTTGGTTCGCCCTCAGACATGGGTCTATTCCTATAATGTGCGATGATTCATTGCGAGTGTGTGTAATTGCGAGTGTAAGCCATTGCGAATGATTGCTGAATCACTGTGGTGCTAGAGTGTGACAACAATCAATGAGTTGTCTGCCTATAGGCACGAAGAAATCCACATCATCTTAAAATACCGCAACGCTCTCGCGCCGATTACCCCTGATAAATTCAATATCAATGGTTAAAAATTTGCCCTGCATTAGAGCATAAAATTAGCTTTTAATGAATAGCCCTAGCGGATTCTAATTTAACCTTGCTAGTCGCCCTTGAATATAGGCGTAAATTAATTCGCTGAGCCCTTGGCCCACATCTCGAGAGCCTGCCATTTCACCCGCGTGATGGCATGCAGGAGCGGCCTCTGCAAAATGCACGTAATTGCATGGACAATGCTTGGCAATATAATGCACATAATAACAAGCATCGAGTAGTGGAATGCCTGCGAATGTTGACGCGCTACTGGGCATATTGGCTATGGCGTCAACATCAAGCTCTAATGCTACGGGTAATTGGGTTTGATTTAGTCCTGTGGCAATGTGTTTTAATGCGGCGTCGAGCGATAATTCACGGCGCACCCAAATTTGTTGAAAGCTATGCCAGGTGGCGCCAAAAAGGCTTAATTGTTCAAGAGTTGTTTCAGTGTTTTTAAGTTCGTGCAAACCCAAAACATGATAGTGGTCTAAGGCGCCACTAGCCGCGGCATAACTGAAGCCGTTACCGCTATGGCGCCCTTCGCGGGGCCTGAAATCACTATGAGGGTCAAGGTTAACAGCCGCCACGGGTAAGCCGTTATAAGCTTTGGTTGCCATTAATAAACCGTAAGCATTGTTATGGCCGCCGCCAATCACAATAGGCTCTAATCCGGTCTGTAATAGTTGTGTTGTCGCTTCGATAACGATGGTATCGAGTTCTGCGGTGGCGTGTCTCAGTTCATCAATGCTGGCGGTTAATTGTGGTGCCGAGGTTAGGCTGATTTGCCCGAGGATGACGCACTCATTACCGTCTAAAAAGCGATTTGATTGCAAGTTGATAAACTGTTTCATGCAAGCTAAAAATGCCTGGTTAGCACCCGCACGGCCAAAATTGGCTCGTGGGCCTATATCTTCTGCAATGGCAATGATGGCAAAACGCGCGCCCCTAGCAGCGGCATCTTGGGCATTTTGTTGTAATGATAGCCCTTGTTTGGCGAGTAAAACCCGTTGGCCTAACTTGGTTTCGTCAGTTCTGCTATGAAGAAGCTTGTTACAATCTTGCTGTGTGAATGCAGTAAACATGATGTGCCTCACTGTGATTTATTAAGTTGGCATAAAAAAACCAGCAAAGCTGGTTTTTAAGTGGGTTGTTGGCCAGCGTTAACAAAGTGTTTAGCGGTGACTCGATATTGGCTAGATGTTATTCAATATCAAGTGGCTCTGGAGATAAAATTACTCCAGTATTATCAGCATAAATATGATCACCAGGTAAGAAGGTGACGCCACCAAAGTTAACCGGAATTTCTACCTCGCCCACACCATTGCCTTCAGCGCCAACAGGGATAGATGCAATTGCCTGGATGCCAATGTCTAGCTCTTCTAGTGCATCAACATCACGTACCGAGCCATACACAATAATGCCTTCCCAATTGTTTGCTACAGCTAGTTCAGCGATTCGAGCATCGATTAGTGCTCTACGTAACGAACCACCGCCGTCGACGAGTAGCACTTTACCTTCACCGTCTTCTTCTAAAGCGTCTGCAATCAGGCCATTATCTTCAAAACACTTAATCGTACTGATTGAGCCACCGAAGGAGCTGCAACCACCGTAGTTACTGAACATTGGTTCGACGACATCAACTACATCAATATACATGTCGCAGAGTTCTGAGGTGTTGTATTCCATGTTTAACTCCTATTGGGCAGCAAAGATGATTGCTGGGTAAAGCAAAGATAGATGAATTATATGAGCTTTTTACGAAAATAAAAGCCTTATCAATCACGCAATTGTTGTAAATCAGCATAATCTTGATTGTGGTCGAATGTGCTGATTGACCTAAATACAGAACAAGGATCAATTTTGGAAGTAATTTTCTTTCAAATTGAACTGATTAGCTGATATATGTTGATTAAGGTCATCCTAATACGTTTTTTAATTACAATTTTGAGCGTCAGTTTGTTAGCATATTACTGTGTTTTTTAATGTTAGTTTACAATTTATGCTAGCTTTAGGGGCATGGATCCCCCGTTACGCTTACGGAAGGCAGAGAGCCTGAAACAGAGGTTCTTATGGAAAATATCGACTTGATTGAAGTCTTAGGTTACGCAGCATCAGTGATGGTTGCCATTTCGTTAATGATGAAAGACATCATTTTATTAAGATGGTTAAACTTTGTGGGTTGTTCTTTTTTTGTCGCTTACGGGTACTCAATCGGAGCGTGGCCTGTGGCAGGCATGAACGCGTTTGTTGCCTGCATTAATATTTATCACTTAGTGAAAATTTACCGCAACAGAACATTGCAAGCCCATACCGCCTAAGCTGCTGTATAGCGCGATGATAACCGCGCAAGCTCAGTCGATACAAAACCTCTCAAGCTTATGTTTGAGAGGTTTTTTTGTTTAACCCGTGTCATAAAACTTTAGACTAACTGTCACCTTCCGTTCATTCCCCCTGTTTACTATGCCATTTAAGTAGCGTGTTCAGTTTTGCAAATGTCCAGCCATGGGTATGGAGTTAAACATGAAGATGAGTATCAGCGAGTTAGATAAATATTGGTTTTACTGTGTAGTACAATTTAGTCGCGACAACCAGTTAAACCAGGCCGCTAAGCGGTTTTCTGTGACAGGTGATGGGCATTTTTATGTATACATCTCAGTGGCACTGCTTTTTTTTCACCCCCATGGACAGCACTTTTTTAATTTAGTGTTGGGCAGTTTTATCGTTGAGTTCCCACTGTATTTATTATTGAAAAATAGCATTCGGCGCCACCGCCCTTGCCATGCGTTGGCTGGATTTAATTCGGGCTTTGAGCCATCTGACAAGTTCAGTTTGCCGTCTGGGCATACTGCGGGCGCATTTGTATTTGCCAGTGTGGTGAATGTGGTGTTTCCGGTATTAGCCCCTATTGCATTTGCATGGGCTTGTTTTGTTGGCTTATCACGTATCGCCCTTGGTGTGCATTATCCGTTAGATATTTTGGCTGGTGCGGCGCTTGGGATGGGTGCGGTGATATTGGTTGTGCAATTAATGCAGTAATGACATTGATTGGGATGGTTGGCAAAACAATATGTTGAGGCATGGGGGACAAAAGGCGATATGAAGATTTTGTATGGTGTTCAAGGTACGGGAAATGGGCATATCAGTCGTGCCCGTGTGATGGCTAAGGCGCTTGCGCATCACCATATCGATGTCGACTTTTTATTTTCAGGACGTTCGCCAGAACAGTATTTTGACATGCAATGTTTTGGCCATTTCCAAACCCGAAATGGCATGACATTTATAACCGAAAATGGTCGGGTTAGTGTGGCCCAAACCGCTAAAAAAAATTTAATGACCAATATTTTTTCTGAAATTAAACAGTTAGATTTAAGTGGCTACGATCTCGTCTTAAACGATTTTGAACCTGTGTCTGCCTGGGCCGCAAAACAACAACAGGTGCCATCCATAGCTATAAGCCATCAGGCGGCATTGCAGTATCCGGTGCCTAAACAGGGGACGAGTTGGTTTAATGAATTACTATTAAATCGTTTTGCACCGGTTGATATTTCACTTGGTTGTCATTGGCATCATTTTGGTTTTCCGATATTGCCCCCCTTTGTTGAGGTGTCGGCAAGCCGTGGTGATTATAGCCATCAAATCTTGGTTTATTTACCGTTTGAAGATGCCGATCGAATTGCTGATTTTCTGGCGCCATTTGAACAGTACCAATTTTTTGTTTATCACAGCACCAAACCGTTAAAAAAGGGCGGCGACAACATTCATTGGCATGGCTTTAATCGCGATGGTTTTAAACAACATATGTCGCAATGCGGCGGTGTGATAGGTAATGCAGGATTTGAACTCGCCAGTGAAGCGATGACCCTAGGTAAAAAGCTTTTGGTAAAACCTTTGCTAGGGCAATTTGAGCAACTGGCCAATGTGGCCGCGTTACAATTATTGGCCGCAGCAGAAAGCATGAATACATTAGATTCTGCGGTATTGAAGCGTTGGCTAAAATCGCCTTCTCCTAAGCCTATTGCTTATCCGCAGGTGGGTGATGCATTAGTCAATTGGCTTAAGGCTGGTGATTGGCAGCATCCAGAAGAATTATGTCTAGATTTATGGTCGCAAGTGGATTTGCCAGAAAATTGGCATAAACGGCAATAAATGGCGTCATTAATTAACGAGTGTATTAACCTTTAACTTTATGCGCTCATTTTGCCGTTAAGCTTTATGACGAGTGACGGTTATGCAGTATTTCTAATAGCTGATCTTCTAATTCAAAACGAGACTCCATCGCTTGCGCTAATTTAGACAGATCAGCGTCTAATTGATACAGGATATTCTCGTCGGTAGCTTCGGTGTATTTGTCATTAAAATCGAGAGCGATGTCGGTACTTTCGCTGATTTGTGGCAATAGCGTCTTGGCTGTTTCAATACTTGATTCGCCAAATTTTTCGCAGGCTTTTACCACATTATTGTACACTTCAAAGTGGCCTTCTGAGACGTAGTCAACGAGCTGATCGCAAAATTCTTTCACTTGTTCAAGGCTTGGTAGAGACTTTTCTGCACGCGAATATGGCGCAAGCCCAGCAACAATAAAATATTGGATTAATAAATTTCTGCGGTGATTAAGCCACTGATCGATTAATTTATTAGCGCCGCCCCAGCGTTTTTCTGCTTTTTCTAATTTTGTTAGCATGTGTTTTCCCAAGTCAGCAACCTTTGTATAACATCTAATGTATTGGACAAAGTGTATTGTGATCAACTGTTTTATTTATATTTCAGGACCAACCAGCTAACGATGAGCAGTGATAAAGAATAGGGATCAGCAAACAATAAAAAACCCCGTGAAGGAAACCATCACGGGGTAACGAAGTTTTTTAAAGGCTCGATGTGTCGGGCTTCTTGATTGTTCTTGCTAGCGCACACTTTTTATACCAAACGAGTTACTTTGACGCAACGTTTAATCCGACAATTTGCGATTTACACGTCAGTATTGTGTGTTTTGTGAGCAATGAGGCCGATATGTTAAAAATTTAGCCACCAGATTTAGGAATAGCTCACATAAATTTCGCTTGAGTGGTTACATTAATCGCGTAAGTGCTAAACTAGCGCCCAGCAGAAATCATAACAGTCTAGGAAGAAAGCCCACATGGCAGAATTAAAGAATGATCGTTATTTACGTGCGTTGTTAAAGCAGCCAGTTGATGTCACCCCAGTATGGATGATGCGCCAAGCAGGTCGCTATTTACCAGAATACAAAGCAACCAGAGCGCAAGCGGGTGACTTTATGTCATTATGTCGTAATGCTGAGTTGGCATGCGAAGTGACGTTACAGCCGTTACGTCGTTATGATTTAGATGCTGCGATTTTATTCTCAGATATTTTGACTGTGCCTGACGCCATGGGCCTTGGTTTATATTTTGAAACAGGTGAAGGTCCACGTTTTGAGCGTCCTACAGACACCATAGACGCTATCAAAAAACTGAGCATCCCAGATCCAGAAGACGAGTTAGGTTATGTTATGCGTGCCGTGAGCACCATTCGTCGTGAACTTAACGGTGCTGTACCATTAATTGGCTTTTCAGGTTCACCTTGGACGCTAGCCACTTATATGGTTGAAGGTGGCTCAAGCAAAACCTTTGAAAAGATTAAACGTATGGCGTATGCAGAACCTGCCGCACTACACATGTTATTGGACAAGTTAGCCGACTCGGTGGTGTTATACCTTAACGCTCAGGTAGCTAACGGCGCACAATCGTTAATGATTTTCGACTCATGGGGCGGCGCATTATCGCACCACGCTTACCGTGAATTCTCATTACGTTATATGCAAAAAATTGTTGATGGCTTAACCCGCTTTGCCGATGGCCGTAAAGTACCAGTGACCTTATTTACTAAAGGTGGCGGCTTATGGTTAGAAGCAATGGCTGAAACCGGTTGTGATGCACTCGGTTTAGATTGGACGGTAGATATTGGTGATGCTCGTCGCCGCGTAGGTGATAAAGTGGCTCTACAAGGCAACATGGACCCATCAATGTTGTATGCCTCTCCTGAGCGTATTCATCAAGAAGTTGATCAAATTCTTGCCAGCTACGGTGAAGGTACAGGCCATGTATTTAACTTAGGTCATGGTATCCATCAGCATGTTGATCCTGAGCATGCGGGTTCATTTATCAACTCTG
This sequence comes from Shewanella basaltis, assembly GCF_023283885.1. GTDB lineage: Bacteria > Pseudomonadota > Gammaproteobacteria > Enterobacterales > Shewanellaceae > Shewanella > Shewanella basaltis. The sequence continues at coordinate 50,204 of NZ_JAKILA010000007.1, forward strand.
TACATGAGTTATCTAAGCAATATCACAAATAATTGAGTGGTATTAGCTAAAAAAGCGAATCTTCGGGTTCGCTTTTTTGTTGCTCGTTTTTTGTTTTTGAGCTTTGAATGTGAGCAGTTAGTTATTCTATTTCTCATCTTTCCGGTAATACTTGAGAGCCGCAATCCAGCTGTTTTTGGCTTTATGGCCTGCGGCCACTAACGTCGTGGCGCTTCGCCCACACCAGACCAAAAGGAAACCAACGGCAGCTCCCTCTTTACTCTTTATAAAAGAATTGGCCCAGCCGCCACATCAAAATTATCATTATTGTTACTAAACGATAGCTGCGAGAGGTTGCTATCGCGGTAATTTATTACTTAACCTGAGCTCGGGATAAGGGATGAACTTATACTATTTAAAATCAACATGTTACCCATTCTCACTTTCAAGCTTGTCATTTGTTCTGCTAACAAGGCGAATTGACGCGTCAATAGCTAGGGTCTATTGATCTTTCAAGGTTGTTTTTGCAGCGAATTGTTGGTCTTTTATACAAGGCAGAGACTTTGAAGTGTAGTTATTCTACATAAAAAGTCGATAACGCAGTAAAAATGACCAACAAACGCTGCCCACAGGGTTCGGCTAAAAACGTTTTACTCTTTGTTGAATAGATTTTGCTTAGGTGGCTAGGCTTCAATCCATTCGCCTCGATTCAAACGTTTTTAACTCGAACAAAATTCAACCAGCAAAGTTCAACAGACCCTAGCCTATTGTAAGTCGATTCAACGCAGTGAGCAGGGCAAAGGACTGTTTGAAAGGCATTTATTATCCCGAGCTCAGGTTAGTTACCAACTCTATCTTAAATTCGCTGCCTACGCCTGGTTGGCTGTCGATTTCAATTCTGCACTTTAATAAACCCAATAGCTGCCTGACGATGGCGAGTCCGACGCCAAGTTGCGGCAGGCTTTGATTCGGTTCAAATGACAGCGTGGTCATCGACAATTGTTTCAGGGCGTCGACTTCATGTTTGTGCATGCCAGCGCCAGTGTCGCGCACGGTTAACCATTGTTGGCCATTGTGTTGTGTGTTGATAATTTGAATTTTGCCACCAGCAGGTGTGTAGCGTAGTGCGTTATCGACTAAGTTGTTGAGGATGCGGCGCATTAACGTGGGGTCGGTATAGATTTGTTCTGCATGATTAATGTCAAAATCAAGTTGAACGCCGAGCTTTTTAGCGCGCGGGGTAAAGGTTTGTTCTATGTCGCTGAGCAGCTCAGTTAAATTAACCTGTTGCAGTTGCGCATCGATTTGGCCGTTTTCTAATGCGGCTAATTCCAATAACTGGGCGAGCAATTGCTGTAATGTTTGGCCTGAGTTAGCTGCATATTGGATCAGCGCCTCGTCGCGTTCATGGTCAGGTAAAATAAGCCAGGTATCGATATAGCCTAAGAGCGCGGTAAGCGGGGTTTTTAAGTCATGCGACAAATGCAATAAAAAGTCGTGTTTAGCTTGTTGTTGGCGCTTAACTTGCTGTTGTTGCAACTGGATTTCTTGCAGCAGGTGATTAATATGATGGCTCAGTTGGCTTATCTCTAAACTGCCTCGATAACGCTGTGGCAGCATTAGGTTGTCCGACATTGGGTTATTTTTAAGCTCAGTTAAGTCTTGGGCTAGCTTTTGGATCGGCCGGGTAAAATAGCGCAATAAAATCACAAACAGCACTAGGGCAAAAATGATCCAAAAACCGATGGTTGCTCCCCAAATTTTAGGTTGGTTTTCGGCATTGATAAGCGCTTGCCAGCTGTCGTAATCTTCACCACCAATGATGACGTACAAATAGCCACTGTGAAGCCCTTCTGGTGTTACCAGTTTACTGACAGAAAATATCTTGTGGGTGTCTTCGCTGCGCGGATCGGTGCCAAGCACTGGCAGGTTTTCGCCGGCTAAAAACTGTTGAATAATATGAGTATCAACGCGGTGGTTTTTAATTTTTTCGTCTTTGGCATCATAAGCAATCACTTTGCCATTTGGGTCTAGGGTATAAATTTCAAAGCTTGGGCCTAGCAACATAAAGTCATGAAAGGCTTCTTTAAGTGCCGCGTCAGAGGTAATCCCTTGAGATAATAACGGGTTAATGTGAGCCATGTGTTCGGCCAGTTCACGGTGCAGTGATTGTTGTATTTGGTTGCGGCTAAACTCATGGTTAAGTTGTAGCCATTGCCATAAGGCAACAAATAACAGTAATACAACTAGGGTTGCGGCTAAAAATAATCGATTAAATAAGCGATTCATTAGTGGGTTTGCACCTCTGGTGGTGAAAATTTGTAGCCTACGCCCCACACGGTTTTGACTAAGTCGTGTTCGGGTGAGCATTGCGACAGTTTATTGCGTAAACGATTGATATGGCTGTTTACTGTGTGCTCGTAACCGTCGTAGTTGTAACCCCATACCGCCTCCAATAACTGCATCCGGCTGAAGACTTGCTGCGGATGTTTGGCTAAAAACAGCAGTAAATCAAACTCGCGGGCGGTGAGGGTCAGTGCTTTGTTGAACGCTTTAACTTCGCGGGTGCTAGAGTTAATGGTGACACTATTAAATTCAATTTGTTGGGTTTGTTCTTGCTGGGCTTTACCACGCCTTAATAACGCTTTTACTCGTGCTCGCAGTTCTAACACACTAAAGGGTTTTACGAGGTAATCGTCGGCTCCTGCTTCAAGGCCTAATACTACGTCAGCCTCTGAATCTTTAGCTGTTAATAGCATGAGCGGAACTTCCTTACCGGCTTGGCGTAATTGCTCACACAACATAATGCCGTCGCCATCGGGGAGCATGCGGTCTAATAAAATTAAATCGAGCTTTTTATGTTCAATAATCTGCATGGCTTGCTTTAATGTGGTGGCGTGATCGACTTGGTAGTTGAGCGCTTTGAGGTTAAGCATGATCAATTTAGCCAGGTCTTGTTCATCTTCTACCAGTAAAATATGTTGTGGGCAGGCATGGCCGTTATGTTTAGTGGTTCCATTCATGTTGAGTTCCTCAAAGCAAATCCAGTTGTTGCATTAACAACTAGACCTGCTTTGAGGAGAATAAATTTCAGCTTGGTTGAAATTTATTCCGTTCTGGTGATGGTGACACCTAACACAGGGTTATCAAAACGGTGTGATGCATCCAATACTGAGTCATCTAAACCGTCATACATTGAAATTACCCCAGGATGAATATGGACAAAGTCGACATCATCACGTGCGGCGTTATATCCTTCGCCGCCATCGGCTGGCCCTGGAATGGTGCCTTTGGCTTCGGTGTTTGCCTCGGTGCCCGCATCATACGCCATAAACTTCATTGAGCTCGAGGCGTCGACTTGCATACCGGCAATGCTATAACTGTTTACACCGGTAAAAGCATCGTTAGTGTTCACTAGCATGGTCGCTAGGCTAATGCTGGCAACGTCTGTTTCATCTAACGTGATAGTGAGGGTTTCACTTGCGCCGGGCATTAATAAACCTGCACCGTTAACACTGCTAGTCAGCACATCTAATGCCGCGATATCAGCGGTGTCACCACCTTCGGCCATTTTTTCTATGGCTTTACTTGCCATTTCACCTGCGTTCCACAGCATGGCATCGCTAGCATGTGCCGCTAAAATCACCGGAGACATGGGTTGATTCGCGGTGAGGTTAGTGACGGTAACCGTGAAGGTTTGCATCACTGGTGCTGGTGGCGTCTCGTCAACAGTATCATTGTCATCATCGCCACACGCGGTTAGTAAGGTGGCCGCTGCCAACATGGCCAGTAAACTGGGCTTTAATGTAAAATCAGTGGGTTTCATGGGCTACCTCCTTATTTTACTGTTACCACAACTTTGGCAACAGGGTTCAACCAGCGGTGTACGCGGCTGTCTAGGTCACTCATGCCACCAGCAGGATCTGTGTCACCCAATACACCAGGGTGAGTATGTACGTTAGCGTTTTCGCTGCTGTCCATTACGCCGGTGCCATTGGTTCCGCCATCTCCACCTGGTGCTGCAGGTATACCCGGTGCACCTAACATACCGCCACCATTGATAATTTCATCATTGGCTTCGGTGCCTGCATCATAGGCATTAAGGTACACAGTATAAGTGCCCGCTTCAGTTGGAATTTCCCAGCCGTCTAGCCCAATAAAGGCGTCGTTGGTTGGAAGTACCATGGCCACAATCGATAAATGAGTGTTATCGCCAGTATCAAGCATTACCTCGCTCACACTTGCACCCGCTGCCAGTAGGCCCATTGCTGGATTTGTGACGGTTACACCCGCATTACCGGTTACAGCAGCATCTAAATCGGCAATGTCGCCGCCTTCAGCCATTTTTTGTAACGCGGCAGAGGCTTCGGTACCGACTTGAAATAAGTGGCTATCTGCATCGTGAGCGGCAATTAACAGTGGGGTAAAGTGATTTCCGTGAGTTAAATTGGTTACACTGACTTCAATGTCAGCAGCCAAAGTTGGAAGGCTAAATAATCCAGCAGCCATAAGACTTGCAGTCACTAATGTACGTTTCATAACCGAGCTCCTTTTGTTTAATTGCAATCAGTATGCAGCAGGAGTTTCACTAGGTTATTGCCAAATTATCACAAAAGTTTAACATCGTAGCTGGCTATATTGGCGTGTGCTAAAGTGTGCCCAAATAAACAAAAAAATAAGATTATGATCAGAGAACTAACCCACGCAGACTTTGATGCAGTGATTGCCCTAGGTGAAATAGTCCACGGTAGCGGCTATATGGATATTGCTGAATTAACTGCGATTTATCATAAAGGCATAAAGCATGGTATTAATGCCAATTTTGTCGCAATTGAAAACAATCAGCTAATTGGTTTTAGGTTGACCTATGCTGCAGGGCAATGGCCGCAAGATCAATGGTGCACAGTAGGCAAGTGGGGGGTTGCATTTGAGGACGTGTGTTATTTCAAATCAAATACCATTGCCGAATCTGCTCGTGGTAAAGGCCTTGGCGGACAATTATTAGCGGCATCCAAAGCGGCGGTTATTGCCCAAGGCGCTAAAGCGGGAGTGAGCCATTTGTGGCAACAAAGCCCTAATAATGCGGCGGTGCGCTATTTTACCAAAGCCGGAGGTGTGTTAATTGCCGAGCACCCACAACGCTGGCACCAGCGTTACATGGGCGAAGATTATATTTGCGTTATTTGTGATAACGACTGCCACTGCGTTGCCTGTGAAATGTTGTTAGTTTTTTAGCCTGATCCCCCTGACAAATAAGAAGAATAATATGTACGATCCACTGGTTAACTATCATCCTAACAATCAACCTTTTGCGCCAAGCTATTGGGCGACGACACAGGCATTGGGTGCTGCAACAGCGCCATTGTCGGGTCGGCAACATACTGATGTGGCGATTATTGGCGGCGGCTATACCGGGCTGTTAACTGCGTATTATTTGGCCAGTGAGTTTAATATTGACTGCCATGTGTTGGAGGCCAATCAAGTCGGGTTTGGTGCCAGCGCCCGTAATGCTGGTTTTGTCTTAAAAGGCTCTGGTCGTTTAGGGTACGCAGCCATGACTAAACGCTGGGACTTAGCCACCACCAAAGGTATTTATAATGAATTTACCCAAGCGGTCGCGCGCGTTGATGGCTTAATTAAACAACACAATATTGCCTGTGAGCCACAAGAAGCGGGTTACTTAAAGGTGGCCCATAATGCTAAGGCATTAGTCACATTACAAAGTGCGGCCAAGTATATTCAACAGCACCTTGCAGATGACCAAGACAGTGGCGCTGAGTTTATTAATAGCGGCGATTTTAGAGCGCAATATTTAGATCATCATCAAGCTTATGGTGCCTTGCGTTTAAAAGATGGTTTTGGCCTTAACCCGCTTAAATTATTGCTTGGTTATAAAGACATGGTTCATGCTCAAGGCGTGAGGATATCTGAGCAATCGTGTGTGTTAGAGTGGATTGAAGAGGGCGCTAAACATCGGATGATGACTTCTAACGGTGAATTGATTGCCAATAAAGTGGTTATGGCGGGCAATGCGTATACCCCCAAACGATTTAATCAACGTATAGATGACAAATTTTTACCCATATTAAGCAATGTGATCGTAACCGAGCCGCTTACCGCGCAAGAGCTGGCACAAGCTGGTTTGCATACGCACCAGGTCACCATGGACACCCGTATTTTAAAATACTATTACCGCTTATTGCCCGACAACCGCTTACTGTTTGGTGGGCGCGGTGCGGTATGGGGTAAAGACGCGGCCAACCCTGTGTATGGCGAGCGTTTAAAAATGGCACTGAATAAGTGTTTTCCGAGTTTATCGAGCAAAGCGATTGCCTATAACTGGACCGGCTGGATTGCCGCAGCAATGGACGATATGCCCCATGTGTATAGCAAAGGTGGCGTAGGGTACAGCTTAGGATATTGTGGTGCAGGAGTGTCGTTTAGCAGCCAAGCAGCGTACCGATTAGCACAAAGCATTGCGGGTGAAACCTTGCCTAATCTGCCTTTATACCAGCAACCGTTACCGACATTCCCCTTTACCCAAGCAAGACGCCTTGGGCAATGGGGTTATTATCATTATGGTTGGTTAAAAGACCGCTTTGGTTAACTGTCTATGTTGCCTTGTATGTTGCTTCGTTGATTAACCGACAACTTCGCCAGTGCTTATTTTGGTTTCGTCCAACGGCTCGATTTTGACATTGAAATAGGCATAAGTGGCACTCACAAATGGACACACCAAGTTAAAGAAGGCGTATGGCAAGTAGGCAATGGTTGCCACACCTAAGGTGCTGGCCATAAAGGCTCCGCAGGTGTTCCATGGCACTAACGGGCTGGTGACGGTTGCCGAGTCTTCAAGTGAACGGCTTAAATTCACCGCAGCCAACTTACGGCGGGTGTATTCAATTTTTAGCATTCGCCCAGGCAGTACAATAGCAATGTATTGGTCGGCAGTAATGATATTTGCGCCAATACACACACCTATGGTGGTAATAATTAGGCTGCTGGTGCCGGTCACGACAGTGAGGATGCTTTCTAAGATGCGCCCAAGTAAACCGGTGACTTCCATTACGCCACCAAATGCCATGGCGCATAAAATTAACCACACTGTGGTCACCATGCTGCTCATGCCGCCGCGGCTTAATAAACTGTCTAATACTTCATCGCCCGTGTTAGCCACATACCCGTCAAACATGGCAATCCATAAACCTTTAACTAACGCTACGATGGGCAGTAAGGTATCGTCGTGGACAAAAGCGATAACGTTATCAAATTGAAATAGTGCCGCGCATGCCGCCCCGGCTAACGTGCCTAATATCACCGTAGGAAATGCAGGCATTCTGCGATTTGCCAAATACAGCACCACTAATAATGGGATGAGTAAATGCAGCCCAGGGTGATAGGTTTTGTCTAATAGCGCTAGGGTGTCAGTCAGTTGGTTTTCAATTGGGGTGGCGTCTGCGGTTAAGCCTAAAAAGGTAAAGCCGATAAGGGCAATAATAATGCTGGGTACTGTGGTCCAGGTCATGTGGCGAATATGGCTAAAAATATCGGTACCAGCCACAGCAGGTGCAAGGTTGGTCGTGTCAGACATGGGCGACATTTTGTCGCCAAAATAGGCGCCACTGATAATAGCTCCCGCAGTAATGTTCACATCTAATCCCATGGCTGAGGATATCCCCACTAATGCGATACCGAGCGTACCGGCAACGGTCCAGGAGCTGCCAATACTTAACGCCACTACCGCGCACAATAAACAGCATGCGGTATAAAAATAATCGGGGTTCAGGATTTGCATGCCGTAGTAAATCATCGTGGGTACTGTGCCGGCTAAAATCCAGGTGCCAATGAGCGAGCCTACGCTGAACAAAATTAACAGCGCGCCAGTGGCAACCCCGATACTTTTAACAATTCCGCGCTCCATTTGGTTCCAGCTGTAGCCATTTTTAAAACCGATGACCATGGCGATACACGCCGCTAACACCAATGCTATTTGGTTGGCACCTGATGAACTGTCAGATGAAAACAAATATACCGCAGCACCAAGCATAATAATGAGCGCGAAAACGGGAATAAGTGCATCGAGTAGGGTGGGTTGCTTGTGGTTGGAGGGCGACGGTTTTGAAGACGCGGCTTGAGACATACGATTTCCTTTATCATTATTATTATGACCAATATCTCATTCTTGTGAGTTGGCTATTGCTATTTTAATCATTTGGTAACGAACCTGTAACAGGCACATCCTGACATAAAAATGCCTATTAAGTCGAATATTGTTATCGCATGGACGTAATTTGAATCACCGTTGCTAAATGGTGTGATATGACGCTGTGCTTGGTTAATTACTTACTTTGGCTAAATATGCGCTTATGCGTTTTTAATGTGTATAAATACCCATAGGCAGGTAGGCTGGTTAATTTATCCTGATGGACATCTTTACCTACATTGAATGTGATTTATGTTTGAACTCAACCTTTGGATTTGCGGTAAATGTTAATGACATACAGTGGAGGATTAATAGGGATTAGCTGCTGGAGTAGAAAATAACCACGTAAGTGAATTGTTTTCTTATTATGTCTAATTTTGTTAATCGAGCGTTAGTTAACCATTTTTACTGCGTTATCGACTTTATATAGCAGCACAACTCCTTCGTGCCTTTGCCATGCTGTTGTATATGTGATTAATGGCCAACAATTAAATTAGCATGCACCTCGTACAACATGGTCTTTGTGATCTTGGTTACGCAAGGTGTTGTCTTTGAGTTGGCTCATAATACAAGAGGTTTTTTGGGGGGCACATGGCATGAAAAAGAGTTGGCTGCCGTAAAATTAATACTCCCTTCGATGTTGCCACCGAAGGGAGTATTTTACGCTAACAATATAAGCGAATGGTTTACGCTTTGCCTTGCTCACGAGCAATGGCGCGGTAAGCAATATCGGTACGGAAGTAAACGTCATCCCAATGGATAGCATCTACTAATGCATAAGCTGCTTGTTGCGCTTCGGTGACGCTGTGACCTAGCGCGGTAGCACACAATACGCGGCCACCATTTGTGACCACATGGCCGTCTTTCATCTCGGTGCCAGCATGAAACACTTTACCGTTGACATCACCAAGGGTTAAGCCGTCAATCACATCGCCTTTGTTGTAGGCATCTGGGTAACCACCTGCAGCCATCACTACACCTACGGCTGCGCGCGAGTCAAACTCTGCACTGACCTTGTCTAATTCACCACGAGTAGCTGCCAGGCAAAGCTCAACAATGTCAGACTGTAAACGCATCATAATGGGCTGGGTTTCTGGGTCGCCAAAGCGGCAGTTGTATTCAAGCACTTTAGCGCTGCCATCAGGTGCAATCATTAAGCCTGCGTATAAAAAGCCAGTGTAAACATTGCCTTCGGCTGCCATACCATCAACGGTTGGGCGGATAACATTGGCAATCGTCCAGTCGTGTACGGCTTGAGTGACCACAGGCGCAGGTGAGTAAGCACCCATGCCGCCAGTATTAGGGCCTTGGTCGGCATTGTCGCGGGCTTTATGGTCCTGGCTGGTGGCCATAGCAAGAATGTTTTTGCCGTCAACCATTACGATAAAGCTGGCTTCTTCACCTGTTAAAAACTCTTCAATCACCACGCGAGAACCGGCATCACCAAATTTATTACCTGCCAGCATGTCGTCAATGGCGGCATCGGCTTGGGCTTGATCGGCGGCGATAATCACGCCTTTACCTGCAGCTAAACCGTCGGCTTTAATCACAACCGGAAAGCCTGTTTTAGCGGTTAATGTAGCCGCGTAAGCTTTAGCGGGTGCAATCTCGGTAAAGTTTGAGTAATTAGCTGTTGGAATATTGTGGCGGGCTAAAAAGTCTTTAGTGAAGGCTTTAGACGATTCAAGCTGTGCCGCGCCTTTTGTTGGGCCAAAAATAGGCAATCCAGCAGTATTAAAAGCATCGACAACGCCTAATGACAATGGCACTTCAGGGCCGACAATGGTTAATTCAATCTTGTTGTCTTGAGCAAATGTGACTAAATCAGCGATGGCTTCAACTTGAATGGCCACGTTTTGTAATTTTGGCTCTAAAGAGGTTCCAGCATTACCAGGTGCAACAAACACTTTTGTGACTTGAGCAGACTGAGCCGCTTTCCAGGCAAGCGCATGTTCACGACCGCCACCACCAATAATAAGTACCTGCATCTTTATTCACCTTTTTAATAAACTAAATAATATGATTCTTTAAACGAAAAAAGCAGCCAAAGAAGGCTGCTTGTTTCAAGTGGAGTTTAGTGGCGGAAGTGACGCATGCCAGTAAATACCATGGCCATACCGTGCTCATCTGCCGCGGCGATGATTTCTTCATCGCGAATTGAACCGCCCGGTTGGATGATACAACTAATGCCTGCCGCTGCTGCTGCGTCGATGCCATCACGGAATGGGAAGAAAGCATCAGATGCCATTACGGAGTTTTCAACCACTAAACCTTCATCGCTTGCTTTAATACCAGCAATTTTAGCGGAGTAAACGCGGCTCATTTGGCCTGCACCCACACCAATTGTCATGCCATCTTTGGCGTACACAATGGCGTTTGATTTAACAAACTTAGCCACTTTCCAGCAGAACATTAAGTCTTTTAATTCATCTGCTGTGGGTTGGCGCTTAGACACCACTTTAATGTCTTCTAGGTTAACCATGCCTTGATCGCGGTCTTGCACTAACAGGCCGCCATTAACACGCTTGTAATCTAGGGTGGTGGTTTTAGTGTTCCAGACGCCACACTCAAGTAAACGCACGTTGGCTTTGGTTGCAACAATGTCGCGTGCTGCTTGGCTGACCGTTGGCGCGATAATTACTTCAACAAACTGACGGTCTACAATCGCTTGGGCTGTTTGTGCATCTAACTCTTGGTTAAAGGCAATAATACCGCCAAAGGCTGATGTCGGGTCGGTTTTAAAGGCGCGGTCGTAGGCTTCTAGTAGGTTAGCGCCTAATGCCACACCGCAAGGGTTAGCGTGTTTAACGATAACGCAGGCTGGGCCTTCAAACTCTTTTACGCATTCAAGTGCGGCGTCAGTGTCGGCAATGTTGTTGTAAGACAAGGCTTTGCCTTGTAACTGAATCGCGCTGGCAACTGAGGCTTCATCAATTTGCGTATCAACATAAAAGGCGGCTTTTTGATGGCTGTTTTCACCGTAGCGCAAATCTTGCTTTTTGATGAGCTGAGTATTGAACGTACGTGGGAACGTTGAGTCGTCGTGGCACTCATCCTTGCTGTGTGCTGGCACCATAGTACCAAAGTAATTGGCGATCATGCCGTCGTAAGCCGCGGTATGTTCAAAGGCTGCAATGGCAAGATCAAAGCGAGTTTCTAGGGTAGTGCTACCGTTGTTGGCTTGCATCTCAGCAATCACGCGCCCGTAGTCTTTTGCGTTAACCACAATTGTGGTGTCTTTGTGGTTTTTGGCGGTTGAGCGCACCATGGTTGGACCGCCAATGTCGATGTTCTCTACAGCGTCGGCTAAGGTGCAACCTGGTTTTGCCACCGTTTCAGCAAATGGGTATAAGTTAACGGCCACTAAATCGATAGGGTTAATGGCGTTTTGTTCCATTACCACTTCGTCAATGCCGCGACGGGCTAAAATGCCGCCGTGAATTTTTGGATGTAAGGTTTTAACACGACCATCCATAATTTCTGGGTGACCTGTGTAGTCAGAAACTTCAATTACCGGGATATTATTGTCTGCAAGTAGCTTTGCAGTCCCACCCGTTGATAAGAGTTCAACACCTTGTGCATGCAGCGCTTGTGCAAACTCAAGGATTCCAGTTTTATCTGATACGCTTAATAGCGCGCGACGAATTGGTCTGACATTATTCATGTAGGTACAGGGTCCACTAGTTTGATTTTAAGGATCTTTCGTAAAGCAGAATTGGCTCAAGTCAGCTTTACCAAAGCCCCTCATGATGTTGCTTTAACACTTCTAGATAACAGTCTGATGATCAGGCGGGCGTATTTTATCGTAAACCGCTTGTATTGGGTGTTTTTTCTGCGTGATTTCACAATATTGAAATAAGAACAAAGAGAGCCAAAATATTCGTCAAATAACCCTTGACCTTAGATTAAACTCTAAGGTTTATACTAAGACTATATTCATAAGCGTTGGCCTGAATAAATGACAGAGTAAGGGGATTATTATGTATCGAATAGGTGAGCTATCTGCCTTATACGACATTAAAGCTGACACGTTACGGTTTTACGAAAAGCATGGCTTGTTGTCACCCTCTAGCCGTTCAGACTCAGGCTATCGATTATATAATCAAGACGATTCTGAAAGGTTGAAGTTTATCCTACGTGCCAAGGCGGTGGGGTTTTCGCTCAATGACATTGCCGATTTATTGTCTATAGAAGTGGATAAATCAAACCGTGCCTGTGCAGAGGTGAAAGGCTTAGTCGACAGTAAGCTTGAGCAGGTTGAAGCAAAACTGGCTGAGCTACAGCATTTTGCCGCGTCGTTAAAGAGTTTATCTAATACCTGTTGTGGTGGTCCTGATAGTGCTGAACATTGCTCGATACTTGAAGCACTTGAGTCGTCAGATCAACATATTATTGCTAAAAAAGAACAGCATCATTTCTCTCATTCAGGTCATAAGGACTAAATATGTTATTGACCAATTTTGTGCATTTATTTTTAGAGTCCGCCCCCTGGCTTTTGCTGGGTTTAGTATTAGCAGGGTTGTTAAAGGTGTTTGTGCCAATGGCATGGATGCAAAAGCAACTGGGTGGTCATGGGGTAAAAACGGTATTTAAAGCGGCATTATTAGGTGCGCCGTTACCTTTATGTTCGTGCGGGGTGATCCCTGCGGCGGTGGGCTTGCGCCGTGCCGGTGCGTCAAAAGCAGCCACGACCTCATTTTTGGTGTCGACACCAGAAACGGGCGTCGATTCGATTACCGTTTCTTACGTGCTACTCGGGCCGTTTATGGCCATAGTGCGCCCTATTGCAGCTATTACTAGCGCGATAGTGGCGGGGCTATTGGTCGGCCGTGATGACGATGATGGTGTGCCAGCAATGACTAAGCCTCAAGCTGACAACACGCCAACTGTAAAAGTGGAGTCGTCTTGCTGTGCAAGCAAAAAGAACGATCCATCAAGCTCGTCTGAAGCGACGTCAACTTTCCATAACGGCAAGGCTGATATTGTGCAGCATGCTGGGGTGAAAATGACCGCAGTTAAGGCCGAGTCTGTGTTAAGCCCTATGGCCTCTGCCAAGGTGTTGAGTGCTGGACCTGCGCCAGCGCAAAGCAGTTGTTGTGCAACTAACGCAGATGCACCATCTCAGTCTAAATCATCTGGGTCATCTTGTAGCATTAATGCAGCAGAGCCTAACAAACCAGACACGGTTAAATCCAGTTGTTGCAGTAGCCTTGCTGAGCCAAAAGTTGAGGCGCAAAGCAGTTGCTGTTCACCTAAGTCAGCGCCAACAAACAAAGATGAAGCGGTAAACGCAGAGCAAGAGAGTTGCTGCGCTTCAACTCAGGACATGGCAACTGAGTTAAAGCAAAACAGTGTATTTAGTCGAGTATTATCCGGCCTGCATTATGCGGCAACGGATTTAGTTAAAGACACTACGCTATGGTTGTTAGTCGGGTTATTTTTTGCCGCTTTAGTGCAAACTTACGTGCCAAGCGATTTTTTAGTGAAGTGGGGCGACGGCATTTTAGCCATGTTAGTGATGGTGCTAGTGTCTATCCCTATGTATATCTGTGCTACGGCTTCAACGCCGATTGCGGCAGGTTTACTGTTAGCGGGAGTGTCTCCTGGTGCGGTATTGGTGTTTATGATGGCAGGCCCTGCAACGAATATCGCAACACTGGGTGTTGTGACTAAAGAGTTAGGCAAGCGTGCGCTTTATGGCTATTTAGGCGGTGTTATTGGCGTCGCGTTAGCCTTTGGTGTTTTGGTTAATTATTTAGTCGACAGCTTTGGCTTTAAAGTAATGCCACAAATTGGTGAAGAGCATGCATTATTGCCCCAAGGAGTGGTTGCGGTGTCTGGCATTGTGCTGGCGATACTAATGGGTAAAGTGTTGTGGGATATGATCCCCAAAGGCAATAAAGAAAAAAGTTGTTGCTCATAATGGTTTATTAGCAAAATAAACAATGCTTAACCTAATCGATTAATACTTAAAAACCAGTGACAAACATCACTGGTTTTTCTATTTTATATGGTTAATGTTGTCTGTAATGGGCAGCAATTCACTTTGTATTGTCACTTTTATTGTCACTTTTATCGTCACTATGTTGGCCGAGTGGCGATACCCACATAACGATTAAATGCCCTCAAACTGAGGTACTAGTAATCATCACCAACCTTAAAAATAACTTAAAATAGAAACAATTTTTGACTATTATGACGCGCCTCAAAATTTAACAATTATTACACACACCTGCACTTTTTTTGCGCATTTATTGTGACCCCTCTCTCCATGTATCCCTTGGATTTACCCTACTATCACTATTGCGATATACCTATAAAGTGATAAGTCGTTTAAGCGACATTGGAGTGAATGATGAAAACAATAAAATTGTGCAAGATAGCGCTGTTAATTGCGCTTTCCATGGGGGTAATAGCCTGTGGTAGTGATGGTAAAGACGGCGCTGATGGCCTAGATGGTCAAGATGGCGCGCCAGGTTTACCAGGTGCAGACGCAACCGCTCCCACAGTGAGTACTTCAACGGCAACCAATATTGAGTTTATTAATCATATTGTTGCAGATGGTGTTGTTACTGTTGAATTTGGTGTAACCAACGAATCAGGTTATGCCATTACTGGTTTAACAGATGCATCGATTTACCTTGCAGCTAAAACCGAAAATGGTATGCAACGCAGCCGAGATGGTAGCGTGGGCGGAAATGCAACTGTGGGTGGTTCATCGCCAACAACGGGAGCATCGTTAACCTTACTTGATAATGGTAACTATCAATTAGTTGCGCCAATGGCTGGGGTGCAAGCTGACACTGAAGCATTAATTCGTTTGCAAGTTGGCGGCGGTGATATTGCCAAGTCACCGTATGTACTAGTTGCAAAACCTGAGATGATGCATACCTCAACAACAGAAACCTGTTATGCATGTCATGTTGATTATGCCGAGTCTGATCTCAAACATGCTGGCTATGTGGCGTTAAATACCGATGGCGAAGTCGACTTTGTGGGTGGTTGTATGGTGTGTCATAACAACGTACCGCGTGATGTCGCAGCAGACGGCGCCTCATTAAACACCGGTGGCTACGCTAAAAACACCATGCAAATGCTTGGACACATTAATCATCAAAACTTTGAAAAAGATTTTGAACCCGCTAACTGTTATACCTGTCATGCTGAGCCTGTAATGAACACCAGCCTTGCAGGTAACGGTTGTGCTGATTGTCATAACACGTCTAGCAGCTCTAGTTATGCCCAAGTCATTAGCAACAGTAATAGCAGTGAGTTTGATGCCAGAGCGTTCCACTTAAATAAAAGTGGCTTAGAAACCTTGCAAGCGATGCGCGTGAGTTACACCGCTGAAACCACAGCTCCGCAAAAAAATGATGCAGGCATTTGGTGTACCACTATGTCGTTATTTGACATTAGCAGTGGCACCAAGACTCAAGTGAATATTGGTGCGTTATACAACAAAGATGGCGATACAACAGGGGCAACCAATGTGGTTGGTAAGCCTATTGTGTATGCTGGTGCTTATTTACATGGTTACTACAACGAGTCTATTGTTGGTCGCTTTGCAGGCCATGGTAGCAATGAAATCAAAACGGATAATGCCGATGGCTCAAGAACGCACTGTTTCCCAACACCATCAAGTGGTTTTGATCAAGCAAGTATTATGGCAACGGCTCGCATTTCATTAAGCTACCCAGGTTGGGTGCAAAATGATGGCGAAACGTCTATGTCATTTACAGCCTATTCTGACGCTGTTGATCAAACAACAGGTGAGATTGTTAAGTATGAGCGTCGCTTAGCTGTGACCAACGATAGCTGTACAACGTGTCATAACAGCGAAACCAACTACCACAAAAATGGTGCTTATAATAATGGTGGTGTTGATTGTGTTGCTTGTCATAACAATGGGCAAGATCGTAGTGCGGCAAACTCAGCCCCTGGTTATGGCCCAATGGTACACAGTATGCACTGGGGTATTGGTAACTCGTTATCTGGCGCTAAAACAGATGCTGATGGCAATAATATCACCAACTCTGCCGCGGCATTAAATGCCATTAATTGTGTCTCTTGTCATGCTGATGGCATTGACTTGAATGCCATACCTAACCAGTACATACGTGCTAAAGCATTCAACAATGGTGACCAAACTAAGATGGCTAGCCCGATCACAGCAAACTGTTTTGCCTGTCATAACGGTGACCAAGCACTAAACCACATGGAGTTAAATGGTGGTGAAATTAGCGCAGAAAAAGGCTTAGGTAACGACGGTACTTGGTTTACTCAACCTACTGGCGAATCTTGTGCAACATGTCATGCGCAAGGTCGTTCATTTGGTATCGAGAAATACCATAAGTTTGAACGCTAATATGCACTATGGCGTTAGCCTTATTGACTAACGATACAGTGTAAATCACAACGGGGAACAATTGATCCCCGTTTTACTTTGTTAACTGTTTTAACGGATGATTAATGAAAGATAGCATTGAGTTTTTCAGCTAAGCGGATGCCTGCTTGTTGCAGTCTTTTTTCAACGATGGGCTTATTCATAAACACATAGTTAAAGCGCAAATCATCCTCACCTTGGTCATTTTTCTCTAAAATATAAGCTTGTTTTCGTAATTCTTTAGACTCTTGTGCCCACTCATAATAACTGTGCCCTGACCATTGCTGGCGCTCAGCCTGACTTATACGGCTCAAAAACTCACTGTATTCGGTGTAGCTTAATTGCTGTTGCTCGATAATTTTGCTGTCCCATACACTGTGCAAATTGGTTTCTTGGCCAAACCATTTAACGTTAATCGTGTTACCACCTTTATCGTGGCGATGACCCACATGTAAAGGCTGATGGATATCACCCACAAAATGCACATAAAAGGCCAGCGCTTGCCATTTATCTTTTTGGCTCGCTTTAGGATTTTTTAACACTTTTTCAAATCGTTGCAACCCTTCGATAATGTCGCCATCGGGATTGCGTGTTACTGACGGCCATGTTTCATCATCTGCAATTGAAATGTAATGCCAGGGCGCAGCGTGATGCCAGTTTTTATCGGAACGAATTTCATCTGCCCATGTAGACATTTGCGCTAGGCTTTCTCCATTTGTCAGCATATTAATCTGTTTTTTTGCGCTGTCGGTTAAATTGTTCTGAGCCAGATCACCAACAATACGATGCCCCAATTGGCCGAAAGCTAATGCAGGCGTTCCTGCGCCAAGTGTTGTTAGTAATGCAATGACTAATATAACGTTTTTGTGTATTGAGATTGAATTGTTCATGTGTAAATCCAATGTATTCCTTGAATGGGCAGTCACTGTAGGCTGTACAAATAAGACGCGAATATACAGTACAGATATGACACTTTTATGTATCAATTGTGTAAAAAATCAGTTGTATATTGATTGTTTTTTGACATTAAATTGCAATAAATTCTGCCTAAACTTCGCCCCTGCAGTTTTGGCTGCATTGACATACTAAGTCCAATTAATTGGACAAAACATTAAAATATAAGAATTATTCAGGGGTTTGATATGTTATTTAGTCACAAGATGAGCCGCTTAGCGTTAGCGACGTGTTTTGCTATGGGGGTTGCGTTACCCGCATCTGCAGCAGACACTGCGTCTGATATTCGTGGTCAAATTACAGGGCCAGCAGGAAATGCTGTTTCTGATGCCAAAGTCACCATTATTCACCAACCTACGGGCACAGTTACCGAGGTGCCTGTTACTGCTAACGGTCAATTTTCTGCCCGCGGATTACGTGTTGGTGGCCCATACATTATTAAAGTGGATTCTGACCAGTTTGCCGACACGGTTGAAGAAGATGTTTACTTACAACTGGGCGAAACCTTCCGCTTTAACCGTACTTTACAAGACGCAGCAGCAATGGAGCGTATTGGAGTTGTTGGCAGTGCAGGTTACTACCGCACCGCGGGCAGTAACAGCGACTTTGGTGAGCAAGACATTGCCAAAGCTCCTGGGGTGAGCCGTGATTTAAAAGATGTATTGCGTCAAAACCCAATGGCGGTTATCGGCACAGATGGTGTGTCAATGAGCGTGGCAGGTATGAACCCGCGTTTTAACACTTTTGTGGTTGATGGTATATCTCAAAATGATGATTTTGGTCTTAACTCAAATGGTTACCCAACCCAGCGCTCTCCAATTTCAATTGATGCAGTTGAAAGTGTCGCATTAAATGTGTCGCCTTACACCGCCAGAAACGGCGGCTTTACGGGGGCACAAATAAATGCGGTGACTAAGTCGGGTACTAATGATTTATCTGGTTCAGTTTTTTGGGAAACCACTAACGACAGCATGGCAGGTGACGGTAAAAACCAAGACACCGGTGAGAAAATTGAGCAAGATTTTGAAGACACGACCTTTGGCGGAACGCTGGGCTTTCCGTTAATTGAAGATACCTTGTTTTTCTTTGGTTCTTACGAAAATTTTGATGCGCCTCAGTCTGCTGAGTGGGGGCCTTCAGGTGCTGGTTATGCAAATGATTCTGACGTGACGGCGCAAGAGCTAGCACAAATTGAACAAATTGCTCAGACGGTTTACGGCCTAGATGACATTGGTGGTTATACCACGACTCCACAAGAAAAAGATGAAAAAATCTTAGCTAAAATTGACTGGAATATTAACGACCAGCACCGTGCGAGTTTTACTTACCAATCTACAGTCGGTAACTTAACTAATAATATGAGCTCAAGCTCATCGTCTTTAAAATTATCAAGCACTTGGTACGACAAAGAAGAAACATTAGAAACCTATGCTGCTAACTTATACAGCGATTGGAATGATGATTTTAGTACCGAAATTAAAGTCGCCTATAAAGATACCACCACAAAATCAAAAACTATTGATGATCTAGGCATTGGTATGGTGTCGGTTCAAACCTATGATCGTGCAAGTGATTATGTGATTTTTGGTACCGATAAATCCCGTCAGGCCAATGAATTAAATAATCAAAATCTTGAGCTACGTTTTGTGGGCGACTATTACCTTGGCGATCATGAAATTGGTTTTGGTGCTCAGTACAACAATGTTGAAGTGTTTAACTTGTTTGCTCAAAACGTGATGGGTAACTGGTCGTTTAATACCATTGAAGATTTTGAAAATGGCGACGTAGACCAGTTCTTTTATGCCAATGCTATGACCGGTAATCCTGACGATGTTGGCGCAGCGTTTAATATGGATACGTTGGCATTATTTGTTGAGGATGCCTGGGCTATTACCCCTGATCTTACGCTGACTTATGGCATGCGCTATGAAACTATTAGCATGTCTGACTCGCCAGCGCTGAACCAAAACTTCGTCGAACGCTATGGTTTTGCCAATAACGAAACCTTAGATGGCCAAGATATTTGGTTACCGCGAGTGGGTGTGAAATATGCGCTCACAGAAGACATGAGTTTACATGGCGGAGTCGGTCGTTATAGTGGTGGCTCACCGACGGTATGGATTTCAAACAGCTTTTCAAATGATGGCAACAGCCTGCTTAGCTACAACGATGGTTGGAACGCGGCATGGGGCACACCTGACTTTGCCAATGTGCCATCACAAGCACAAGCAGGTTTAGTGGGCGGTGATGGTAATGTGAATGCTATTGACCCTCACTTTGAATTACCATCAGATTGGCGTGCCAGCATTGGATTTGACAGCACATGGGATTTTGGTGCATTGGGTGATGACTGGTTTCTTGGTGCTGAATTTTTATATGTTAAAAAAGAAAACGACCTTGCTTGGGTAGATTTGGCTCGTCGCCAAGTCACTACCGATAATACTGGCCGTGTGGTTTATGAAACTTGGGACCCACTCGCTAACAATGGTGCTGGTGGTAACACTGAGCGTTATGACATTATGCTCACTAATGCAGACAAAGATGGTTCAAGTAAAACCCTTAGTTTGTCGTTAGCCAAAAACTGGGATATGGGCTTAAGCATGCGTGCGGGCTACGCTTATAACTCAGTTAAAGAAGGTAACCAAGGGTCGTCTTCAACTGCTACGTCAAATTACCAGTATACTCCAGTGCAATATGACCGCAATGGCACTACTTTGGGGACAGGTTATTATGAAACACCACACCGCTTTACGTTTAGCTTAGGTTATGACGTTGAGTTTGTGGCGGGCTATAACTCTAGCTTTAACCTCTTTTACGAAGCTCGTGAAGGTAACCCAATGACGTGGGTGCTAGGCTCTTATAAAGACGGTAACTTAGGTGATCAGTCAAGTTTTGCTAATGCATCATACTATCTGCCTTATATTCCAACTGGAGCCGATGATGCCAATGTTGAGTATGCAGATGGATTAACCTATGAAGCGCTTAAAGCAGCTCTTGATGATATTGGTCTGAGCCAATATGCCGGCGGGATTGCACCAAAAGGTACAGACAATCAACCTTGGATACACCAGCTTGATTTCCGCTTTACTCAGGAACTGCCGGGCTTTAGTGCTGATCACAAAGGTATCTTGTATTTTGATATTAAGAACGTACTTAATCTTGTAAATGATGATTGGGGCGTCGTTGAATACCAAAGCTATGGTACAGCCACACTAGTTGATCATGCTTACAATGCAACTACGGGGGTTTACACTTACTCGGTACCTTATGGCCAAGATGGGGTCGAAACTGATAACCAAAACAGTTACGACATCAATAAGTCTGCTTGGCAGTTAAAAATTGGTGTGAAATACCAATTTTAATGAGTGATAATAGATAAAAAAATACCGAGCGCATTGCTCGGTATTTTTTTGTCTCGCTCAGGCTGAGATTATTTGCCTTTTACAACAGACGTAGCAGGGGCTTTTTTTGCTTGTTTCACTGCTCGTTTTTCTTTTAACGTTAATTGCGGCTGTTTCTTTGATTCTTTAGCGTTATTACGTTCTTTGCTCATGTTATTTACTCCGTGTATGCGCTGGGCTTAGTTCACTCTGTAAAAATTTTAAACAATTATTTGAATCACAATTATGGGTCAGATATGCAAATATCGCGTTGAAATTAACGTCCTGTAGGTTGAAGGCTTAACTCGATACTAGCACCAAGTAGGCTAAAAATATCTATCACCCCGGTAGATTATTTAGCACTAAACCTAGATTACAAAAGTATAAAGATACATCGATAGCCCAGTGCTTTTTAGCGTAATTTACCTTCAATAAAATCTGGAATTTCCAATACGTTATCTCCCCAATTATCAATCAGGGCTTTATAAAGAAACTCAATAAAAACGAGGTATTTACGAGGCATGTACACTCGCTGTGGAAAACTTAATGTGACTTTGGTTTGAGCCATTGGAAAGTCTTCTAAAATTGGGGTAAGTCGCTGACTTGTAATGGCTTCTTGGGCAATAATATAGGGCACAGCTGTGATGCCTAATCCTTCAATAGCGGCTTCTCGCGCAAAGGTGACATTATTTACTTTAAGTTGTGCGGGCGGATCAAGGTCGAGCCATTGTTGGCCATCAAATATTCGCCACCCCCCATTGATATGCGCCGACTGTAATTTTATGGCGGTGTGCGCCATTAAATCTTGTGGGACTTTTGGCGTACCATAACGTTTAAGGTAACTGGGGCTGGCCATCAATTGTCTACTGGCAATCACCAGTGAGTAACTTTGTAGTTTAGGATCGTGGATCTCTGTAATTTGGAATAAAAAGTCTACGCCTTCTTCAATGACATCGACTTTACGGTTAGTTAATTCTGCATCAATTGTGATGTTTGGGTAAGCAGCAAGAAAGCGTGCAAATAGACGCCCAAGAAATAACTGCCCTAATTCGATTGGGCAGATGATTTTTAAATTGCCTTTAATGTCTTGCTGGCTAGCACTGAGTAAGTCTTCTGCACTTTGCAAATCTTGCAATATTTTGCTGATGCGATGGTAATAACTCGATCCTGCCTCGGTTAGCTTTAATGCCCGCGTAGTGCGAAATAATAGTTGTACGCCTACATTTGCTTCTAACTCGGCCACTTTACGGCTGACAGTTGCTTTGGTGATCCCAAGCGCGTTAGCCGCGCCAGTAAAACTACCTTGTTCTACCACTTGCGAGAAAATCTGAACACGATTGAGATCCATATTGTTACACCTGTGAAACAGTGGGTTGATTTTTAGCTATCTAATAAACTACACGAAACAGTAGTAAACTAGAAGATAATAAATTAGGAGTTCAGCATGTCGATTAATAAACGTTTTATCTTTGTGGCAAGTTTTATACTGGCGGTTGTTATCGCAGGCGTTTATTGGTGGTTACAAGTGCGCTTTGTTGAGTCTACCGATAATGCGTATGTAGAAACCGATATTTCAAGTATTAGCGTTAAAGTGCCTGGGTATATTGTGCAATCTGCCGTGAGCGACAACCAGCACGTTAATCAAGGTGATGTTCTTGCTCAATTAGAAGACAGCCAGTTTGTTGCACGTGTTGCTCAAAGCCAGGCTGTGCTTGCCAGTGCACAGGCTAATTTACAAACGTTAGCGGCGAAAGTTGATTTGCAACATGCGTTAATTAATCAGGCCAAAGCCGCCGTGGTGGCATCGCAATCAGAACGGCTAATTGCCAAGCAACAATTGGCGCGATCGCAAAAATTGAAAGTGAGTAATTACAGTTCGCAAAATGATGTTGATCAATTGCAAGCCAGTTTTGATTCGGCATCGGCACATGTTGATGAAGCACAGGCAGCGCTTGTGGCGAAACAACGTGAACTGTCGGTTTTTAATGCCCAACTATTACAGGCGCAAGCAGACGTAGATCAGGCGCAAGCGAGTGTTGAGTTAGCCAATATTCAATTAGCAGATACTCGAATTACCGCGCCGTTTCCTGGCATTATTGGTAAGCGTGGTGCTTTGGTGGGCCAGTACGTGCAACCGGGACAGGCACTGTTTAGCTTAGTGCCGGATGCTCAGGTATGGATAACGGCCAACTTTAAAGAAACTCAAATACAGCACATGCAACCAGGCCAAGCGGTTAAGGTTAAATTAGATGCCTATCCTGACCAAGAGTTTACAGGCTTTATTGACAGTTTAGCACCTGCTTCAGGCTCTCAATTTAGCTTGTTGCCTGCAGAAAATGCCACTGGCAATTTTACCAAAATTGTTCAGCGTATTCCGGTGCGGATCCGTCTTGATACCTCGAGCGATGCGGTAGGCTCTGCGCGAATTTTTCCGGGCCTTAGTGCTGTCGTAAAAGTCGATACTGCAAAGGCCAGTCGGTCTTCTGCTTTGGCTAAATCATCTGCAGGCCAAGCCACGACTGCCACCGCGAGCCGATAGTATGAGCCAGTCAGCTGTTGAGACAGACGCTTCTCATCTCTCTGCTGTGAGCAGTGCAAGCACCAAACCCACTGGTTATCAACGCGGCAGTAAGCGCTCTTGGATTGCTGTTGCAGGTGGGTTAATTGGGGCATTTATGGCGATTTTAGATATTCAAATCACCAATGCTTCGATGAAAGAGATCCAAGGCAGTTTAGGCGCAACACTAGAAGAAAGCAGTTGGATTGCGACCGCATATCTGGTGGCCGAAATGATTGCCATTCCGTTGTCGGGATGGCTCAGTACTGGCTTGTCAACTCGTCGATATTTGCTGTGGACCACAGCCGCATTTATTGTGGCGTCAATATTGTGTTCAATGTCTTGGAATCTTGAGTCGATGATTGCCTTTCGTGCTTTACAAGGCTTTTTTGGTGGCGCACTTATTCCTCTGGCATTTAGGTTAATCCTTGAGTTTTTACCCGATAACAAACGAGCCATGGGCATGGCATTGTTTGGTGTGACGGCAACGTTTGCCCCTTCTATTGGCCCAACTCTTGGGGGGTGGTTAACTGAGCAATTTAGCTGGCATTATTTATTTTATATCAATGTACCGCCTGGCATAGTCGTGATGATGATGTTGGCATACGGCCTAGAGCGAAAACCGATTATTTGGGACAAACTAAAAAACGCAGATTACTCCGGTATTGTCACCATGGCATTGGGTATGGGGTGTTTAGAGGTGGTGCTTGAAGAAGGAAATCGTAAAGACTGGTTTGGTTCGGACTTAATTCGTAACCTTGCCATCATTGCGGTGATCAATATTGGACTTTTTATCTGGATCCAATTACGCAAGTCTCAACCTTTAGTGAACATCAGGTTGCTGGGGCAGCGTGATTTTGCTTTATCGACCGTGGCGTATTTTTTATTGGGTATGGCGTTATTTGGCGCTATTTATTTAATTCCGTTGTACCTGTCGCAAATTCATGACTACACCCCGCTCGAAATTGGTGAAGTGATCATGTGGATGGGCTTCCCGCAGTTATTGGTGTTACCACTGGTGCCAAAATTAATGCAGCGTTTTGATCCGCGATATTTGGCAGGTATTGGCTTTGCTTTGTTCTCAATCAGTTATTACATGAACAGCCACATGACCGCTGATTATGCAGGTACACAAATGATTGCTTCACAAGTTGTTAGGGCCTTGGGTCAGCCTTTTATTCTCGTCCCTATTGGTATTTTAGCTACCATGCACCTACAGGCGCATGAAAACCCATCAGCATCGACAGTATTGAACGTTATGCGTAATTTAGGGGGAGCTTTTGGCATTGCCTTAGTGGCCACATTAAGTGATAACCTCGCCCGAGTTCACCTTGCACATATTAAAGAAACGTTACCCGCGGTAAGCGCACAAGCTTATCAACACATTAATGACACCAGTTTGTTATTACAAAGTGCAGGTTCAGACGCCGTTAGTGCAGGCAATCAGGCGTATGCGTTGTTGGCAAAAAGTATGACGCAACAGGCGTATATTCAAGCATATAACGATGTGTTTTTTATTATGTCGTGTTTGCTGTTTATCGCCGTAATTGCGGTGTTATTAATTAGAAAACCTGCCGAAAAAAGTGGTTCAGATCAGCCTAATGAAATGCATTAATCATGTTAGTATCATTTGAAAGTACAACAGATTAAGGTAGAAAAATGTCGTTAACGTGGTTAGATGTTGGCTTTTCAGAATTGTCTCTAGAACAGTTATATGGCGTGTTACAACTGCGAGTTGATGTATTTGTGGTTGAGCAAAATTGTCCTTATCCAGAGTTAGATGGTAAAGATAAAGGCTTGCAAACAAGGCACTTACTTGGCATCAACCCTCAAAAAGAGATTGTGGCTTACTGCCGGATACTTGCACCACAGATCAGTTATCCTCAAGCCAGTATTGGCCGGGTTGCTGTCGCTAAATCAGCGCGAGGTCAGGGTTTGGCAAATCAGTTGATGCAGCGTGCAATAGCCATTGCAAAACAGCGTTGGCCAGATGATCATATTCAAATTGGCGCACAAGATTACTTACGTCATTTTTATCAACAGCTTGGGTTTGTGGTTAATTCAGACGTGTATCTTGAAGACGGAATACCACACCTGGATATGTTGCTTACCTATTCATGATTTAAGGAAGATAGATGTCTGATTATTTGATCAATACTCAACAAATTGTTTGTGTTGCGCAGTTTGTTGCTAAAGAAGGTAAACGTGATGCTTTGGTTGCGGCATTAGCCAGCTTAGTGCCAGATACTCGTCGCGAATTGGGCTGTATTCGTTATGAGCTTAATGTGAGTGTGGATGATGAAAATAAAGTCGCCTTTGTAGAAAAGTTTGTCGACAGAGCGGCATTTGATAAACATTGTGCTAAAGATGCCATTGAGCACTATTTCCATCATGTGATGCCAGATCTGGTCGCGTCGCATCATGTCGAAGTATTTAATGAAGTGATTGCCTAAAGCGGCTTGACGTGAGTGATTAACAGAAATCACAATGCCAGTCTGTGTAGACTGGCATTGTTGTATTATCAATGATGCCAATATTTGCTGGCAGCAAGATGATTAGAAGTCGTAACGAGCACCTAGGGTAAAGATATTGTCATCTTCTAAATCGACAGTTGCAGTACCTACTTTATGGTCGCCTTCATACATTGCATAGTGGCCATAAATTAGCGTTGACTTAGAAATGCGGTAATCTGCACCCACAGTAATGTTTGTTACGCTAATATCAGTACCAGTCGCGTCTTTAATTGATTTGTAATATTTACCAAACCCTGCGTCATCTTGACCGTATTCGGCTTTTAAGTTCACGCCATTTAAGTCATATGAGACGTTAACGAAGAAAGAGTCACCTTCTTGATCAGTGGTTTGGCTTTCGGTGTTTTGATATAAACCACCGACTTTGAAATCGCCTAGTTTTACTTGAGCAACACCACGGTACGCATCAATACCACCAATGGTGTTATAAGCTGCTGCTAGGTAGTAGTTTTGCGCTTTAAGGCCTTTGTCACCTAAGGTTGCGCTTAATGCATATTGATCTTCGTCAGAGCCTTCGTAGTTGTCGTCCATTAAATACGTTGCATTTAATGTCAATAAACCGCCAATCGTTGGAGAATGGTACCAAATACCATCTGCTTTACGATCTTGGCCACCGATCATTCTGTCGATATCTGCGTTGAAGTTACCGAACAAGTCGATACCACCTTCAGACTGTTTAAATACAGTGTCATTACGGCCCACTAATACGGTACCAGCATTGGTTTTTAAACCAAGGAAAGTGTTACGTGATTTGAAGGTGACATCATCACCGCTGCTATCTTCGGTTTGAGTTGTGTTTTCAACTTGAAATTCCATTTGGTAAAGAATTTCAACACCGTCACTGATTTTTTCGCTACCTTTTACCCCTAGGTTCGAAAAGTTATTTTCTAGCACTGTACCTTCTTTACCATTTTGCGTCGTCGAACCTTTATCAGAGTTAGTGACTGATAGATCTAAACGACCATAGAAACTTGGGCCTTCAGCAAGTGTAGCAAAAGAAACTAGTGTAAGTACTGAGGCTACTGATGCAGAGATTAAGGTCTTTTTCATCTTTCATGCTCCCTAGAACGTAATGTTCTATATTCCATTTTTCATGGTTTTAGTTAGTGAAGTCGTTGCAGATACCATCCTGTAACAATCTGGTGCAGATTTTTACAGATTTAGCATCATCATAGTGTGGGCTAGATCAAATAAACTGGTCCTACTTGACATTTTGAGCAAAAATCTGTGACAACAGCGATAAATTATCAATTAATGTCATTTTTTTAGCAGATATACCTCTTAAGAGATGTTTCTATTTACGAACAAATAGACTAGCGACAAATCAAAAACAGTCGACATTGCTTTAGTTTAGTGCATGTTAATTTACTTGCTGAGATTATTGAATATTTGGATCACTAGACCTTAGTCTAGCAAGGCTAAAATTTGGTCTAATTGAAATGCCAATGCCTTCTTAGCCGCAAAATGGAGCTTGCTGGATTTTACTTAAACAAACGTTTAGCTTTGGCGCTAAATCGGCTAGAATCCCTGCGAAATTTAGTGGTTAATTGAGGCGTTATCTATGTTGTCTGAATCTTATACTCATCGTTTTGCGGGGGTGGGGCGTTTATATGGTCAAGCGGCATTGACGACTTTTTCACAAGCACATGTGGTGGTTGTGGGGATTGGCGGCGTTGGCACCTGGGTTGCTGAAGCATTGGCGCGCAGTGGCATTGGGCAAATCACCTTGATTGATTTAGATGATATTTGTGTAACCAATACTAATCGTCAAATTCATGCATTAACCTCAACCATTGGTCAGTCTAAAGTTGAGGTGATGGCAAAGCGGATTAACGAAATTAACCCTGAATGTGTGGTTAATGAAGTCGAAGATTTCGTCACCCTCGATAATTTGGACCAGTATTTTGTGCCTGCCACACAAGGCGGCACCATTGATTATGTTATCGACTGTATTGATGCCGTTAAGCAAAAGGCCGGATTAATTGCTTGGTGCAAGCGCAACAAAATTCCACTGGTGACCATCGGAGGCGCTGGAGGACAGACCGACCCAACCTTAATTCAAGTGACCGATTTGGCTAAAACCATTCAAGATCCTTTATTGGCTAAAGTGCGCAATATACTTCGTAAAGAATATCATTTTAGTAAAAACGTCCAACGTCGATTTGCCGTAGATGCGGTGTTTTCAACTCAGCATTTAGTCTATCCACAAGCCGATGGCAGTGTGTGCAATACCAAAGCGACGGCAGAAGGGAGTATGCGTATGGATTGTGCTTCTGGTTTTGGGGCGATCACTATGGTAACGGGCACTTTTGCGTTTGTGGCCGTGAGCCGAGTATTGTCTAAATTAGCCGCAAGGTAAACCTGCGGTTGCGATACTAATCAGCACCAAAAGGCGTTCATGCTTACTGGTTAACATCACTTATTACCTCGTTAGAAATGTTGATGTTAGCACAATTACCTCGCAGCAATTCCTGCCTGTACTAAGCGATTTTCCTACGCAAACTTTGATCGCTTATTTATCCTGATCGGTATAATACCATTGCGCGTTAGTAAGTGATCTCTCAGCGAGAATTTAAAAGGGCTTAAACAAGGCGAATGACTGAATGAATAGTTATTCTCTTTCGAAGTCATGCAACGCAGTGTAAGCCCTTTTAAAACTCGCCTGAAAGGAATGCCCCAGCCGCTTTTGCTTTACGTTCTCGCTATTTGAAAGGGAACAACCATTACTGCATAGCGACGCCTTAATCAAAAACCGCTGGACGCATTCTGAGTGGTCACTTATTAATGCGCAATGGTATAACTATAAGGACGTTTAATTATGGTGGTATATTGGCGAGTGCCACTTGTCGCTATTGACACTAAGTCCGCTTAGTGTTCATTTGCCTCTTTTTTTGTCGCACTTGAGTCAACGTCGTCATGTCACACTCCCCCCCTAGCTATTTACCCGTCACGTGATTAATACCATTTTGCTTGTGTACACGGGTAGATAATGATGAAAAGGTAAATATATTCTTAATAAAATGAGTTGGTTAGCCTTTTAGTAAATAGTTAAATTCATTGGCACTATTTTTGCTTTGTTTAAGTGATGTTCAAAAATCTGACACTGCGGGTAGGCTATGATGAAAATGAAAATAAGTTCGATGAATTTACTGAACGGCAAACGTGTGTTCGTAAGTGTAATGGCGTGGGGAGTTGTGACCTGTGCAGCCTTGCTCTTTGCACCTAAGGATATTTTGGCCAGTTTAGCGTTAGCAGATCTGGTTAGTCATTACGGCCAGTTTATTGGATTGGGTTTAATCATAGGTGTAGCGTATTTTCTCAGCCAGTTGTTTGCTTTTTTGGTTGATGAAGCGATTGTTCACTTACGTAAAAAGCGCACAGTTGAAACGATCGAGGCAAAAGTAAAGCTGCTTGATCCTGCGGAAAGGGCGTTATTACGGGAATTCTTTTTGCAAGGGCAAACTATTTTGACGCTGCCGCAAAATGAGCTAGCGGTGAGAAATTTAGTCAGTACTAATATTTTAGAAATGTTGGGGAATGAGCGTCATTACGCCATACAGGGGCCAACAGCCGACTACAAAATTTCAATGCAGGCGCGAGTTTATCTTAATCGTGAAGTGCTACGTTTACCTGCTGGTGAGCCTAGTCCTGAAGAGATGAGTTACCTTATTAAAACCAGACCACATTTTATTAATGGGCTGGTTCAAGCGAGAAAACACGCAGCGTAAAGCAATACCAATCAGCACAAAAATGTGATCATGCTTACTGGTTAACATTATTTATCATGATAGGTATAAAACAGATAACCATGGGGGCCAAGGCCCCCAAATGGTATTTTGCATGGACGTGTTTGGCTTACGTCAGCAGTAAAATCACAAGCGGTGAAGTGGAGTTACTTAACCGGAGCTGATTTTACAACAAACATCCACAGCAAATAAGAAATGATCCCAAATGTACTGAAAATAACAATCATTGATAGTAAGCCAATAGGGTTACCAAACATTAAATCTAACCAAAATGCCATAATTCTTATCCTCTGATATGTGAACTTACGATCATGTTAATAACAAAGGTCATTAAGGATAATGATCTCGATCAATTATCTGGGCGTAAGTTTTGTCGATGACTTCATTTTGCTAGATAGCTCACATAACGCTTGGTTGATATCGATTAGGTGGCACGGATGAGTTTTGAGCAATCAAGTGATTTTGATAGAAAATAATCGGTAAACCTCTTGCCATTATCAAATGCAAAGGTATAATCGCCAACACTTAATTGTGACAGTTAAGCGATGTTGTGCCAGTGTGGTGAAATTGGTAGACACACGGGATTCAAAATCCCGCGCCCTTAAAAGCGTGCCGGTTCGAGTCCGGCCACTGGTACCAATACTTTAAAACCGACTTAAGAGTCGGTTTTTTGTTTTTAAGGTATTGGCTAAAAGCTAAAAGCGAAGCGATAGAGAGATATTGAGCGCCTCACGGGATTCGCTTATTGCAAAAGATGCCGCGCCCTTAAAAGCGTGCCGGTTCGAGTCCGGCCACTGGTACCAATACTTTAAATCAGCCTAGTGCTGATTTTTTGTTTTTAGGGTATTGGCTAAAAGCTAAAAGCTAAAAGCTAAAAGCTAAAAGCGATAGAGGGCCATTGAACGGTCGACGGTATTATGCCTTGTCAATTAATGATATGACCAATCACAGCCACTTAAACCGTTCAGTTTGAAGTGTATTGTTACACAATTATGATGATTCTCTTTTTAAGGCTATGTCACAAAGCTCTTGACGGTCAGAGCGTCTCTAGCAAGGCAGGGGCGTGTGCCTTTTATGCTCTTAATTGCTGAGCTATATGCCCATAAACTCATTTTTGCCTATAACAAACAGCACTTTTAAGAAATGACAAAATAATCGGTTGGACCGGTATTTTAGAACGCTGAGTTTTTAGCGACTTAACCTCCATTTGTGCAGCAATGTTTGATCACTTATTTATTCTGATTAACCTGATCTCGGGATAAGGGATGAACTTATACTGTTTGAAATCAACACGTTACCCATTCTCACTTTCAAGCTTGTCATTTGTTCTGCTAACAAGGCGAATTGACGAGTCAATAGCTAGCCTATTGTAAGTCGATTCAACGCAATGAGCAGGGCAAAGGACTGTTTGAAAGGCATTTATTATCCCGAGCTCAGGTTGATTAATATCATCCTTCCTAGTTTCAATGATATTTTGCGCATAAAAAAACCAGCTACTGAATGTAGCTGGTTTTTGAGGTTAACCTAGCTCTACTAGGTTGCAAGCATTGCGATTAGTCTTTACGACGACGTAATGCTGCTAGTGGTAGTAATAGTGCAGTTAACCAACCCATAGAACCGCCAGAAGATTTCTCTTTTTCTTTTTCTGTTACCGTTACGATCATTGAGCCTTTTTCACTCTCTAAACGGGTATCAGAAGCAGTTACTGAGAACTTGATAATGTTGTATCCAGCAGGCGCAGTAAAGCTAATTTCAGAACCACCATTTTCAAAAGTAACAGCGGTGCCGCTAGTTTGTACCCAATTGTATGTTAGGGTATCTCCATCAGCGTCAGTACCGTTTGCTTTAACAGTAATGGTACTGCCTTCCTCACCAGATACATTGGTCGGTGCGACCATTGGCATGGTGTTGTTTATTGCTACTGAAACCGTTGCTGGTTCTGAACGATTACCCATAGTATCTAATGCAACAACTTGAGCTTCCATGGTTTCACTGGTTTGATCAATGACAGCCATGTCACTTAGGCTAACTTCACCTTTTGCATTAATTGCTAACATGCTTGAATTAGAGCTAATCACGATAAATTCTGAGACTGGGCTCGTTAACATGTCTGGATCAGTTGCCATGATTTGGCCTAAAACAGTTCCTGGTGCTGCGCCTTTATCGACAGTTAGCATCAAGTCTTCAACTGTAGGAGCAACGTTGCCTTCATCGGTAGTGTTTGCAACAACTGACATTGAACCACTATCAGAAAGTAACATGTAGCCTAGTGAATTGCTGCCCACTTCGGTAACTAGCATTGCGCTTTCGCCTGGTTTTAGTTCGGTAACAGCTTCGCCGTCAGCATCAACTAAACCGGCGGTCACGTCAGTACCATCAAGTAGCAATGTGGCTTCGACTTCATCTCCAGTGCCCGTAGATACCGGTGCCCAATCGTCTTCTTCAACACGGAAACGTACGCCAATAGAAGCACCTAAATCAGCAACAGTTAGCCCCATATCCTCAAAACAAGCTACAGTAGTGAGGAAGTCATTACCTGTCACATGGAAGGCTGGTTCTAATGTACCACTGCTAGTGCCATACGTTGTCACGAATGAGTATAGAGAACGTGGGTATGCATCATTAAACCATTGTAAATTTACAGTTTTTGATGTGTAGTCATAGGTGCCGTCATTGTCTAAGTCGTAGTCAACGTTATAGCTTGCTACAAGGCCATGTACAATTGGATCGCGCATTTGGAAGGTGTTGAAAATTCCAATTCCTTCACTACAACTTCCTGTCGCAGCTAATTCGCTTGATGCATTAAGTAAGTCATGACGTTTTGTCATGTCTTTAGGGCTAGTGGCCGTTAATGGTGCGCTAAATGGGTCGGTAATTGAGGTTGCACCCACGTTAGTGAATGTTTTTACAATACCGTCTGCCGTCACTTCAGTTGACACAGATGCCGCAGCAGCTGCTTTTGGCAGGATGTGATAGACAACATGTAACGCTTGTTCTTCACCCTCCATGAACTTAATTGCACCGTCATATTCTGACAATGTTAAGGCTTCAGAGGCTTCTGCTGCTTCACCATCAAGTTCATACGAAGATGTGAGCGTCCATTCAGGTAATTTTGTTGGATCAACAGTAATCGTTACGTCAAATGATTTGGTTTGGCCCGCAGGGATCATGATGCTTGTTGGCATTTCAAAAGAAACAGCACCAGATTCAATATCATCAGCAAAACGTTGCTCAGCCATTAATGTGTAAGTTTTCGCTTCAGCAGAGAAGTTTTTCACAGAAATAGTCTTAGTCATTGATGTTGTTTCAGTTAACGAAACAAGACCAAACGCTAAAGCAGCTTGCATGGTGTCTTTGTCGTATGCAGCAACAGGCAAGTTAATTGATTTCTCAATATCAACAAGACCTGCACCGATGTAACTAATTGGCGCTAGTGCAGCATCTTCATTTAATGATTTTGGCTCAACAGTTACATTTAGGTTTGCCGCATTCATCATAGTGGCTTTGATTTCAAGCGCACTGCGATTTGGTAATGCTTCTTTAATGATACTCATAGCGCCAGCGGTAATTGGGCTAGAGAAAGATGTACCACTGATTGGCGTTAAACCATCACCTAAGCCTGGGTGAGCAGTCATGATTGAAGTACCAGGCGCAGTAATCTCTGGCTTTAACGTACCCGCAATTGAAGGGCCACGTGATGTAAATGTTGCAATAGCACCAGCAGTTGTCACTTCAACAGAGGCAATAGAGAATTCTACATCACCTTCTGCAAGCGCTGCTTTAATGGCATCGCCTTCTTCTTTAGAAATCATCACGGATGGGATGGTCACAAGTGGATCACTACCGCCCATGCTAAATGCACCATCACCTGCTACGTTGTTAGCAATAATAACGAAAGAGGCACCCTTATTTTGAGCATTAAGTACTTTGGCTGTAAAGGCACAGCCACCACGGTCAATAATGACTGTTTTACCAGTGAAGTCAGTACCATCAGCAAAAGCAACACAACCATTTAAATTTTCAGTCGGTAGCACTAATGGCGCTGTCGTGTTGTTAAAGTCAAATGCATTGCTGGTGTTAAATCCCGCGCCGTATGCATCTAACTCCATGCCAGCAGCTGAAGCTGTGATTTTGCCAATAGGCGTAGTTGGGTGAGTCATTGCCCCAACAGATAATGCATTTACAGAGGTACTTGGTCCGCCGACGACAAATGGCGTGGCACCGTCGTTACCTGCTGAAATTACAAGGTTAACACCTAACTCAACCATTTCATCAATCAGCTCTTGCACTGCGCCACCAGCAGTATCACCAAAATCACCACCTAATGACATATTGACAGTATCAACACGGTCAGAAATGTCGCCATCACCATTTGGATCCATTGCAGCTTCTAACGCGTAAAGCTGAGCAAGACCGGGACAGCCAGAGTTACAAACTGAGTAAACATATAATTCGACATCTGGTGCAACACCAACAACAGAATGGCTCACATGGGTACCGTGGTTGGTGCTGACATCGATTGGGTTGGGATCATCGTTCATAAAGTCGTAACCACCTACAACTTTACCTTGTGGCCAGTTTGGCATTTCAGATTGTGCCGCAACCGCTGCTTGGTAATCTGCAACTTCGCCCGAGCCACCTAATGCCGCGTGAGTGTAATCAACGCCAGTGTCTAATACGGCAACTCTTTGACCTTTACCTGAGGCTACTCCCGCTTCGATTACCGCAGTGGCGCCAATGTAATCAGCACTGTCAGCAACATCTAATTCGTAATCGTAAATCGGTAAAATATCAGCAACATCAGAATTTTTCAGTAAAGCGGCTAATTGCTTTTTATCTGCTTTAACTAAAATAGAGTTCACTAATTTTGAGGTTTGACCTACCACTTCAATGTCTGCACCTAGGCTTTGAATTGCGTTAAGCACACGGGCCTGAGATGCTTGTACAGAAGTAGATGCTTGAGTAGATGAAACATTTGACAAGCGAGCTTGTTGCGATACTGACTGGGTATTAAGCTTAATCATCCAAGCAGTAACGGTTGATTGTTTGTCGGTTTTAGTTACTTGTAAACCAGCAAACTCATTATTTTTTTGGTTTGTTGTATTGTACTTATTTGCAGGCTCTGCATAGCAAGCGCCTGAAATGAGTGCTGCAGAAATGGCAATGGCTAGTTTTGTCTTCACAACGTCTTCCTTGTTATTAGACATCACTTAATAGTGAGGGATATCGCTTTAGCACGATGAAAATTAAGTGATGTTATTTATAATGCTTAACGGTTTATGTTGCATTCTGTGATGCATCAACAGCATTTGTAACACAAAAACTTAACACAAGTCACACGCTCAATTAAAAAAATAGAAATTAATTGTTAACATGTGTAACAGGAAGATGTTTAAAAGATATGAATGGGGCTGGTTAGGGTTTAACCGCCCTTACAATGGGGTTTTGCAGGCTAATTAATGTTTCTGTAGATTGGATTTCATCTATCGATTGAATACGGTTTATCAGTACATGTTGTAACCCATCAATAGATTGGCACATTACCTTTACAAAAACCGAGTAATTTCCGGTGGTATAATAGGCTTCGACAACCTCTTCTAGCGCATTGAGTTTTGCGATGGCTGCAGGGTAGTCGCCTGCACTTTTCAAGTTAATACCAATAAAACAACACACATCATAACCCAATGCTTTTGGATTAACGGTAATTTGTGCCCCGGTTATAATGCCAGCATGCTTCATTTTTTCAACACGAACGTGGATGGTACCTGCGCTAACGTTAAAACGTTTTGCCAGTTCAGCAAAGGGGGTACGTGCATCCTCCATTAGTGCAGTGAGGATTTGGTTGTCTAAATCGTCGCGTTGAAATGAGCTATCCACAGTATCGAGCCTACTAAATCAATAATTGGGCATAAATCTACGTCTTTCATTGCATAATAGCCAGTAAAATTAGTGACCATGTTAACAATGTTTAATTTTGATGTTATTGGGCTACTGTTCAGGTGTTGGCTCAATAAACTCTGCTGGCGATTCAAAATGTATTGGCTGCTCGGTATAAGGATGGCTAATGCTCAGTGCTGCAGCATGAAGTAACAATCTTGGTGACATACGTTTAGCCATTAGATCAGCATAAAAACCATCGCCTAAAATCGGGTGACCAAGTGCCATCATGTGTACCCGTAATTGATGTGAGCGTCCGGTAATGGGGGTTAGTTTCACCAATGTAGATTTTGCAGCATAACTGACGACTTCAACCAAGGTGGTAGACGGTTTACCTGCCTTGTGATCCACTTTTTGTTTAGGGCGGTTTGGCCAATCACAAATTAGCGGTAAATCAACTTGAGTGACTTGTTTGCTGACATGGCCAGCTACTCGTGCGTAATAGGTTTTGGTGGTTTCACGTTCTCTAAACTGCCTTTTAAGCTCACGCTCTGCACTGCGACGCAGCGCAACCACAATAATACCCGATGTGGCCATGTCGAGCCGATGGACTATTTGTGCATTAGGGTGTGCCGCCAACACGCGAGAATAGACACTGTCATGATAAATCGCTTCTCTGCCCGGTACGGACAATAACCCAGATGGCTTATCGACAACGATAATGTCTTTATCCTCATGAAGTATGTTAAGCCATGGCGTAGTCGGTGGGTTATATATAAAGTGAGCCATTTGGAGTCTCGTCAAGCCAGATATAATCGGGGGGTGCAGTTAATTCGTGGCAACGATACCGTTATGCCCCATGATCCGCAAGTGCTGCTTGTAATAATAAACGCTTAAGAAAAGGCATGGCCATTGACGTGCATAATCGTAAATGTCCATACAACAAAAGACAGCGGAATATGAACGAGTGCGTAAAAGCATTGGTCGAGTCGCTGCATGCCTTTTGACAGTAAAATAAGGTATAAATGCGCGCCAATAGCAACAGGGAAGAGCATAAACAATGGGTATAAAGCAAATGGGCTCGCATCAGCAAAAATGGCATGGCTCAAAATAGCCCAAAAAACCATAACCCCCGTTGTGATGGGCGGAAATGCAGTACGATATTGTTCTGGGTAAGGGAACATCCCATGTCCTTTTGGTTAACCTTTAATTTCTTTGCGACTCTGGATCACCTTGCGATGCACGATTGAATAATGGCGCAATCCCGCAGGACCATGAGATACAATAACAGATAATAAAATAATAAAGATGACTAATTCAGATTTACACTGACTTATTTGAATAAAAAAGCCAAGCAGTACAACCTTTAATAACGTCAACACTCCTTTTAATTGAATAAGCCAGCGCCAGTCGCGGATTATTTCCCAACTCATCAACAATACCCCAGAACAAATCGCGGCAACCCAGTAGTTAAACCATAACGACAGGTCTAGGCCAAACATGATGCCCCCACCACTGCCGACAACGCCAACAATATGAATGGCTCTGAGTGTTGTTTTAGTGATCCGCTCAACCCAAAACCGTCCTTCAGGTACTGGCGAATTATGTTTGTGTTTCATTGGTTGCCGTCTTAGTTGCAAAATATGACAATGTTAACAACTCTAGCAATTTAAAACAGTGATGTAAGAGCCAGTTTTGAGCTCTACTTTTTATGACCGAATCCCTTATCCGCTCGCTGAACTGAGCAGGTGTAATGAGTATCTTGATGTACTTGCGTTTTGATGTTGCAATCTGCAACGTCAGTTGGAT
This sequence comes from Shewanella basaltis, assembly GCF_023283885.1. Classification (GTDB taxonomy): domain Bacteria; phylum Pseudomonadota; class Gammaproteobacteria; order Enterobacterales; family Shewanellaceae; genus Shewanella; species Shewanella basaltis. The sequence continues at coordinate 87,623 of NZ_JAKILA010000007.1, forward strand.
CACAATTTGATGCTTATCTAATGTGAGATTGACGACAATAACTTTCAATTCACATACAATTCACTTATCAGTTGGACTGAGCCACTGGCTTAAACCACACCTCCACGACGAGTAAAACTGGATACTTATGAGAATTGGATTTTTTAGCGCAAAGCCTTATGACATCGTTCATTTCAATCGTACCAACCAACAGTTTGATGTTGATATTGAGTATTTTGATTATCGATTATGTATGCAAAACGTCAAACTCGCTGAAGGTTATGAAGTGGTTTGCGCCTTTGTGAACGACTCGCTATGCGAGGAAGTACTCGTTGAACTAGCAAAAGGAGGCACAAAAGTGATAGCCATGCGCTGTGCTGGCTTTAATAATGTTGATTTAGTGGCCGCTAAACGCTTAGGTATGCAAGTTGTAAATGTACCGGCATATTCTCCTGAGTCGGTTGCTGAGCACTCTGTTGCATTAATGTTGACATTAAATCGCAAAATCCATAAAGCCTACCAACGCACACGTGATGCCAATTTTGCATTAACGGGGTTAGTGGGTTTCAACATGTTTGGAAAAACAGTTGGCGTTATTGGCACGGGCAAAATCGGTGTCGCGACGATTAAGATTTTACTGGGTTTTGGTTGTAAGGTTATTGCATTCGACCCGTACCCGAATCAAGCGGTGATTGACCTTGGTGTTGAGTATGTTGACCTAGATACATTATATCCGCAGTGCGACATCATTAGTTTGCATTGCCCATTAACTAAAGATAACCATCATTTACTCAATAAAACCTCATTTCATAAAATGAAGCCAGGTGTCATGGTAATTAATACTAGCCGTGGTGGTTTGCTCAATGCATTCGATGCCATGGAGGCATTAAAAGAGGGTCATATCGGTTCACTTGGACTCGACGTTTACGAAAATGAGAAAGGGCTGTTCTTTGAAGACAAGTCGAGCGAGATTATTCAAGATGATGTATTCCGTCGTTTATCGGCGTGTCATAATGTGATTTTTACTGGTCACCAAGCATTTTTAACTGACGAAGCACTTAATGCGATAGCCACAACCACACTCACTAACGTAACCAAGTTAATGTCTGGTCAGGTTTGTGGTAACGAATTGTTTTAATATAGTGAATCAGGCATCCACATGGCCAACAATGAGTGAAAATTAAATAATATGATAACTAAAACTGAAGTGCATGATATTAAAACACCAACAGGCGTAATGCGCACCACCCTGTATCGCCCTGACAGTAAAGGTCAATTCGCAACGATTATTTTTTACTCAGAAATATTTCAACAAACGGCTCCTATTGCACGCTCAGCAGCCATTCTTGCTGGCCATGGTTTTGTGGTCCTCGTGCCAGAAGTGTTCCATGAATTAAATCCTATTGGCACTGTACTTGCGTACGATGACGCAGGTAAAGATAAGGGAAATGCTGACAAATGGGCTAAACCGCTTGAGCAGCACGACACAGATACTCAAGCATTGGTCGACTTTGCGCGATCGCAATCATTTTGCAGTGATAAAGTAGGCGCTATGGGGGTGTGTATTGGTGGTCATTTAGCCTATCGTGCAGCGTTAAATCCAGACATTAGCGGTGCTTTTTGTTTATACCCTACCGACATACATTCAAACACTTTACCTTGCCAAACTGGTAATGATTCACTGAGCCGCACAGGCGATATAAAGGGCGAGTTAGTGATGGTGTTTGGTAAACAAGACCCTCATGTGAGCAGTGAAGGGCGTAAACTGATTTACCAAAAACTTGAGCACGTTAATGCCAACTTTACCTGGCTAGAAGTTAATGCACAACATGCCTTTATGCGCGATGAAGGTGAGCGATATGATGCCGCATTAGCATTGCAAATGTATTTGCAGTCGGTGGCGTTTTTTCAGCGAGTGTTGAACTAGATCATCAATGGCTTTGACACAAATGAAAAAAGACGCATTCGTGTCTTTTTTCATTTGTGTCGGTAAACACTTACTGCGATGGGTCATTTACGCTTTGGGATCACTCGCCTTGTTACTGGCGGTTTTTTCATTGGTTCATCATTTGAGAGCTTAACCACCCCTTTTTGTAGCAATAAGCTATTAGGGTAAGTCATTACATCACCTGAATCGCGTTTAAGCAAAATATGAAACAGTGCTATTTCGACAATCACCCCAGACATGTCTTCATCTTTTTCAACAATGCGGATACGATCGCCTATACGATAAGGGAAAACAAAAAATATCAGTACACCAGCGGTGATGTTACTCAAAATTGACCATTGTGCAAATAAGGCCACACCTAGCACAGCAAACGCCGACGACACAAAAAGAGACACTTCTTGGTAGCCTAAACCCAACGATATAGCCATCACCGATAAAGTAACAAAAAACATAAAGTAGGATATTAGCCGGGTGACCATCCTGCTGCGCACTTCATTAACTTGTTTTTTCTTTGCTTGCTGACGGATCCAATGGCTCACCTGACGCTGAGCAAAAGTAAATACAGCCAAATATGCAATACACATCAATAACTGGTTAAACATCTTGGTTTCCTGCTAGAAAAAATTCACACTTATAAATGGCCATAAGCCACGGACTTGTGGCATTAACCTAGGGTACAATATGGCTTTGTTGCTGGCGAAACCCATTAGCCAAGCCTGCCATAGAGTGAAGTATGTCCGATTATAAAGTATTGCATGTCGACAGTGATAGTTTTGGTGATTTTTGTGTGCTCGATGATGGCGATTATCGGGTATTATCCTTTGGCGATAATGACGAACAAAGTAAAATGAACAAAGCATCACCTCATGTACCACAGCATACTTATGTGCAAGCAATGTTGTCAGTATTGTTATTCACGCAGCCTAAAAGTGTGATTATTTTGGGGTTAGGGGGGGGCGCATTAGTCCATTCGCTTCGCCATGTTGATGCTGCCATAAAAATAACGGCAGTAGAATTACGACAAAGGGTCATTGAGGTTGCCAAACGATTTTTTCAATTACCACTGAGTAAAAAGATCACACTTATACATCAAGACGCCAATCAGTTTCTCGCGCAAGCTGAACATAAAAAAGTTGATGTGATTTTTGCTGATATTTACAGTAATAAAGGTGTAGATAAGCAACAATTAACCGATGTGTTTATCGGTCAAACCAAACAGCTGCTAAAAGCCGATGGTTTTTTAGTGCTTAACTGCTGGAAAGAACATAGCCGTGATATTCAATTGCGCGACACGCTTTATCACCACTTCACTTATGTATACGCTTGCTTAACCGGTGGCGGTAACTGGGTTATCTATGCCACAAACGGGCTTGGAAACTTCACGGAGGCTACGAATAAACAAGCGTTACAAAGTTTATCGCAAAAGCTCGATACCAATATTAGCCGAGTATTAACCCGCTTTGGCCCATGGCAATAAAGTGGATTTACACTATTAAGCGCAGCCTTCGGTTTTGTCGATTAACAATAAGTTCAATATAAAAAATCGATTAAGGCGATAGTTTTTATCCGTTATACTAAATCATTCTCCATCGCTATTATGATTCACATCAGATGACGAGCAAGGTGTTCATCATCTCCGGCACCATAAGGTTGTCGGGTAAATGTAAATCTTAATTCTAATGGAGCATGACATGACACAATCTATCATCAACAGCACAATCAAGCCATTTAAAGCCACCGCATTTCATAATGGTGCGTTTGTTGACGTGACCGAGCAAGACCTATTAGGTAAGTGGTCTGTAGTCTTTTTCTACCCAGCTGACTTCACTTTCGTTTGTCCTACAGAATTAGGTGACATGGCTGACCATTACGAAAAACTACAAGCAATGGGCGTAGAAGTTTACTCAGTGTCAACTGACACTCACTTCACTCACAAAGCATGGCATGCAAGTTCAGAGACTATCGGTAAAATCACTTACCCAATGATCGGTGACCCAACAGGCACTATCACTCGCAACTTTGGTGTGATGATTGAAGAAGACGGTTTAGCACTTCGTGGTACTTTTGTTATCAACCCAGAAGGCCAAGTTAAAGTGGCTGAAATTCACGACCTAGGTATTGGCCGTAGCGCTTCAGAACTTGTGCGTAAAATTCAAGCTGCACAATATGTTGCTTCACACGACGGCGAAGTATGTCCAGCTAAATGGCAACCAGGTGAAGAAACTCTAGCTCCTTCAATTGACCTAGTAGGCAAAATCTAACCACTGATTCACCCTTAGGTTAGAAATATCATCTCCAGTTAGTCGGTGCTCCCCCGGTGCCGACTAACACTCTCCCACTTTTTTCAAATTTCCAGTAATTAGGAGTTGTTATGTTAGATGCGAATGTAAAAAATCAACTGAAAACCTATCTGCAAAACCTCAAGCGCCCAGTTGAACTTGTCGTGTCTGCAGATGACTCAAACAAAGCAAAAGAATTAATCAGCTTAGCGCAAGATATTGTAGATTCATCTGAACTTGTATCAGTGACCTATAAAGACGGTAAGCGCACACCTAGCATGAGTGTGATCAACCCAGAAAATGGCAGTAACATTACGTTTGCTGGTTTGCCTATGGGTCACGAATTTACTTCACTTGTCCTTGCACTTTTACACAGTGGCGGACACCCAATTAAATTAGATGCGCAAATCATTGAACAAATACGCCAGTTGCCAGGTGAGTTTCATTTTGAAACCTATGTGTCATTAAGTTGCCAAACCTGTCCTGAAGTGATCCAAGCACTGAACATGATGGCGGCAATTAACCCAAATATTACTAACGTGATGATCGACGGTGCACTGTTCCAAGAGGAAGTCACTGAGCGCAACATCCTGTCAGTACCATCAGTATTTTTAAACGGCGAGGCCTTCTCAGTTGGTGCCATCAGTGTCGTTGAAGTACTTAATAAATTAGACAAAAATGCAGCCGGTAGACAAGCTGAGCTACTCAACAAAAAGTCAGCATTTGACGTGTTAGTTGTCGGCGGTGGCCCTGCAGGTGCAGCAGCTGCTATTTATTCTGCTCGTAAAGGTTTAAACACGGGTATCGTCGCTGACAAATTCGGTGGCCAAGTGGCAGAAACGGTTGGCATTGAAAACTTTATCTCTGTGTCGAAAACAGAAGGTCCAAAACTGGTTGCCAATTTAGAGGCACACGTTCGCGATTATGATGTCGATATTATGAGCAATCAACGCGCACTGAGCCTCGCTAAAAATGGTCTGTTTAATGTGACCCTAGAAAGCGGCGCAACCTTGAGCAGTAAAACCGTATTGCTAGCAACCGGTGCTCGTTGGAGAGAAATGAATGTTCCGGGCGAGAAAGAATATCGTGGTAAAGGTGTTGCATACTGCCCACATTGTGACGGCCCACTATTTAAAGGCAAGCGTGTTGCCGTAATTGGTGGTGGTAACTCAGGTATTGAAGCCGCCATTGACCTAGCTAACATTGTTGAGCATGTTACCGTGCTTGAGTTTGACAGTAAGTTACGTGCCGATGAAGTGTTACAGCGTAAAGCTAAATCAATGGGTAATATTACTATTATTACTCAAGCACAAACCACAGAAGTCAAAGGCGATGGCACTCGTGTAAGCAGCTTGGTTTATACCGACCGCGCAACAGGCGAAAGCAAAGAAGTCATCTTAGCCGGTATTTTTGTGCAAATTGGTTTAGTGCCAAACACTGAATGGTTAAAAGGTGTTGTTGATATGACACCTCGCGGCGAGATTATCGTTGATGAACGTGGGCAAACATCGATTCCGGGCGTATTTGCCGCCGGTGATGTCACCAACACACCATACAAGCAAATTATTATTGCTATGGGTAGCGGCGCAACAGCATCTCTTGGCGCGTTTGATTACTTAATCAGACACTCTGAAGAAACCGACACAAAAGCGGCTTAGCCAGTATGCGAGTTTAATAAAAAAGAGTCAGCCTAGCTGGCTCTTTTTTATTTTCAGTTTCTGCACCATACACAGGTGTTTTTAGTCATTTAAGGGAGAAATACTGCTTGTATTGGCGGTGATTGTGTTGCATTAGATAAATTTCAAGTATATTTAAGTTAGGCCGATATTGAGTTGGTAGTCTGATTTTGACGTAATAATCAATTTCATTACTGTTAAATGAATAACCATAATAAGTATTGCTATAGTTAAGCCTATGAATACCGATGCACATTGTCCAATATGCACGATATCACTTCAGGGATTGAACCCGGTGACACTCTTCGCAATAGCGCTTTTGATGTTGTCCTGTTGGCAACGTTAAGTCTAATTTTTGTACATTGAAGAACGCTTTGGGGGCGGAATATGAGTTGGTTTAGTAACTTGTCAATTTTTAAAAAAGTAGGGCTGATATTTGTTTTGTCAGTGATTATTTTTGCTGTCAACTTGGCGATCAGTACCGTGGCGATTAATAAAAACCGTGACACGTTATCATTCATGGAAACCAAAGTTGCGCAACGAGTCGAGCTTGCAAACCAAAACGTGATTTTTGTACAGCGTTTAGATGAGTTATACACGCAGGCCGTGTCGTTTGCGGATGAAGACTTACTTGAAAATGCCAACAAAATCTTTACATCGCTCAAGAGTAACCTGAGTAATTTATCCGCTACCGATCCTCAAGAGTCAGTAACTCTAGGGCAGCTTTCTCAACAGTTAAATGACTATAACAGTATGACCTTGTCTTTAGCTCAAGGTATGCTCGATGGCACTATCGATATGGCTAATGTCGGACAAATTAGCCAAAATAAAGCCAAAGTGTTTGAAGGGTTAACTAAGGGCATTACGGCTTATAAAGCCAATAAGGTCGATGAATTTAGTTTAACCATTAAAGAAGCCAGTGATCGTTCAGAACACAGTTTATACCTTACGTTGAGTATTGGGCTTGCTTTGTTGGTATTAATGGCAATTGCAACTATTTCAATAGCTAAGGCTATTAGCGGTTCTGCTGGTGATGTGGCACAGTCTTTAGGTGAGCTTGCTGACGGCAAAGGAAACTTGCGTCATCAATTAACGGTTGCTGGCACCGATGAACTTGGCCAAGTGTCGAGTAATTTTAACCGTTTTTTACGTTTGCTCGCGCAGTCGATTGAGCGTGTAGTGAATGTAACTAGCCCGCTTTTAAACAGTGCATCATCATTAAAAGAGCGCATGACGGTTGCAACCAAAGCAACTAAAAAACAAAGCCAGGATGCTAAAACTGTCCACATGTCGATGGAAGAAATGCGTCATTCGGTTAATGACATTTCTCACAGTGCCCAGCAAGCGGCAGAGGCCGCACAGGTGGCAGAACAAGAAGCAACAGACGGTTTAGCCGTTGTGCAGCGCACCGTGAGAATTTCTCAAGAGCTTAACGCAGGGATTGAACTGGCTTCTAAATCCATCAATGAATTAGCCAAAGATACCGAAAGTGTTGGCTCAATTTTAAACGTGATCACTTCTATTGCAGAGCAAACCAACTTGTTAGCGCTAAATGCTGCCATTGAGGCGGCTCGTGCAGGCGAACAGGGAAGGGGTTTTGCGGTTGTTGCCGACGAGGTGCGCGCGCTGGCATCTAAAACCGCCGATGCAACCAAAGAAATTCGCAATGTCTTAGACAAGCTTAAGGTTGCCGCGGAGTCATCTGTCAGCACTATGGGTGGGGCTATTGCTAAGTCATCTGAAAACGAACGTTTTGCAAAAGACACCGGCGAGGCCCTTAGCTCAATTCAGTCTAAAATTGTTAGCATCAATAGCATGAACACCCACATAGCCTCAGCAACAGAACAACAGTCGCTGGTTGCCGCGCAGGTGGCGAACAATGTTGTTGAAATGAATGCCTCATTTGAGCAAACCTTGGGTATTTTGGCCGAAGTACAAGACATTTCTCAAGGGCTAGACGGTTTTGCTAATGAACTGAGTAACGCCACTTCACAGTTTAAGTTGTAACATTGATTGCAAAAATGACAAACGCAGAGCGAAATCTCTGCGTTTTTTATTATTTGTGATAATAGCTCTCTTTATAAACAAGAGACACTCGCACAGTCCATTCCTTGTTGTTTTGCCCCAAAAGAATCACCATTGTTTGAGCCATTCGCTACAAACTGAACCGTCTGAGCGACTCTGATTGGTTATGCCATTGCGCATTAATAAGTGGCCACTGTGAATGCGTTCAGCGGTTTTTGTTTAAGCCCTTTTAAATTCTCGCTGAGACATCACTTACTAACGTGCAATGGTATTACATAATTGACTGAAATGGTAAAATTGCGCACTAACGCAGCAATTGCGCTTAATTGTTGTTATGTAAAGCGTCACTTTTTATTGAAATAGCGTATTATCAAGGCAATTTTTTAGCTGCAAATTGCCTCATGACGGTGTTTGTTTTAGTTTAACCAGATTGCAAAAGTGGTTGTCGGTTATTCAGCATTATGTTGCTTATTGTTCACTATAATGTGAGCTGTTTGGAAAAGGATTATCATGCCAAGCTTGATTAGAATCGTGTTAATTAATACGCACCTGCCAGGTGTGGTCGAATTATTATTAAATGGCCACACCAACATCTGTGGTACCAACGCGTCAGGTAAAACAACCTTACAACGCCTAGTGCCAGTATTTTATGGTGAATACCCAAGTCGCGTCGTGCCATCAACCCGTGACAGTTTTGAACGTTGGTACTTACCGCACGATTCGAGCTACATCATTTACGAATATCAAAAAGATGATGGCTTATTATATCAAGCGGTATTAGCGTCAGCAGGCGACGGTAAAGGGGTTAATTATCGCTTTATTGCACGTGGTTTTGAGCTTGAGGATTACATAAAATCCCGCAATGGCGACACCATTATTTGCCATTCGATGGCCGAGCTTGGCCGCGAAGTTAAACGCGAAGGCATCGCGCACACTAACTTGCTTAATACGCGTGAGTTTCGTGCCATAATCCAAAACGATCGCAGCTTATTGAACACTGGCAGTAACCGCAATGAGTTGCGTACTTATGCGCGTCAATTCTCACTATGTGACGGCGAACACAGCCTGCGCCACATTGAAAAACTCGCCAAAGCCGTGCATTCCAAAGAAGGCAAAATGGAAACGGTTAAATCCATGATCGCCGCCATTTTAGAAGAAGACGGAGTAAACCCGCCAACCTCACGCCTTAACCCTCAGCGAGTAGAAACCTGGATCCGCGAAAGCCAGCTAGTACAAGGTTTTGAGCAAATTCGTCCAGAATACGACAAACTTGAACAAGAGTTTAACCAACTACTGAGCGCCGAATTACGCCTGTCTAGTTTGTCGCGCGGCTACCGTAACGACGAAACCTTAGAGGCCGAACGCCAAGACCGCAATCAAACCTTAGGTAAAGAATTAAACCTAAAACTGCGCTTACTAGACGATGAGTGGAAAGATGTCCGTGACGAGCTCAACCAAGAATTGTCCGCAGCCAAAGGTGATGTGGGCAAATTTGAATATGAGTTAGATGCCATAGAAGACCAACACGCTGCCTTTTTAGATGCCGACATTGAACAGGCCAAAGCGGATTTAGACAATTTACCTAACTGGCGAAGTGACCTTGAAAACCTTAACGAACGCCATAAGCTGCAAACCGAAAAACACCAAGATATTGAAGCGGCATTTAACGCTCGTCGCAGTAAAATTGCTGAACAATTACACCGTGAACTTGAGGCATTACACACAGAGCAAGACACACTGCGTGAGGCGCGAGATAAACAACGTGAGTTAGCAAACGACGATTTAGCGCAGCTTGAGCAACAATGGCGTGAGCAAACTGACGCGGGTAAAGCCAAATTCAGCGAACAAGAATACCAACTTAAATTGCAGGCAGCAGAGCTTAAGCATCAAGTGGATGGCGTGACCTACACCGAAGATGAAAAAATGCGCTTGGCGATTTTTGATGAGCGCATCAGCCTTGCCGATGAAGAACAAGAAACCTGTAATGCCAAGGTTGAACGCTTAACTACCGAAGAGCGTAAGCAGCGCGCTAAGCGTGATCAGGCTAACGAAGCGCTGCGCATTGCCAGTATTCGTGTGAGCGAGCGCGAAAACGCCAAAGAAGAATTGCATCACATGTTATTCCCACAGTCGCACACACTGTTGGAGTTTTTACGTAAAGAGGCTCAAGGTTGGGAGCAATCATTTGGTAAAGTGATAGCCCCAGAGTTGTTGCACCGTAGCGACTTACACCCAAGTTTCACTCAAGACAGCAGCGACAGCTTATTTGGCGTGCATTTAGATCTTAAAGCCATCGACGTGCCAGAATATGCGACTTCTGAGCAAGACCTGCGTATTCGCTTCGCCAAAGCCGAAGAAGCACTGCAAAGCGCGCAAGACATTCATGCCGAAGCTGAAGATCAGCTCGTTGCAATGAATGCGGCATTAGATGCTGTTACCCGCGAACTCACTTTTGCCCGTACTGCATACAAAAATAGCCGTGAAGATTTACGCCGACTGTTTGATGAAAAGCGCAGCGAGCAACAAAAGATCAACCAAGCCGTCGCCGATCGCAAAGCCGAATCGAGTAAGCGTCTTGTGCAACTCGATAACGAATTAAAGCAGTTGCATAACCAGCATCTTGAGTGGCTAGCTGAACAAAAAGACCAGGCGCTTGAGGCGCGGATGGACAAAAATGCTTACTGGCAAGAAGTGGTTGGCGCAATTGACAATCAACTTGGGCAAGTTAAAGCCAATATTGAGCAGCGCCGTACTAACGCTAAAACAGAACAAAAAGCCTGCGAAACCTGGTATAAAAATGAGCTTAAATCCCGCGGAGTCGATGAAGGCACCATTTTAGCGCTTAAAAAGCAAATTCGTGAGCTTGAGGCGCAAATAAGCAAGGCAGAGCAGCGTCGTAGCGAGGTGCTACGTTATGACGATTGGTACCAACATACTTGGTTAGTGCGCAAGCCTAAACTGCAAGCACAGTTGGCTGATGTTAAACGCGCCGCCTTAGAGCTTGAACAACAATTAACAGCCAAAACCGCCGAGATTAAACAGCGCCGTGCCCAATTAGAAACAGAGCGTAAAGCCTGCGATGCAGCCCAGGTTGAAGCGTCTGAAAACCTGACTAAACTGCGTGCGGTAATGCGTAAGTTGGCCGAGCTTAAATTGCCGCCCAATAACGACGAAGCCATCGGCAGCATTGGCGAGCGTCTGCGCCAAGGCGAAGACTTATTGCTAAAGCGTGACTATTTAATGGGGTCGGTGAAGCAATATGTTGAGCATTTCGACTCTGTGATTGCCAGTAAATCCGGTTCAAGTTTGGCCGAATTTTGGGAGCGCGCGCGTGACGAGTCTAGCTTTGTTAATGACAAAGGCATTCGCTTACTCGACTACCGTAAATTAGTGCCGCAGCTTGAGCAGTTACTCAATGTGATGGTGCCGCAATCGTTAATGGCTATTCGCGAGCAAGGGCGTATTTTTGGTATCGACTTAACCGCGTTTTACGACGTATTAACCGATATCGACCGCCGCATTGCCAGCCAAAGTGCGCGTATTACCCGTGAAGTCGGTGAAGAGTTGTTTCTGGACGGCGTATCAGAGTCGGCCGTGCGCATTCGCTCGCGCATCAGTGAACTCGAGTTCTGGCCAGAGCTTGAAGTGTTTGTTAAAGCCTTTAAAGCCTGGAAAGCCGATGGCTTTAGCCAGTTACCAGACGAGCACTACACTAACTCAATGCGCCGCGCATTAGACATTATTGGCCGCGCCGCATTAACCGGTGGTATCGCCAAACTATTAGAAATTGAATTGCGCCTAAAAGAGGGCAATAGCGATTTGATTATTCGTACCGACCGCCAGCTAAACGAATCGTCTAGCCACGGTATGGCGTACCTGATTTTATGTAAGTTCTTGCTGGCATTTACCCGCTTATTGCGCGGTAAAGCCCATGTGACCATCCATTGGCCTATTGATGAGCTCGGCACCTTACATCACACCAACGTGAAGAAGATTTTTGACGCCTGTGAAAACAATAACATTAGCGTGTTAGGGGCATTTCCAAATCCAGAATCTGAAGTGCTTAACTTATTTGCTAACCGCTACATTATTAACAAACAAACCAAAAAATTGCAGGTGGTTAAACCTAAAACTAACCCACTTGCAGAGCGATTGTCGCAACGAAATGCTGAAACGACTCATCCCACAACGGCTAAGGAGCACAGTTAATGTCTGATTCAAATGAAACAACCTTAGTGGGAACCAGTGCGTTAATTGAACAGCTACTGCGGGGCGAGTTTATTTGCCGAGTGACCAACGAAGACGGCTGGCGCGCACTAAAAAACAACAGCACCCGTGAGCGGATAGAAACGTACTTAAATCAAATTAACCGCACCTTGGCCAGCGCAGGTGAAGGTGAAGTGTTTTTTTGTGGTTATCTACAGCTTGGCGATGCCGAGCGCAAAGTGATTTCATCGCAGTTTAAAGACATTTGCTCGGCGTTAATTCCGCTGGTGGAATGGTTAGTGTTAGTGCAAGAGGCTAGCGGTCAGGATGCGCCATTAAGTGAAGGAGCACCGATACGCTTAACCGACTTACAAGCACGCATAGAAGACACCCCGGCCTTTAGGGAGCAGTTAACCAAACTTAGCCAGTATCGCCTATTTGGCTCCAGCAGCAGTAATGTCGACGGCCAAATTAAGTTGGTGTTTAAACGCCTCGTTGAACTGGGTTATTTAACTAAACCCAACAGCGAGAAACAAATTTATATTGCCACCGGCAAGCTTGATTATTTGTATGAAGTCATTCGCTTTATTGACGAAACTGAAGGCCTAAGTCTTGAGGCACAAGCTGAAACGGCGACCCAAAGGGAGTTAATATGAGCAGCAACTTACACCAAGCTGGGGTAAAGCTGCTCAAACAACTCGGGCGGCATGCCGATGTGATCATGGATGCCTATTTAGCGGGGTCGATTAACGACACCGCCCATGATGCAGGCGTAATTGAAAAACTTAAAAAAAGCGGCATTTTATGGCGACCAGAGCCAGATCAGGAGCTGCGTTTAAAGCGTTCTGTTAGGGCGTTACTTGAAGAGGCCTTAAGCGATGAACGTAACCGCCAAATTGACTCTAATGTTGGCTCATCTTTAGCCACCATAAAAACCCTGGCCGATCACTATAAAGAGGCGCGTCACAATGTTGATTACAGCGCTGCAGAAGCTTATTTGGCCGACTTAAACGAGCACGTTTACAGCTTTACCGACAGCTTACGTTATTCGATTAGGGTGTTGTGGGGGCGCATTAATAACGAGTTTGGTTATGTCGGGACCATCAGTGCCAAAATTCGCGAAAACGAATTGGCCCAAAGCCAAGTGTCTGACTTACTCAACGGCCTGGACATGTTCCAGTTTAGTGAGCTTGGTGAGATTGCCGGCGACATTCGTGAATTGCGCCGCTTATTAATGACCAGCCTGCAAGAAACCCTAAGCCAGTGCACTCAAGAGCTGAGTATTGTACAGAGTCGGTTATATGAGTTATTAGGCCGCTTTAGGCAAATTCAAGGCCGCACTCGGTTACTTAAAGGCTGGTTACTGCACACCGACATGCACCCAGATTATCAAGTCGATAACCATGTGGGCCATAAAAAAATACCAAACTTATTTAATTGCGCTGAAGCGTTGCTCGCCCCTGCCAGTGTCGATGTGAGTAATCCGCATCACGAGCTGGAGCTCATGAGTTTAGTGGCACAAGTGAAAGCCATTAGCCGTGATACGCTGCCATCAATTGCACGTGAGCAAAATGTCACTTTTGAGATGAGCGACAGCGAAGATTTTGATATCCCAGAAAATCCACTCAAAATTGCCGTGGATGAGTATTTCTGTGAGGTGATTGATTCAGGTTTGCGCCAATCAGCATTGAGCTATTTAACCGACAAGCAATTACAGTGGGATGCAGAAAGTTGGCTCTACCAAGTGATTGGTGGCTACGAAGGCTTGGCTGATGAGCATAAAAATTACTTTGAGTTAGAACCAATTGGCAAACCCGATCCTGTCTATAACGGTAATTTTATCATTCATGATGTTGAGTTATGGCTAGCCTAACTCAGAGCCAATTACAGTTATTGGCCCGCGCGGCAAAGCAACAATTGCCGCGCGTGGCTTTTAATGCCAATTGGAAAAAACTGTATCAGATATGGCAAATCGGTGAGCCCGATGGCGCTGAAAAATACCTGTATTTAACTGCTAAAGATTACGCATTATTGCGAGAAATGGCGCAGATTGACTCAGGTCTAGACATTCTCTCGCTCGATTTTGATGTACCTCGCCAGCAAATGGCGCAGCAAAGTGCGAATGAGAAATACGCAAATATTCGCCCAGATGCCGACCATGTATTAATTAAACTTGCGCCTAATATTACTCAGTCTCTACTCTCTCAATCTGCTGTAGCCGGTGTTTTGCACTTCTTAAGTGGCTCGCTGCGCTTAAAAGTCGATGCCGCCGTTGCCCTTTGTCAGCAACTTAACATTAAGCAGCTCATCGTGGTCGAAAACCTCGACAGCTTTGACAATCTATTTGCTTATTCATTTACCCCCGCGTTACAGCCAATCATCGACAACAGCATGGTGTTGTATCGTGGCAGCCATGATTATTCACCGGCAGGGCGCAAACGTTTTTTACATCTGATTGCCGCACGTGAAGTAGATGTCATCGCTTTTACCGACCTTGATCCCGCAGGGTTGATGATTGCGAATACGCTTGAGCATTGCCGTAGCATGATAGTGCCGCAATGGGTGCTTGAGGCGCCAGATGAGTTGCTCGCTATCGGGCAAATTAACTCGGCCAGTGACTTTAATAAACAACATAAGCAATTAACTTATCTTAACAATATGCTGTTGCAAGCCTCTTGCAACACGGCTCCCCAGGCATCCCAATGGCTTAAGTTAATTCAGTGGATTGCTCGCCACCATGTCAGTATTAAGCAGCAACATATGCTGGCAAATGCATTACGCCTCGATCGCATCGGTATCGACCGTTAAGGGCTATTTTTTGCTGCGACTCCGTTGTGACCTCTTTTAAAATAGTTTTTGTGACGGGTTATACCAAGATTACAATATTTTTAATTACCATAATGCATTGTTATTTATATATTTTTTGTAACTTTTGTTATGAGTGGTGTTTTTGTGTGCGCTTTTGTTTATCAAGGTGATTGAAATATTGCGCACAATGTCTCAGTATTTCAGCGCTCGAAAAGAATAAGCACCAGGATTGGTATAACAATAATCAGCAACATTAAGTTGCCATTTCGAATGGGAAAGAACAGATGACAAAATCACTTTCAGCACGGATCTTTATTGGTCTATTTTTAGGTGTGCTACTTGGCAGTATTGTGCAATTTGCACTCGCCGATAACGCCTTTTTTGGTGGTACACTTGTGACGTTAGCAGGTGGTATCGGTACCATGTTTGTTAATATGATCATGATGTTAGTTGTACCGTTAGTGTTTGTCAGTATTGTGTGTGGCGTGTGCGAGTTACAAGATTTAAAAAGCTTTGGCCGCTTAGGTGGTAAAACCTTTGGTTTTTACATTATTAATACCGTTGTTGCGATCTTAGCTGCATTTACCGTCGCCATGATATTTGAACCAGGCAAAGGCGTTGATATGTCGAGCAATGGCTCAGTGGATATTACCGCGACAGAATTGCCAGATTTAATGTCACTTATTGTGAGCATTGTGCCTAATAATCCATTTTCAGCGTTTACTTCTGGCAACATGTTGCAAGTGATTTTTATGGCGCTACTGATGGGCGGCGTGATTAAATCGATGGGCGCGTCGGTTGAGGGTGCTGTAAAGGGCTTTCAAACGGCCAATAAAATCATGATGCGCTTAATTGGATTGGTAATGAGCCTTGCGCCATACGGTGTATTTGCCTTGATGTTTAAACTAGGCGCCACATTAGAGCCTGAAATTTTTGTCAGTGTGGTTGAATACCTGGTATTGATTTTAGCGCTATTATTGATTTGGATTTTCATCGTTTACCCTATCGCTGTTAGCGCATTTACCCCTGTTTCGGCTAAAACGTTTCGCGATAAAATCCAAGAGCAAATCTTGTTTTCACTTTCAACGGCAAGTTCTAATGCCACCATCCCTGTCACCATGCGCACCTTGACCGACAAACTGGGCGTAAGCCAAGCTGTTGCCGGTTTTGGCGTGCCATTAGGCGCTACGATGAACATGGGTGGGGTATCGATTTATATCACCATCGCCATATTCTTTGTTGCTAATGCGTTTGGTATGCCGATAAGCAATGATCAAATTCCTTCTCTATTATTTAGCGTGTTTTTGCTTTCAGTGGGTGCAGGTGGTGTACCAGGTGGTGGCATGGTCATGATTGGGGTATTGATTTATCAAATGGGCTTGCCGGTAGAAGCGTTTGTGATTGTGGCCGCACTTGACCGAATTATTGATATGGTACTGACTTCTTGTAACGTAGTGGGTGACACTGCGGTACTGACTATTGTTGACCAGACCGAGAAAAAGCATCAAGTGACTGAAGAGAGCTTAGTGACAGCGAAAGAATAAGTGATTTTTGCATGATATAAAAAGCCGCTCAATGATCTATTGAGCGGCGTTACAACCCATTTAGTCAATCGATGGTTCTTCGCTGTAATCGATACCGTGATAGCTTAAGCAGATATCAACTTCATTCGCGCTGCCTAGAATGACTGCAACACGCTGGTGGATTTCAGTGGGTTGAATATCCAAAATGGTTTGGTAACCAGTTGAGGCTTTACCGCCAGCTTGCTCCACAAGCAATGCCATGGGATTGGCTTCATACATTAGGCGTAATTTAAAGGGTTTAGCCGGGTTTTTATTGTCTGTTGGGTAGGTAAAAATACCGCCACGGCATAATACGCGGTGCACATCACCCACCATAGCGGCAATCCAACGCATGTTAAAAGACTGCTCACGCGGACCTATTTTACCTAGTAATAAGTCGGCAATGTAAGTTTGCATTGGCGCTTCCCAAAAGCGCTGGTTAGACATGTTAATCGCAAACTCAGCAGTATCTGGCGTGATTTGCACATTGTCGTTAGTCAATAAAAAGGTTTGGCTGTCTGGGTCTAGGGTATAAAACTGCGTACCTTGACCAGTGGTTAAGGCCATCATGGTTGATGGGCCATAAAGCACGTAACCCGCTGCAACTTGGTTACGTCCAGCCTGTAAAAAGCTTTGTTCGTTAAACTCGCCTGCAGGGGCCGGTAATACCGAAAAAATTGTGCCAACGAGTGAGTTAATGTCGATGTTAGATGAGCCATCTAAGGGATCAAAACTCACTAGGTATTGACCTTGTGCGTTGGCTTCTACAACGTAATCCTCTTCTTCTGAGGCGATGCCGCGCACTGTACTGTCAGCCTTTAAGGTATCTTTAAGCATGTCGTTTGTGATGACATCCAGTTTTTTCTGGGTTTCACCTTGAACGTTTTCTTGCTCTGTTGCGCCTAATACCCCCGCTAACGCGCCGTGACGAACAGCACCGCTAATGGCGATTGAGGTTTCTGCTAAGGTAACGAGTAATTGCGTTAATGACGCATTGACTGCTTGAGCGCTAAGGGTTTGGGCCAAAGTCTGCATGATTTTTCCTATGAGATTTTGCGAGGTTAAGGTCGATGTTGTTCATTTTTATCAGTTATCTGTAAATCATACCCCACAATGATGTTAATTTCAGCGATTGTTATCCAAGGTTTTGGTTTTGCCGTAAATTCAGGCAAAATGTTGACTGATTGTTTGCCCCAAGGATTCATTATAATGACAACAACATGGAAGCAGCATGCTTTAGCAGCAATGACTGTCGCGCCATTATTTTTTATTAGCCAGATTTCTCAAGCCGCACAAGGCAATACCATGACTTCATTAACGACCGCGCCGTTAACGGCAATAAAAGGTAATAGCACGCCACTGACGATAGAACGTATTCATGCATCTCCTGCATTGGCGGGGGCGAGCCCGCGCGGCTTAGCCTTGTCACCTGACGGTAAGCGAGTGACCTATTTATCAAGCCGTGCCGATAATCAACATTTTTATGATTTATGGCAAATGAACATTGCCACGGGTGAGCGCAGCATCTTGATAAATGCAGAGCTGCTAGCCAGCGGTGAGCTGTCTGATGAAGAAAAAGCCCGCCGCGAACGCCAACGTATCTATGGCGAAGGGATCATGGAATACTTTTGGTCTGAAAACAGCCAAAGTATTTTAATTCCTGCAGCAGGGCAATTGTATTTATATGATGTTGCCAGCAATAAGGTGACTGAGCTTAATACAGGAGAGGGCTTTGCCACCGATGCGCGTTTGTCGCCTAAAGGCCACTATGTGTCGTTTGTGCGCGATCAAAACCTGTATGTGCTAGCTCTCGATACCCAAAAAGTCAGCGCATTAACCACAGATGGTAAAGGCCCTATCAAAAATGCCATGGCAGAGTTTGTTGCCCAGGAAGAAATGGATCGTATGACAGGTTATTGGTGGGCGCCCGATGAGTCGGCAATTGCCTTTACCCGTATTGATGAATCGGGTGTGGAGTTAGTGACTCGCAATGAAATTTACGCCGATGGCATTAAACTCACCGAGCAACGTTACCCCTATGCAGGCAAAGCGAACGTTGAAATTGCCCTTGGTGTGGTGAGCTTGCAAGATAAAAGCATTAATTGGATTGATTTAGGCAAACAAAAAGACATGTATTTACCGCGTGTTGATTGGCTACCCGACAGCAAGTATGTGTCTTTTCAATGGCAAAGTCGTGATCAACAAGCATTAGACTTGCGGATTGCCGCGGTGAGTCAACCAGAACAAGCTAACACAGTGATTGAAGAGCGCAGTAAGGCGTGGGTAAACCTCAACAATGACCTGCATTTTTTAAAACAGCAATCAGCATTCATTTGGGGCTCAGAGCGCGACGGTTTTAATCATCTGTACTTGTTTGACCTACAAGGTAAGCTGCTTAAACAATTAACCCAAGGTGATTGGGCTGTTGATGTGCTTGAATTTGTCGATGAGGCCAGTGGTTGGGTGTATTTTAGTGGCCGTAAAGACAGTGTGATAGAGCGTCATTTATATCGAGTTAATATGAACATAGGCGTTGAGTCAATTGAGCGTATTAGCCAAACCGCTGGCATGCATGATGCTGTTTTTGCCGATAAAAGCCCGGTGTATTTAGACTACTTTAATAGCCTACAACAACCGCCACAGATCAGTTTACACAATGACTCGGGTAAATTATTAGCCTGGGTTGAGCAAAACGAAATCAATGAGACGCATCCACTCTATGATGTGGCTGGTTTATGGCAAATGCCTGAATTTGGCCAATTAAAAGCAGAAGATGGCCAGCCATTAATGTACCGTTTATTTAAACCTGTGCCGTTTGATGCCAATAAAAAGTATCCAGTGGTGGTGCGCGTTTATGGCGGTCCACACGCCCAGTTAGTGGTTAACAGCTGGAGCGAAGCAGACTATTTTACTCAGTATTTACTGCAACAAGGCTATGCGGTATTTCAGCTAGATAATCGTGGCTCGGCTCACCGTGGAACTGAATTTGAATATGTGATTTATCAAAACATGGGTGATGCTGAAGTTAATGACCAAAAAGTGGGTGTGGATTATTTACGCAGCCTGCCTTTTATTGATGCTGAAAACGTGGCGATTTATGGTCACAGCTACGGCGGCTACATGGCATTGATGAGTCAGTTTAAGGCGCCAGATTATTTTAAAGCGGCTATTTCAGGTGCACCGGTAACCGACTGGCGTTTATACGATACCCATTATACCGAGCGTTACATGGGCAACCCAGACACCAATAAACAAGGCTATGATGCCAGCAGCATTTTACCTTATGTAAAAAATTACCAGTCAGGTTTGCTGATGTACCATGGTATGGCAGATGATAACGTGTTGTTTGAAAACAGCACACGCGTTTATAAAGCATTGCAAGATGAGGGGAAATTATTCCAGATGATGGATTACCCAGGGTCTAAGCATTCTATGCGCGGCGAGAAAGTACGTAATCATTTATATAAATCGTTAGCGGCATTTTTAGACCAGCAATTGAAATAATCATAAACTAATCGCTAAAAGCGGACATAAAAAAACCAGGTTAATCACCTGGTTTTTTATTGGGTAACAGCCAAGATTAGTCTTCTAGATCACCACAAAAACGATAGCCTTCACCGTGGATAGTGGCGATGATTTCTGGCGTATCAGCTAAGCTTTCAAAATGCTTACGGATACGACGAATTGTGACGTCAACGGTGCGATCATGCGGCTTTAACTCACGGCCAGTCATTTTTAATAATAAATCAGCACGGGTTAAAATCTTACCTGGGTTTTCAACAAAGTGAAGCATCGCACGGAACTCACTGCGTGGTAGCTTATAAGACTCACCTTGTGGGTTAACTAAAGAACGGCTGTTAATTTCTAAACTCCAGCCATTGAAACGGTAATATTCAACTGAGCCTTTTTCTTCGCTTTCAGCGACAGCACTGTTAACACGCGTTAGTAGGTTACGCGCACGGATTGTTAATTCACGTGGGTTGAACGGCTTAGTGATGTAGTCATCAGCGCCAATTTCAAGGCCAAGAATTTTATCAACTTCGTTGTCGCGTCCTGTTAAGAAAATAAGGCCGATGTTATTGATTTCACGTAATTCGCGAGCAAGTAACAAGCCATTTTTACCGGGTAAGTTAATGTCCATCACCACGAGGTTAATCTTGTTATCTTGCATCGCTTTGTGCATTTCTGCGCCGTCGTTAGCTTCTGTAACGACATAGCCTTCGGCTTCAAAAATACTGCGTAATGTATTACGGGTTACTGCTTCGTCTTCAACAATCAGAATGTGCGGGTTTTGCATGATATTTACCTAATTTAATAAAATTTGACTCTAGCGATAGGCTAGTTAAGTTGTAATCGCGTATTCAATTAACGCTAATACTCCAGTATTTTTTGTGGTGTTTATCTATGTCTGCCCTGAATAAAACACTCTTATGAACTCGTATAATGTAACGCTAATAGATGGTTACTGAGTTGTCTTGCGTATATTTAACGCTCATTACGCAGTGCAATGTATCGCTGCATAATAAGAAAAAGTTTTGCCAACTGGCTTACTACTATGAATACGTTTTATTGAGATAGTTCCATTTGTTGCAAACTTATTTATACGTATTCGGATTTACCCCTTAGTTTTATCAAATGTAGAACATAAAACGTTCAGGTGTAAACTAAGTACACAAAATTGTGATTAATTACCAATAAAAGCGTTTTAAACACTAACGCTTAATACATTGAGTGAGCAATGTTATCGGTTTCACTACAGTGCTTTAATAGTAGGTGATGTTATTGTACTCGTTTTAGGCATTTGTTAACAAATTAAATGTTAAAAAATTAATATAACAGTCAGGCATATGAAAGATTGATGTACTTAACAGTATAATGTTAAAAGAAAAATAAATATTATACTTGCGACTGATATCACAAACCTTTAAGAATCCATAAGGCTCTGCTAAACTGATTTTGGCTTAATTGACGAATTAAAACTATGGAAAATGTTATAGATACATTGTGGCATGAGTATCAAAGTACTCAATTTTTATTCACTCAGCGTCTTTCATGTGATTTCCCGTTTGCTATTATTACCGCCCACAACCCCAGTGGCTTATTGCTCTCTCCTAGCCAAAATCGATTACTTGACCGCCAACTTCAATCTAAAATCCAGCAATATAATAGTCCATACCGTGCACTGGTTGGTGCGGCCCCCGATTTGTCGCACATGGAAAAAAGCTGGGCAGTATTTATTGATAAAGAACAGGCGCTTGAGCTCGGGCGTGAGTTTAACCAACATGCGATCTACTACGTAAAACAGGGGATGCTATCACTGGTTGCCTGTAACGATGCGATAATGCCAGAGGTGGATATGGGGGTCTTTAATCATCGTTTACATCTAGTGAATGAGTTACCCGATATTTCTTCTCCAAAATAAACATTACATTGCCTGGGTTGTCTTACTAATCATTGATCAAAATTGTGCGACAATTATTGTTTATTGTCTCATTTTTTGTTGTGATTTTAATTGTAATGGCATGTTTGCCACTATTTTTCATGATATCGAACATTGCCTAAGCTTAAATTGAGCCCAGTGTGCAACCTTGGTATTGAAGACAATTATCCTTATTAAGATGAATAAATTTAAAATAGTGTATTTTTACAACGATTGTTGATTGACTTGTTAGTAGGTTTGTTGCTATTTTTCAGGTCCCTCCTTCGGGAGGCACAGAAGAGGAGCGCTAACTAGGTAGTAAGTTTGAGGATGCCAGTCCAATGACAGCTTACGAGGGAGATTAGCGCCGAGGTATCACATTGTGCGGCACACATTGATATCGGTCGATTAGGCTGAATCCTAACGATTGTCACCTGTTTTTTTGGTGGAGAGCTTCTGGTGATGATTGCTGTTTCCCTTCTTTAAGGGTGCGTTATCTTAGCACCAGGCTCTTCGAACGTAGTGTGTTCGGAGCGTATATCATGTTAGTAAATCACGTTTTATTTTATTGTCTTTCGCAAAGCGCGGAGGCACTTGTATGAGCCTAGTTTCTCAAAATACCCATTCTGACTTAGTCGTTGCCAAATTTGGCGGTACTTCAGTTGCTGATTATGCATCTATGAGCCGTTGTGCTGACATTGTGTTAGCCAATCCTGCAACGCGTTTAGTTGTGGTTAGCGCTTCAAGTGGTGTGACTAATCTATTGGTGGAATTGACCCAGGCTAATGTCAATGATGAGCGCCGTTTGACACTGTTAAAGCAAATCGCGCAAATACAATACGCTATTTTAGATGAGCTGGGTCGTCCGCAAGATGTGGCAGCAAGCATTGATAAAATTCTTAGCCGTATGTCAGTGTTAAGTGAGTCGTTAGAACTTGATCGTAGCAAGGCCATCATGGATGAATTGCTCTCTACCGGTGAGCAATGTTCCTCGATTTTATTTTCTGCGGTTATCCGCGAAAAAGGCACTGCGTCAGATCATTTTGATGTGCGCCAGGTTTTGCGTACCGACAGTCATTTTGGCCGAGCTGAACCACACGTTGAAGCCATTGCTTCATTGTCGGGTGATTTTTTAAAGCCACTGTTAACTAAGTATATTATTGTGACTCAAGGTTTTATAGGTGCAGACCAAGATGGCCGTACGACAACACTTGGGCGTGGTGGTAGTGACTATTCAGCAGCCTTGCTTGCAGAAGCATTGAATGCCAGCGCAGTAGAAATTTGGACTGACGTTGCTGGTATCTATACTACCGATCCAAGATTGGCCCCTAACGCACGCCCAATTGCTGAAATCAGTTTTAACGAAGCCGCTGAAATGGCAACCTTTGGCGCTAAAGTGTTACACCCTGCAACTATTTTACCTGCGGTAAGGCAAAAAATTCAGGTGTTTGTGGGCTCAAGTAAAGCCCCTGAAATGGGCGGAACTTGGATCCGTCATCAAGTTGAAGACACCCCTGTTTATCGTGCTGTTGCCCTGCGTCGTGATCAAACATTATTAAATTTACACAGTTTGCAAATGCTCCATGCCCAAGGCTTTTTAGCCGAAACCTTTGCAACCCTGGCACGTCATAAAATATCAGTTGATTTAATCACGACATCAGAAGTGAACGTGTCGCTGACTTTAGATAAAACCGGTTCAGATTCAAGTGGACAGGGCTTATTGAGCGAGTCATTACTGCAAGAGTTATCGCAACATTGTCGCGTACGAGTTGAAGATAACTTAGCCCTTATTGCGATTATTGGTAATCGCATTGCATCTACAGCCGGTATTTGTAGCCGGGTATTTAAAGTGCTTGAAAACCATAACGTACGCATGATTTGCCAGGGTGCCAGCCCACACAATTTATGCGTGTTGGTGTCAGAGTCAGAAGCGGCGCAAGTGGTGAATGCTTTGCATCAAAATCTGTTTGAGTCGTAATTGATGAGCAAAGTAACACAATCCACTATTCAAGTAGGTGAGCTTGCCACGGGGCAAGCTCTCACCATTCCGCTTTATGATATTAAAGGCACTGATAGTGCGGCACCAAGCGTGTATATTCAGGCTAATGTGCATGGCGCAGAGGTGCAAGGTAACGCAGTGATTTATCAGCTGATGAACCTGCTTGAAGGTTACGATGTCCTTGGTGATATTCGCTTTGCTCCTTTGGCTAATCCTCTGGGGATTAATCAAAAAAGTGGCGAATTTACTTTAGGGCGATTCGATCCTATCACTGGCGTAAATTGGAACCGTGAATACTTTGACCACAATATCGATTTAGCCACCTGGTATGCCGAGCATCAACATTTAGCAGATGATGTTTTGTTTCAAGCATACCGAGCGACGTTAATTGAGTCTTGCCAAGCAAGGTTAAAGCAACCTTTTGGCATCACCACAGGGCATAGGCTAGCAGTTAGCTTGCAGTCTATGGCTCATAAGGCAGACATTGTACTGGATTTACATACCGGCCCTAAGTCGTGTAAGCATTTATATTGCCCTGAGTATGACATTGATGCTGCGCGTTTTTTCTCTATTCCTTACACCTTAGTTATACCTAATAGCTTTGGCGGGGCAATGGACGAGGCGGCATTTTGTCCTTGGTGGCAATTGTCTGATTTTGCGGCAAAACAAGGGCGGGTATTTGCTGTGCCGGTGTCAGCTTTTACGCTGGAGTTAGCGAGCCAAGAGCGGATTGATTTGGCTGATGCGTTAATCGATGCAAAAGGCATTTTGGCCTATTTAAGCCACCGAGGTGTGATCCGTGAAAAAGTCGAGCCAGCTGATATGGCGCGCTTTGGTTGTTATTTGAAAGATTATAAAAAGTTTCATGCACCTAAAGCGGGGTTAATTGAATATTGCGCAGCGGTTGGCCAGCCACTTAATGCCGGTCAGCCGTTAGTGAATATATTGCGTATGGACTTATATGGCACAGATGATGCGCATCAAGTGATTAGCTTACCAATGGATTGCGTGCCTATTTTGCATTTTGCCTCGGCATCGGTACACCAAGGCACTGAGTTGTATAAGGTCATGACCAATGTGTTTAGGTTATAGACGAGCCCAATAAAAACGCCTGCAAGTTTGCAGGCGTTTTTATGTGTGGTGGCATGGCCTTGAATAGCAGTTTAACTACCAAGGATCTGCAGCGGGATCGCTAACATGTCATCACCAGAACTTGCAAAGTACCAAATAATCCCGACCAAACCAGCAACGGTTAATAAATACCACACAGTTGAGAAAATTTGCCCATATCGGTCCAGCGGCAGTAAGTGGCTTTGATGGCGACTGCGCCATTCAAAAACGATTTCAACACTGCCTATCAGCAATAAAAATCCGAGTAAAGCAAGGCCTAGACTGTAGCTAATAAACACCCCAGCAGCGGCACCTAAAATACAGGCAACTAGGCCGACCATGCTGTTCATTGAAAAACTGATGCTCTTTAAAATGTGCCCACCATCAAGTGGTAGAATGGGCAATAAATTAAACAGGTTGAGCAGCGCGTTAAAGCTTGCAAGGCCAGCAAAAAAGACATTACCGGTAATCCAGTACAGACCTAAGCTGATGATAGATAAAATCAGCCCAAATGAGGGCCCCATAATGGAGATATAGACATCTTGCCAACGGGTGTTAATTCGTTCATCGCTCAAGGCCAAGCCGCCCACAAAGGGGATGAGATAAATGCCTTTGGTCTTCATACCAAAGTGTTTCATTGCTCTAATATGGCCATATTCATGGAAAACTAAACAACCGATAAGTGCCAAAGCAAACTCTAACGAGAATAGCCATGAGTATGCGGCAACGCTGGCACCAGCAAACAACACTTTAATGACTTTAGCACTTTTAAGTAGTTTAAAACCTAGCGAGGCTAAGCCAACAATACTGATTTTTTGTGTTTTGGCGACAGGCACTTCGGGGGTTTGTTGCTCAATGTCACGCACAGTGCGATGGCCTTGAGTAATTTGCTCGTCATCAATTAGCAAACAATAGTCGAGTTGAAAGGGTTGCCAATTAACATCTACCTCTAGGCGAATGGGGATAGATTGGGTTAATGGGTGTTCAGCTATGTCTACATTATCGGAATCCTGCTTAATGGGTGAGTGAACCGATTGTTGTGTGAGTGTGAACGAGTGTATATGAAAGGCTTGGTCGCTCACACTGGCTGACTTTTGCGACACGAGTTGATTGTCCCAATATAACTGCTGCCACCCGGCAATCGAGCCTTCTAGGCGTAAACGTTTACCAAGACATTCAATATTAAGTAATTCCATTAAGGATTCTCAGAGCTTATAGACGGTGAGTATGGGGGCATTTTGCCAGAGCGCTGTTTGATGCTCAATGGGGGAGGTGGTTTTATTGACTAATAAAGCTGTTCTAATTCAGCGACAGTGGCGATACCTTGCTCAATTGTGGTAAAGACGATTTTAGCACTGCAACAATGCCCTTGTAATTGACCATACTGACGAACTAACGGCAGCAGTTGCAATACGTTGATGGGCTGAGGTTGTTTAATAAGTTGTGGCAAGTGTGCAACGCTGTTTTCGATTGTGGTTGTTTCTGCTATTGGTTTTTCTATTAGGTAGACATCCCCGCTGCTGTCTATCAACTGGTCTTGTACACATACGGTATACTGGTTGGCACAAATAAAACTCAGCCAGTCTTGGTGATTGGCCAAATACATGAGCTCATCGTCTTGCTCGAACTTAATGATTGCTGGCCAATGTATTTGTTGCATCGTTTATGTGTATCTCTATATCGAGGGTGCAAATTAGCGGTGGCTGTAATCGAATGAAATTTCTTGATTTACATTTTTTACAACACAAGGACCATGTTCGCGTTGGGTACGATTAAAGGCATTACCAATGTGGATTTCAACATTGGTAAAAATGTGCTTTTCTGCTTTGATAAAGTAATTATCAAAATAGCCCTCAACTTCATGTTGATGTTGAGTATATTCAATTTCTTCTTTAATTCGCTCTTCGGCCATTTTATTTTTTTGATCTAACATCATTTTGACTTGTTCAATCATGCCAGCATCATTTTGCCATTCTGTTTTTGGGGGCAATTTTCGTAGTCTTGCTTCCAGTTCTAGACCTGCAACGACCATGTCTTTGATACTGCCATCGAGCTCTTTTAATTGTTGTTTTAACTCACCTTGATGCATAGCACAGTAAAGTTCGGTTTTTGTACTGGCGGTGGCACCAAAGGCAATTGCTCGAATGCCTTTTTCGGCGGTGGCTATCCCACCCACTAAATCCCCACGCCTAGCTTGTGCATCACTAACGGTAATGGTATCGCCAGAGGTCGTATGACTGTGGAGTAATTGCTTGGTGACAAGTACATTACCTTGTGCCTCGAGTCGAGAGTATTGGACAAATTGTGCACAGATTTGACCATGTGCTTTAATGTGAGTACTGAGTTCTTGATCTTTAATCAGTCGTCCTATTACCCCTTTACTCACAATGACGTCACCATGGGCCTCTAAGGTTGCAGATTCAACAAACCCCATTACCGTAATGTCGCCGGTTGCTTTGACTTCCATGCCTTCGTGTACGTCACCGGTGATTAAAACACTGCCTTTAAAGTTTACGTGACCAAAACGCACATCGACATCTTTTATTTGCAGTATGTCATCAACTTGCATGCCTTTGCGGTTTTCGACCGGTTGACCCGACACAGTTGCAATGAGTTTATTAGGGTCTTTGGGGTGTAAACTTGTGCCAGCACCAGGCTCCATGGGTTTGTCTTTTCCGGGGATTTGCTGTAGCACATCTCCATGGACATTAAAGCCTGGGGTGCCGATGGTTGCTGGTGTTTTTATCATTAACACATCATTGGGTTTTACTGTGATTAATGCGCCTAAATTGCGCATATCTACAGAGCCGTCTTCACGTTCTTGTGGTTGCAGCAATCGCTCACGAGCTAAGGCAACTTTTCGGGTGATAATGGCATTTTCACCGTTAATGGCAGGTTTTCCACAGGCGATAACGCCTTCACAGCTTTCCCCTGGTGGTAAAATGGATAAGCGTTGTATAAGCGCCATAATTTTAGGCTTACTTAAGCCCATTTTTATTTTTTTACTTTTTAGGGTGTTGAGGATGTCCGGGAGGGTGATATCTTTACCTCCCCAAGCAGAGGTAATCTTCATGATAGCCTGCATTTTATCGTCTGTCACCGTAATGTTCACGGTGCCATCTTTGCGCTCGGCGATAGCAAAAAATAACTCATGATCTCCCG
Organism: Shewanella basaltis; assembly: GCF_023283885.1. Classification (GTDB taxonomy): domain Bacteria; phylum Pseudomonadota; class Gammaproteobacteria; order Enterobacterales; family Shewanellaceae; genus Shewanella; species Shewanella basaltis. The sequence goes on from NZ_JAKILA010000007.1 coordinate 115,796, forward strand.
GTTTTTGTCCACACAGAGCATTGGTTTCTGTTATGGCTTTATTAATAACCGGTTCGATAGGGAAAAGCATCGCAAAGTTGGGTGCTTTAAGCAAAGCTTGAATGTCTTCTACTGACACCGGGCCATGAGTATTTGGAACTAACCTAAGCTCTGCTTTTGATTTATCTGCACTAAGCGTAATGACTGAGGGCTCTAACATAACATCCTTTGTTTTCTATTTTTTTGTTTTTATTTTTTATCCACGATCAGGCTATAGAGTAACAATCAAAATGGTTAAATAATGTGAGACATTTTGCCTTTGAGCCAATTTAGCTGATATTGACGTCCATTTCCAGCAGTAAACCAGCATTAATGCTCATGTAAGTAGAGCTTATACTTATTATTTTCTGCAGGTACATTTACCTTGCCAAAGTAAGTGGCAATCGTGTCTGAATAAGGCAAATGTCGATTGGCGACAATCAACCAAATCCCTTTAGGTGCCAAACTCATGGCACTGTGCTTTACAAATTGCGTTGCAATATCTGTGGTGCTCGTTAAGCCATCATGAAAAGGGGGGTTAGAGATAATGCCATTAAATTGCCCTGTGATGTGATTAAAACCATCTGAAGCATAAACCGTTGCCTGCATGTTATTCGCAGCAAGTGTCAGTTGGCATGAGGCAAGTGCCATGGCGTTAATGTCGATGCATTCAATCTGTAGTTCTGGATTGGCCTTTAATAGCGCAGCACTTATTACTCCGGCTCCACAGCCAAAGTCTAATACTCGGCCTTGCAGGTTATCTGGCAAATGTGACAGCAGTAGCTCTGTACCCTGATCGAGGCGTTTTTCACTAAATACCCCTACAAGGTTACAAATGTGTAGCTGTCCTTGGGGGGTGTCTAATGCATACTGGCTCACCCAATCGCTGAGCAATAAGGGCGGCGCGCAGTGGCGTAAATAACTGGTGTAGAGCAAACAGTGGCGAGCATTGTCTTGTTTTATTGGTGCAGAAAAGTATTCTGGGGTTAGCTTGGCAATAGATTTAATTCCGCCTTTGTTTTCGCCGACCACCATCAATAAGCCATTGACATCTAAGTGCTGTGCAGCCAACTGTAGCAAGTAACCCATTAATGGTTTGGCTTTAGGAAAATAGATAATGACGCTGTCGAATTTTTTACTGGCGATAGCCTCTGGCAGTTGATGGCCAAAGTAGCAGCGCAAGTTGTCATTGGCATAAGGCAATAGTGTTTGATGATGATTAAAATCAAAGGCCAATGCGGTGACATGACGTGCCGATTCCAAGCATTGACTCGCAAAGGTATCAGCCTCGTAATTGAGTATTAACACATTTTGTTGCTGATATAGTTCGCTGTTTCTGATTAATGCTTGAGACGGATTCGTTAACACAGGTATTACTCGCGGTAAAATTAATGGTAAACAGCCTTCTAGTGGCTTGTTGATCTTTCAAGGTTGTGTTTGCAGCCAATGGTTGGCCATTGCTGCATATAAAATGGCTGCATATAAAATGGCGGCACAGACTTTGAGGTGTCGTTACGTTACACAAGAGTCGATAACGCCATAATATTCTAAACAAAACTGCCCTAAGTGGGCGGTTGAATAGGTGTTAACTTGAACCCCATTCAACCAGCAAAAATCAACCGGCCCTAGTTATTGTTGTGTGGCTGACTCAGGCAGTAAACTCAAGACTTTATTGGCTATGTCTGTGTTGTCCTGATGCCCACCAAACAGTCTTGCCCCTGGGCCAGATGAAAAGACCTGTACGTCAACCGCAGTATGACCTCCACTTGTCCAGCCTGTATTTGAGCGCACATCAATCAGTTGGCGAAGAGCCACAGTCAAAGGCTCATTGCCTTGCATACGTGCTTCATCTAATGCGGTTAATTCGGTTTCGCTTGGTTTAAAACCCATTAACTCAGCAACAAGGGGTTGCCATTGTTCGCTTGCTATAGCACGTGTGGCTATCTCATCTGGGCTTGCTTTGACTTTGTGAAGTACGTCAGGGTGCCATTCGTACTTATCATTAGCACCTACAGACAGTCCGCCAGTATTGTGGTCGGCAGTAATCACTACTAGCGTGTCTTTGCTTTCACGCACATATTGTTCAACTACTTCAATGGCGGCGGCAAACTCGTCCATTTCAGCCATTGCTGTCGCGATGTCATTACTGTGGCCAGCCCAATCGATTAAGCTCCCTTCAACTAACAATACAAACCCTTGTTGGTTTTGTGACAGCAGCTCGATGGCTTTCTGGGTCATTTTACTCAGCTTATGACCTTGTTTGTCGTTGATAGCCCAAGGCAATTGTACATCAGCAAATAATCCTAATACTTTTGGTCTTGTTACAGCCTCAAGTTGTGAAAACTCGTTGAGGTGTTGGTAACCTTTGGCGGTAAATTGTGCCAATAATGACTCAGAAAAATACTGCTGCCCACCACCTAAAATAACATCTGCATCTGTGTTTAAGTAAGCCTGTGCGATGTCTATGTAATTGCTGCGGCTTTCATTATGAGCCAAAAATGCTGCAGGTGTAGCATGGTTAACTTGTGATGTCACCGCAACACCAGTGGCTAAACCTAGTGCTTTGGCTTTTTCCATTAATGTTGGCAGCGGGCGCTTTTCAATGTCTACACTAATCGCACCATTATAACTTTTAAAGCCGGTTGCTAATGCTGTTGCAGAGGCCGCCGAGTCGGTTACATAACCGCTGACGGAAGCTGGGTAAGTACTCGACATTCCCACTAATAGCCGATCAAATACTGTTTGCTCGACTTCTTCTGTTTCGGGGTTATCTTTGTAGTATCGATATGCCGTGGTGTAAGCCGGCCCCATACCATCACCCACCATGATGATGATGTTTTTGGGTCTGGCAGGTCCTGCTGTTGGCACGTTACTGTTTAGTGAGCCTGTTACTGCCGCAGGACTTATCATTTCATCATTAGCCATTACGCTTGGCGCACAAAGGCAAGGTATTAACAATAAGTAGCTTACAGAGCGTTTACACGTCGCTAAAAAATCCATGATGAGTCCTAATAGGTTAAGCGTTAATACGCGCTTCAATGGCATCCATTAGCATGCCGGTAATATCAACATCAAAAGCCGCTTCAATTTCTTTGATGCATGTTGGGCTGGTGACGTTAATTTCAGTTAATTTGTCACCAATCACATCTAAACCGACAAAAATTAGGCCACGCTTTTTGAGTTCTGGCCCAATTGCACGGGCAATTTTCCAGTCGCTTTCTGATAACGGTTGTGCAACGCCACTGCCGCCAGCCGCTAAGTTTCCGCGTGTTTCGCCTTTCATTGGAATGCGGGCTAAAGCAAAGGGTACTGGCTCCCCATCAACCACTAAAATGCGTTTATCGCCTTGAGTTATCTCTGGAATAAAGGCCTGAGCCATTGCGTATTGCTGCCCATAATGGGTGAGTGTTTCAATAATCACCCCAAGGTTAGGGTCGTCTTTTTTCACACGGAAAATAGAGGTGCCGCCCATGCCATCGAGTGGTTTAAGGATAATATCTTGCTTGAGCTGATGAAACGCGCGGATACGTTTAGCATCGCGTGTCACAATGGTTTCGGGGGTGAATTCAGCAAACCATGACGTGAACAGTTTTTCGTTGGCATCGCGTAAGCTTTGTGGCTTGTTAACGATTAATACGCCTTCTTCTTCGGCGCGCTCTAACATATAAGTTGCGTAAATAAACTCGGTATCAAATGGTGGGTCTTTACGCATTAAGATGACATCAAGCTCAGACAGTGGCGTATCTGCTGCTTCACCTAGGGTAAACCAGTCATTGGCGTCTTGCTTAACGGTTAATGGACGCATGTTGGCCATGGCTTTGCCATTAACCATGGCTAAATCGTGCATTTCCATATAAAACAATTGATAACCACGTGACTGTGCGGCTAATAACATCGCAAAGCTTGAATCTTTTTTGATATTAATGTCGCGGATGGGGTCCATTACAATGCCGAGTTTAATCATGGGTATGTCCTTAAAGATATGGGGGATAACATTGGTGTAATATTAACCAATATCGCCAAATTTAACCTGTAACGCTGTAATTGCTGTTAGCGATGCAGTTTCTGTACGAAGCACTCTTGGACCAAGCAAAATATCAGTAAAGTGGTGAGTTTCTGTCATGGCAATTTCTTCTTCTGACAAACCACCTTCAGGGCCGATTAAGAGTCTGACTTTGTGATTATCTGGGTTTAATTGTAAGCCATTTATACCGTGAGAAGCTCGTGGATGTAAATTGAGTTTAACAGCTGTTGTTTGCTCTTCACACCATTGGGCTAAAGTCATCGCGGGGCGCACAACAGGTACAATACTACGACCGGATTGTTCACAGGCACTAATCACAATTTTTTGCCACTGTTGTAGTTTTTTATCTAGGCGTTCACCGTTTAATTTAACCCCGCAGCGATCAGAAAATAGCGGTGTAATAGTGGTAACACCAAGCTCTACTGATTTTTGTACCGTAAATTCCATGCGGTCACCGCGGGAGATCACCTGGCCTAAATGTAAGTCAAGTGGTGACTCACTCTGATTGGCCTCACAGCTTAAGACCGTGACAGTAATGGATTTCTTACTGACATCGGTAATTTCGGCTAAATAGTCATTACCGTCGCCATTGAATAAGCTGATGTTGTCGCCGTTACCCATGCGCAATACACGGCCAATATGGGCGACACCGTCGTCGTCTAATTGCACGGTTTGCCCCTGTTGTAAGTTGTCTATGGGCTGGTAAATGCGTGGAACTCTCATCAATGTCGACCTTATTTTATCAATGCTTCAAATACTCGCTGGATATTTAGCGCAGCAAGCCGTTATTTTGGCATTGTTTGAAGACAAAATCATTATGATTACCCTGAGTGGCAGCGATTAAGCTATCACGTTGGCATTCTGTGGCTGAAACCGGCTGCATTTTGTTCCATGCATTAAACAGCTTTTGCTGGCTGCGGCTAATTTGTAAGCCATAGGTTTGCTGCATATAAAGATAAGTGCGGGCAATGGGGCCACGTGATGGTGTTGGTGGCTGAACTTTACGACCTTTAAAGTCAACAATCATTGCGCATTGGCCATATTGATCTGGTTTGCCATTCCAGTCACTAAAGCGATAATTACTGCGATCGCCGTTCACTTCACCGATAGCGGGCACCAAATTATGTAGGTCAGCTTCCATCTTTTTAAACTGGTCATTATTTTTGCCGCAGTTTTTACGGCCGCCGTCTTGCCAGCATTGGAGCTGGTGGCCAAATTCCCATGCTGGCACCACATGTTCCCATTCAATTCTATTTGCCCGAATGATTTGTTTGCGTACTTGATAACCGCAGCTGGGATGATCCGCTTGCCATAACTTGCCACTGATGTTGATATCACAACCACAGTAAAAGGTGCTTAGGGGGAAGTGTTGCTGATATATCTTTTTTGCAATCGTTTTAGCTTGGCTAAAACTACGAGGATGCTCTGCTGCGTTGATTGTTGTTGAAAAAATGCCGCATAAAAGCGACACCCAAAAAATACTTGAGTGATAGTAAGATAAGCGCAAAATAAACCCTAAAAAATAAACAAAAAATTAATAGTGCGGAGTTAATCCGTCATTTTGCGCAGATGGTAAGGCATCGCTTGCGATGACGCAATTGATAATATCTTGAAGACTTTGTGACAATGCGTGCTATTTCACGGGTTGGAGAGTTTGCTTACAACGACGGCAACGATACTGTGTTTGCCCACGTTGAACCCGATTATGACGTCTAATGGAGAGTGAGGTATTGCCGCAGCCACAAAAATAGTCAAACTGTCGACCGCTTACGGATTGAACGTTGAGTTGATGAGTCGTTTTCGGCACGACTTTAAAGGCGGTCGTCATAATGCTTTGCCACTCTTTGCCATGAGGCTTTACCCGGCCAAATAGCTGGTAACACAATAGATGGCTTATTTCGTGAGGTACCACTTCGTTCAAAAACACCTGTGGATTTTCTGCTAATAGAACCGGATTAAAACGTAAGCGATTGGTTTGTAAATGAGCTGTGCCTGCGCTTTTACCGCGTAAAGTAAATTGCACAACAGGGCGTGCAAAGGCTCGGTTAAAGTGGCGCTCAGCGAGCTGATAATCACATTCTACCTTAGCTAATATTTGCAACTGTAAAGCAGACTTGGGGTGACTTTCTGCAATGTCTGCTTTGTGCATGTTAGTGCTCGCTTTTACGCTGGCTTTATCCTGAGAGGTTCGAGCACGCAGTGCAAGATTTAATATATTTTTAAGCATGTTTTCGTTTTGGGCCTGCGCCGTGTTTACTCAGCTGTTACGCATTAACCGTAAGCCAATAGTGGTGACTGTTATAAAGAGGTTGCTGCTGCGGCTATCATCGCTTTGATTTGCTCAACAATTTCAGCTTCAGTTTGGGCATCATACCCTTTAATGCGTGGCGTATGAATGTGGCCTACAGGTAAGTTCAAGTTAAATTGATCCCGTAGTAAAATACTGCGGTAGGATATTTCATTCGATAAATATCCACCACCCGATCCCTCCACCGAAATTTCATTTTGTAATTCCGCTAAAGATGATGCAGTAAATTGCCCACGAGAAAGGCTTCTGACTTGGCGGTTATCTTTTACTGTCCAGCGGCCTTTAACGGCTTGCATTTGTTCAACAGGCAATGAAAATTGCACAAATTCTGGTCCGTTAAGTTTGCCATCGTTTGATGTGCCGCCATTAAAGAGTGGCGCCTTAGGGTTGCGATGACTGGCCCCAGTTAATACGTTTAGATTGTCCGGTGCATCCGCGCTACGATTGCGGCCGGGAAAGCGTTCAATGTCAAAGTTGTCACGACCCATACTAATAGTAAAAAGCATGTCTAAACTATTATTACGGTAAAATGGGGTGAGTAAAGACTCGATAATGCCGTTATCAAAATCGTTGAACCGAACCGGAATCATCACGGTTTCAATTTGAGCCACTTTGCCATTGACGTTAAAACGATAACCGTCTAACGCAAGAGCCGCTAACCCAGATGGATTGCTTTGTCCTATATTGCGATCGAGAAAAAACGGGTCGAACCCTGTGACTAAAATATGAATATGAGTGTTGGGATCAAATTCGATGTCGCTAAAACCACGAGAGGATTTTTCTACCGCATTGACTAAAATTTCTCGCTGCCAATCAGCAATGTTAAACCCGGCTCTGTCTTGCTTAAGGGTGTTACGCATGCCGAGGCGGCTCCAATATAAAGAGCGATCGTCATCATGGCCAGATTGCACGTCGCGTACTGCTTGTTGCCATAGTCGATGGCCTTGTTGAGCGGCCATTTCCGTGACAGACAGTTCGTCTGTTGCTTGCTGTAGTTTAACCTCGAGGGTTTCGTTAATGGCTTGGTAACGGTTAACGACGTGTGGCAATGTCTGCCCCGCTTTAGATACACGCATTTCTTCAATGTTTTTTGGCAGTTGGCCTGCAGTGGCTGTATGAGATAAAGCGAAAAACACCACTGTACTTAACATAAGCAACGCGTTGCGATTAATCATCACGATTCCTTAAGGACTGCTATGCCCTTATTTGGGTTGTATTAAACAAAGTCAAAAACGAACTCTAATTGACAGTTATAACACAGTTGCTGTGTCGATTTAATAGGGAATATGGGACTCACTATTATTTAAGTTGCTGACTTAAATTGAATAAGTTTTGTGGCCGTTAAACTTTACAGTTTCTTTAATGTTAAGGCTGATATTGACTAGTAAAATGGCGTCAGTGAACCATAATGAAACCATAACAAGATATAGCTGAGACAGAGAGGTTTTATAAGTGTGTAGTTTGGTGGTTCTGGGGAGAAAACCAAGCTGAGCTTACTCTGTTGCAAATGTGCCATGGTTCTCCATTGCAAATGGTATTTTGTGGGGTGCTTTAATAGATGTGAGTCACTTTTCTGCATTTATATGAATGTTACATTGTTCGGTTATATCTATGGATAAGATGCACCAACTAATCGCTGATTAGTCATTGATGTGCTCACCGTATCGAAAGGATATCAACATGGAACCATTACTATTGGCAGGATTTCAGTGTAATGAGCTAAATGACGTACTTTCTCAACTGCAGTTTAAGCTTTATTACATTCAGTCATACAATAAACAACAAATACCTTCTGATTGCTCACTTTGCTTAATCGATTTACGTAAAGGCAACATCATCAATGAGATTAATTATTTGGTGAGAGAGTTAGACCCCACAATTCATATCATAGTGTTAATTGATAAACCTCAGCTAGACAATGCCGACATTACAACGTTTATTGCTCAATTTGCCTGGGATTTTTGTACCAGCCCTATTGATCCTGAAAGATTGGCAAAATGTTTGGGGCACGGTATTGGTTTGTCTAAGTTAAAACAACAGCATCAGCCCGCTGAAACTGATTCTCCCTGTAATGACCCTGAACAGCCCGTGACACAGTCAGCAGTTATGCAGCAGTTATTTAAGCAAGTTGAACGCGTTGCGCCTACTGATATTCCAGTGCTGATACGAGGCGAGTCTGGCACGGGTAAAGAATTAGTTGCTACCAAACTACACCAGCAGTCTACTCGAAAAAACGGCCCCTTTGTTACCGTAAATTGTGGCGCTATGGCCGCAGGTTTAGTGCAGTCGGAGTTATTTGGCCATGAAAAAGGTGCCTTTACTGGAGCAACGAGTAGTCGAAAAGGAAAAATTGCCCTTGCTGATGGTGGGACGTTATTTCTTGATGAAATAGGTGACTTACCTGCCGAGCTACAAGTTAATTTGTTACGGTTTTTACAAGAGGGCCTGTTTGACTCTGTTGGTGGCAGTTCACCTCAATCTAGCGATGTACGCATTTTAGCGGCAACCCATGTCGATTTAGAAAATGCCATTGATCAAGGTCAATTTAGATTAGATCTTTATTATCGGTTAAACGGAATTACGATTGAAACCCCAAGATTAAAAGATCGACGCGATGATATTATTGGTTTGGCAAATCGCTTTATTCGTATTTATTCAAACGAATATGGCTTTGCAACAAAACCGTTATCGCAATCAGCAGTCCATGCTTTATTAAATTATCCCTGGCCTGGAAATGTCCGAGAGTTAATTAACCGGGTGCGTCGAGCGGTAGTATTGAGCGACACGCAACAAATAAGCGCACAAAACTTAGAATTAGCAAACATCGATAAAAAACGACACATGGCGTTATCGCTTAAAACATTAAAAGACACTGCTGAGAAACAAGCTTTACAACAGGCTATCTTGATTGCTGATGGTCAGGTTGAGTTAGCGGCGAGTTATTTAGATATTTCTCGAGCCACTTTTTATCGATTAATGGACAAACACGGTTTACCACTCGTTTAACGTAAACTGACAGCCTACCTCTTATTTTATGTTTCAAGTCTTAATTTTAAGATTTTGCCCTAAAGAGAAATGTACCTCTAATTCAACCACCTAGCGTTTTATTATCTCATTTTTGAGACATATTTTTTTTGCCTTAAAATCTATCTATATGAAATGTATTGGTTTTTCATGCTGGCACGAGGGTTGCTATCTCTTGGTATCAAGTATGGAAGGAACATCTTATGGATATCATTAGCCCAGTACATTGTCGGTTGCTGCCATTGTCATTAACGCGACTAATGCAATTAAGTTTGCTGTTACTGACTGCGCAATCTCAAGCTGATGATTCGAGTTTGATAGGTTCGCATGTGGTACAAAGTGCTGCTGGTCGAGTGAGTATTAATCAGGCCGCTGGTCACTTTAATATTCAGTCTAACAGTCATGCATTGGGTCAACGTACTGAGATTAACACAATCAATTACACGCACCTGTCTCAATCCACTTCACTGTTAGAGGATGGTCAGGCACTTAATTCGGTGATTGAGAGTAAGGCATTTACTCAATTTCAAGGGTTAGCCAGTGTGAATCAAGTGAGCGGTGAGCTCAACATGCAGGCCAATATTGGCACAATTGCCATGGACTCCACACTCGAAACCATCATGGGCCAAGGCTTAAGTGATTCGGCGTTAACTCATGTGGCAAGCCGAGCTAGCCCGTCAACTTATCAAGTCTCACATTATCAAGCCGAAATTGCCCCAGACAGTTTTTTGGATGCACAAGGCGTCATGCAAATTAATCAGATTTCTGGCGATAAAAATATTGCCATTAACCAATTCTCGCTGCAGTTACCCAGTGGGAATTAACCATCATCGATCGGAGGAAAGGAAGATGAAACAGCTAACTCTAGTGCTAAGTATTGCAGCAATAATGAGTGGTTCTGCATATGCAAATGGAATGACAGAAACAGACAGTAGTGTTGAATTAGATAAAAAAGTAAAAGTAACCAAAAATTTAAGTTATGAAGGCGCCATAACCATAGAGGGTAGTATTTCTGCCAATGGGCTGGGTATGGCGGTAGTGGAAAATGTGCAAGAGTCCAGTGCCAACATGGTTGTTGACTACTACCATGAGAATGATGCGCAAATTACCGGTAACGCGTTTGAAAATTCAAGCGGTAATATTGGCGTAAACCAGGCAGCTGGTGAGTTTAATGCACAATCAAATTCTGCCGCGCTTGCAGCAATTGATGCCGGTTTTGCATTTGGCTCAGGTGATGCTGAAATTTTCAGTACCCAGGTTGGGGGATTTAATACAGTATGGAATGACGCTTCAACCAACACATCGACCATTGACGGCGCTTCATTTATGAATGCAACCGGTAACATAGGTGTCAATGTGGTTGCGGGGAGTAATAATCTGCAAGCCAACAATATGGCTGCATCGACGTATAGCGGTGCACTCGGTGAGGCGAGTGTCTCAAATGTTCAGCAAACCGGTCATAACTATTCAGATAATATTAGCGTGGTGCAAGGTTCAATAGAATATGCCCAGGTTAACCTTGATTTAAATGCAGAGGGCAGTTATGGCGGCACATCTGCTTTGGCTGAAGCATATTACCCTGAGGTTATTCTAGAAGGTAATGGTGAGCACAATTCTGGTCCGGGTGAAGTTGTTGGCCATATCGACTTTGATACCGAGAACCCTTCAGGTGCAGAAGTCATGACCTTTGATGAAGAAGGTGATTTAGCCCTAAATGGTACTGTGAGTGGTGTATTACCTTATTTTGTTGAAACCGTCACTCAACAAACCAGTAATGCTTCTTTGTTAGCGGGAACCGCTTTCCAAGGGGCATCGGGTAACATTGGTGTTAACTTGGCAAGTGGTACAGGTAATTTGCAGTCTAACAACCTGTCGTTAGCAACAATGAATGCGACTCCAGATCTTATTTCAGTTGAATAGCGCGCATTCTATCTAAACGTTATGAATAAGGCAGGGGGGTAACCCCCTGATTCATATTATGAGTAACACAACTTCAACGGTATTGGCCTTATTGATCTTGGTTGGCTTTGTTCTCCCGACTCGCTGTTTTGCTGCCAGTATCCCATTAACGGGAGTGGTGCCTGGTATGGGGACATACGCTAAGCCGATTCAAAGTATTCGTGAGCGCAAGTTTGAATATGTTATTGAACAAAAAACGGATTTTTCATGTGGCGCTGCGAGTTTAGCGAGTTTGTTAAAGTTTGCTTATGATCGCCATGACATTAATGAACAAAAAGTACTTCTGGGCATGTTAGAACATGCCGATTTAAGTTTGGTAAAAGAGCAAGGTTTTTCACTGCTTAACATGAAGCATTATCTGCAATCCCAAGGGTTAAGAGGGCGCGGCTATAAAGTCGGTGAAGCGGAGATGTCGTTGTTAAAAATCCCTGCAATTGTCCTGCTCAATGATGGGGGCTACAGCCACTTTGTGGTGTTTCGTCGCCATGATGACGGCGAGGTGTATTTAGGTGATCCCGCGCTGGGTAATCGGATTATGAGCATGGATGAGTTTAAGCAAAAATGGAATGGCGTGGTGTTTGTGGTGATAGGCCAAGATTATCGACGTGATAATCCATTGTTACACCCTCGAGCAAAACTGACATTCAGAGCGCTGGATCCGCTTTCACCTATGACCGATGCACAGTTACTCGAGTTTGGTTTTTCGCATTCAGATATGCTTTAAGGAGGAAGGTATGAAACTAAGCATGATGCTATTACTGACTATTGCTTCGCCAGCTATGGCCAGTTCACCTTCATTGACGGTATTTCAACACAGCCAAGTGTTAACCGATTTTGAATTAGACTCAATGAAAGGTAAATACACGAATAATGGCCAAGATTATTATTTTGGCTTACAAATGCAAACTCAGTTTATTCAAGATAATGGCGTTCAGCAGCAAGTGGGAATGCAAATTGAGGTGAGCCAAGTCAATAACCTACCATCAATCAATATTACCGTTAGCGATCCTCATGCCGTAGATAGCCAACAAGATTTTCAGCTCGATTCGTTAGGGCAATCAGCAGGTTTACAGCAACGCATTCAAATTGCGGGCAGCGACAATCTAGCGGTAAATGAGTTAGACATGGCTCAGGGACGATTAACACCGCTGCCACTGGGGATTCAGGTGTCTGTTGGTACCACGCTGGTTAGCCAAAATGGCAACACGACATTTTCTGTCAATGGCAATACCTTGGGTTATCAAGTTGAACTGGCATCGGGTAGTGCAACTCAAGGCATGAGCTATCAAAATGGCAATGGCCAGTTGGTGCAAAGCATTTTTATTGACGGACTCAGTCATGGTGTCATAAATCAGTCTACACTGAGGTATGACGGTATGCCTGTGGGACCAATAGAATCCAATATACTTGGTAGGCAAATCAGTGATTTAACTGCTTTCGGATTTTAATTCATTTTGTACAAGCCAAGGATGTATTTATGAATAAGAAATGGACCTCAGCTGTCGCAGTGGTATTGCCAAGTTTGTTAGCAATACCCGCGTACGCTGCAGACACTCATTCCCAAGTCTCCTCCGCTGCCACGCTATCTGAGCAAGACATTGCCGAACTTAAGCAGAAGCTGATCCAGTTGAATCAGCAAATTAAACTACAACAACAAACGATTAACCAGATGGCCCAGCAGGTTCTTAAACAAGAAGCATTAATAAGGCAGACTACTACGCCTACATCAAGCCAACAAACCGCTCCGCCGCAAGTTGCGCAACGACCACAAACTGAAAACACTCAACAAGCCTCAACAACACAAAACAGTGCTGAACGAAAAAAAGCACCAGACAGAGCAAGAAGTACTGATGACGTACTGCAAGAAGCCCATAATGTCTTTACCCGTAAGTTTACCGTTGAGCCGTCATTTACTTACAGTTATTACAGCCGTAAAGATCTTATTCTCAGAGGTTTTTTAGCCCTGGATGCGATTTTTTTGGGTAATTTAAATTTAGATCGCATTCGAACTAACACCACTCAATTTGATCTTACTACGCGTTATACATTAAATGATTATTGGCAATTCGAAATAGGCTTGCCCTACCTGTATCGCTGGAGTCAATATGATTCCGTTGGGGAAGGAAATTCTAGTCAACGTTATGAAACAGCAAAAATCAGTGGTGGCCAAATAGGTGATATGACCGCAGCCGTTTATTATCGCTTAAATACCGAATCCTATGATTGGCCTGATTGGGTGTGGAACGTCAAGGTTCGCGCCCCGACGGGAAGAGATCCATTTGGTATCGCACTGGAGACATCTGACACAGGTAATTTAACCTACCCGACTGAAATGGCATCGGGCTCGGGTGTGTGGAGTGTGTCTACCGGCTTTAGCCTAGCCAAAACTTTTGATCCGGCTATCGTCTTTTTTAACGTTAATTATGGCGCAAGTTTTAAAGAAAAATTTGATGATCTTTCTGGCGCAGCAGGCAAAAGCCCTGGCGAAATTGACCTGGGTAACTACTTTGATTACAGCTTAGGCTTAGCATTTGCCGTGTCTGAACGCATGAGTTTAAGCATGAGCTTTAATCAACGTTTTTACAGCAAAACGAAGCAAAGGCCTGAAGGCGGAGAATGGGAAAAAATCCCTCGAACAGACACGAACACCGCCAGTTTAGGTATTGGTGCAACATTAGCTTTGTCACCTAATTTGTCAATGGTGACCTCCATTGGTGCAGGTCTTACGGAAGACTCTCCAGACTATCAAATTAGTTTACGCTTTCCTTACCGTTTCTAGTCGCTGTTGTGCTTTGCTGGTTGAATTTTGTCTGAGTTAACAAGGTTTTTAGCCGAACCTTTCAGGCAGATTTTGTTGGCCATTTTTACTGCGTTATCGACTTTTTATGTAGAATAACGACACCTCAAGGTGTCTGCCGCGCACGTGTTTATGAGTCATGGCCAACAATTGGCTGCAAAAACCTTGAAAGATCAACCGACCCTAATTGATGCCCTCTAGCAGTAATATGGTGTGAGCTGTGCGAGGGCATAGCCCTGTGTTATCCCATCATCGAGTGCAACGATTCTTGGCTGGTATAGCGTTTTGTGAAAAAGTCTAAAAATGCGCTAATGTTTGTGGCAAGTTGACGTCTACTTGAATATACCCCATAGACTTTAAATGACTCCATTGGCCAGTCTTGTAAAATAGGTACAAGACTTCCTGATGCTAACTCTTGCTTACAGCTGGTGTTAGACAACATCGCTATGCCAAAATCATCGAGTGCCAATCGTTTTACCATACTGGCACTGTTTACTCGTACTTTACGTTTAAACGTAGCCATCATTTTACGATTCCCTTTGCCAAGTGGCCAAATGGGGGCAGACAAGGTGGTTCCCAACAATATACCGTCATGTTGAGCCAGTTCTTGTGGTGTCGCAGGGGTGTTATATTTTTTTATATAACCCGGGCTTGCGACTAAAATAGGTTGGCGCTCAAACAATAATCTGGCGACCAAATCTGATGATTGTAGGGGACCATATTTTATGGCGATATCGTAACCTTCACCCACGAGTCCTACATCGTTGTCGGTAAATTGAATGTCGAGTTCAATATTAGGGTATAGGCGCATAAAGCTGGAGCATAAATGACCAATGACGTCTTGGGAAAATGACACCGGAATGGCAATGCGTAATGAACCTGAAATATCAGTATGGGTATTCTCTATTATGGCTTTAGCGGCTTCAATTTCGTGACTAATAGAATCACAGTGCTGAAAAAACAATGCGCCAACTTGCGTTAGGCTTAAATTTCGGGTGTCTCGTTGTAATAATCGCACCCCAAGTTGCTCTTCTAATTGGGCAACTTTACGACTAATTGTTGATTTAGGTTGTCCGATGTCTCGTGCAGCTTGAGAGAAGCCTTTGGCTCTTACAACCGCTGCAAACAGCATCATACCGTTCAAATCGGGCATTTTAGTCTCACTGTCTCATTAATGGAACAAAGCGTCCATGGTAGTTTATATGGTAATTTGCCCACTAACAAAGTTATATTTACGAGCTATAAAAATTTCAGAGGCTATATAAGCAGAGGATCTAAGGATGACCAGCAAAAAGCAGCCCGCTAACAAAACTCAAGCACTATCGGCTGACCCACTTTTCTTACAAGCTGAACACTTGGCTAAAGATTTTTCATTATTTCCTGCTCATAACAAGCAGAGTTTATCTGAAGAGGTCAAAGGGCTATTAAGTGAAGACGCGATTCAAGCAAATTTAAAAAGTTTGGCGTCTTTGGATGTTGACGGTTATGTGGCTAAAGTAATTCAGCCAACATTAGATAAAAACCGCCATGGCGCGAAGCGTATGATTGCAGACTTAAAAGGCAAAATGATTGCTGAAAGTCATGCAGGTCCGTTTTATCGTGCTGAGGTTGAACTTAATTTTGGCACGCGTACTCGCCGTATTGGTTTTATTGCTCAAGAGCGTACAACCGCCAATGGTGCGTGGATGCCTGAGCATCATCTTGCTGCGTGTAAAGCGATCCGTCACTTTGCCCAGTTGTCTATGCCTATAGTGTACTTAATTGACACACCGGGCGCCGATGCCGGGGAAGTTGCTAACAGCCAAAACCAAGCTCATTCTATTTCTAAAGCCATCGCTGAAAGTGCCAACGTTGACGTGCCAACCGTGGGTATTGTTATTGGTGCGGGCTATTCAGGTGGTGCTATCCCACTTGCTGCGGCTAACATTTTATTGTCGGTTCGTGATGGTATTTTCAACACGATTCAGCCACAAGGTTTGCAAAGCATTGCGCGTAAGTACAACTTGTCATGGCAAGAGTGTGCTAAGTCTGTAGGGGTATCGCCAGAAGAGCTTTACACCTCTGGCTGTATTGACGGCATTATTGATTTTTCTCCGTCAGACAAAGACGAACGTCAGCACAATTTACGCCGCGCCATTATTAGTTCAATAGAAGCGGTTGAACGTGCTGCAATCAACTTTGTGCGCGACTCAAGCGACTTAAAAGAGCATTATGAACGCAGTTTACAGCGTTTTTTAACCCCTTCTAAAAACTTACTTACCTTAGAAAATAATACGGGTTTGTCGGTCGCAAGCGACCCGACGATGTACCACAATATTTTTGGTAGTGCTTATCGTTATTTACGTTACTTGACCCTGCGCAGTCGGATCCACTCGATTTCGCAAGAGCAATATGGCCGACTATCAAAAGTCAGTGTGCCTGAAGGTGACTTGTTAGAGCGTATTAAGCAAGAGCAGGAGCGGGTATTCCAGGCATGGTTAACGAACCCTGACAAATTGGTTTACGACGAAGAACTTAATAAGCTTTGGGCTACCTTTAGTACCAAACGTGGTGAAATTTCAACTGAACGTAATATGATTACGCGCTTTATTTTGGGTGAGCCAAAAGAAAACTACAAAAAAGCACGTAAAGCATTGTTATTTAACATTGGTTGGTCTTTGTATCACCGCTGGAAAAGTAACGCTGCTAACAACTTCAATGGCTTAATTAAACATTTAGAGTCGTTACCAAAGTCGGCGACTCAAGCACCATGGCCTGAGCTAAATCAACTGACGGTACTGGATATCGTTGTTAACGATGAATTGCGTGAAGATTTTATTTGGCAATGTCATAACGTGCTTATCTTTAACGCGTTATACGACAACGTAGTGGGCAGCCTAGCGTCGATTTCGAAAGAAGCGATGATGTCTAAAAGCTTGTCACGTGCATCGGTTGACAAATTATTGCACAAGTCTATCGACAATGCGTTATCGACTAACGACAAAGCTAACGACAAGAATAAGTTCTATAAGTGGCTTAAATACTTCATGGATCAGTCTAACCGTGCTGAGTTGCTAACACGTGTTGAACAATGGAAGAGCGTGGGTTTCCCACAGTTAAACGATTCATTATTCGTAATCTTGACTTACTTTTTCGAACGCTTATTACCTGAGTATTTTGACAGTGAAGAAGATCACGACAAATACACAGGCACCATTAACCCTGTGCGTATTGGTCGTCGTAAGGATTTCTGGAACCGCTTAACTATGGGTTACCAAGACTTACTGATCCAAAAAGTGCTTCGCGAAGAGAAAAAGCAAGGCAAAATGGGCTGGGAAAATGTCATCAAACATTTCTTTACGAAGTTTGATGAAATTGACGCCGACAAAATGTCAGCCAACTTGCTTAACTTCCCTGGTTTCCGTTTATCAATTGAAGATGCCATTGATAAAAAAATCCGTCCTTGCGGTTTAATAACCGGCTTAGCTGACTTTAACAACAACGGTGCTAAGTTACGTGTGGGGGTTGCGGTATCAAACACGGCTTTCCAAGCGGGTGCATTTGATATGGCCAGTGCTGAGAAATTCAGTGCGCTACTAATTGAGTGTGCTAAGCGCAAATTACCGGTTATTTGTTTTATTAGCTCCGGCGGTATGCAGACCAAAGAAGGCGCTGCTGCACTGTTTTCTATGGCTGTAGTAAACGACCGTATTACGCGCTTTATACGTGATAATGAATTGCCAGTATTGATGTTTGGCTTTGGTGACTGTACCGGTGGTGCACAGGCAAGTTTTGTGACTCACCCATTGGTGCAAACTTATTACTTGTCTGGCACTAACATGCCGTTTGCAGGGCAAATGGTAGTACCAGCTTATTTACCGTCAACAGCAACTTTATCTAACTATTTATCAAAAGTGCCGGGTGCGATGACTGGGTTGGTGCATAATCCATTTAGCGAAACACTAGATGCCCAGTTATCTGGTATTGACCCGTTAATGCCGTTACCAACTGCTAAAATTGAAGATGTTATCAGTAAGGCATTATCTTCACTTGTGCCAGAAGTCACCGAAGTGGTTGAAGAGATTGTACAAGACGATCCACGTGCCCTAATGAAGCCAATCGCGAAAGTGTTGGTGCATGCTCGTGGTTGTACAGCGGTTAAATTGATCCGTAAAGCACACGACAACAATATTAATGTTGTTTTAGTGGCATCTGATCCAGATATGACCTCTGTGCCCGCTGATATGCTTAAAGAAAACGATAAATTGGTGTGTATTGGTGGTAACACCTCAGATGAAAGTTACCTTAATGCTTACTCAGTATTAAAAGTGGCTGAATATGAAGATGTAGACGCATTACACCCAGGTATTGGCTTCTTATCAGAAAGCCCACAATTTGCTGCCTTATGTGTTAATAATGGCGTTAACTTTGTTGGCCCAAGCGTGCACTCAATGACGACCATGGGTAACAAGTCTAATGCTATCCATACTTCGCAAGCTCACAATGTACCGGTTGTACCAGGTAGCCATGGTATTTTGAGCAACGCAGAGCAAGCGGTTAATGTAGCTTCTGAGATTGGCTATCCCGTGCTGCTAAAAGCGGTACAAGGTGGTGGCGGTAAAGGTATTCAGGTAGTTAAACGCCCTGAAGACATGATTGGTTTGTTCCAAAAAACCTCTACCGAAGCAGCTGCAGCATTTGGTAACGGCGACCTGTACCTAGAGAAATACGTGACTTCTTTACGTCATATCGAAGTGCAATTGCTACGAGATAAGTTTGGCAATACCAAAGTATTGGGTATTCGTGACTGTTCGGTACAGCGTAACAACCAGAAAGTGATTGAAGAGTCTGGTTCTACAATGCTACCTGAAGAGCTTAAGCAACGTGTGATGGAGTATACTCGTGCGCTAGGTGATGCAACCGATTATATGGGCGCGGGTACGGTTGAGTTTATTTATAACCTTGATGCAAATGAAGTCTACTTCATGGAAATGAACACTCGCTTGCAAGTAGAGCATCCGGTAACAGAAGCCACTTCAGGTATCGATATTGTAAGTGCTCAGTTTGATATAGCTGCAGGACGTTCAATTGAGAAGCTAGAACCAGTGGAACAAGGTTATGCAATGGAAGTGCGTGTTACTGCCGAAAAAGCAGCCTTAGACAGTCACGGCATTCTGCAGTTAATCCCTAACCCAGGTAAAATTACTGAGTGTGTATTACCGCAGCGTGATGATGTTGAAATTATTTCGATAGCTGAGTCAGGTAAAGAAGTGTCGCCATATTACGACAGCTTAATTGCCCAAATCATTATCCGTGGTAAAGATCGTGCTGATGTGGTTGCTAAGATGTACGCCTATTTAGATAGCGTAGTGATTAAAGGCATTGCGACTAACATTCCGCTGTTGAAACAGATCCTTAAAGATCCAACGTTCAACGAAGGTGTGTATGACACTAACTACTTACCACGCTTAATGGCCGAGCTAGACATTCCAGCATTAATTGCTGAAATGGAAGCCGCGGCTGAAGCAATACCTGTCGATACTGAATCGTTACGTGTAGGTGAGAGTAACGAGCTTAAAGTATTGGCACAAGGAGCGGGTATTTTCTATACCTCACCGGCACCAGGTGAAGCTGATTTTGTTAAAGAAGGCGACATTGTGACAGTTGAGCAAACCTTAGCGCTGACAGAAGCGATGAAGATGTTCTCGCAGGTCACGTTAGCCGGCTTTAACCGTCAAACCGGTGTACTTTATCCAGAAGATAAAAAGTATCGAATTGAGCGTATTCTTAATAGTAACGGCCAACAAGTTTCACAAGGTGATTTACTGTTTGTAATATCCCCTGTCGAGGCTTAACGAAACCTTGTTAAGAGCTAAATAACATACCCGCCAATTGGCGGGTATTTTTTTGTCTCGGTTTTCTTGGTATGGACTACACTTTTGTGAGGATTGGTATAAATCGATTGTCCAACTATCAGTTTGATATAAATATCATTGAGTATCAGCATTGTTTAATAGCAAGGGAATGACATTACTTGGCTCATTGCAAATAGTTGTACTTATTTGCATTGTTTATGGGCTAGCCTCGGGCGCTTTTGCTTATGCACCAGCGGCTAATTCGGCTACTTTGAAAGAGGACCATGTGATCCGTTATTGCGTCGATCCTGATTGGTTGCCTTACGAGGCAATAATTGACGGGCGCCATACCGGAATATCGTCTGATTATTTAAGCTTACTGACAAAATATACCGATTTGAGTTTTGTGTTGGTCCCAACGTCATCTTGGCGACAGAGTTTAGCGTTACTGCAACAAGGTGAATGCGAGTTAACTCCAATGCTGAATCAAACGCCAAAACGTGATCGGTATTTGTTATTTAGCGATGTCTTTTTTAAATCTCCGAATGTCCTTGTGTCACTGAAAACAGAGCCCTTTTTACAAGGTTTTGAACATATTGGTCAGCGATCGCTTGCCATTCCTAGTGATTACCGGTTAGTTGAGTATATTCAGCAGTATTACCCTAGTATCGATACCGTGTTAACCCAAAGTGAGCGTGAAGGCTTGCAAAAAGTGGCTAAAGGCGAAGTCGATGTATTTGTTGGCTCAATGTTTTCAGTCAATGCTTACATTCAGCAACAAGGGTTAACCTCATTAAAAATTGCGGGCTGGGGGGGACCAGAAGACGAACTACGTCTTGGCGTTATACATTCTAAGCAAGGGTTGCTTAAAAAGATAAATGAAGGCTTAGCCAACATCACCCATGGCGAACATATTTCGATTTATAAAAAATGGCACAACATCACAGTGGTAGAAGACATTGATTACAGTGTGGTCTATCAGGTACTCGCTGCTCTAGGTGGATTCATCCTGTTTTTATTGTATCGCACGATCTGCATGGCTAAGTATAACCACCACCTCAGTGCAAAAAATAAAACACTGCAAAAATTGCAACATGAACTTGAGCAAAAAAATAGTGATCTGGATTTTTTGGCTCAGCACGATCCATTAACGAAGTTATACAACCGTCATTACTTTAACCAAACCTTTTTGAATGACGAACGGGCATATCGTAAGGATTGTGTCAGCTTAATCATTATTGATATCGATTTTTTCAAAGCGATTAACGATATGTACGGACATGCGATTGGCGATAAAGTACTGGTGCAGGTTGCACAAGTGCTTCAAGCATCTGTGCGTGACGGTGATGTTGTTGCCCGCTGGGGCGGTGAAGAGTTTGTGATTGTCTGTAAACATCTTGATTTACAAGGCGCGGCAGATCTGAGCCAGCGCATTGCAAAAGAGCTGACTCAGTTTTCGTTCCAGAACAATATTAAAGTCACGTGCAGCTTTGGTGTGGCACAACTTGGCGAAACTGAAACCATTCAAACCTGCTTTGAGCGCGCTGATAGTGCTTTATTTAAGGCTAAGCAATCGGGTCGTAATACCTACTGCTGTGCTTAGCCCAGCGATGTATAATACCATTTCCATTAATTATGTGACCAATCAGAGCCACTCAGACTTTTCAGTTTGAGGCGCATTGTTGAAAGAATGGTTATTCCCTTTTAAGGCGATGCAACAAAGAAATGGACAGTCTGAGTGGCTCCTACAAGGCGGGTTTCTGTGCCTTCTATACTGCTTAATAGCATTTTGACGTAAGACTGCATGGACGCAGGAGGCAGAACAACGCAGGAGCAGTTGTCGACGACTGCATGGACGCAGGAGGTAGAACAACGCAGGAGCAGTTGTCGAGAGCAACTATGCCTACAATCCTATTACTTGCCTAGAAGACACAGAATTCCCGCTGAATGACCAGATAATTGCTGGAATTGGTATAATTACGTTTGCTTTTAGGTTGGGATTTCAGTGCTGGTAGACCTCATTGGTCAGTACTGTTTAGCCAGCTACTCCGACGGTGTTGTAAGTTTATGTAGACAACACCATTATGCGGGTAAAAACCTTAGCACATTAGTGTCGGTGATTTTACCTGGCAATGTTACGATGGCATTTGCTTGTGATGATTTGAGCCATCGTTGATAAATTGATGAAATATCAGTTATACCCGTCCTCATTCATCATATTTAAGTGTTCTTAATCGACGATGATCGTGCGTTAATTCAAATAAAGTGCGCTTATTGACGTGTATTTTGAATCGAAAAGACATAATTCTTATTTTTTATCGTGAAATCTGCTTTGGTTAAAAAATAATCTATTATTTTTAATCTATTGTTTTATAGTAACTAACTAGTATTTTTTGATGTTTTTTTTGCTAAAAACAAATAAATATTGCAACAGCCATTTGCGCCCAGCAAGGTTCCAATTTACAATATGCGCCTTAATAACCTGATGTGCGGTGTGTCGGTTCCTTTTCGCATGCTCCGTCTACTTCTTAAACTAATCATTAAAGTTGAATCATGACCGAATTATCCAAATACAGAAACATTGGTATCTTCGCTCACGTTGACGCGGGTAAAACCACGACCACCGAGCGTATTCTTAAGCTAACCGGTAGGATCCATAAGATCGGTGAAGTACATGATGGTGAATCAACCACAGACTTCATGGAACAGGAAGCTGAGCGCGGTATTACCATTCAGTCAGCAGCAGTAAGCTGTTTCTGGAAAGACCACCGTTTCAACGTTATCGACACCCCAGGCCACGTTGACTTCACAGTTGAAGTATATCGTTCGCTTAAAGTGCTTGACGGTGGTATCGGTGTATTCTGTGGTTCAGGCGGCGTTGAGCCTCAGTCTGAAACTAACTGGCGTTATGCTAACGATTCAGAAGTTGCGCGTATCATCTTCGTAAACAAGTTAGACCGTATGGGTGCTGACTTCTTACGTGTTGTTAAGCAAACTAAAGACGTATTAGCGGCTAACCCATTGGTTATGGTTCTACCAATTGGTATTGAAGATCAATTTACTGGTGTTGTTGATCTATTAACTCGTAAAGCACACGTATGGGATGACTCTGGTTTACCAGAAAACTTCGAAATTCAAGACGTGCCAGCTGACATGGTTGACATGGTTGAAGAATACCGTGAAATGTTAATCGAATCTGCCGTAGAAATGGACGACGATTTAATGGAAGCTTACATGGAAGGTACTGAGCCTTCTATCGAAGACATTAAGCGTTGTATCCGTGCCGGTACTCGTACTATGCACTTCTTCCCAACATACTGTGGTTCTGCCTTCAAAAACAAAGGTATGCAGTTATTACTAGACGCAGTTGTTGATTACCTACCAGACCCAGTTGAAGTTGATCCACAACCATTAACTGACGAAGAAGGTAACGAAACTGGTGAATTCGCAATCGTTGATGCAGACGCGCCATTAAAAGCGTTAGCGTTCAAGATTATGGATGACCGTTTTGGTGCATTAACATTCGTACGTATCTACTCAGGCCGTATCAAGAAGGGTGACACCATCCTTAACTCTGCTACTGGCAAAACTGAGCGTGTTGGCCGTATGGTTGAGATGCAAGCCAACGAACGTAACGAACTTGAATCAGCACAAGCTGGTGACATTATCGCTATCGTTGGTATGAAAAACGTACAAACTGGTCACACTTTATGTGATGTTAAACACCCATGTACGCTTGAAGCCATGGTGTTCCCAGAGCCAGTTATCTCTATCGCTGTAGCGCCAAAAGATAAAGGCGGCAGTGAGAAAATGGGTATCGCTATCGGTAAAATGATTGCAGAAGATCCATCTTTCCGCGTAGAAACTGACGAAGATTCAGGCGAAACCATCCTTAAAGGTATGGGTGAGCTTCACTTAGACATTAAAGTAGACATCCTTAAGCGTACTTACGGTGTTGAACTAATTGTTGGTGAGCCACAAGTTGCTTACCGTGAAACTATCACTGCTGAAGTTGAAGATAGTTACACGCATAAGAAGCAGTCTGGTGGTTCTGGTCAGTTCGGTAAGATCGACTATAAAATCCGTCCAGGTGAAGCAAACACTGGTTTCGTGTTCAAATCATCAGTTGTTGGTGGTAACGTACCTAAAGAATTCTGGCCAGCGGTTCAGAAAGGTTTTGGTAGCATGATGAACACAGGTACTATCGCTGGCTTCCCAGTGTTAGACGTTGAATTCGAACTTACAGATGGTGCTTTCCACGCAGTTGACTCGTCAGCTATCGCGTTCGAAATCGCTGCAAAAGGCGCATTCCGTCAGTCTATCGCTAAAGCTAAGCCGCAACTTCTTGAGCCTATCATGAAAGTTGACGTGTTCAGCCCAGATGACAACGTTGGTGACGTAATTGGTGACTTAAACCGTCGTCGCGGTATGATCAAAGATCAAAACGCTGGTGTTACTGGTGTTCGTATCAAGGCTGACGTACCGTTATCAGAAATGTTCGGTTATATCGGTTCATTACGTACTATGACTTCAGGCCGTGGTCAGTTCTCTATGGAGTTCTCACACTACAGCCCATGTCCTAACAGCGTTTCTGAGAAAGTTGTTGCTCAGGTTAAAGAACGTAAAGCTGCAGAAGCTAAGAAGTAATTCTTACCTTTTCGCTAATAATAAACCGCTGCTTATGCAGCGGTTTTTTTATGCCTGCTATTTAGCGCTATCGTAAAATCAATGATGTTAACACCTTGCGCATTAATAAGTGACCACTCAGAATGCGTCCAGCGGTGTTAGATTAAGGCGTCGCGATACAGTCATTCGCCTTGTTTAAGCCCTTTTAAATTCTCGAAAACAGATTACTTACTCACGCGCAATGGTATAACCAGTAAGCATGATCACATCATTTTGCTGATGGGTATTAAATAAATCATAGAGATAAAAAAGCCGCTTGTGGTGTAAGCGGCAAAGTCAGTATCGGGGGGATATTAACTAATTAAAGGTATTCTCAACCAGTTGCTGCTTGTTTTCAGCTTGTGGTACATGGCATTGATCGCAAAAGTAATACATGCCATTTACTGTCCCTTTATCGTCTATCACATGTGATTTATCGACAGGCGTTGCTTTCATGCGTTTGGCTTTATCCCAGCTGTGACAAGTTAAACAGCCATTTTTATCCGCACTAATTGAGTAAGTGGCTTTGTGCGGAATAATCGGTGGCTGATGCACAAATGTGCGTTCAATTGATTTACCACGAGTTGGATACACTGGCATTTCATCAGCGGGTCTCACGTCTGTTACTTGCGTGTCACCTGCCAGTGACGACAGTTTTACCGTTTCAGGATTAGCATGTGCTTGCTGGCCTGAGTAAGTGCTAATCGCGAGCATTACCGCTGCTAAAGTGATTAATTTTTTCATAGCTGGCTCTCCACCTTAAGAGGAATTCTGTTCGAATATTTAGAATTAAATCGGTTTTCATATTGGAATACGCGCGGTGCACAAACATCAATACAGCGACCACAAAGGGTACAGTCACTGTCGAGTATAAGCGGTTGAGTACTGCCTTTTTTGAGCACGGGTTTTAACACCTGACGCTCAGGGCAAACAGTAAAACAGTCCATACAGTTATTGCATGCATTGGCCCGAACAGCAGCAATTTTTATGGGACTCATTTTACCGACCAATGAAAATAACGCGCCTGTTGGACACAAATGGCTACACCATGCTCGCTCAACGACAAAGGTGTCGAGCAAAAAAATCACAGCCAATAGCCACAATCCACCGCTTGCGCCAAACAATAACGCGCGGTAAACAATGGGGACTGGGTTTACCCACTCCCATACGGCAAGGCCGGTGAGAATAGGTAATATCAATACAAGTATTAGCATGTAATAGCGCCAGTTTTGCGCTATTTCGCTAGTGCGAGGCAGAGATAATGCTCGCCTTATCCAACTTGCCAAATCTGTGATGATATTGACTGGACATACCCAGCTGCAAAATACTCGTCCTCCAAGTAGGGCATAAATGCCGACTACAATGATGGCGCCGAGTAATAAGCTTAATTCTGGCCAGTGGCCACTCATAAGCACTTGCATTGTGGCTAGTGGGTCACTTAATGGAATGGTGTCCAGTAATATGCTGCTTGAGAGGTTTCCCTTAAATAGCCAAAGGCCAAAAAGTGGACCTGTAGCAAATAAACTCAGCACACTCAACTGTGACAATCTGCGTAAAATCAGCAAGCGGTGCGATCGCCACCACCCCAATTCATTCTGCGCAGATTGGCCAGTGTGTGCTGTGTGTTCAGAGGTTGAGCGATGTGTACTATTCATAGCGTCAACCCCTTGTTTAGCATCTCAAGTGTGGTTTCTTCGGTGTGTTGATAAGTGTCGTGGGCAGCAGATTTACCCAATGCAATATGGCTTGGTAATACTTTTATCACTGCTTGTTCTGTAACACATGCATGTTCACATTTACCACATCCTGTGCAAATTTCAGGGTTGATGGTAGGTAAAAACATGGCATGGTGGCCGCTTTTTTCATTACGTTGCAGTTCAAGCTTGATCGCTTTGTCGATTAGCGGGCAAACCCGGTAACAAACATCGCATCGTAAACCTCTATAGTTAAGACAGTTTTTCTCATCTATTAATACTGCTATACCCATTTTTGCATCGTCGATATGTTCTAGGCTGTGATCGAGCGAGCCACTTGGGCAGGCTTTAACACAAGGAATATCGTCACACATTTCACAAGGTATATTGCGTGCAGTAAAGTAAGGTGTGCCCGTTGCTGCACCGTCAAACCAGTGAGCCAGTTTAAGGGTGTCGTAGGGGCAAGCCTCTACACACAAGCCGCAGCGAATACAGGCAGAGAGAAAATCGTCTTCAGCTAATGCACCAGGCGGGCGAATAGCAAATGGGTCAAGTTGGCGTGATTGGGTGGCAACAGTTGTTAGCCCCAAACCAGCCATACCCATAACACAACTGGCTTTCGCTGTTGTGGCAAGAAATTGTCTACGGTTAATTCCGTTGACTCTTGCGAATTTGCTATTAGCTTTACTCATAAAGTCGCTTTCCGTTTGTGCACCTAGGTATCGATTAGGCTTTCATGACTTTTACTGGACACTTTTTGAAGTCTGTCTCTTTTGACAGCGGATCAGTTGCATCGAGTAATAGCTTGTTGACCAATTGCCGCGCATCGAAAAATGGCATAAAGACTACACCTCTAGGTGGCTTGTTACGGCCTTTGGTTTCGACACGTGTTTTGACTTCACCACGAGGAGAGGCAACCACCACTTCGTCGCCGCGTTGCAAACCACGTGCTTTTGCATCTTCTGGGTGCATAAATATTTGCGCGTCAGAGTAAGCGCGTTGCAGCTCTGGTACGCGAGCCGTCATCGAGCCTGTGTGCCAATGTTCAAGTACACGGCCAGTTGACATCCAAAGATCGAATTCTTGGTTTGGTTCTTCTGCTGCAAGCTCATAAGGCAGTGCAAATATCACTGCTTTACCATCTGGTTTACCGTAAAAGTTAAACCCTTCACCAGCCTTCACATAAGGGTCGCTACCTTCAACAAAGCGGCGTAACGTTTCTTTACCGTTAATGACGGGCCATCGTAGACCACGGTTTTCATGGTAATTATCAAAAGCGTCTAAATCGTGGGCATGACCGCGACCAAATTGGGCGTATTCTTCAAAAATGCCTTTTTGCAGATAGAAGCCAAAGTGCTCACTTTCATCGTTGTAAGCGCCTTTGCATTGCTCTTTGGGGTATTTATTCACTTCTCCGTTGGCAAACAATATGTCAAATAGGGTTTTGTCCGCATATTCTGGTTGTTTAGCCACTAATTCAGCAGGCCATACTTCAGACACCTTAAAGCGTTTTGAGAACTCTACTAATTGCCATAAATCAGATTTAGCGCCTTCTGGGGCTTTTACCTGTTGATGCCACATGTGTGTACGGCGCTCTGCATTGCCGTATGCGCCTTCTTTTTCAACCCACATTGCGGTTGGTAAAATTAAGTCTGCCGCCATGGCGGTAACCGTTGGGTATGGATCTGACACTACGATAAAGTTTTCTGGATTACGAAATCCTGGGTAAATTTCATCATTGATATTGGGGCCTGCTTGCATGTTGTTGGTGCACATGGTCCAGTAACAATTCAGCTTGCCATCTTTTAACATACGGCTTTGGAGCACCGCGTGATATCCAGGTTGTGCAGGTATGGTGCCGGTTGGCACTTTCCATAATTTTTCAGTGATTTCACGGTGTTTGTCATTATTAACCACCATGTCTGCTGGTAGGCGGTGAGCAAATGTCCCTACTTCACGTGCGGTGCCACACGCTGATGGTTGGCCGGTCAGTGAGAATGGACTATTACCTGGCGTGGCAATTTTGCCGGTTAACAAGTGAATGTTGTAGAGCATATTATTAGCCCATACACCACGTACGTGTTGGTTAATACCCATGGTCCACAAACTCATGACTTTTTGCTTAGGATCTGCGTAAACTTTGGCAAGTGAAATCAGTTTTTCAACGGCAACCCCGCTCATTTTTGATGCGTATTCTGCGGTATAAGTGCTGACAAATTTAGCGTATTCTTCAAAGCTAATTGGCTTAGCGCCACCATCACCAGGGTTTTTGGCTTTCTTCTCTAGCGGATGATCTGGGCGTAAACCATAGCCGATGTCGGTTACGCCAAGGGCAAAGTTAGTATGTTTACTCACAAAATCTTTGTTTACTGCATTGTTTTGGATAATGTAATTAGCAATGAAGTTTAAAATCACAAGGTCAGTTTGTGGTTTAAAAATCATTGGGTTGTCAGCTAAATCGAAGCTGCGGTTTTCGTAAGTTGATAATACATGCACTTTGGCATCTTTATGGCTTAAGCGACGGTCAGTTAAGCGGGCCCATAAAATGGGGTGCATTTCTGCCATGTTAGCGCCCCAAAGCACAAAGTTGTCACCGGCTTCAATGTCGTCATAGCAGCCCATTGGCTCATCAATGCCAAAGGTTCGCATAAAACCACCTACCGCAGATGCCATGCAGTGGCGCGCGTTAGGGTCAATGTTATTGGTTAAAAAGCCAGCTTTATGTAATTTTGCCGCAGCGTAACCTTCCCATATTGTCCATTGGCCTGAGCCAAACATCCCAACCGAAGTTGGACCTTTTTTAGCTATGCTGGCTTTCCATTTTTCAGCCATGGTGTCTAAAGCGACATCCCAGCTTACTGGCGTAAACTCGCCTTCTTTATCGTATTTGCCATTTTTCATTCTCAGTAATGGCGAGGTGAGACGGTCTTTGCCGTACATGATTTTTGATAAAAAGTAGCCTTTAATACAGTTAAGGCCTTTATTAACAGGGCTTTCTGGATCGCCTTTAGTGGCAACTACTTTGCCATTTTTTGTGCCAACCAATACGCTACAGCCTACGCCACAAAAACGACATGGGGCTTTGTCCCATGTAATGTCTGTTTTGCCTTCGGCGGCGTGGACCATATTAATTGGAATAGCGATACCCACAGCCGACGCTGCTGCAGCAGCGGCGTTGGCTTTTAAAAACTCGCGACGGCTTATGCTCATGGTGTTCCTCACTCTTAGAATGTTGTTCTTGGTGCGTGATAGTCATTGGAGGTGACGTGATGAAAATAAGTCTAGACCTTACTATTAGTATGGGTATACCTCTGAATGGGTATAGTGGTTAATAGTTGTGCAAGGTCACATTTTTTCGCGTGATGTAAATCTCACTTTAACAATTAGGCAATTCCTGTTTTAGTCATTGCTTGTAAAGCCTGTCTAGTTTGATGTGTAGCCAATATGCATGGTTTTAAATCGTGACAGACAGTTGGGCTGATTTTATGCAGATGATGATAAGCAGTGGAGAGTGTAGCGTGTGCTCTTTAGAGGTATTAGTTGTAACCGGTAAGTTCCATATACCCTTTACCCTGATGAGTACCATCGATGGTGATGGGACCTTCCCAGTACGGGGTGGAAACCAACATATCACTATTGGGGTTGCTGGCTTGAGTGGTGATGTTTATTGCTTCACTGTTAATGCGAATACGCCATGCGATAGGATGTTTACCGAGAGCCGTTTGTTGCCACTGTGTTGGCTGCATTTCGATATCGTTTGGATTGTCACGACTATTGATATTACGGCCGCTACCGTTTGCATACATGCGTCTGGCGCTGTAGAAATGATCTTGCTCTGTTTTCCCCCGCAATCTAAACACCATTAAGGTTGAGTCGTCATTCAGCCGCAGTGAAAACCAGTCCCAGCCTTGTTGTGCTTTAGTGAGAAATTGCGAGCTCCATTCTCGGTCTAGCCATGCTTTACCGCTGACTTTTTCGGTCACCCCGTGCCGAGTGATCTCGCCAGTGACGTCAATAAAAGGTTGGCTGTAATAATAGGACGCGACCGCTTGATCAGCACTTTTACTGCTAAAGCCTTTATCACCTTGTAATTGCAGTGGTTGTTGGCTAGTCAATTGCAGTTGGTAGCGAAAGTTGTTGTGGTGTACTGACAATTGAGCGGGGAATAGCTCATTTGATTGACTTAACCACTGCCAATTTTGCAGGCGAACCTGAAAAGGCGATGGATTGACACTAGCCAATTTAGGGTGACCTCGAGACCATTTTTCAGCAATGAGGTGTTCATTTGGGGACGTTATCGCGGCATGGGCCATATAGAGTTGATTCGTCTTCCAGGCATTATCATTGGCGGTTTGTAGTACATCTGGCGGTGTCATTCCAATGCGAAATTGCGTCCACTGTACGCCAACATCTTCACCTTTTGCCGTGGTTAAATTAGCGGTTAAGTACCACCACTCAATTTTAAAATCATTGTGGGCAGAATGATCTTGTGGAAACTGTAAGGTTTTACCTTTGATTACCTCACTGTAACCATCAGACGATTGGGCTGACATAGTGCTAATTGTGTTGGTTTTTTTTGGGGGGGTATCTGCTTGCGTGCAGGCCAATAATAACAGTGACAAACCGATTATCACCAAGCCTTGTTTGTACACTTTGTTAGCTGTAAAAAGGATCATAGCACTTCCTGTTGTAAGCTTGATATCAGTGGTTTTCTTGTTTGCCAATAAAGCGGCAGGCAGACGGCTAACAAGCAACTCACCACCGCAATCACCACCACTTGTATATAGGCGGCCCAATCCCAAATCATTGCGATACTCCAGCCAAAAGCCTGTAACGTGACTTTATGAATAAGTAAATAACCCAGTAATGCACCTGTGGGTAAGGCCACTAAGCAGGTTAATATTACAATGAATAGCATTTGCACTATTACCATTATCCGCAACTGATTACGGCTAACCCCCAGTGCATACAAGCGTGCAAGTGGTGCTTGTCTTGCTTGGGTGAGCATTACGCAGGCACTGAATAAACCAATAGCCGCTACCAGCAAGGTTAAGCTATTAAGTACCACAGTAATGGAGAAGGTTTTATTAAATATGGTTATGGCTTCGGTCTTTATCCGCTGCTGACTGTACATGTAAGCAGATGACAAATTAAGTTGCTGGCTAATGTTATTTTGTAATGTGGTGAGTTCGCCTTGGTAGGTGACCGCTAAACTGATGGGTTTAGCTGGCAATGGAGATTGTTGCCATAAGGGCTGACTCATAATGACCTCACCTTTAGGATTGCCATAATCGTAATAAATCGCGCCAATCGTTAAGGTATGCTCTTTTAGCTGTGATAGTTCAACCTTATCGCCAAGGTTGAGATGATATTTTATCGATAATGGTTCGCTTATCATCACGCTTTGTCCGGCGGTAAATGTGGGCCAAAAATCATCGGTGGTCGTTTTAAATACTGTGGTATCGGTGAGTGAAATATGATCCCGACTCACCAGATGGACAGGGATAAGTGTTTGCGGTGTTTCAGCTCGATTTAACTGACTGTCAACGGTCCATTGTTCATAAACGGCATCGACTTTAGTGTCGTTAGCGAGCAGTAAAACCAACGCGTCGATTTGATTTGGATTGGGCCTGATATACAAATCTGCATGCAGGCGAGCATCGAGCCATTTTTTTAGGGTGACTTCAAAACTCCCAACTAAGGTATTCATGGCGATATTGGCACATAACGCCAGTAAAATGGCCATCATGGCGAGGGCAAGCGGGGCGATAATTTCTTTGGTTTCGGCAATCACATATTGCCATAACCCCTTGGGCATAAATGGTGTGAGAAAATTAACGACCCAGTGTAGACATTGGGGTAATAATAATGGAATTGCCACGACCAGAATACCGAGTAACGCTAAGCTATGGCGGTATTGTGTGGTTAAAGTAAATGCCAAGGTGCACAGTAATAGTAACAGCACTGCGATGACAAACTGGCGGCGATGAATGATATTAAATTGTTTATTTTGTGGTTTTTTTTGTGCACCTTGTGCAAGGGGGGTATTGACCAAGCTGATTAACATCGGAATGCAGGCCGCAAAGGCGGCTGATAACGTCAGTACAAGTGCTTGAACAAACCAGTGCCATTGCCAATTGCCGGGTAAGAGTTTGGCACCGTATAACTGCTCTAACGTGATCGCTACCATAGGTTGTAGCCACTGTGATAGTTGCAAGCCAACAATAAAGCCTAATACACAGCCAATAAACACTAAGAGAATGAGTTCAATACTGAGTGCCAGCATCACGCTATGGCGATCTAAACCTTGTTGCATAATTTGCACAAACAATTTTTGCCGCTTCATTAAGCTATAGCGCACGCCGTTATAGGCAATAAATAAGCCGACAACAAACGCAAGCATGCTCATGGCGTCGAGGTTTAAATGAAAACTCGCCGTGAGTGCATTAAGCGATTCACCTTCACTGGATTGGGTTGAAAAGTGTAATTGACTGGCGTCAATACCTGCTTGAGTTAAGGTATCAGTTAAACGAGCGATAAGTTGGTTATCGGTTTGTGCATTATCGGCGCTAAACACCGCAATGTAACTCAGTTTTCCTTGCATGTTTAGCAAGGGCTGGGCGAGCGAAATATCGGCCAGTAACGCAGAGCCTAACCCCCAGTGGTCATCAATAGTGATAATGTCTAAAGCTAGCTTGTTTAGGGTAATGGTTTGCGACTGGTTTGTGACTTTATTAATGCGATCGCGCTGGCTTTGTGACATTAAGACTTTTGCTTGACCGCTGAGTAACTCAGCCAGAGGAATGTTCACCGAAATCACCGAACCAGTTGATTGCGCATCCTGTTTAGCCCCATTACTGATAGCCGCAATAATATCGCTGCTGCTAAGGCGCCATAACCGGCCTTGCTCATCTGTTGCAATACCTTCAATACTTGCAATCGTGTCAAAGCCTGCATTGGCTAAAGCAAAATAAATAGATTCATCAATGGTGTCTTGGGTCTGATGCGAGAGGGTGAGCCTGGCTTGTTTGCTGAGTAACTCTGATACATTGCCATAGCTTTGTTTGGCATTTTCGTTGGTGGCATAAACCCCTATCAATAGCGTGACGGCTAACATGATGCCTAACAAAATGGCGCTGGCTTGTAACGGCGCGTGACGGTAATGACTTGCAAATAATCGCAAACATAACACTAGGCGGCTGGTGGTAGACGACAGGGACGTCATGGACTTACCCCCGAAGCTTTTTATCGATAGCATTGACTACAATTTGCTGGTTTTCAACATGCCAGCGCTGCTGCATAAACTGGGCACATTCTTCACTGTGAGTCACCATTAAAATACAACAATTAGCTTGTTTGGCTAGGTCTGTGAGTAATTGCATCACCTGCATGCCGGCGGACTGATCAAGGTTACCGGTGGGCTCGTCGGCTAAAATGAGTTGCGGTTTGTGTGCTAACGCACGAGCAATGGCGACTCGTTGTTGTTGGCCACCAGAAAGGTTTTCAACACTACGGTCTAGCAGGGAGGTTAATCCAAGATGGTGGCATAATTCGTCACACCATGGGTTCCATTTCAGTTGGTTGAGCGCTAATGAAAATTGAATATTGTCGCGGACATTAAGGGGAGTGAGTAAATTAAATTGCTGAAATATCACCCCAAGATTTTGACGTCGATATTGGCTCCAGTGCTTGTCTTGCCATTGATTTACTGAACACATTCGGTTGTTTTGATAGATGAACATATCGCCACTGTCGATAGTTTCAAAACCGCCAATAATATTCAACAATGTGCTTTTACCACTGCCACTAGGGCCTGTTAGCGCAATAGTGTGTCCTTGTTCAAGTGTTAAACTGACGTTATTCAATACACTATGGAATGACTCGCCATCACGAAACCCCTTGCTGATGCTATTTAAGGTCACAATGCTGGTCATAGTTGCTCCATAACAAATCAGTTCAATCAACAAGTCATATTAATGCAGCTATCAAAGTGACTTAATGTGATCATAATAACAACAATATACGTGATATTTTGCGTCAATGTTCAAAAATAAAAAAGCGAACCTAAGGCTCGCTTTAATCATTAACTATCTGAATTAATTAAGCATCGGCTAATGAATAGGGCAACTCGATGATTGAGAGTTGTGAGCTTTCATCGTCTGCAATACGCAGCTTGGCTGTGTTTTCAGTATCGTTAGCTAATACGGCGGTAAGCAAGACATGTTCTCCTTGCTGTACGCACTCAATAATATTTCCTCCGCGGCGAAAACCCTCTTCTAAGGCGATGTCTAATTGAGTTTCGGTGCTAATAGTTTGGCTGGTTGTGCCAGATAAAATATACAGGGCGCGTTTATTACCCCCGCGGTATTTCATTCTGGCAATGGTTTCCTGGCCCATGTAGCAGCCTTTGTTAAAGCTGATGCCGTCAATGGCTTGTAGATTGCACATTTGTGCGACGTACTGGCCTGAATGATTTGCATCAATATTGGGGTATCCGGCTTTAATCTCTAATGCTTGCCATGCGCTTGCCGTCACTAATGGTTGTTGTGCCGCCTTAACGAACGCAGCAGCGTTGTCGTTAGCCAACACGACAATATAACGCTCGCCGTCACGCAGCACAGCGCCACCGTCAATAAGGGTTAATGCCGCGTTGATTTCACCAAACTGCTGGGTCATCAATGCCTGTGCGTCATGGCCTGCCACACCGATTATGTGGTACTGGCTGCTTACATTCGTCAGTTCTGCTTTACTGAATACCGCATATTTTTTTAATTGTGGTAAGTCAATGTCGAGCGTCGATATGGGCATTAACATAAACAAGCTGTCTGCAATGGCAAAGGTGCGAAAACTGGCTAACATCTTGCCTTTAGGATCACAATGCGCGCCCCATTTCCACTGATCAGCATTTAATGAGGTGATGTCGGTGGTAACTTGGCCATGAATAAAGCTACGTCCCTGTTCACCGGTCACTTCAATTAACCCCATGTGAGATAAGCTCGATAACATTAATGCTGGCGTGGTGCTGATGAAGTCCCAATCTGGTTGGCTTGCTGAGATGGTCATAACGATCCTTAACGAAAGAATAAGACGATATGTACTGAAGTGTAACGGAATAATAGAGTGCTCAAAAGAGGGATTAAGGTTTTAAAGCCAATAAAAAAACCACCTTGTGGACAAGGTGGCTTTTTAGGCAACACAGTTAACCCCAGTTAATCAGCTGTCAGCTTAAAACAATACTCGAGCACGAATAGTGCCTTCAATTGATTTAAGTTCAACTAAGGCTTCTTCAGCTTGATCAGAATCGACTTCCATTACCACGTAGCCAATTTCAGCAGTGGTTTGTAAGTACTGAGCCGCAATGTTAATGCCTTTTTCAGAAAACGCTTGGTTGATTTTAATCAATACACCAGGTCTGTTTTGGTGAATATGCAATAAGCGTGAAGTACCGCGATGCTGTGCAAGAGACACTTCTGGGAAGTTAACCGCAGACAGCGTCGAGCCGTTATCTGAGTATTTAACTAACTTACCTGCCACTTCAATGCCAATGTTTTCCTGTGCTTCAGCAGTACTACCACCAATGTGTGGTGTCAGTAATACATTATCTAGGCCGCGTAATGGCGAAATAAACTCGTCATCATTTGACTTAGGTTCAACCGGGAATACATCAATTGCCGCGCCAGCAAGGTGTTCTGACTTCAATGCATCAGCAAGATCGTCAATGTCCACTACCGTGCCACGAGACGCGTTAATAAAGAAAGCACCTTGACGCATTTTGGTAAATTCGGCTTTAGCAAACATGTCTTTGGTTTGAGCCGTTTCTGGTACGTGCAAGCTGACCACATCGGCTTTTGCGAGAAGTTCGTCCATAGAATGCACTTGTGAGGCATTACCAAGGGGCAATTTATCTTCAATATCAAAGAAAATGACTTTCATGCCTAGGGTTTCGGCCAAAATACCTAACTGAGTTCCAATATGGCCATAACCGATCACACCTAGGGTTTTTCCACGTACTTCAACACTGCCATTGGCGCTTTTTAACCAGCCGCCACGGTGTGAAATGGCATTGCGCTGAGGAATGCCACGCATCAGCATGATAATTTCGCCAATCACTAATTCAGCAACGCTTCGTGTGTTGGAAAACGGCGCGTTGAAAACGGGAATACCCAATTTTTCAGCAGTCGATAAATCGACTTGGTTGGTGCCGATACAAAAACAGCCAATTGCCACTAGTTTTTCTGCATGGTGTAATACCTCTGCAGTGAGTTGAGTACGGGAGCGCAATCCAACAAAATGAGCATCTTTAATCGAGGCAAGTAAATCCTCTTCGCCTAGTGAGGCTTTGTGATATTCAATATTGGTGTAACCGGCACGTTCTAGTACATCAACCGCAGTTTGGTGGACGCCCTCCAACAGCAGGATTTTTATTTTATCCTTGTCAAGCGAGTGTTTCGCCATGATATGGGTACCCTCTCATCATTAAATGGTGCTTATGCTATGCATATACTATTAGTGTTAATGCATATACTTATAGTTGTGATATAAATGCGGACTTCCGACGCAATGCCAAAGTAGCACTTTTTTTGGAGCTTGTGGAGGGCTAGATGGCTAAAGTAATATTTTAATTTTAGAACAATATCGCAGATGAGGAATTTAGGATGAAAATGCGCGCACTATGGATAGCGATTTACCTGATGGTGTTGTTGTGGTCGGTTAGCGATCCCAAAGATATGTTCACCTGGTGGTTAGAAGCCTTACCTGCATTAATTGCCCTACCTATTTTATTTTTTAGTCGTAAAAACTTCCCACTGACTTCGTTAGCCTATGGCTTAATTTTGGTTCATTGTTGTGTATTATTTGTGGGTGCTCGTTATACCTATGCTGAAGTACCATTATTTGACTGGTTAGCGCAGGTGTTGGGCAGCGACCGCAATAACTACGATAAAGTAGGCCACTTTGCACAAGGTTTTATTCCAGTGATTTTGGCGCGAGAAATTTTTATTCGTAAGCAAGTCATGCAAGTTGGTGCCTGGTGCCAATTTTTAGCAGTCTGTTTTGTATTGGCATTTTCAGCCTTTTATGAATTGATTGAGTGGTGGGTTGCCGCGGCGACAGGTGAAAATGCCGAAGCCTTTTTGGGCACTCAAGGTTATGTGTGGGATACACAATCTGATATGTTTTTAGCCCTAATAGGAGGCATAGTGTCGTTGTTAGTGTTAACTCCGCTACACAATAAACAAATTCAGCATATTAGTTATTAGCGCGCATCATGATGACAGCATTAGTCGTTTGTAGTGTACAAAGGGGATTGTTGTCAGTCTAATGAACTATTAATACTTTTGGCTGACATAACATCCCAATGAACTAGCAAAAATTGACTATGATTAGTGGTACTAAGTCGCTATTTTGGTCATTGAGTAATACGTAATGGTATTACCCACCTGTTGTTGCGGTGTGCGATGGGGCCGCAGCGGTAGATGTTGGTTTAGTGTTTTTACTCTAAATTGTTAAATATAAACAGATTATTTATTTTCCTAAGCCTTAATGCTAGGGTCTGTTGATCTTTCAAGGTTGTTTTTGCAGCGAGTTGTTGGTCTTTTGTACAAGGCAGAGACGTTGAAGTGTAGTATTCTACATAAAAAGTCGATAACGCAGTAAAAATGACCAACAAACGCTGCCCACAGGGTTCGGCTAAAAACGTTTTACTCTTTGTTGAACGATGCTTTACAAATAAAGAGTTGCTTAGGTGACTAGGCTACAATCCATTCGCCGCGATTAAAACGTTTTTAACTCGAACAAAATTCAACCAGCAAAGATCAACAGACCCTAGTCATAGCGTTTCTTTTTTGTATAGAATGGCGCTTAGGATGCGCTCAAGTATTTGTGAGCAAAATTAGCTTTTCAGGGAGAAGAGTGATGAGTTCTAATATCGATGAGTTGGTGTTTCTACATCAAATCGCAGCACCATGTCATTTGGCTATTTTAGCTGAGTCAATCGGTTTAAAAACCCGTATTATTAAGCACGTGTCAGAACTTGAGCTTGATAAAAATGCGAATAACTTTTATCTCATTTCACAAAAGGGTGCCGCGTTAGACGCAAAAGGTATTCCGTTAATCGTGTCACGGCTAGTTAATCATGTCCCAGTTGCATTATACCAGGTTGAACGCGGCTCATTAGATCAAGAGTCTGCATTATTACTTGGCGTACGCGGTTTGTTGTATAGCGATCAGCGGATGGATTTAATGTTAACGGGCCTGAGAAAAATGGTGTCAGATGAGCTGTGGTATGACAGACCGCTTATCAGTAAAATTTTTAGACGCCTAGTTCAGCAACTTGACACCAATACTGAATTACCCGAAGAAACCGAGGCGATTGTACAGCGACTCACTAATCGTGAACGTACGATTATCCAACTGGTGTCCAGTGGCGCGCGCAATAAAGAAATTGCTCAGCGCTTATGTATCAGCGAACACACAGTAAAGGCGCACGTGTCTTCTATTTTTAGAAAGACAGAGTCGCGTAACCGAGTCGAGTTACTTCGATGGGCGCAAACCTACCAAAGCCACTGTGAATTAGTGAGTTAAATCAAGATGGGTATAACATTGAGGAGCTTCGGCTCCTTTTTTGTATTTTGTTTATGTTTTCATTGAACTTTTTTTGTGTCGGTGTCAGTGTACAATAAGCAAAATTAAACTAAAACAAGCAAACTGATCAGTAGACTTTTTGTAAGTCGACTGAATTGATAACAATAAAAATGGACTGTAATTATGAGTATTTGGTTTAGCAACGTCACACTTGAAGATTGCGCACGTTTAGATGCCGGCATGCAAGGCAAAGGTACTTTAATGCAAACCTTAGGCATTAAAATCACAGAAATAGGTGATGACTACATGGTAGCGACGATGCCAGCAAATCCGTCGGTACACAATCCGTTAGGGATTGTACATGGTGGCGCCAATGTGGCATTAGCTGAAACGGTTGCCAGTTATGCAGCAAACTTCGTGGTCGACTTTACCCGCTATTATTGTGTTGGCCAGGAGATTAACGCGAACCATTTAAAAGCCTCACGCAATGGCGAGCTGACCGCAACAGCTAAACCGGTACACCTAGGCAAACGCAGCTCAGTGTGGGAAATATTAATTCGCAATAGTGCTGGTGAGTTGTGTTGTATCTCACGTATGACCGCTGCGGTTGTCGAGCGATAAGCGCTAAACAATATGCACAAACCGACTGCAGATCAAAGTTTTAGTCTTTTAAGTTTTATACTATACCTATAAGGTGCTTTACTTGATTAGTCGTCGCGAATATAGGTTTGTTCACTCGCGTTAATTATTTCTCTATAAGGAGAATCCATGGACAGTATCAATATCTGGGAATGGGTCGGTTATCTGGCTTCAGTTGTGGTGGCTATTTCGCTGATGATGTCAGACATTAAAAAGTTACGCTGGTGGAATTTAATTGGTGCCGCCTTATTTGTTGCTTATGGTTTAGCGATAGACGCGATCCCTGTGGCTCTGGTTAACTTTTTCATTGTACTGATTGATGTATATTACCTTGTAAAGCTATACCGAGAGCCCGCCGCGCCGCAAGAATAACTCGCGACAGCCTGTTGATGTTATTAAGCCAAAATGTACATTTTGGCTTTTTTATTGTTAATACCATTGCGCATAACTAACCTGAGCTCGGGATAAGGGATGAACTTATACTATTTAAAATCAACATGTTATCCATTCTCACTTTCAAGCTTGTCATTTGTTCTGCTAACAAGGCGAATTGACGCGTCAATAGCTAGCCTATTGTAAGTCGATTCAACGCAGTGAGCAGGGCAAAGGACTGTTTGAAAGGCATTTATTATCCCGAGCTCAGGTTAACTAACCTCAACTCTGGATAAGAGATGTATTGATAACGATATAAATCAATAGATTGACTAAAATCCACTGTCAAGCTTGTGACTTGTTTTGCTAACAAGGCGAATTAACGCGTCAATAGCTAGCCTATTGCAAGTTAATTTAACGCAGTGAGGAAGGCAAAGGACTGCTTGAAAGGCGTTTATTATCCCGAACTCAGGTTAACTACACTTCAAAGTCTCTGCTTTGTACAAAAGACCAACAATCCGCTGTAAAAATAACCTTGAAAGATCAACAGACCCTAGGTATGAACACTTAGCAAAGCGCTTAGCAAGTAGCTTTAATCTGTTAAACACCCCCCCTTGTTTTAATCTGTTTTATGAATTCAAATTTTTAAACCTAATCTCTTTTGTCGATTTTGGTCATCTGTTTTAATCGCTTTAATTAGTTAGGTTGCGCCTTTATTATCTGTTTATCGAATGATGAGTCGAGTGAGGGAAATCATCATGGCAACAATTTACGACTTAATTGAGCAGTGGTTAACAGACCAGGCATAGGAGCAATACATGAATCAAAATAACTATTTAACTAGCCAAAATGGTGCGCCAGTGGCAGATGATCAAAATTCATTGTCAGCTGGTGAGCGCGGGCCACTACTTTTACAAGATTGGCATTTAATCGAAAAGCTTGCCCATTTTAACCGCGAGCGTATTCCTGAGCGTGTTGTGCATGCAAAAGGTACGGGTGTTTATGGTACATTTACGTTAACCAAAGATTTAAGCGAATACACCATAGCTGATCATTTTAATGGTGTGGGTAAGCAAACTGAAACATTTGTGCGTTTTTCGACCGTGGGCGGCGAAATGGGCTCTGCTGATGCTGAACGTGATCCTCGTGGATTTGGTCTTCGTTTTTATACCGCTCGTGGTAACCACGATATTGTCGGTAATAACACGCCAACGTTTTTTCTTCGTGATGGTATTAAGTTCCCAGACTTTATCCACACTCAAAAACGTCACCCACAAACCAACTTAAAAGATCCACAAGCCATGTGGGATTTTTGGGCTCTTAACCCTGAATCATTGCACCAAGTGACTATTTTGATGTCAGACCGTGGTATTCCGGCTAACTATCGCCAAATGCACGGCTACGGCTCGCACACATTCTCATTTTGGAATGCTAAAGGAGAGCGTTTTTGGGTTAAGTTTCACTTTAAATCACAACAAGGTGTGGTGAATTTAACCGGCGAACAAGCCGATATCTTAAAGGGTATTGATCCTGACTCGTCACAGCGTGACATGATGGTGGCCATAAATGATGCAAATTTCCCGCGTTGGACTGTCAACGTGCAAATTATGCCGGAGGCTGAAGCAAATACGTATGCCATCAATCCATTTGATTTGACCAAAGTGTGGCCGCACAGCGATTATCCGCTTATTGAAGTGGGTGTACTTGAGCTAAATAGATTACCGCAAAACTACTTTGCTGAGGTGGAGCAGGTGGCGTTAGCGCCAAGTAACTTAGTACCCGGTGTTGGTGCATCGCCAGACAAAATGCTTCAAGCACGTTTGTTTTCTTATGCTGATGCACAGCGGTATCGTATTGGTACTAATTACAATCAGTTACCGGTTAACTGCCCACACGCAGCTAAAGCCAATCATCATCAACGTGCTGGAGCCATGGCGGGAACACACTGCCCATACCAAGGCAGTCAAACCGGTGGTGATGCGAGTGTGAATTATGGCCCTAATACTCAGGCTCCATTAACTGAAAATGTTGATTTTGCAGAGCCACCATTGCGTTTAGACGGTGAAGCAGCACGTTATAGCCGTTATAACCAGGATGATTTTACCCAAGCAGGTAACTTGTACCGTATATTCAGTGAAGAAGAGAAAGTACGATTAGTTGACACGATTGCAAGCACGCTAAGACAAACTACCTTGCCGGTTCAGCAAACAATGGTTGATCATTTTACTAAAGCCGATGCCGATTATGGCTTACGAGTGAAACAAGCATTAGCAAAGTAATGCCAATAGATAACTAATACAAAACAGGAAGGCTTGCCTTCCTGTTTTTTGTTTGGCCGTGATTTACGCTTGCACTGTGAGGGCCAAACTGACTAATGCGAGCTGTAATTGGCCGTATTGAGGGTGACGCCATAGCTGTGCGAGCTGTTCTGCAGACGTTAAATCCTGTTGCTTGTTATGCTGCTCAACTTGTGTTTTCACTAGATTTTTTATCACATGAAACAGATCTGCGATTGATTTGTCTGGCGTTACTTGCCAAGTAGCAGATCCTAACAGTTCAATACACTCAATCAATTGTGACCATAATGGATGATGCCCAAAGCCTTGTATAGCACATAGGCGCTGTTCAATTAATTGCCAACGCTCGAGTAAGTCTGCCATGGTTTTTTGTGCTGAGTGCGCATTGGGCTCAGAGGGAGGCAATTCAAAAGGGTCTAATGGTGTCGTTGCTACTGCTGTTGATTTTCCAGCAAGTTGGTAGCCTCGTTGGGCTTTACTGGCTTTGCCTAATCTTAATGGTACAGTTTTAGCTACCGCTATTGCTAACGATAAGAGTGCAGCAGGCGAACCTGATAGTAATTCAAATTCAAGTTCACAAATGGCTTCGCTCAAACTACCGGCAACAATCTTTCCTTGATCTAAGGCTATTTCGACAAGCGCATTTTGATGTTGAATATGCCAGGTCTGCCGTTGAAAATTGGTTTCAAAAATACATTCAAGAGAAGCGCTAAGCGCATCGATGGGTTGTGCTGCAGGCCAAATTTCGGCTGGAAACAATGACAGATCCGGTATTTTTTGAGCAATAGAGACATTATATTCAGGACGTGAATGGATGCCGCCAACGACACTGCCTGCTGTTTTTATCGTCTGTTCGAGTTGTTCGTTAAAGCCTCTGACTCGTAATCCCATATCCCAGCGACGCAATTGTAAGTCGTGCGTATCAAAATATCCGTTAGAGAGGTTTAAGGTTTTTTGTGGTACTGCATTAGGGAGTTCATTAAGCGTTTTAATCAATAAATCATGGTCTTGAGGCTGAAAGAATAGTTTTAACTCGATTTCTGCATTCATTTATTTTTACTCTAATTGTCATCAAATGTTCATTAATGCGTCATAATAGGTTCACAATGTCATATTGTTGTAATAAAAATATCTTAGGATGGCGTTGCTTGCATCATATATAATGCGCAACGATAACTGAGAACCTGTGTGTTACAAAATTAAAAAACACAGTTTCATTATGCGGACGCTTAGGTTAACATGCGCCCGCTTTTTCCAAACTGGAATTCATTAAATAGGTAAACGGCAATGCCAGTAAACTCTATTTTAGGTGTGTTTGCAAAATCACCTCTTAAGCCTTTAGAACTGCATATAGACAAAGTCAATGAGTGTGCATCACTTCTTGTTCCTTTCTTTGACGCAACCATTTCAGGTGACTGGGATGAAGCGGTAAAGATCCGCAAACAAATTAGTTTGTTGGAAAAAGATGCTGATTCACTAAAGCGTGAAATCCGCCTAACCTTACCCGGTGGATTGTTTATGCCAGTTGAGCGAACTGACCTGCTTGAGTTATTAACTCAGCAAGACAAGATTGCCAATACGGCAAAAGATATTTCTGGTCGTGTTATCGGCCGTCAATTAGTCCTTCCTCAGCCTGTCCAAGCTGCTTTCGGTGCCTATCTTAAACGTTGTTTAGATGCCGTGTCTTTAGCTAAGCAAGCTATTAACGAGCTCGACGATTTACTCGAAACCGGTTTCCGTGGTCGTGAAGTTGAGTTGGTTGCCAAAATGATCAATGAACTCGATATTATCGAAGAAGATTCTGATGATTTACAAATTCAAGTGCGTCGTCAGTTGTACGCATTAGAAGATGGTTTGAATCCTATCGATGTGATGTTCATGTATAAAATTATCGAATGGGTTGGAGGTTTAGCAGATCTTGCTGAGCGTGTCGGTTCCCGCCTAGAGCTAATGTTAGCTCGTAATTAATCACAAGGTTATCAAGGAAACAACATGGTTGATGTATTAGTCACCAATGGCCCAATGCTTATTATGCTTGCGGCGGTATTTGGATTTTTGATGGCGTGGGGTATTGGCGCAAACGATGTAGCCAATGCCATGGGAACCTCAGTAGGTTCTAATGCCATTACTATTAAACAAGCGATTATTATCGCAATGATTTTTGAGTTCGCCGGTGCTTTTTTAGCGGGCGGAGAAGTGACCAGTACTATCCGTAAAGGTATTATTGACGCAAGTTTCTTTACTGAAACACCTGAGTTATTAGTATACGGTATGATCGGTTCATTACTTGCTGCAGGTATCTGGCTGGTTGTTGCGTCAGCACTTGGTTGGCCGGTATCAACAACGCACTCAATCATTGGTGCAATTGTTGGTTTTGCTGCAGTGGGTGTCAACATTGATTCAGTTGCTTGGAGCGCGGTTGGCGGCATCGTGGGTTCTTGGGTTGTGACTCCAGCGATTTCTGGTTTTATTGCCTATATTATTTTCCAAAGTGTACAGAAACTGATTTTTGATACTGAGGATCCGCTAACCAATGCGAAGCGTTATGTGCCTTTTTATATGGCCTTAGCAGGCTTTGTGATGTCACTTGTGACCATTACCAAAGGCTTAAAACACGTTGGTTT
Source organism: Shewanella basaltis (assembly GCF_023283885.1). Taxonomy (GTDB): domain Bacteria; phylum Pseudomonadota; class Gammaproteobacteria; order Enterobacterales; family Shewanellaceae; genus Shewanella; species Shewanella basaltis. The sequence goes on from NZ_JAKILA010000007.1 coordinate 160,633, forward strand.
GCACTTCTCAACCACAGAAGCTTATTTGCTAGCAATAGCGGTTGCAGTTGCAGTGGGTCTGTTTGGTAAAGTTGCAATTAGCCGTTTAAAAATGAGCGACAAAGCTGATTTAAAAACTCAATTTGGTAACGTTGAAAAAGTATTTGCGATATTAATGGTCGTGACCGCCTGTTGTATGGCATTTGCCCACGGTTCAAACGATGTTGCAAATGCGATTGGCCCATTGGCTGCTGTTGTTTCTATTGTTGAAAGTGGCGGTGTTATTGGTTCTAAAGCGGTATTAAACTGGTGGATATTACCTCTTGGTGCAACGGGTATTGTGTTAGGTTTGGCTATTTTTGGTCAACGAGTAATGCAAACTATTGGTAAGAACATCACTCACCTAACCCCTAGCCGTGGTTTTGCGGCTGAACTTGCAGCAGCGTCAACTGTTGTGTTGGCATCAGGTACTGGTTTACCTATTTCAACTACGCAAACACTGGTTGGTGCGGTATTAGGTGTGGGCATGGCTCGTGGTATTGCAGCCATTAATATTGGTGTAGTGCGTAACATTGTTGTGTCTTGGGTTGTGACCTTACCAGCAGGTGCTGCACTATCAATTGTGTTCTTCTACATTATCAAAGCTATTTTTAGCTAATTTAATGTAAAGCTGCACACATTTGTAAAAATATGAATGGTTAAATGCGTTTAAGAAGGAAGTCATATGACTTCCTTCTTGCATTCAGGGCATTTAATAAATAGCATGACACCAAGTTTACAGTGTTGGGATAATTAACGTGTTAAGACTGCTTTCAATCTTTATTTTAGTGCTTGCGCCAAGTGGTGTTTTTGCTGCGCCAGCAGAACCAGATTATATATCTGATGATGTATTTACTTATTTACATGGCGGACCAGGCAAAGAATTTCGAATTATTGGCAGTGTGGAAGCAGGCCAACCCGTGACAAAACTCGATAACACTGAAGGTGACTATACCCAAATTATCGATCATAAGGGTCGTGAAGGTTGGGTATTAGCCAGTTTAGTCACTGACAAGCCTAGTTTTCGCGTTCGTTTTCCTGATATGGAGGCGCAGTTAAGACAGGCTAATGAACAGTTAAATAAAGAATCATTTAGTACAGATAATACCGCTGAGTATTTGAAACTGGCTAATGAGAAAGTCGCAGAACTCACCAGTTCTTTAGCGCTTGCCATTAAGCAGCGTGATGAAGCTCAATTAAAAATTGCTCAAGTTGCAGAAGATCAACGCTATGAGTTATGGCAACAAGGTGGATTAATTGCTGGGTTAGGGGCGCTTATCGGTATTATTTTAGTGTACTTGCCCCGTCCACAGCGTCGTAAGCGCAATCGTTGGATGTAAATCTACAAGCGGTTATTCATCCAGTTAAAAAAGCCAACGATTAAAACGTTGGCTTTTTGTTTAATGCATGCAGATTAACAATCTATGCAATAATGCGGCTTATAACCCATCTGTTATTTATTCTTTAAAATCATTGCCTTAAAAGTTATTTTTTGTTGGTAACAACTTTTAACAATAACTATCTTTATATTTTTCAATAATCTAAATCAAACAGCGTCAATCGTGCTTATATCTATTGTGTCCAAGTTCACATTTTGGAGGTATAATCGCCGAAAAATCAGATCGTACATTGTATACAAAATAAAATATTCGTAAATACAGTGTCCATTTAACCACCCAATAACCATCTTTAACCTGACCCGATGGAAGCGAATACTATGTTCAAAGCGAGTGAAGTACTGGACGGCCGCTACGACAATGCCACCCTTGATGAACTGTTTATGGCAGTAACACATAATTACATTGTCGACGAAGAGCAATACCTGTCTGAATTAATTAAGCTTGTGCCATCGTCTGAACAAGACATTGAGCAGGTCACGCGTAGAGCCCATGAGCTTGTGACTAAGGTTCGTCAATTTGAGAAAAAAGGCCTGATGGTCGGTATTGATGCCTTTTTACAGCAATACAGCTTAGAAACCCAAGAAGGCATTATTTTAATGTGCTTGGCAGAAGCGTTATTGCGTATTCCTGACGCGGCAACAGCAGATGCGTTAATTGAAGATAAATTGTCGGGTGCAAAGTGGGATGAGCACTTAAATAAAAGTGGCTCATTATTGGTTAATGCATCGACTTGGGGCTTAATGTTAACAGGGAGAATTATTAAACTCGACCGTAACATTGATGGCTCACCGAGTAATCTGCTCAAGCGCCTGGTTAACCGTATTGGTGAGCCAATGATCCGCCAAGCTATGTTGGCGGCGATGAAAATCATGGGTAAGCAGTTTGTCTTGGGCCAAGACGTTTCTGAAGCGCTAAAAAATAGCGAAGCTAAACGCAAATTAGGGTATACCCACAGTTATGATATGTTGGGTGAAGCAGCACTTACCGCCAGTGATGCACAAAAATATTTTAACGACTACAGCAATGCTATACGTGACCTAGGCGCGCAGCAATACGACACATCTGATTCGCCAAGGCCTACTATCTCCATTAAATTATCTGCATTGCATCCTCGTTATGAAGTGGCCAACGAAGACCGTGTATTAACTGAATTATACGACACCGTTATTAGCCTCATAGTCCAGGCCCGCGAGCTAAACATCGGCATTTCTATTGACGCTGAAGAAGTGGATCGCCTTGAGTTATCGCTGAAATTATTTAAAAAGTTATATCAGTCTGATGCCGCAAAAGGCTGGGGATTATTAGGCATAGTGGTACAGGCATATTCTAAGCGTTGTTTACCGGTATTGTGCTGGTTAACTCGCTTGGCGAAAGATCAAGGTGATGAAATCCCACTGCGCCTTGTAAAAGGGGCGTATTGGGATAGTGAGCTTAAATGGGCGCAACAAGCTGGTGAAGCGGGTTATCCACTTTACACTCGTAAAGCCGGCACAGATGTGTCTTATCTTGCTTGTGCACGCTATTTATTGTCAGATGCCACTCGTGGAGCCATATACCCACAGTTTGCCACTCATAATGCGCAAACCGTTGCCAGCATTGATGCAATGGCAGGCGATCGTATATACGAATTTCAACGTTTACACGGTATGGGTCAAGAGCTTTACGACACTATGCTGGCTGAAAGCGGTGCAAAAACAGTACGCATTTATGCGCCAATAGGTGCCCATAAAGATTTACTGCCGTACCTGGTTCGTCGTTTGCTCGAAAACGGTGCCAATACGTCTTTTGTGCATAAGCTCGTTGACCCAAATACACCTATCGAAAGCCTAGTGGTGCACCCTTTGGTGACCTTATTAGGTTACAAGTCATTAGCCAATCAACACATCGTCAAGCCTGCTGATATTTTTGGTGCAGAACGTAAAAATTCTAAAGGATTAAACATGAACATTATTTCTGAATCAGAGCCATTTTTTGCTGCATTGGACACTTATAGCAATACCCAATGGACAGCGGGCCCACTTGTAAATGGCAAAACCTTAACCGGTGAGATGCACACAGTTGTTAGCCCGTTTGATACTCGATTAACTGTCGGTAGTGTCGCTTTTGCAGATGCGAATGCAATTGAACAAGCCATTGCCAGTGCCGATGCTGCATTTGCCGGTTGGGCTCGCACCCCAGTTGAAACTCGTGCTAATGCGCTGCAAAAACTGGCGGATCTGCTAGAAGAAAATCGTGAAGAATTGATTGCACTTTGTACCCGCGAAGCTGGTAAGAGCATTCAAGACGGTATTGATGAAGTCCGCGAAGCCGTTGATTTTTGCCGTTACTACGCAGTGCAAGCCAAGAAAATGATGGCTAAACCAGAATTGCTTCCGGGCCCTACAGGTGAGTTGAACGAGTTATTTTTGCAAGGCCGTGGCATTTTTGTGTGCATTAGCCCGTGGAATTTCCCATTAGCAATTTTCTTGGGTCAAGTATCTGCCGCCCTTGCTGCAGGTAACACAGTAGTTGCTAAGCCTGCTGAGCAAACCTGTTTAGTGGGTTATCGTGCGGTACAGCTTGCCCATCAAGCGGGTATTCCGGTTGATGTTTTGCAATTTTTACCAGGCACGGGGGCGGTTGTCGGTTCTGCAATCACCGCCGATGAGCGTATTGGTGGTGTGTGTTTTACAGGTTCGACAACTACTGCAAAATTGATTAACCGCACTTTAGCAAACCGTGATGGTGCGATTATTCCACTGATTGCTGAAACCGGTGGCCAAAATGCCATGGTGGTTGATTCAACATCACAGCCTGAGCAAGTGGTCAATGATGTAGTTTCTTCCTCATTTACTAGTGCTGGTCAACGTTGTTCTGCACTGCGAGTGTTATTTTTACAAGAAGACATTGCCGATCGCGTGATTGAAGTCATGAAAGGTGCCATGGAGCAGTTAGTCATTGGTAACCCAAGCTTGGTTAAAACCGATGTTGGCCCTGTGATAGATGCCAACGCCAAAGCAAATTTGAATGCGCATATCGATCATATAAGTCAGGTGGGTAAATTAATTAATAAACTTGAGTTGCCTGCTGGTACTGAACATGGTCACTTTGTTGCGCCAACCGCAGTTGAGATTGACTCAATTAAGTTACTTGAAAAAGAGCATTTTGGGCCTATTCTGCACGTTATTCGATACCAAGCTGCCGATTTAGCTAAAGTAATCGATGAAATTAACAGCACAGGCTTTGGTTTAACTTTGGGTATTCATAGCCGCAATGAAGGGCACGCTTTGTCGCTTGCAGATAAAGTGAATGTAGGTAACGTCTACATTAACCGTAACCAAATTGGCGCCGTGGTTGGTGTACAACCATTTGGTGGCCAGGGGCTGTCGGGCACAGGCCCTAAAGCGGGTGGCCCACACTATTTAACTCGTTTTGTGACTGAAAAAACACGCACAAATAACATTACCGCTATTGGTGGAAACGCCACCTTGTTGTCTTTGGGTGATGCAGACGAGTAGATTGATTGGTCATTTGGTTGAGCCCACTCATGGTAGTGGGCTTTTTTAGGTCAGTGCTTTGCTCGGGGTCTGTGGCACCACACTATTTTAACAATGACTGATATCCCCAAAGAAGGGGGCTTGAGCCATAGAAACTGCACAATAGTTGATTTGAGTTTGACTGCATCGCGCGCTCAACGTCAGTATTGCCTGATCTGTAACGAATGACATTTGCTCTATCTTAATACCATTGCGCATTAATAAGTGGCTACTCAGAATGCGTCCAGCGGTTTTTGATTAAGGCGTCGCTATGCAGTAATGGTTGTTCCCTTTCAAATAGCGAGAACGTAAAGCAAAAGCGGCTGGGGTATTCCTTTCTGGCGAGTGTTAAAAGGGCTTATACTGCGTTGCATGACTTCGAAAGAGAGTCACTATTCATTCAGTCATTCGCCTTGTTTAAGCCCTTTTAAATTCTCGCAAAGAGATCACTTGCTAACGCGCAATGGTATAACATCGTTTTATTGTGGCCACTCTGGCTGATTTTGTTCGATGCCTTTATCTTATTAAAGGTGCTGAACACTTGTCTGATCAGCAAATCAGCATTAGGTTAGTGTTATCTTAACTCAAGCTTAAGTTGCTGAGCTTTTTGCAAAACCACCTTGATAGATTAATAGGCCCGAGTTATTCAGCGTGCATGCAATGTAACTTAAGCTGCATATAAAACGATAAATTTTTGAATGTTATGTAAAATATTTGTAGCAGTTAGTGAGTTTTAGCATTAATTTTATTACGGAAGCAAAGAAGTCTAGACGTCTAGATTGACTTGGTTATGAAGTTCTCTTATTCTTGCACGACTTGTTAAGATGTGACTGCAATGTTTAGCTTACTTTAATTAGTGCTAAATAATCTATGATGACCGAGATTGTGTCGTACTCGCTTTTCTCATCCGACAACCCATAATCGTTAAGACAAAGAGAGACTACTTTGACCAAAGCAACTCCATCAACTAGCAAAGCAACCACTGGCCCAGCTTCGTTTGTCGCGCTATTACCTTTATTTGTGTTTTTAGGTTTATTCATTGGCGCTGGCTTGTATTTTCAAAGCCAAGGTGTTGATTACGCCTTTTATCAATTACCGAGTGTTATCGCCATTCTACCCGCGATAGTATTGGCGGTAATCCTGTCTAAACAGCATATTAATCAGGCCATTGAAACCTTCATTGAGGGGATTGGTCACAGCAATATTATTGCCATGTGTTTAATTTATTTGCTTGCAGGAGCCTTTGCTGCGGTGGCAAAAGCCACTGGTGGCGTTGATGCCACTGTCGCTTTAGGATTATCTTTTATCCCCTCTAATTTATTACTGCCAGGCTTTTTTGTGATTGCGGCATTTATTGCGACCTCAATGGGAACCTCTATGGGGACGATTGCAGCGGTGGCTCCGGTTGCATTAGGCGTTGCAGATCAAGCTCAAATTGACTACGCACTAATGGCGGGTGCGGTAATGTCGGGTGCATTATTTGGTGATAATTTATCGATTATTTCTGATACCACGATTGCGGCAACTCGAACGCAAGGCTGCGACATGAAAGATAAATTTCGTGAGAACTTAGTGTTTTCTATTCCTGCGTCAATCATCACCTTGGTGTTATTTTCTCTTGCAGGTCAGGGCCAGGCAGATATTGCTGCGCAAGACATCGACGTGTTAAAAGTTATCCCGTACCTAACCATTTTAGTGCTTGCTGTCGTGGGGCTTAATGTTTTTGTTGTGTTGTCATTAGGTATTGTACTGGCCGGTGCCACAGGGGTGTTTACCTCGGAATATACTGTTATCCAAATGGGTAATGATATTTATACTGGCTTTACGAATATGCAGGAGATTTTTATTCTGTCGATGTTAGTCGGCGGATTAGCAGCGTTGATGCAACAACAAGGCGGGTTAACTTTTGTCAGTCAGTTAATTGAAAAGTTAATTAGCCGCTTTTCAAAAGCCAATGGCGATGCATCAACTCGCGCTGCTGAATTAGGCATGGCGGCTATTGTTGCTGCAACCAATACTTGTGTGGCCAACAATACGGTATCGATTGTTGTAACCGGTGATATTGCCAAAGAATTAGCCGAAAAGCATGGCGTTACACCTAAGCGTGCAGCAAGTGTTCTCGATATTTTTGCCTGTATTATTCAGGGGCTTATCCCACATGGTGCACAGGCATTACTTATAGCATCTGTGTTTACTATTAGCCCACTAACAGCGGTTTCTAACGCCTGGTATTGCATGGTGTTAGCACTTACTGCTGTGGCTATTGTTGTGATGCGCAAACGTACCTAAGCTCAATTGAAGTGATAGTACTAAGCAGCACAAAAATGTGAGCATGCTGATTAACCTCAACTCTGGATAAGAGATGTATTGATAACGATATAAATCAATAGATTGACTAAAATCCACTGTCAAGCTTGTGATTTGTTTTGCTAACAAGGCGAATTAA
>NZ_JAKILA010000008.1 GCF_023283885.1 Shewanella basaltis
ATATAACAAGTTGCTCAAGTTCGTTCGTAAACTCACTGGGACAATTACCAGTCGGCTTGGCGCTTCGCGCAATCCTAGCCAACTGGTAATTGCCCCTTAGCAAAGCGTTATGTTGGGGAATTGCAACAGAATATCGCCTCGCATAACTTTCTACTTTTTTCATAAGGAAATTGGTGCTAAATGTCATTTGTGCTGTTTATATTACTTCCGTGCTTATCATTATTTTTAATACCGTTATTAATTCCAACATGGAAATGGTATTGGATCAGCTCTGCAATCATAGGCTTGCCTCTTATTGCAATATGGGCTGAATATTTTTTATTGCAGCAGAGCAGTAACGGAAGCCCAGGAGATGGGCTAGGTGTAGCACTACTGAGCTTTCCCACAATTGCTTTTTTTGGAGGTATGCTAGCTAGGTTTGGTAGGTGGCTAATTGAATTGAAAATTTTAGAAATGCGAAGTAGGAACTAAAATCACATAACAAGGTGTTCCAACAACGTTCCGGCGCTTCGCGCCTCCACTCGACAGTTTGTAAGTAGCGCATTTAGCGAATTGCTGCGCAAAGTGTATCGCAATGCGCTACTTACAAACTGCGGTTGAACACTACGTTATGAGATATGGAAGTATCATAAATGAACGAAAACTCATCAATGTTATCAGAAATCCTAATTAGTTGGCTTCCAATGCTAATTATACTTGTCGTATTTTGGTTGGTTCCGTTGTTTGTCATTGGAAAATCAAACAAAGTAGGGAGAAACGAAAAGCTGGCTTGGATACTTGCCACTCTTTTTGTAAGTTGGGTAAGTTTCATATTTTACTTACTATTGGCACCATTAAAACCGAACGACAAGTAGAATGTCTTATAACAAAGCGCTCAAGTTGCAACCCGCTGCGCGGGCTGCTGGGACAAAAACACAATGCGGCTTCGCTATTTTCGCATTGTGCTTTTGCCCCATAGCTAAGCGTTAGATATTTAGGAGCGTTATGAGTTTTAAATCAATTTTTGGTGGAAAATCCCAACAAGAAATAAATGATATTATTAATGACAGCGAGTCCGAACTTCATGTCTATATGAAAAGTTTCAATACAAAGGCTGACTCTTGGATTACGGTAAATGATTTAATAAGTGCTATAGAGCAAAGATTAATAGAATCCCCTCACTTCAAAACAAAGCTAGTAACTAAAAATGCGCGGTTTACTAATTTAAACGATGATGAGGTAGAAATTTTTAATATTGGTTCAGGGTACTTCGATGAGGAAGACGGTAGCCAATTTATTTTAGTGGCTACAGAGTTTGCAAACGAAGAAGAAGGTTTAGGTAAAGAAATTCAAACTTGTGAGCTACTCTCTTTGTTAAAATCACAAGCTGATTCATTTGGTGACTGGCCGATTGTTTCAATCTCAGATCAATTCACCATTCCAGATGGAAGTGTGATTCGCTTATATGGAACCAATAATTTCCCTTATTTAATTTGGCATTCCAATGAAGAAGAACTTTGGCTTCTAGAAAGCCCTATAGAACAATGGCCAGAGTATAAAAATGCCTAACACATATGAGCCTTCCTCCAGTCAATAGGCGAGCCTAACTTATTTGACTGCTTTTGCAGTCAAATTAAAATAACAATAACATGGCCACCCATTACAGCTGGCTAAATATTCAACACTGAACTAGGCTTTATTTACCCTTTCACAAACGGTAATTAAAGATGGCCAGACCAAGACAGACAATCGTTAGCCTGGAAGATACGCCTGCTCTTGTAAATAGAAAGTTATCACTGCTGTTCTCGTGTGGTGCGTAAGGCATTCTTGTGCGGAATTGATAATTCAACAGGTGAGAACTTTGAGCATCGGCGTGAATGGGTTGATTCACGCATTCTTGAGTTAGCGACCATCTTTGCTATTGATATCTGTGCTTATGCATTCTTTGTAATGAACAGGGAGTAATCACTTACATGTGGTGTTAAAGGTTGATGCTGATAAAGCAAAACAGTGGTCAGATAAAGAAGTGCTCATTCAATGGCACAAGGGCTTTAAAGGTACGTTACTCACGCACAAATACCTTAAAGAGGAAGACCTTAACCAGTTTGAACTTCAAACGGTTAATGAATGCATTACTGAATACCGTAAACGCTTAATTGATATCAGTTGGTTTATGCGCTCACTCAGTGAGCCCATCGCCAGAATGGCCAATAAAGAAGATAAGTGCACTGGTCGTTTCTATTCGCTGCCATCCATGGCGCTCACCCTTCGGGCCAGCTAAAGCTGTTCAAATTGATTCCCAATAAATTTGTGGGAAGGGCGTTTCAAATCTCAAGCACTACTCGATGAAGCTGCAGTATTAGCCTGTATGGCCTATGTAGATTTAAACCCAGTCAGAGCCAAGATGGCCACAACCCCTGAAACCTCAGATTACACCAGTATTCAACGTCGAATAAATTCAGCAATGAAAGGTGAGCAACCACCCGAGCTATAACCGTTTGTGGGAAATGAAAGACTCAATATGCCTAACGGACTCATGTTCAGCGTAAAAGATTACATTGTACTGGTTGAAGATACCGGTCGGATTATTCGAGAAGATAAGCGTGGTGCCATTAGCTCAAGCAGTCAGGACATACTGAATAGGCTAAACATCCCCGCAGAGAATTGGCTTAAAATCACCACTGAATTTGGTGCATTATTTAAAGGTGCAGTCGGAGCGTTACCTGCCTTAACTGAATACTGTGAGCATTTAGAGCGAAAACGACGACAAGGCGCGGCAAATTGTCAGCGCTGGCTGTGCGCTTAAGTCATCATCCCAAATAAAATTACAATTCTTCTTATGCTTGATAGCTATCAATGTTCTCTGCTGTGCTAAATTTCTTAGATGACACATAAATCACTCATTTAACGATAATATTTTAGCTATATCGATAAAAATTGATGAGTTGATCACTTCAATCGTAACCCTCGCCAAAGCCATGAAAAAGAGTTAAGTTACTTTTGTAAATTATGGGTGGCTTCGTTTTTTTTCCGTGATGGTGTTGGGCAAGCTAAACGTGCTGAAGAGTCGTTAACGGCAATCAATGTGTCGGTGATTAAAATCAGTGATATGAACACCCAAATTGCAACTGCTGCTGAGCAACAGTCGGCCGTGGCGGCAGAGATAAATCAAAACTTTGTTGAGATAACCCGTTCAGCATTGTTAGCCCAACAAGAGGCGAGTAAAATCACCGCTGCGAGCCATCAATTAGAAGATCTTGCACAAACCTTAGAGTTAAATGTAAAACAGTTTAAAACCTAAATCGTATCGACTTAAGGGGATTGCGTTATAACGCTGACAAATTGCCTAGGGCATTTGTCAGCGTTAATTTAAAAGTACAGTAAGTTGATTGCGATAAGCTTACCAAAAGCCCAGCGCTTTCCACCAAAGGGCGCCAACCACACCCCAAATAGTTAAATTAACCACACTCATGATTAAACCCATTAGCCACCAATTTTCCATTGATACGTAACCCGAGCCAAAAATAATGGGTGAAGTACCGGTAGCATAATGGGTTAATGACATCATTAAAGACGATGCGCCGGCAAGCAGTAAACCAAGATATAACGGTGGTGCGCCTAAGGCGATACCTGCAGCAAAAAATGCGGCAAACATGGCGGTAATGTGTGCGGTTGTGCTGGCAAAGAAATAGTGCGCGTAGAAGTAAACCACTACCAGAATAATGACTGATATCATCCAGCCCACTCCTAATTGAGCGATATTGCTTTCAACGATGCCAGAAAACCAAGCCACTAAGCCGAGTTTACTTAAAAAAGTGGCCATCATGACTAACGCAGAAAACCACACCACTGTATCCCAGGCGGCTTTTTCTTTAAGCACATCTTCCCAACTCAACACGCCGCTAATTAATAAAATCGATAACCCTAAAAAAGCGACTGCAGTTGTGTCAACAGCAAAGGCTTCACCAAAAATCATTGCCGGTATCCCTGCCCATAACACTAGCAACAAGGTAAATACACCAACCATGATTTTTTCTGCGTATGACATTGGGCCCATGTTGGCTAATTTATCTTTCGCGTATACACGGGCGTCTGGGGTTCGTTTGATTTCTGGTGGATAAATTGCGTAGATAATGAGCGGCATAAGTGCAATACAAAGCAGGCCGGGTAACAATGCAGCTAATGCCCATGTGCCCCAAGTAATACTTATATTTGCCCCCGTAGCGTCGGCAATTAATTTGACGATGAGTGGGTTCGGGGCTGTTGCGGTAATAAACATGGCTGAGGTGATAGGGTTAGTATGATAATTCACTAACGCGAGATAGTGACCTATTTTGCGCGATGTGCCATCTTCTGGCGATGAGCCAAAGCTGGTGGCAATAGATTTCATTATGGGGTGAATAATACCACCGCCCCTTGCAGTATTACTTGGGGTAACTGGTGCAATAACAAGTTCTGATAGCGCTAACGCGTAGCCAATACCTATGGTTTTTCGGCCAAACAATGCAATAAAGTAATAGCCGATACGATTACCCAGACCTGTTTTCGCTAATCCACGTGAGATAATAATCGCAATACCTATTAGCCAAATTAATGAGTTAGAAAAACCACTGAGCGCATCTTTAATCGCATCTGATGGTTTGTCACTGGTTACGCCTGTTAATGCCACCAATGTTATGGCTAAAACCGCAATAGCCCCAATGGGCATGGCTTTACCAATAATGGCGACAACTGTGCCCACAAATAACGCCAATAAATGCCATGCATTGGCAGACACCCCCTGTGGCGGAGCGACAACAAACCAAAGAAAGAGAATGATTGCAATTGAAACTATGCCCGGAATAACGCGAATGTCAGTACTTTTCATTGCAGGTTCCTTAAGGGTGATTGCACACCTTTTGCATGAGGCTCATCGTGCTTGACGTGGATAAGTATTAAAATAAATCTGCTCGATAACTTGATACTAAGTCTTTGTCGACATTAAATTTGTGAGGTATTTCTCATTGCCAATATGTGTCATGTTTAATTGATGTCTTAGTGTATTACCAATAAAAATGTTGCATCTGTTGGTCAAAGGGCACAGCCCCTAGGGTCTGTTGATCTTTGCTGGTTGAATTTTGTTCGAGTTAAAAATGTTTTAATCGAGGCGAATGGATTGAAGCCTAGTCACCTAAGCAACTCTTTATTTGAAAGCATCGTTCAACAAAGAGTAAAACGTTTTTAGCCGAACCCTGTGGGCAGCGTTTGTTGGCCATTTTTACTGCTTATCGACTTTTTAAGAAGAATTACTACACCTCAAAGTCTCCGCTGCGCACTTGTATATGAGTAAAGACCAACAAATCGCTGCAAAAACATCCTTGAATGATCAACAGACCCTAGGTTAACGGCTTGTGGTACATAACTTAGGCGCAAAGGCCAGTAGATTGTGATTGGGTTGTTGTTTTGGTTAACAATGTTGGATACAAACATGCTGCTTATCCATTATTTCTCCATATTTTCTGCACATTGCATTGTTAAGCTTTGTCTTATGTTTAACCGATGAGAAATAAAATGAACAATGCTCCTTTAACTAAGCTCGCGATTGCAATCACTTTGGCATTGACCTTGGGATTATTGGGTTGTGGAGGGACTGAAGACAGTACTGATGTAACCGACGCGGCAAGTTCTACAGACTCATCTACCGACAGCGATTCTGACGATCTTGGCACTGGTATTTTGCATACGGCTTATTATGAGTTTGATCAAGATAACGTCAATGTTGTGCTCAGTGGCACTAAAGTTGTTATTGAAACAACAGGTTTACCAAATCACACTTCACCTTACTGGTCGTCAGGACACGAGTTACATGTTGAGCCTACCGTAACCAGTTATGCGCAAATGGCACCGGGTTACATTGATGATTTTGTGGGCACATATACATTAACCGTTGATAACAACCCAACTAAAGCTACGTCTAGCTCAGCTACTGGGCTTGGGGCGATTGGTATTGCTGTGAGTGGGGCCGTTATTTATAACGATGAAGAAGGCCCAGGTGTCCCATTAGATGATGCCGCGACGAGTCTTGACTTTAACGGTGCTCACACCGGACCCCAAAGTTATCATTATCATTTAGAGCCCATTTCGTTTTCCGACGATGACTCAAATTTAATTGGCGTGATTGCTGATGGCTTCTTTTTGTATGGCCGCAAATGTAATTCTACTGGCACATACCCGACCGATTTAGATGAATCTGGTGGGCATACGTCAACAACACAGTTTGCGCAAGATCCTGAATACCATTATCACATTCAAAATGAGCTGTACTTAGGGTCGTACTACATATTATTCCCAGGCGATTATCAAGGTACCGCTAGTGCTATCCGTTAAAGCAATATTGTTAGGTATTGGCTCGGTGTTGTTACTTGTGGTGGCGTGTTTACTGTTTAATGCTCCCGTAAATGGCTCTATCGACAGTAAGTTGATCCATATTTCGCATACCACGGGGTTAAGAATGTACCAAAATAAGCCTTTTACAGGTGATGCCGTGACTTTTTACCCCAACGGAAAAATGGCTAAACGCGAACACTTTAAGCAAGGGTTACGTGACGGTTTTTTAACACAATGGTTTGAAAACGGTACATTGGCTTTTGATTCTCGTTATGTTGCTGGTGTGCTTGAAGGAACAACTCACAGTTGGTGGAGTAATGGCAATATGCGCTCCGAGTCTGTTTATCGGCAAGGCAAGGTGAATGGCACTTCGTTGCAATGGTATGCCACAGGTGAGTTGTTTAAAAAGATGAATTATGTTGATGGTCAGGAAGTTGGTTTACAACAAGCTTGGCGGCGTAATGGAAAATTGTTTAGCAATTATGAGTATATTAACGGCCGTGTTTTTGGCCTTAAGCGTTCAAATATGTGTGTGGAATTAGAAAATGAAGAAGTGGTTGAGTCTAATTAATTTATGTGTGGCTTTGTGTACAGGAACTGCGTTAGCTGAGCCAAGTGCTAAAGAGGCATTGGCCACCTTACCTTATTATGGCAGTGCTGAATTTACTCCCCATTGGTTTACACCAAACAGCTCCGAATTGGTGGGGTTTCATCAAATTCCGGCGTTTTCGTTTATTGATCAACAAGGTGAGTCGGTTACTCAAGACACGGTAAAAAATAAAATTTATGTAGCCAGCTTTTTCTTTACGAGTTGTCCGGGGATTTGCCCTCGAATGAAGTCGCAATTATCTAAAGTACAAAGCGAATTTATAGACGATGGCGATGTGATGATTGTGTCTCATTCTATTCAACCGGCTAATGACACGGTTGAGGTTCTGCAACAATATGCTCAAAAAAATCATATTAATGCCGCCAAATGGCGTTTGGTTACGGGAGAGCGCGAACAGATTTACTCACTTGCCAGAAATGCCTATTTTGCCAATGAAGATTTAGGTGAATATGTCAGTAATGAAGATTTTTTACATACCGAAAACTTAGTGTTAGTTGATAAAAACAGGCACATTCGAGGCATTTATAATGGTTTAAATAATACCTCTGTTGCTAATCTTATTGTCGACATCAAACAATTAATGCTGGAATAACATCAGCGTGTAAACGCCGTTTGTTGCTGCTTTTAAGCATGGCAAACGGCTTAGTGCCATTGTTTTATCTCGTTAACCCCTTCCTCGCTCACTCTTTTATTGTGATTTTTTACCTGAGTCAAAGGTAAAGTGTTTATCTTTGACTTCATCTTCATACTAAATCGTCAAACA
Source organism: Shewanella basaltis (assembly GCF_023283885.1). Classification (GTDB taxonomy): domain Bacteria; phylum Pseudomonadota; class Gammaproteobacteria; order Enterobacterales; family Shewanellaceae; genus Shewanella; species Shewanella basaltis. Next base: position 7,719 of record NZ_JAKILA010000008.1, read on the forward strand.
TGTCAGATTATGCATTTAACAGGGCCTGCGTGATGGTAAATGACCGACTAGATGCTATCGAAAGCAATGACTTGGGTGTATGCTCTATTGTTGCTGTGTATGGAAATGGTTTACAGCGTCTATGTTAACGAGTGTTGTTTAATCTCTCATTGCCATCACAGTTAATCGCGTGGTGTATTTTATTGAATAGGTTTTATTTATGTGGATGCAAAAAACAATCTCACTTGCTTCTAAAAAGCGTGGTTTTCATTTAATTACAGACGAGGTGTTATCGCAATTACCTGAGCTAAAAGAGATTAACGTTGGGTTATTGCATGTATTTATTCAACACACCTCAGCATCATTAACCATTAACGAAAATGCAGATCCGACAGTGCGAGGTGATATGGAGCGTCATTTCAATGTGCTTGCACCTGAAGGCGCACCTTATTTTAAGCACACATATGAAGGGCTTGATGATATGCCCGCGCACATTAAGTCGACGTTAATTGGTGTTAGCCAAACCATACCTATTACTCAGGGATGTTTAAATTTAGGCATTTGGCAAGGGTTGTATTTATGTGAGCACCGCGATAATGCGTCTTGCAGAACAATTATTGTTACTGTTCACGGTGAATAGTTTATAAACTTAGCCATAGCTAACCGTGTTTCTTGGCTAAGTGACCTTATTGCATGTTTTGTACACATCCTTCACGTTTGATTATGACTTTACTTGTGTCAGTAAATGTAAAGATGCTAAATTCAGGCGTCTTATTCATGCAATTAATATTGGTTGTTTAAATGGCCTCTGTTGCCGTTAGCTGCATTGAAGTGTTTTGTATATAAAACGGCCCTAAAGATTTTAAAAGAATAACGCATAAAATAGGTGGGTTAACGTGATATCTGTATATTTGGTTGACGATCATGAACTTGTGAGAACAGGGATCCGTCGCATTCTAGAAGACGAACGCGGTATTAAAGTTGTTGGCGAAGCGCCCGACGGCGAAACGGCCGTGCAGTGGTCAAGGCACAATGAAGCCGATGTGATTTTAATGGACATGAACATGCCAGGTATGGGCGGCTTAGAGGCGACACGTAAGATTTTACGTTATCAGCCTGAAGCTCGGATAATTGTATTAACGGTACAAACAGAAGATCCGTTTCCGACAAAGGTGATGCAAGCTGGCGCATCGGGTTATTTAACTAAAGGTTCAACGTCACCAGAAGTACTGAGGGCGATTACTCAAGTGGCGCGCGGTCAACGTTATTTGTCGCCCGAAATCGCCCAACAAATGGCACTTAGTCAGTTTAATCATTCAGACGAAAACCCATTTAGTAGCTTGTCTGAGCGCGAACTCCAAATTATGTTGATGATCACCAATGGTGAAAAGGTCAATGATATTTCGGAAAAACTCAACTTAAGCCCTAAAACGGTTAACAGTTATCGCTACCGCTTGTTTGCTAAACTCGGTATTGGTGGTGATGTTGAGTTGACCCGTTTGGCTATTCGTTACAAAATGCTCGACACAGGTTCATTTTAGTTGCGATTATTCCGCGTAACGCATTAAGTAGCTTTAATCATGTCTAGTGGTTTTAATGCCAAGTCTTTTTTAAAAACGGTGACCAGCGCACCTGGCGTGTATCGAATGTACGATATACGCCAACAAGTGATTTATGTTGGTAAAGCCAAAGATCTTAAAAAACGCCTCAGTTCTTATTTTCGTAGCAATATTCCTAGCGTTAAAACGCAGGCATTGGTGTCGCATATTGACCACATCGATGTGACTGTGACCCATAGCGAAACTGACGCGCTGTTACTCGAAAACGATTACATCAAGCAGTACATGCCCAAATATAATGTGCTGCTGCGTGATGACAAGTCATATCCGTATATTTTACTCAGTGGCCATAAACACCCAAGGCTTGCCTATCACCGTGGCCCTAAGCGTGAAAAAGGCCATTATTTTGGACCTTATCCTAACGGTGGCGCAGTACGCGAAAGTTTGCACTTAATGCAAAAGCTGTTTCCAATTCGTCAATGTGATGACTTGTACTATAAGTCGCGTTCTCGTCCATGCTTACAATATCAGCTCGATCGTTGCAGTGCGCCTTGTGTTGGGATTGTGAGCGATAAAGAATACAGCGAACAAGTTAAACTGGCAGGGCTGTTTTTACGCGGCAAAGACAAGCAGGTTATTAGCCAGCTGGTGGCCAAAATGGAAACGGCAGCGGTTGAAATGGAGTACGAACAAGCGGCTCAATACCGCGATCAAATTACCGCATTAAGGCGTGTTGCCGAACAACAAGAAGTGTCTAATCACAAAGGTGATATGGATGTGATAGGGGTTAATTATGCCTCTGGTATCGCTTGCTTTCACTTGTTGTTTATTCGTGATGGAAAAATTTTTGGTAGCCGTAGTTATTATCCTTCAGTGCCTGCTGAAACCGACATTGAAGAAGTGTTATCTTCTTTCTTGGCTCAGTTTTATCTCAATGCAGATATTCAACGTACCATTCCTAAAGAAGTCATTTTAAGCCATTCTTTTGATGGCATAACAGAGCTTGAAGCTTCGATAGAGCAGGCGTTAGATAAGAAGTTTGAACTTAAAACCAATGTGCGTGGCGATAGAGCTAACTTTTTACGGTTAGCGATAACAAATGCTAGCAATGCTGTTGCCACTCGGTTATCGCACAAAAATACCGTCGAGCAACGTTTCCAATTATTAGAAGAAGCATTAGAGCTTAATGAACCGATTAAACGCATGGAATGCTTTGATATTAGCCATACGATGGGAGAAAGCACGGTAGCGTCTTGCGTGGTATTTAACCGTGAAGGTCCACATAAAGCGGATTATCGTCGCTACAATATCAGTGGCATTACTGGTGGTGATGATTATGCAGCGATGGAGCAGGCCATTAGTCGACGTTTTGATAAAATTGACAACAACGGCAAAGTACCAGACCTTTTATTTATTGACGGTGGTATTGGTCAGCTTAGAGTGGCGCAAACCATTGTCGATGAAAAGTGCGTTAAGATTGATAACCCTCCTCTGCTAATCTGTGTGACCAAAGGCGAGGGGCGTAAAGCGGGGTTAGAAACGTTTACCGTGGGTGGCAGTGAGCAAACCTTTGATATACCGAGCGACTCACCTGCATTTCACCTTATTTTGCATATTCGTGACGAGTCACATCGTTTTGCGATAACCGGTCATAGAAATAAACGTCAAAAAACGCGTAACACTTCAACACTCGAATCAATCCCAGGAGTGGGCCCTAAAAGACGTAAAGCGTTGCTGCAACACCTTGGCGGAATACAAGAAGTCAAAGGTGCGAGTGTGGCTGAATTAATAAAAGTACCCGGAATTAGCTTAGAAATGGCACAAACAATTCACGATACATTGCGAGGGGGCTAAAATTAAGGCAAGATTGGCGCTGCTTCTGACAAATTGGTCTTTTTATGCCGTTTAATGTACCTATTGCACTGACATTATTTCGTATTGCCTTGTTGCCTGTATTTGTAGTGATTTTTTATCTCCCCTACACTTGGGCTCCTTTTGTTGCCGCATTTATTTTTTGGCTTGCAGCACTAACTGATTGGTTAGATGGTTATGCTGCACGTAAATTAGGGCAATTAACGCGTTTTGGTGCCTTTTTAGATCCTGTAGCAGATAAAGTCATGGTATCTACCGCCTTAGTGTTATTGGTGCAACAAAACGACAATATGTATTTAACGTTAGCGTCCTTGTTTATGATTGGCCGTGAAATTGTGATTTCAGCACTGCGAGAGTGGATGGCCGAAATAGGCAAACGCGGTGTAGTTGCAGTGTCGTGGATTGGCAAATACAAAACGGCAGCGCAAATGGCGGCAATTGTTGGACTGATTTGGAAGCCAACACCATTACTTACTGACTTAGCATTTGCATTGTTTTATGTTGCAGCAGCACTGACGTTCTGGTCGATGATGAGTTATATTTCAGCAGCTTGGAAAGATTTAACGGCTGAATAGCATAATAATAGTTCAATGAGTTTATTTAGTGCGCAAACAGTCAATATTGCGTAAATCAATAATTGACACACGAGGTTTATTCGGTAGAATGCCTCCCCGTAGACAAGAGATGAGTCGGCGTAAAGCGCTAGGCTAGTATATTAAACATCACAGTTTACGCGAAATTAGCTCAGTTGATAGATTGAAAAACAGTATCTTATTGATGAGCAGTTCAAAAGATTGAAAACGCGACATTAGCTCAGTTGGTAGAGCGATACCTTGCCAAGGTATAGGTCATCGGTTCGAACCCGATATGTCGCTCCAATTTCTTACTTTATCCGATGGGTTTGAAATTGGTATATGTGGCGCGATGGCAGAATGGCTATGCTGCGGATTGCAAATCCGTCGATCTCGGTTCGACTCCGGGTCGCGCCTCCACGAATTGAGTTTAATGGTTACTTTAGGTAACGGTTAACAAAACACTTTGCCCGAGTGGTGGAATCGGTAGACACAAGGGATTTAAAATCCCTCGCTGAATAAGCGTGCCGGTTCAAGTCCGGCCTCGGGTACCATTATTTATAGTAAGAAATTACATACGTAAGTATGGTGCAAAAAAGCCTCGACATTAGTCGGGGCTTTTTTGCATCTGCCAGTTGAGTTTTCATATTCAAAAACCAGAAGAGAAAAAATAAATCGCTATTCCTGTGCGTTTCTAATCATTTGCATGTGTTTAATGGATACAGTTTTCGGTATGTCTGTACAGCGGTGCTATTTAACCTGAGTTCGGGATAATAAACGCCTTTCAAACAGTCCTTTGTACTGTTAACTGCGTTGAATCGACTTGCAATAGGCTAGCTATTGACGCGTCAATTCGCCTTGTTAGCAGAACAAATGACAAGCTTGAAAGTGAGAAAGGATAACATGTTGATTTTAAATAGCATAAGTTCATCCCTTATCCCGAACTCAGGTTATTTAGTTTTTGATATGTCGACCGATAAATTTTTAATGATGTTAAAAATTTTGGCAAAATCCTAACGAATTTCCAGCAGTGTTTTATAGTTAACCTCAGCTCTGGATAACAAACGCCTTTCAAGCAGTCCTTTGCCTTCCTCACTGCGTTGAATTAACTTGCAATAGGCTAGCTATTGACGCGTTAATTCGCCTTGTTAGCAAAGCAAATCACAAGCTTGACAGTGGATTTTAGTCAATCTATTGATTTATATCGTTATCAATACATCTCTTATCCAGAGTTGAGGTTAGTTAGGTATATCAGTTTAATCGGTCTGTCATTCAATAATGAAAGACAACACCATGTTCCAAGACAATGATTTAGGAGCGACAATGAGTGCAAAATTAAAGTTAGTGAGCTTTATTGGCGGTTTGTTTGCTGTGGTCATTATATTGATCACCACCGTGAGCTACTTAAACTTTAAAGCATCATCTGTGCATGATTACAGCGAAAAGCTCAGTAACGAGGCTCATCTCATTGCCGATGCATTAGAACAAAGGATGCTGCGCTATTTTGACACCTTAACACTGGTTGCTGGCAATATGCCAATTGATGAGGGGCAACTCAATGTCGATGAAATTAAGCGCCAGTTAGCTCAATTAGAACAAAAACTTGGCGTGTTAGAAGCCTATATTGGCCTGGAAAATGGCGTGACGTATTTGCCTAGTGGCGTTATTCCAAACTTTAGCGCAGTTGAGCTTAAGCGTGAATGGTATATTAGAGCTTTTGCAGGTGAGCAGTACATTGTCACTACGCCCTATATTAGTAGTACAGGTACTCCTGTGATGGCTGTTGCCGTTCCTGTTATTCGAGGTGGTAAAACCATTGCGGTGTTGTGTATCAATATTGGGGTGCAATCGATTACTGACTTTATTGCAGGCTTGTCTGATAGTGGTCAATTATATGTAAGCCGCGAAGATGGATTTATTTTAGCGTCTAAGTATACAGAGCAAATAGGTAAAAACTTATTTGATGTACAACCCGATTTTGCCCCGTTTAAAAACAGCGATTCAACGGGGATTAATTATCAACAAGCCGGCGAAGATTACTTTGCACTTAATGCAAAGTTATCCACTTTAGGTTGGAGCGTTTGGTCTTGGGATCGTTGGCAGCATATTAATGCAGCATCAACTGCCAATTTAATCTTGAGTATCGGCATTGCTGTGTTGGCTTTATTGGCGTCATTAACATTGACTTATGTATTGGTGACACGTTTGATGTATCGCCCTATTGGTGGTGAGCCAACTGATATTGAAGATATTGTTAAGCGTGTGGCTAAAGGTGACTTATCTGCTGCAGGTATTGGAACGGGTGATGAAACTGGGGTTTACGCAGCTACGTTAGTGATGGCAAAGCAGCTTACCTCAACATTACAACGCATAAATAGCGCCAGTGCTGAGTTGGTTAAATCATCGGACAAGATGTTTTCAGCAGCATCAAGTGTTAGCCAAAGTTCCGAGTCGCAAATGCTGCAGTTAGAGCAAACATCGACGGCAATGAATCAAATGACGGTTACCGTTGATGAAGTTGCTCGTAATGCCATGCAGGCATCGACAGCAGCAGACGAAGCCCAAAAGTCATCAGAGGGTGGGATCGAAATCGTCAATCAAATGAATAGTGAAATAACCACTCTTGTTGGCGGATTAGATAAAGTCGTGTCTGTAACGACTCGGCTTGAGCAAGAAACTCAGCGTATTGGCGGCATTTTAGATGTGATAGATAGCATTTCAGAGCAAACCAATCTTTTAGCGCTCAATGCAGCTATTGAGGCTGCGCGAGCCGGCGAGCATGGTCGCGGCTTTGCTGTAGTGGCTGACGAAGTAAGAAATTTGGCGAATCGTACCAAAGAGAGCACTCGTGAAATTCAAGATATGATCAGTAAATTGCAAACTGAAGCCAAAGAGTCTGTAAGCTTGATGCAAGTGAATATGAACAATGCGCAAAGCACCGCGGCGCGCTCTGCCAGTGCAAACGAAGCATTAGTGGCGATATTGCAGTCTGTGTCGATGATTTTAGATATGAATAATCAAATTGCCACGGCAGCAGAAGAACAAACCCATGTGGCTGCCGACATTAATCAAAGTATTGTTGCGATAAATGATTTGGCAAAAGACACCTTTGATAGTGCGCAAAGTAATAGCCAAACTGCGACTGAATTAAAAAGTATTTCTTCGCAGCTGAACAAGTCTGTCGAGGTGTTTACTTTTTAAGTCTTAGATTAAGCTTTTTGTAAGCTTAATTGATTACGCCCGTTGCCTGTTTTTTAGCATGAACGGGCGTTTTTAGCGACAATGTGGCACGCTATTAATTGATTAACCTCAGCTCTGGATAACAAACGCCTTTCAAGCAGTCCTTTGCCTTCCTCACTGCGTTGAATTAACTTGCAATAGGCTATCTATTGACGCGTTAATTCGCCTTGTTAGCAAAACAAATCACAAGCTTGACAGTGGATTTTGGTCAATCTATTGATTTATATCGTTATCAATACATCTCTTATCCAGAGTTGAGGTTGATTAATAAATTTAGTGGGGTCAGAAATTTAGTGGTGTCAGAATAAAATTTAATAAAATCAGTTCAATCTTGTTCTTTAAGCTAATTGTGTCCAAAAGCGAGTTGGTCTTTGCTTAAAAATATTTAAATTCAACTCTGGACTTGAGGTTGGAATGGCTGGGGTGATCCAAAAGAGGATTGCTGTTGATCCCCTTTTGGCTCGTGCAGGGTGGAACCTTGCGATCTTAAGTATTTGCGGCCAACTCCATCAGCTGCGGTAAAAATTCATTGTCTAATTGGGCTATTTCAACTTGTTCAGCCAGCACATCATGTAATATTTGCTCATTGGTGAGCGGATTGGCTAACACCACTCTGAATACTGTGGTGGGTTGCCTGAAGTATTTAGCGGGTTTTATACGGGTACGCGATACAAACGATTTACCCTGTTCGCGTTGATGCTTTTGAATGAATTGGGTTAAACCATCAAGAAGCTCGTTGATTTGACGAACCAAAAGATCGTTATTATTGGCGACAGCATCGTCAAGTAACGTTTGTACTGCGCTGGGGATGTATCGATAAGTGAGTAAACACAGCTCTGGTTTAGTGACTAATTCAAACTCTGAGTGTTGTTTGATAATGGATGCGAAATAACGGGCTTTTTCTAGGCTGTTATTGATCAAAATCTCATAGCCGTCGCGGCCAATAATCTGTAAACAAGCATGTACCAGCATAGCCATGCCTGGGCGAGAGCCCTCTAGTGTTTGGCTGCCTAAATCTTTAGAACCCACTCGTAAAATATATTCTGCATGATGCACAATGGCTTGTGCTAGCTCAGGATCTTTAAATATCACCATGCCAGCCCCCATTGGCACATACATTTGTTTATGGGCATCTATGGTCACTGAGTCTGCAAGCTCTATGCCTTTGAGTAAATGACGATATTTGTTTGATAACAGGCTCGCACCGCCCCAAGCTGCGTCAACGTGAAAGTGGCAGTGCAACTCAGCTGCGAGTTCGGCCAGTTCTGTGAGTGGGTCAACATTACCCGTTTCTGTGGTGCCAGCTACACCCACAATCGCCATCACTTTAATATTTTGCGCCGCTAATTTTTTTGCCGCCTGACGCATCGCATCTACGTCGACTTTATTATTTTCATCGGTTGCGATGCTGATAATGTTGTCACGGCCAATTCCGAGTAAATCAGCCGCTTTACCAAGCGAGTAATGGCTGCGTTCAGAGACTAAAATTGCGATATCGTCAAAACCATAAAAACGAAGGGCTTTGGTCATACCTTCGCGGGTGATCCCTTTAAAATCACCTTGTGCTTTAAGTAAACGGTTGCGCGCTATCCATAATGCGGTGATGTTGGCCACTGTTCCACCGGAACAAAAGGCGCCAAGGGAGTGGTTCGCGCTGTGCATCCATTGATCATAAAAATTGCTGGGTTGTTGGTACACTAAATGGTGCATCATGCCCAGCACTTGACGCTCAAGTGGCGTGAAAGCTTTGGATGTTTCAATTTTAACTAAATTTTGGTTTAGCCCCACCATCATTTTAGATAACGGTAATACAAAGTATGGTAGGGCAGAGGTCATGTGGCCAATAAAGCTTGGCGCGGCGGTATGGACAGAGTGTGCGACCAGATTTTGCATGATTTCATCAGCATAATCAGATACAAAGGTTGGATCTGCAGGTATTTGATATGCATTAAAATCTGTTTCTATTTCAGATAATGGCTTTTCTAAGGCGGCAATACTGTTACCTAAAAAACCGGCTAAGTCTTGAGATAACCTCTGTTCAATAATGCTTAACGTCGATGTTGCATCTTCAGGTGCAGTAAAAATGCGCAGTAAACTGTCTGCTGAAGCTTGTGCTTGACGGGTGATTTTTGAGGTCATTGTACTTGCCGTTAAGGTGAAAACCGCATCCCAAAGACAAGGACTGATGCGTTAAATTGACCGCAATGCCTAAGGGACGAAATGAGGGTGCTAACTTTACTGTAAGCTAGGCTTTGCTTCAAGTCTTTATGCAGTTTACACATTACCTGCGCTGACATTATTGGCGTTGTAAGTGCAGGTAGTCAGTGAAGGGACGTTTAGGTTTGTTTGAGTGATAATGACCATACTGCGGCAATATTTTTAGCGGTATGGGCTAAATTAACTTGAGCGTCAGATAAGACTTGTTCTAATGGTTGTACTGCCGGAATTATCGGGAAAATCGCCTTCATTCCTTGTTTGAGGATTGCGTCTGCGCCATTACCTAAGCAGCCTGCAATGCCAATAGTGGGGACATTGTATTTTTGGGCAACATTGAGTACACCCATTGGCGTTTTGCCATAGACAGTTTGACCGTCAATTCGCCCTTCGCCAGTAATAACTAAATCGGCATCTTGGCAATGTTTTGCCAGCTCAACGCTTTGAGTGACAATGTCAACCCCTGGTTTTAAGGTTGCAGCTAACATTGCCATCACGCCAAATCCCATTCCGCCCGCGGCGCCAGATCCAGCTTGATGTTCACACCCGACACTAATTTGTGGTGTTTGTTGGCGGTTGACCACATCGGCAAAATGAGCCAGTGCGTGGTCGAGTTGCGCTACCATTGCTGGGCTTGCACCTTTTTGTGGACCAAAAATAACGCTGGCGCCCCTAGGCCCACATAATGGGTTATCAACGTCACAAGCGACTTCAATTTGGCAATCGTTAATATTGGGATGCAGTGACTGGATATCAATATGATGTAAGTTAGCGAGGGCAGCACCTCCAAATGCAATGTCGGAACCACTCATGTCGGTGAGTTTTGCGCCAAGAGCTTGCATCATTCCTGCGCCAGCATCATTGGTCGAACTGCCTCCTAGGCCCAAAATAATGTGCTTGATCCCTTGATTGAGCGCATCAGCAATTAGCTCGCCAACACCAAAACTGGTGGTGATTAGCGGATTACGCTGCGGTGGTGGCACTAAGTGAAGGCCCGATGCCGCTGCCATTTCAATGACGGCAGTAAGCTGACCGTTTGCATCTGGTTGCCCAAGAATGCCATAAAATGCGTTTACCTGAGTACCTAATGGCCCAGTAACGCGACGCTCTATTATACGGCCGCCGGTTGCATCAACCATGGCTTGCACTGTCCCTTCGCCACCATCGGCCATGGGGATTTTGCAGTACTGTGCGTGAGGGAAAATATGCTTAAACCCTTGCTCGATGGCGTTAGCTACGTCAAGCGCACTAAGGCTTTCTTTGAATGAGTCTGGTGCAATGACGATTTTCATAAATAGCTCTTGTAGATGATTTACCACTAATAGTAAATCATTACGCTTAAATTTCTTTGATATTTCGCACTAATTGTTCGGGCTTTTGTCGTATTTTATTGTGCAATTGCACAATGATGGCGGTTAGTCTGGTTGATGGATGATCTGACCAAGATATAAACTCAGTAGGCCATTGAAATTATGCAAATTAATTTGGGTGATTTGCTGAATTTTATCAAGGCGATAACGAAGTGTATTTCTATGGATAAACAAGCTATTAGCACACGCTTGTAAGTCGCCCATGTGCTGTAAATATGCCGCTAAGGTTTTTTGCAATTGTTGGTTGTTGTCGGCCTCAAGTAATTTTTGGTATGGGCCTGTAAGGGCATGTCCGCGCCAATGATGGCGTAAACCGGATAATAAGACTTGTAGGCTGTAATCTTGATACACATATTTGCTTTTTTCTGGGTGGTATTTTTTGCCAATATCGAGGGTTTCTTTGGCTGTACGGTAGGAATAACTAATACCTAAGTCACCGCTAAAGTAGTGCCCTAAGGCAATGTGCAGCTTTATTTGCATGTTAGCAGGTAGTCGTTTAAGTAATTTGTCTATGTGCTGGCTTTCTCGTTCAGGGTTAAATTGTTGACCGTCAGCCAAGGCTGGTTTGAGGATGACTAATTGAGTGAGCGATGTCATTGCAATTAATTTGTCACGCAAGGGATGTTGCAGTAAATGCATCACCTGCTTGAGTGCTTGATTGTCGTGCTGACAATCAGTGCTATTGCTGTTTAGTTCAATGATGATTGCCACTCGTGGCACTGACAAGTCAATGCCTAATTGTAAAGCCCATTGTTTAAGTGATGGCAGTTCGGTGTCGCTTGCATGAATTAGTTGTGAAATAAACTCATCTTTTTGGCGATTTTGCCACTGTAGCTGCTCTTGCAAGTTAGCTTGCTCGATGATCATTTCGGCTGTCATTTTAAGTAGTTCGCCGTAATGGCTTAATGTGTCTGGTTCACCTGTTATGCCTATTGCACCGACGATTTTACCTTGGTAATGAATAGGAAGATTTAAACCGGGTTTTACCCCTTGTAAATTGGCCGCAATGGTGTGATTGATTTCAACGTTACGATTTTGATTGATTGCCAGTAAAGCTCCTTCATGAATGGTGCCAATACGGTGCTTTTCACCTGAGCCAAGAATGACTGCCTGCGCGTTCATGACATTGATATTGTGGCCGATTATTTTCATTGTGCGGTCGACAATTTTACCCGCAATATCTGTATCAATTTGAAGCATTATTACCTCGAGTGCCTCTAGTGTATGGCAATCAAATCACCTTTGAGATCATAATAACTTATGTTGTGTTGCCAGTGGCAGTCAATGTTTAAAAATGCGTTTGAGAGGGGGGGAGGAGACAGGGGTAATAGCAATAAAATGTGGGCAACATCCATTTGCCCAAATTTCAATCACAAGTTATTCACGTTGTTAATATAATGTTAAATCATGTTAGGTTGCAAGTTTTTTGTACAAAATAAAACAATGCCAACATGGTGTTGGCATTATTGTTGTTGATTGTTGCTAACAGTAAACAAAATACTGAGCGTTATCTTGGTTTACGTATTATTCACAATCGGTAATTCATACTGAGCATTATCATGTGTGCAGTGTAGTCATGATTAATATTGCCAAAGCTAACGAGGTTCCAGATTGTGTCTGGGTTAATGTCGTTTGCATCGTCGTTATCAAGATACTTTTCTATTTTGTAGTCAATACGCAGGCTCATGTTATCAGTCGCTTGGTATTGTCCGTACAGGTTAACGTTATGCACTTTTGCAAAGTAATCACCATATTCACCAGTGATACCTTGTCTGACTTGTGTGGTGCTGTCTGAGTTTGAATAACGATAATCTAGCCCCAATTTTAGGCGGCTATCTAATAAGTTGTTGTAGTTTATTCCTGCCCCAACATAATCAATGGTATCTTCAATATCAGCTTGCCAGTTAGCTACACTAAAATTTGAACTGCCTGATTGTTCAGATTCAATGGTTTGGTGATTGTAAAATACATTCAGTGACATATCAGATGTCAGCATGTAATTAATATTGACGTCAAAGGAAGTGTCAGTTGATTGTGTTAAGCCTATTTGTGTCTCTGTGTAGTCATCTAGGGCATAGCGTGCACCAAAATCTATGCTGAGATCTGTTATTGGTGTATGGCTAAAACGGGCCTCAATTTGGCTGCGATCACGATCAGCAAGATAGTAACGGCGTAAAAGCGCATTTTGCTCAGTTGATGATATTTTTGATGCTTGGTATTTTGAACCGTCACGTTGGCTGGCACTGCCTTTTAGCCACATGTCCCACATTTCAAAATAATTGATCCTCAGCCTGGCCCATAGGGTACTTTCGTCTGTGGTTTCTCTGTCTTGATAGTTGCGTTCCTCGCGTTCAAAATCATAGCCTGCATCGAGTTTTATACCTTGTGTTATGCGGTAATCACTCGAGAGCTTGGCTCGTTGAGTCGTGAGATCGTATGGGGTGTTATAGGCCGCTTCTCCGGTGACATTGTTGATGCTTATTTGGGTCCATTGCTCGATTTGGGTTTGATTATCCCGGTCGTTGTAGTCATAACTGCCGCTGATCCGCCAATCACGGTTAAGTCGAGTGAGGGCTTTTAATGTCGCCCCTGTTATGCCCACTTTTGCATCAATGCTGTTTGCGGGCAGCGGGTAACCGTAACCTATGGTGGTGAGGGTTTGATCTTGAGTCATTTGCCCTATGAGTATTCGCCCACTTAGATTGGTTTTTGCCATATTATATTGGCCTAATAACGACACGGTATGAGCTTCATTGTCTGGGTCGAGTGCGATATAACCAGTGGTTTGAGCGCCAAATGTTGGATTAAATGCGCTGTCAAATCCGAGTTGGTTATTGTCATTTTTGAACACAGAACCCGTATAATTTAAGCTTGTAAACCAATTATCTCCGCGAAGTTTAACCCCTGCGTTTAGGATGTCGGTGGTATAATCGACAGGTTCTGCCAGCATCATCGATTGGTTATAAAAACTACCTGATGTCGTTTTGGTGCCTGTTTTCTCTTCACGTTGAAAGTTGACATAAGTGCTAAACAGCGACGCTGTTTGGTACTCAAATCCAAGTCCAGCACGGTCGCGTGTTAATGAAAGCTCTGTTGGGGTTAAGCTGCTGTAAAGCATTGGCATGTCTGGGCTTGAGCCTGCCGTAATCCAATTGTCTGGCAGAGTTAGGTAATCACCTCCCATATTTTGGTAAGGGCTTAATGCATTATTTGATTGATAGTGAGCAAAAGAGCGGTAGTTAACATTAATGTTGTAGGTACCTTGTTTACCCACATCGATGTCTAAACGGCCGTTGTCCATGCCAAGATGATGCGCTGCAACGTTAGCTTGATAACCTGTTTCACTTTGGTAATGAATATCTGCATCGATTTTACCTGCCACTTGGTTACTGCTATTGAAGGCATTGGCAGATTGAATATCGTCTTCACCGTTGTAGGCTATACCTGCTCCAACGAAGCCCGAGGTGCCTTTTTCAACCACGCATCCTTTGCATTGCCAAGCATCAAATTTTACATTATCTGTTTTTGCGTCTGCCAAGCCATAACCTTGTGCAAGTAGACCAAAGCTGCAGCTTGATAGTATTGCTAAGGTAATGATGTTTAATTTTGTATTCATGTTGTTATCTCCTTAGCGCTGCAATAGTTTGCCCGATGGGTGGTTTGACCCATGGACTTGGCTATGGCAGTTTAAGCAGCTTCGTCCACCCGTGAAGGCATTACCATTGACTGTTGAACCCATATCTGTGTTGCCAAGATAGGCACTACTGGTGTGGCCGTCGCCTGCGTGGCATTGCTGACACAATTGTGGAGCACGCGTTTTGAGCATTGCATCATTAACAGACCCATGGGGATTATGGCAATTGGCGCAATTTTCGGTGACGGGTGCATGCTCCCACAGCTTTGGGCCACGCTTCTCTGCATGACAGCTGTAGCATGTTTCATTGACGGTAGGTTGCACTAAATCGGCGTCACTTAAGCTGCCATGAGCATTGTGACAGTCGCTACAGGTCATTTGATCCCATTTCATTGGATGACTGGAACGTTTGTTCATGTCGGCTTTTTGTTTAGTGTGGCAACTGGTACATACATCCATTTCAGTTTGTTTTGACAAGACTGGATCGTTGGCGGTATGAACGCTGTGACAAGAGGCACAGGCAACATCGGCATTGGCATGATGGCTGCTTTCCCATGTCATGCGTTTGTCGTCATTATGGCAACTCATGCACACACTGTTTTGTTTGTCGGCTGCCAGGCTTGAGTCAGGACCAAACGTAATCATCGGCTCTTTGCCACCACGATTGTGGGTACCCAATGGGCCGTGGCAGGCTTCACACTGTAGCCCTGCCATTGGGCTTTTTGATGAGTCTATTGCCCCATGGACACCGTTAAAAAGATCCATGACTTTTTCTGATTTTTTATGACACATTAAGCAGGAGTCTGCGCCTTTGGGGGAGTATTTTCCCTCTGCGAACTTTTTATCAAGTGTGGCTTCAACTTCAGCCGGCGTCATTGTGGCATCCCACTTTGCTGCGTGTACTTGATTTGATAAAAATACGGTTGATGCCGTCAAGCAGAGCAGGGCTAATAATAGGGTATTGATGTTATTTGTGGTCTTCATAAGTAGACTTCCTAATTTGTCCATTGTGATGATCAACCGTCTGATAATGTTTGTCACAGCTTGAGAGAGAAGCTTGGCTTCTCTCTCAATGAACAGATTACAGTTTTACTTGAGTATGATTTCCAATGCTGGGTGCATGGCAGTAGAAACAAGTTTCTAACTGCGCGGCATCGTTTGCTTCTTGATAACTACCGTTAACAATAGCCCCTTGGCTGGTGGCGTGTTGTGATATGTCGTCAAAGCCATGACACGATGCACAAGTTGCTGTGATAGGTGTGGTGTATAACCCTGCTGATGTGGCAAGGGCGCCTTTCACTTTAAATGCGTCTAGGTTGAAGTCGTCATGACATTGAGTACAGTCTTTGATAATCCCTTGCTCGCCATGCACACTGTGAAGTTTCATTTCAAGTGCGCCTTGATTAGCACCAGAGGCATAGGTGCCATCTGGTGTATGGCAAGTGACACATCCATCTACGCCCACAGTCATTTTACCGTTAAGCTCGCGGCCTAGTTGTTCGGTCATTATAAACCCAGCGTGATAGCCTTTGTGCAGTTCGAAGGTTTCTCCGTGGCAGCTTTCACATGAGCCAAAATTAACGGAGTCAATATGGCGATAGCTCGGGGCATTACCTGAGTAGGTTGCATGGGTGAGTTCTGCTTTCATGCTGGTGGTGGCGACACCATCTGCACAATCAATTGCTTGGCTACCATCGTTGCACATTTCTAGGCCTAAAAAGCTAAATGCGGTGTCGGTGTCACCACTGCCAAAGGGAAGTGATGGGATGGTGTAAACCAGTTTACCGTCAGCAACGGTCACATCGGTTTGCAATAAACCCACTTTGACCAAGTCTTTAGTCACTTTTGCAAGTCCACTGCCTGGGCTAGGGTTGTAACCCATAATGGGGAAGTTTGGCCCAACGTTAGTGATGGTTTCAAGTCGTTGGATTTTGCTCACAATTGAGGTGGCATCAATTGCTGTGCCATTAGCGTCTACTATGGTTACCGATAACGTTGCAGATTTATCATCAGCAGTGGCTTTATTGGCGACTAACGTTGCGCTCATACCATACTGGTTGATAAAGGCTTTTTTCTCACTAAAGGCTGAGGTATGCAAGGTTTCGGTCCAGCTCGCATTGTGACAAGCAATACAGTTTGAGTTGTCTACTTGTTGTGGGTGGCCTTGACCTGTTTTGAAGTCAATGTCGGTATGGCAACTGCTGCAGGTTTCCATGGTTGGAATACGTGTCCAGTTGTTCCATTCTGTTAATTGTTCTGACTCTATATGACAGGTTGTACAATTGTCTTGCACGATTGCATGTGCTGCTTCTGCGCTTTTATCGAGATTGCGACCATACATTTTTGCGTTGTTATGAACGTTATGAATTAGATGGCTGAAGTCGACTTGCACTTTGTCTTTTTCTATTGCCATTTCGTTCGTGTGGCAACTAATGCAGGTCGTTAAGTCGGTATAGCTGTGATAAATACTTTCGCCTTTTGCATGGCAAGTATTGCAGGTGGCATCGCTGACAATATTTTTGGTGTACTTGGCGCTTTAACCTTCACCGTCGAAGTCTTCGGTGATCTCGGCTCTTGGTGATGTTGAGATGCCATCAAGTAGTGTTGATGCACTTGAGATCACATTATAACGTTGGGTCAGTTCTGGATTAAACCCTTCAACATTCACGGTAAAGGTGTATTTTCCGTTACCTAAATCAGTAAATGCGTCTTGTGAACCGATATATTGCCATTGGGCTGCATTACCTGCACCACTTGCACCGGCTGGTATTAACTGAACTACTTTTTTGACTTCTAGTGCTGTTAATCCTGCAATCGGTAGGTCATTTTCATTGGTTGCAAATACCGTGATTGTTGGCTTGTTGTCTTGGTAGGTCACATCGGTAATATCAAGGTTTAGCTCTTGAATGCTAACCGCGGGCTCACCGCCTGGATTTCCAGGGTTGCCGGGTTCACCGTCACTACCGTCGCCACACCCCACCAGTGTCATTGATGCAGACATAGCAAGTAATAATGCAATTTTTGTGTGTGTTATATTCATCATCTTTTCCCTGCAAAGGTCATCCATCTAACTTACTGGCAGTATGTTCTGCATTATTGAATTCAGTTAAGTTGATGTTGGAATTAGTTTTCCCATGACTAAGATTACTTTACAAACAACAAGACGTCTGTAAAGCGAACGCAATTGTGTGATGGTGATCAGCCTATTAATAAAGAGGTATATAAAATACGGACTTCTGGCCTGTGAATTGTTCGTCAAATAAAAAGACCCTAGCATTTAGCAAGGGTCATTTTGAGATGACATACAGTTAATTTGGGTTGTTAAAAGCCGTGGCTTTCAGTGATACGTGTCGGCGTATGACAGGTTGAACACATTTCAGCTGCGCGGGTGCGAACATCGTCTTCACTCATGCCATCTGTAATACCACCGTTGGTTTCAATGTGCGACACGGTGGATTCGGTAATGTATTTTTGGTGACAACTCAAGCAAGCCCCTGTGTCTGATGAGACCCAGACGTCTGCGCCGGTGTCGGTATCGGCATATCGCCACACTCTGTCTTCTGCGCGCCCCAGAGTAATACCATCTGTGATGTGACAGGTTTTACAGTCTGTTTTTAACACTGTGCCTGATTCAACTCCCGCATATTTTAGGTAGTGGCCTTCAGCACTGTGAGCTTTAAACGCAAAACTGGTCGATTTTTTACCGCCTGGGTATGTGTCATCTGCTCTGAGTGTTTTATCTGAGGTATGGCAAGTTTGGCAGTTGATCCCATTATCATAATGATAAACAGCTTGGTTGTGGCATCCTTGGCAGGTTGTGGTATCGATAATATTTCGTCGAGTTACCGCGCTTTGACTGCTATTTACGGCATCTGCAGCCATAACAAAATGATATGAACTGCTTTTAATTTCAACTTTTCGAACATCATCGGTACTACATGCGGTTAACTGAACTTCAGGACGACCATAACCACCATTGTTGTAACAGGCTGTAACAGCAGACCAAAGTTCAAAGGTTTTACCGATATAATCAGTGGGTAGTGTTATGTTGTTCCATACTAAGGTCCAGCTGTTATCTGCATTTGCAACACCTTCGCTTAGTCTTAGGCGTCTGTTACTGTAGCTGGCATTATTATAAGCGGGGTAATCTTTATCGCTGTCCCATGCCATCACAATACGACTGCTTGTGTCGATAAACTCTGCGGCGATAACCGTTGCAGACGCATCGGTAAACTTAACATTTGTACTGAATTTGCCGTCAGTCGTTACCCTAATGTCGCTAAATACCGCATTCATGGTTTGGGTTTCGTTATAGGCTTTCATTACATCGCCATGGGCTTCTTTTGCACTACGGGCGTAACCCTCTTCGATATGACATGACGTACATTGCGTGCTTAAGCCTACGTGATGTTCAGATGCCGATTCTGTATGGCAAGCAATACAAGCCGTGTCGCTTTTGTTGGCATTAAATAGTGCGGCATCTTGAGGGGCATTAACGCCTTCAACATGGCATGCGCTGCAATCAGCTGCAGGGTTTTGTGGGTACATTACATTGCCATAATCATGCATGCTACCGCCATAACCGATAACTTTATAAGGCGCTGCTTCTTCTGCTGTTGCGGTATGTGTTATGCGGTCTTGGCCTTTATGGATAGCATGGATCATGTATCCAAAATCGACACTGTTGCCGGTTTCTGGGTCGCCGGATGTGGCGGTATGACAAGAGGCGCAGTTTTCAAGATCAATTCTACGACCGCCATGTAATTCAAGGCTGTCAGGTTGGTGACAGGTGTAACAGGCCTCAATTGACACCACATCTCGTGAGGCAATATCTTCGGTGAGCCCTGTAGATGGCTGGAAGTCGTAATGGGCATTTGCAGTAATGAGTGGTTGTTTTAACTCAAGCGTTATGCGCTGAGTATTATCTTGATTATAGGTAATCGTTAATGGCTCAGTAATTTGGCTAATATTGGTTTGGAATGTGTACTGATACGTACCGTCTTGATTATCCACAAAGCAAGTCTCACAAGCAGAAGCGACTTCTACTTCGGCTTGGTATTGAGCTGAGGGTGAAATATTGGTTTCACCGTCGGGGATGGTGCTGGTATTAGGCTGTTTTAATACATTGATATAGGATTGCCATTGATAACCACGATCAACTTGGGTGTCACCGATCATTTCGGTTACCGGCGTTAATTGGGCAATACCGAAGCGAATATCATGATCTTTTGTTAACCCAAGTACTGCTACGCCATTGCCGTTTTTGAGACTAAAATTGACGCTGACTTGACCATCTACAACAGTTGCTTCTGTTAAGGTGGCTTTTAGTGTTGTTGCATCGTCAATACTGACACCGATAAGGCCATCTTGTCCATCTTCACCATTAGCACCATCGCTGCCTCCACAGCCTGATAGTACCAAGGCAATCAGCCCTGCACTCAGCATCGCTTTTGTTACGGGACGAACGGTAATTGTTTTCATCATGTATTCCCTGCATTTTTTAGTTATCGCGCAATTCACTAAGCGTTAACAGTGTGCGGATTTTATTCAATTTTTATATTAGCTAACCTTTCCCCGTTCCTCATTGAAATAAGTGCAAAGTTGTGACTGAGATCTGACTATTCCTTTTGGGGTAAGTGGCGAATGCCATCTCGTGCATTTAAAATCGATTTTATGGGCTATACCAATCAGCATAAAAATGTGTTCATGCTTACTGGTTAACATCGCTTGCAACGTCGTTAGACATGTTGAAGGTTGAACAACTTACTCGCTGAATTTTTGCCTTGTTCTAAGCGATTTGCTCTACGTAATATCAGTTCAGTTATTTATCCTGATTGGTAGTATTTTGGGGACAGCAGATGGGAATATGTTAAAGAGTGACATAAATTGGTGCGCAAACATTACGTGTAATATCAATCTTTATTAGAATCTGATCTATTTTAGGCCCTAGAAACCGTACAATAAAAATGACTGTTGGTGTCGTCATCTTCATCAACGTCATTTGAAGCCGTAATGGGGGGATGCAGCCCCTAAGGGCGAATTTATCAGCGTGGTTTTCTTTGTGAGCCTTGCTTAACCAAGTGCACTAAAATCAAGTGCACTAAATCCTAGTGTACTAAATCCTAGTGTACTTGGCCTCATAAGGCTGCCTCGAATACCTCACTGATAATTTTCGTTAAAAGAGCACATTCTGATGCGGATTGGTATAAGGGGCATTTACGTGAGTGCTAATGGCACAAAGTGATAGTGATTTGCATAAGGATTGTGCAACTAAGCAAGTGATTGCACAGTTATCAGGATAAAGGCTTGATCATGCTAAAAGGTTAGGGGATAATCGCCTCGTTCTGAACAACATGCTTTGTTAGTCAGAAGTCAATGGTGACCCTAGGGTCCCCCCGCAATGATAACTTGTGAACTCGGCCAGGCCCGGAAGGGAGCAACCGCAGCAAGCGACTCGTGTGCCGGGGTGTCGGCTCTAGGGGAGCCTCCAAATTTGTTCCCCAGCATCATTTCTAATGACTTATCATTTTTATACTTGTTGTGCCGCTGCCATTTCTGCTTCTTCTTTTAAACGTTTTTGTAAGTTGGCTTTGAGAAATTGGCGCGATTTTTCAAGTGCATCATAGATTTCGGTTTTCATCATGTGCAATTCTTGGTAGTTTTCAAAAAAATAGGTGTCTACCAAATGACGTATATAGCGAACCGGTAATTGGTTGAGTGTGACGCAGCATAAGTCGGCGAGGTATTCTTCAGGCAATTCTTCCATTAAGCCTTCATCTCTTAATATTTCCATTAATAGAACTTCATAATAGTTACGAATATCTAAGTGCATTATATGCTCCATTGAGACTGATGGGTTGTTTGACGTCGATGTCGATATGTTGCTGCGTGTATGCGTTGCGTTAACCAGTAACTCTTATGGCTCGCGTTGCTGTATCCATAACTCATTTGCTGCTACAAGTAATTGGCTATGTCGATGAGTTAATTCCGCTTCATTACGACTATAGCCTCCACCAATCACCGCTGCAAGTGGGATGTTATGGCTTTTGGCTATTGATATCACTTGGGTATCTCTTGCTAAAACCCCCTGGGTTGAGATATTAAAGTAGCCTAAATCATCATTTTGGTGAATATCGACACCTGCGTCATAAATAATAAGATCGGGTTGATGCAGCCGAATTAGGTATGGCAGAATTTGCTGGATATGGTCAATATAATCTATGTCGTTACAGCCTTTATTTAAGTCAATGTCATGATCTGAGTCTTGCTTACGCGATGGAAAATTTTGAGCGCAATGAATTGAGCAACTGATTATGTTGGGATTATTTTGGGTTAATGTGGCTGTGCCATCGCCTTGATGTACATCACAATCAAAAATGAGTACTTTGTCTACTTTACCGCTGTCGATGGCTGATGTTGCTGCAATCACCAAATCATTAAATATGCAAAAACCGCTGCCAAAGTCATAATGAGCATGATGATAACCCCCTGTTAAATGCACCGCAAAACCATACGCTAATGCTAATTGGCTGCATAATACTGTGCCATTTACGGCATGTAACGTGCGCGTGACCAGATCTTGACTCCAAGGAAAACCGATTCGACGCTGTGCTTTGTGCTCAATTGATCCATTGATAAATTGACTAACATATGTTGGGCAATGAACACGGTGTAGTACTTCAAGGCTTATTGGTGTGGGAGTATGGTGAGCTGATGCATGCAGTAATTGTTGTTCAAGTGCATATTGATATAACAATTGATATTTTGTCGTTGGAAATCGATGCGTGCGAGGCAACGCCAGCTGTGAGTAGCTGGCGTGATACACAAATGGAATGGCTTTTAACATTAAAGTTGCTTGATTGCCCAGCCCATGAACTCTTTACGTGTTTTTTCGTCAGCTTGTAACCACCAATATTGCAACATTTGTTCAGCTTGCGCAGGGGTGGTAGCTTTCTCTTTTATGACGTTATTGGTTGGTGTGATGTTGGTTGCACTTGCGATATCAGACTGAACAGGTGCTTGATTACTAACCTGAGTGCCATGACTTGTTGCCGATGCTGCGAGCGTGTCAAAGTCTTGTTGTTTATCGGTTTTAAACAAGTTAGTGATGAAGGTTTCTTCAGTAAAATTAGTTTGTTCAATACTATAAGATACTGAGCCTTTGTCTTGTCTACTTATCTTGACTTCAGGCGCCTTAGCAAATGCTTTCGGCTGTTTTATGACATCGCCCTTGGCTGGTTTTAGGTTGTATTGATAATCACCGTCTACCGTTAATGTGACAATAAAGGGGGCTGACTTAACAAATGACTGGCTGTCGCTAAAAGAGTCATCGACAACATCATGATAACGAATAGCTATTTTATGCGTGCCATTAGTTAGCTCTAAATCAGATTGATGTTTAAACATGCTGGTTTCAATGGGGTTGCCATCAAGAGCTAAGTATTCAAAAGACATTGGGATCGTTAAATTTGCTGCAAAAACAGATGATGAGGTTAAAAATGCTAACAGCGCACTAGTGGTCAAGATAGATTTCATTGTTGCTCCTTAACGAGGGTAACTTTGGCGAGGCCGCTCAAATAATTGAATACGCTCTTCAATATAACTAATTGCTTGTTTACATTTCCCTAAGCGACGATGCATCAAAAGGATGTCATTTTGCAATTTAATTTTGTCATCACTATGACAGAATTCAAGATTTGCTTCCATTTGTTGTATTTTTTGTTCAATTTTTTTAGCCCAGTTGAGATGTTTATTAAGCTCACCATACAATTGATGGCTGTTTTGCATCACATTACTGGCTATCCAGCCAAAGCCACTGTCTTGTGCAGCGAGTTGTTGCTTTTTAGCGTACCTTGCTCGGTTACTGGCTTTACGTTGTGCCTCTGCTTTTAAATTGATATCTGTGGTGAGCAGTGCTCTTTTTAAGGCAATAAAACGGTCCTGAATTCGATCGCAACTGAGCTGGATAACATGCCCACCTAAGTTTAACGCGAGTTGCTTTTCAAGTTTTTGGATGTCTTGACGCAGCTGTGAGATACATGGACTCAGCAAGGCTCCTTGTTGCGCAAACAATTGGCTGTTAAATCGCTCGGTTTGTTGTAACGTTTGTCGCTGATTGGGCGCTAAATTTTGGTCATGAACAAGGGCATCTTGCTCAAGCTGAGCCAACTGTTGTTTTAACAGGGTAACCAATTGTTGGGTGTTCATCCCCAAGCGCTCCAGGTTAGGTGAGCCGCAATAGACAATACCATAATAATAAAAATGGGTTTAATGAAAGGGATCCCAAATCGAATCGCGCTTCGTGCACCAATATAAGATCCCGCCATCATACACACTCCCATCCATAAACCCAGTAGCCACTCAACTTGCCCCATAAAAGCGAATATAATCAAGGCTGTGACATTACTAACAGATGTCATGACTCTGGCTAAGCCACAGCTATGCAAAAGGGGCAGTTTATGAATAGAGACTGATGATACGGTCCAAAATGCGCCAATTCCTGGCCCGGCGAAACCATCGTAAGTTCCTAGTACAAACCCTTGGCTGGCTTGTTTGTATGTTTTTGACCGTTCAACAGGTAAGCTGATGTTTTTATCGCCCATCGCTTTAGGACTGAATAAGGTGTAAATCGCGATACTGATAATTAATAGCGGTAAAATTTTGTCTAGCCATTTAGGGTCAATAAGGAAAACTAAAACACAGCCTGTAATAGAGCCTACTAATGTAGCAAAAAAGCACACTTTCCATAATGCAGGATTAAATAGTTGCTGTTTATAAAACGTAAAACTAGAGGTCAATGACCCAAAGCATGCCGCTAATTTATTGGTACCTAATGCTAAATGAGGTGGTATGCCAACAGTCAGTAATGCCGGGATAGACAATAATCCACCACCACCAACTACGGCATCAATAAAACCTGCAATAATCCCTATAACCGCTAAAACAGCCCAATGGCTAGGGTCTAATAATAAATCCAACTCAATACCTATTCGATAACACGTCTAAAAGGGGGAAGGGCATCAATTAATGATTTGCCATAACGTTTGGTCACTAAGCGGCGATCTAAAATTGTGACTCTGCCATAGTCTTGCTCTTTTCGAAGCAGGCGACCACAACTTTGGACTAATTTACGCGATGCATCAGGTATTGTCAGCTGTAAAAAGGGATTGCCTCCTTTTACTTTAATGTATTCTGCATGTGCTTGTTCAACTGGTGAGGTCGGGACCGCAAAAGGCAGCTTGGTAATAATGAGATTGGTTAAATAGTCTCCTGGTAAATCAAGCCCCTCAGAGAAGCTACCAGTACCAAATATAATACTGGGTAAACCATCATCGCAACGTTGTTTATGTTTTTCTAAAATTTGTTGTCTTGGTATTTCACCTTGCACAAATAACTGATCTTTGGCAATTTTGCCCTCTACCAAATCAACCACTTTTTCCATTTGCCAGTATGATGCAAATAGTACTAGTGTGGCCATTTCACCATCCACTAGTGCAACGATGTGTTCAGCGATTTCGGCCGTGTAGTTATCATCGGTAGGCTCAGTGACCATTTGCGGAATAAATAGTGTGGCATTGTTTTCGTAATCAAATGGCGATAATAATGCTAAAAAACGAGTACCATCATTTATCCCTAAGCCGACTTGATGGGCAAAATGAGTAAAGTTGTTTAAGGCTCGTAGTGTTGCGCTACACAGTACAACGCCAGCGGCTTTTTGCCATAACATGGATTCGAGCATAAAACCGACTTCGATGGGGGATGAGCAAAATAAGTAATCTTGTTGTTTACCGGTAATTAATTCTGCCCAGCGTGCCATAGGTGCACCTTTTTTACTGTCCTCTTTGGCCATCATCTTCCAAAGTTTATGTAAATTATCTAAGCGCTGTAAAATAAAGCCTGTTTCAGATAATAATCCTTCAGATTGATGCTTAGGTACTTCACCATCTTTTATCGCTTCACTAAGTACCGATACTACTTTGTTAAATTGTTTAACTGCAGCCCCAGATGCTGTTGCTAAATTTTCTGCCAAAATCAATAACGCTTGAGGGAGTTGACCGTGCTCAAAGCGAAGACGGCTTTCTGGGTTGGCAAACAATTGCGGCTGGGTGTCGCAATAATGCGCCACTTGTGTCAGTAAATTGGTTAACTCGGTGGTATGATCTAACATGGCTTGCACTGGCGCAATAATGTTATTTGTTTTGAGCTGGTTTTGTAATTTAGCACAAGTCTTAGAGGCTTTTTCTAGCCAATCACAAGCGCCACGTAATGTGGCCTGCGCGCTGGAGAAATCCCTTGCAACAATTGGCAAGTGATGAGCCTCATCAATAACATAAAACATGTCTTCTGGTTCAGGTAAAATCACTCCACCGCCTAGTTCTAGGTCGGCAAATAACAAACTGTGGTTGGCAATGAGTACATCCCAAGTGTCAACGTCTTCACGCGCTTTATGAAATGGACAGTTGTGATGGGCTGAAACTTGTCGATGACAACTGTGTTTGTCACAACATATTTGTTGCCATAAAAAATCAGGAATAGGTTGTTGCAGGGTATCTATTTCACCGTTCCAACGTTTTTGATGGTAATCTTGATGGAGTTTCTGAAGCTCGTTTATTTGGCTTTGATCAGGCTTCGTTTGCCACATTGCCATTTGAGAGCTGTCTTGGCTGCCGATCATCGCCTCGAGTTTTGCCAAACAAACGTAGCGCTGGCGGCCTTTAACGAGTCCAAATTTAAAATCAACGCCAGATTGTTGCAAAAAGAACGGTAAATCTTTGTGAAGTAACTGTTCCTGTAGTGCCACTGTTGCAGTCGCGATACAGACTTTTTTCTTACTTGCCAACGCTAGCGGAATTGTCCCAAGTATATATGACAGAGACTTACCAATGCCGGTTCCCGCTTCAACGACAATAATACGCCGCTCTTTGTCATACTCTCCCGCAAGGGTTTTTGATATTTCAGCTACCATGTAGTTTTGTTCGCGACGAGAGCGAAATTGCGGCATAGCATTAGCAATTTCTTTGTAAATTGTGCGAATTTGACTTTTTATCGTATCCGGTAGCATAGGAGTATGATTTCTGTGTTGTCTGAATTATGCTGTACATAATAACAGTGAATTAGCATGCTACGAAGTAATAAATAAAATTGAATCAATTACAGCCGCAATCAACACGTTCACCCAATACTCATCAAAGCCCACAGGCATCACAGCGTGTAAAAGGCAGAGTATTAACGCGCCATGCAATATACCGTCATGGCCAATTGGTGTTGCAATATTATTTAAAAACGGCAAATGGACCAATTTTAGTTGAGTTGCTTCACAGTGACGTTATTTGTTTTTGTCGTCAGCAAGATGTTGGCTTGCTTACAAGTAAAATTGATTTTGCCTTAAAAATAGAACCAATTGCATTAAACAGTTTTGCTTATGAGCCCATTAGTGCGCTGTATTTAAAATCAACTAGCCAATTAAAAACATTGAGCCGACTGGCTAATGATCTCGGTATTACTTTATTTGAAACAGACATTAAACCTGAGCAACGATTCCTTATCGAGCGCTTCATTGCGCTTGATATTGAATGTGTTGGTGAGTATTTGAGTGAAACCCACAATAGCACTTTGCCTTTAATGTCACTTGAACGTGCGCGCAAAACGATTATAGAACCTACAGATGTAGAGATTAAATTAACCGTTATATCATTAGATTTTGAATGTAGTTTTGATGGCGAGTTGTACTCAGTTGGATTATATGGCGAGCAATACCAGTGTGTGTTTATGGTTGGCGAGCCACAAGATAATAGCCATGACTATATTGTGTGGGTAAATGATGAAGTTGATCTTATCCATCACCTCATTGAATGGTTTGCACAATATGATCCTGACATTATTATCGGTTGGGCTGTGGTCTCTTTCGATTTAGCGTTGTTATATCGACGCTGTCTTTTGCATCAAATTTCACTCAAAATAGGCCGAGGCGGCTGCGAATTAAGCTGGAAAGTGGACGATAAATTTAGGCCCGAAACCCTGTCATTACCCGGGCGTGTGGTATTAGACGGCATTGATTGGTTAAAAGCGGCGTTTTATCAATTTGACAGTTTTTCATTGGAGTTTGTCTCAAGACATTTGCTCGATGAAGGTAAAGCTATTGACCATGTTGAGAATCGCGGCCAAGAAATTACCACGTTATTTTGCACAGATAAAAATGCATTGGCATTTTATAACATCACAGATTGTCGTTTGGTGTGGGATATTTTTGACAAAACACAGTTGGTCGATTTTGCTATAGAGCGAGCTAAACTGACGGGGCTTGAATTTGGCCGTGTCGGGGCCTCAATTGCTGCTTTTTATCATTTGTATTTACCTCACTTACATCGCCATGGGTTTGTTGCGCCAGCCCTGCCAGCAAGTCAGGGCTTAGAAAGCCCTGGTGGTTATGTTATGTCATCCATCCCTGGTTACTATAAAGATGTACTCGTTCTTGATTTTAAGAGTTTGTATCCATCGATTATTCGTACTTTTTTAATTGATCCTAAAGGATTGATTGAAGGGTTAAGTATGACTAAACAGGGGAATATAGACTCAACAGTTCCTGGTTATTTAGGCGCTCAGTTTGCACGTGACAATGCCATTTTACCAAGCTTAGTGGCCGATCTTGCAGCTCAAAGAGAATTAGCCAAACTAGAAAAAAATGCACCACTGTCTCAGGCCATTAAAATTATTATGAACTCATTATATGGTGTTCTAGGTTCCAGGGGGTGCGTATTTCACGATGCAAAACTAGCCAGCTCTATTACCATGCGCGGTCATCAAATCATGAAATTAACCAAGCAATGGATAGAAGAGTGCGGATATCAAGTGATTTATGGTGATACTGATTCAACCTTCGTATGGCTTGGGCATAATCACACAGTAAAAGACATTAATGCATTAGGCCAACAACTCGCCTTCAATATGACTGCTCGTTGGCGTGAATGGTGCGAGCATGAATATCAACTCGAAAGCTATCTTGAACTAGAATTTGAGACTCATTTTGACCAATTTATTATGCCAACCCTCAGAGGTTCAGAGGAAGGGAGCAAAAAGCGGTATGTGGGAGCATCATTAAATGCTAATAGTGAGCTAAGGATAACATTTAAAGGTATGGAGCAGGTCAGAAGTGATTGGAGCCCTATTGCCCGTAAGATGCAATTTGATTTATATCAGATGTTTTTTAAAGGTGACGATGTTATCGATTACCTTCGCCAAGAATTAGACGCGCTTAAAAAGGGTGAAAGAGACAGCGAGCTTATTTTTAAAAAACGTTTACGTCGTAATATTGAAGATTACACCGCAAAATCATCTCCACATGTTAAAGCTGCAAGACACTTAGCTAACATTAAAGGTTCAAATAAAGTGACGCGTAAAGGGGCTCAAATCAGGTATGTTATGACAACAAATGGATCTCAACCTATTGAAGCTAATCCTAATAATATAGATTATGAATACTATATTACTAAGCAGATTAGGCCCATTGCCGAGCCCATTTTACAATTGTGTGGGCAACAATTTGATGCACTCGTCAATGATCAGTTATCACTCATCTAGGCTATTTAATTAAACAGCCACGAGTAAAACGCCCTTAAAATGACAGGATGTTAATGCAATTTACTACCCAATAGCCCTGTCACGTAAAAATTAATTGTAGTGTTTTCCATTCATACAGTAAAAATCTCATCGAGTTCCCAATGTGAATCAACCTCAGTTTTAGTTACAACAGTCTAACAACTAAGTGGCTTCGCTAAAATTAAACTCACCTTAATCAAACAGAAAATGCCCTAGCATAAAAATTCATCCCGCAAAACAGGATGTTAAGAAATTTTATTTTTAACATTCAAAAGTTGTGTAAATAAAGCAAAATTCACGCAGCTCTATGTTTTTTATAGTTTTTAACAGAAAGTGTTCATTTTAGTTAACAATAACCAATGTCATATTTGATTAACTTTTGTGCTTACGATGTTTCAATTGTTGATTAGTTGTATTAAATGTGATTTTATTGCATACGTAATTGGGCGTTTGTGATGATTTTTGTTACTTACTCTCATTGAACTAACGCCTAAAAAGGCGTTAGCATTATAAGAAAGACATAAAGTCCAGGGAGATAGACAATGCATAAGAACGTATTAGCTAAATCAGTGCGTTTAGCACTGATCAGTGGTGCAGCTGCAACTGCATTTGCTGCACCAGCAGTATTCGCTGCTGATGAAGATGGCGCAAAAGTAGAACGTATTGAAGTAACCGGTTCGCGTATTAAGCGTACTGACTTAGAGACGGCCTCTCCAGTAACTGTTATTTCTGCTGAGCAAATGAAGCTGCAAGGCATTCAAGACGTTGGGCAATTCTTACAGAATAGTTCTGTTATGTCTGGTTCGCCAGCTATGACCACTACCAACAATGGTGGTAATGGTGGTACCTTCGTTGAATTACGTGGTTTAGGGTCTGTTCGTACATTGGTATTAGTCAACGGGCGACGTCCAGTTAGTTCAGATTTCCAGAACATTCCAAGCTCAATGATTGAAAGAATAGAAGTGTTAAAAGATGGCGCTTCTGCTACATATGGTGCTGATGCTGTTGCTGGTGTTGTAAACATTATCACGCGTAAAGACTTTGAAGGTTTAGAAGTAAACGCTCAAGTTAAAAACTCTTTCGATGTTAGTGAAAATAAGCAAACAAGTTTTAGTTTGGTAGCAGGTAAAGCATTTGATGTAGGTCACTTAGTATTTGGTGTTGACTATGTTAAACAAGAAGAAGTTTACCAAGGTGATACCAGTATTGATTTTATGAACTACCCTTGGCAAGTATGGGGTGATGAGGCTGAAGAATCATTTTGGAAAAATGGTTTAATAGGCACTGGTGATAACGCTAACGTTATTGAAGTTGGTTCTGGTTCTACTCCATGTGGTAATTTTTACTTAGCTTCAGGCGGTCCTAGTCAAACTAATGGTACTTGTGATGGTGGCATTGCAACTATAGATGACATGCGTGATTATGTTGGTGGTGGTCCTAACAACGATACATATAACTATGCTCCTGTTAACTATTTACAAACACCATATGAAAAACTTAACTTCTTTATAGAAGGTCAGTTTGAGTTAACTGATACTGTCAGAGCTTATACAGAAACTCGTATTAATAAGCGCGAATCACGTCAAGAACTTGCTGCCGTACCTTATGATACTTTGTATGATCCAGCATATAGTGGTGTTACTCCAGATGGCACAGAGTTCAACGGTGTATCTGCTGATAACTATTATAATCCATTTGGTGAAGATGTAGTTCGTTCACGTCGTCGTATGTTAGAGGGTGGCCGTAGTTTCGAACAAGATGTAACACGTTTCCAACAAGTTATTGGATTTGAAGGTGATATTGGAGATAGTTACTACTTTGATGTAAATTATAACTACGGACACAGCCAAATTATATCTACTGACTTTGGTCAGCTATATGGCCCGAACCTAGCGAAAGCTATGGGGCCTTCGTTCATGGATGCTAATGGTAATGTTGTTTGTGGAACAGAAGATGCTCCTATCAGCGACTGCGTTTCTATGAACGTATTTGGCGGTCCAGGTTCTGTGACTCAAGAAATGCTTGATTATGTCACAGCTCCTTTAGTTGATTCTGAAGTATATACTCTTCAAACAATTACAGCATTTATTGGCGGTGATCTTGTTGAACTACCAGCTGGTGCTATAACTGGTGGTGTAGGTTATGAATACCGTGAAGAGGAATATACTGCGCGTTCAGACTCTGGTAAGTTCATGGGTGAAGTTACTGGTAACAAGTCAAAAGGTACCCAAGGTAGCTTTAATGTAAATAGCTTGTTTGCAGAATTCCGTATTCCAGTATTACGTGACTTACCTTTAGTGGAAAGCTTAGAATTACCCGTTGGAGTTCGTTATGATGACTTCTCTGCTTTCGGCGGTAGCACAACTTATCAGTTAGGTGCTGAATGGAAAGTTGTTGATGGATTAATGGTGAGAACAACATATGGTACAGTTTTCCGTGCACCAACAATCTCTGACCTATACGCACCTGGAAGCGATTCATTCCCTTCTGCAACAGATCCATGTAGCTCTGCAAACTGGGGTTCATTAACATCAGCACAGCAAGGTTTCTGTATGGCTGATGGTGTTGCGAATGGTGGTTCAAACAACCTAGATTCACAACAGTTAGCTCAAGTCGGCGGTAATGAAGAGTTACAACCAGAGGAAGGTGATACTTTCACAGTAGGTATCGCTTATTCTCCTAATTTCATCGATGGCTTCGGTATTACTGTAGATTATTGGTCAATCGAAATTGACAATGTAATTGACAGTATCGGTTCTAATGATTCATTAAAAGGTTGTTACTTAGGTGGTATTGAAACGCTTTGTAATAACATTGAACGTACAAATGGTGAGATTTCATATTTAAGTGAAAAGTCCGAAAACTTAAGTCGCATGACAGCAAAAGGTATTGATGTTGATGCTAATTATGCTTTCAGTGCTTTAGCTGGTGATTTTAGCTTGAATCTGTCTTGGACTCATTTCCTAGAACGTGAAAATCAAGTATATAACTCAGATACTTTCACATTCGAAATGCAAGACTTGAATGGTTTATTTGAGAATGATACAAGTTATGCAACAGATAAGATTAATTTTACAGCTAATTACACGTGGGAAGATTTAACTATTGCTTATGCAGCGAATTATATTTCTTCTCTAGATTATGATGAGCTTTTATATTGGGGCACAACTGAAGGTCATACATACACTGTTGACTCGTACTTATATCATGATATTTCAGCTACATACAGCTTCGATACAGGTACAACAATCAGTGTTGGTGTAGAGAACTTTACTGATGAGCAACCACCATATATAGAGCCTGCTTTCAATGGTAATACTGATGAAAGTACCTATCGATTATTCGGTGCTAGCTGGTACGCTCGTTTCACTCAAAAATTCTAACATTGAATTTTAATATAAAAGAGATACCATTCAACAATGGTATCTCTTGTTTTACAAAACCCTAGGTACTTGCTTAGGGTTTTACTTTATAATGGTGCTGAACATTCAACACTGACAGATCCCCTCATTAATCTGATGATATCGTTATATCCTTCAAAACACCTATTCGACAAACAATGCTGTCTTAACCATTGGCAGATCGGTTCTTTTGGATTTAATTCTGGTGAATAAAGTGGCAATTTGAGCACTGATATATTACTAAAGTCTTCGGCTATATCTTCTGTATACCAACCTACGCAATCTATGATAACCAGAGCATATGTATCCGAATGGGTTGCTTCTGAAATTTGCTTCAAGTGTTGCCACATTACTATCCAAAAATTATATGTGATAGTTCATGCATCCTAAAAACCTCTGAACATATTTAATTAACGCTCTAGTATCAGTTCAACTGCAAATCACAAAAGTAACAGATAGAAATTTTTTATCTCAAATATTCAAAAAATATAAATAGTTGATTCAGTGAAAGTAATGATTATAAGTAATTAAAATAGAGCCTTAGGTGCAAGTTTATTTCATTTTTATGTCTAAGATGTTCATAAATTAACCTTTCGTTTACATTGCTAGTCATAACTGCTCTTTCCACATAGTTTTTACGCTTTGCAAATATTGACATAGGTCAACATTTTGTGAAATGATGCGAACGGGTCTACGCCTTTACTGGCGTAGAAAAGGGAAGAAAAACTAACAATCACAAGAAAAAGACACACTTAGCAGAATTAACATTGATAACAAGTTTGTATCATCGTTATTTATGCTTAAGTAGAACTTTTTAATTCACTTCAAATTGGTTGGGAACTATGTCCAAGGTAAGCAATAGAACAAAAATCGCTACTGCACTTGTTGGCGCACTGGCTTTAGCGGGTAGCAACTTCGTTGTTGCAGGTCCTCTAGCTGACGTTCAAAAAGCTGACAGCAGCCTTCACGCTGCATCTGCTGCGTCACAACAGAAAGTCGACAAATATTTTGACCAAGCACAAGACATGCTTTTTGAGTATGGCAGCGTTGCTGACGAGCGTGAGTCACTTAAATCTTATAATGACTACGTTGCAGGCTTGGTAGCTGATCAACAGAAAACGCTTGACGCGATTCAAACTGACATCAACGGCGTTGATAAATTACGTCAAGGTGTTGTTCCGTTGATGTTTAAAATGGTTGAAGCTTTAGATCAATTCGTTAATTTAGATCTTCCATTCAACACTCAAGTTCGTAAAGAACGTGTTGAAAACCTAAAAAATATCCTAAACACAGCTGAGGTTACTCTTGCTGAGAAATACCGTTTGATCCTTGATGCATATAGCATTGAACGTGAATACGGTAACTTCGTTGCGGTGCACACTGGTAAATTAGATCTAGATGGAAAAGAAGTATTAGTAGACTTCTTCAACCTAGGTCGTGTAGCTCTTTATGCACAAAGCTTAGATCAAAAAACTGCCTGGATGTATGACGCTGACGCTAAAACTTGGAACAAGTTAGAAGACAGCTATTTACGTGACATCACTAAAGGTATTCGCATTGCTCGTAAGCAAGGCGCTCTAGATCTATTTGGATTACCAATTCCTGCTGCGGAGACTGCACAATAATGAAGAAGTTAATTACATCAGCGCTAGTGGCTGCAACTTTCTCTTTAACAGCTGGTATGGTTTCTGCTGCTGACGCACCTAAAACTATCGACCAACTGCTACAGCAAGTTAAAGTTGACCGTGCTAACGAAGGCAAAACTAATGCCAAGCGTGAAAGAGAGTTCCAAGCTGAGCGTGGTGACAAAGCTGCTTTATTAAAGCGTGAAAAAGACGCTTTAGCTGCTGAGAAACAACGTGGCAAAGATTTAAACCAAGCTTTCTTAGATAACGAGCGTAAGATTGCTCAATTAGAAGAAGACTTAAAAACTGCCCAAGGCGACTTAGGTGAAATGTTCGGTGTTGTTAAAGGGGAAGCTGGTGATTTCGCTGGTAAACTTGCCTCTTCTAACATCAGCGCTCAATTTCCAGGTCGTGATGCGTTTATCGCTGACTTAGGTGCTCGTAAATCATTACCAAAAATTGAAGAACTAGAGCAATTCTGGGAAGCACAATTATTTGAAATGGTTCAATCTGGTAAAGTCGTTAAGTTTGACGGCGCTGTGACTGCAATTGACGGTAACGTTGTTAATACTGCTATTCACCGTGTTGGTCCATTCAACTTAACTGCAGAAGGCAAGTATGTTGTTTACAAGCCAGAGTTGCGTTTAATTCAACAATTATCGCAACAGCCAGAAGGTTACCAAGTAAGTGCTGTGGCTTCATGGGAAAATACCACATCTGGTACAGCTCCTTTCTATATTGACCCTGCTCGTGGCGTATTACTAAATATCTTCACTAATAAAGCAAGCTTTGAAGATCGTTTAGAAGCCGGTGGTACAATTGGTTATATTATTTTAGCCCTATTAGCTTTAGGTGCGTTAATTGCTGTTGAGCGTTTAATCACTCTTACTGTTATTGGTGGTAAAGTTAACAGCCAACGTAAAAACATTGACAACCCAGGCAATAACGCTTTAGGTCGTATTTTAAAAGTTTATCAGTCTAACAAAGATGTTGATGTTGAAACATTAGAGTTAAAACTTGACGAAGCTATTTTAAAAGAAACGCCTGCTTTAGAAGCGCGTATCTCTATTATTAAAGTGATTGCAGCTATTGCACCAATGATGGGTCTATTAGGTACAGTAACCGGTATGATCGCAACCTTCCAATCTATTCAATTATTCGGTACAGGTGACCCTAAATTGATGGCTGGTGGTATCTCTATGGCGCTTATTACTACTGTTCAAGGTCTAATTGCAGCATTACCGCTAATGTTATTACACGCTGTAGTAGTTGCTCGTAGCAAGTCTATCGTTCAAGTTCTTGAAGAGCAAAGTGCTGGTATTATTGCAGAACATGCTGAGAAGAGGGCTGACTAATGATGCTAATCCTGATGGACGTATGGGATTCCGTCAGGGGCTTCATGGCCTCCGGAGGTGATGTCCTCTGGTTGGTTGCAGCTGTGCTATTTCTTATGTGGGTGTTAATGCTTGAGCGTTATTGGTATCTAAATTGGATATCACCTAAACAACATCAAGCAGTAATTGCCTCATGGGAAGCAAGAGAAGAAACAACTTCTTGGCATGCTCACCGTATCCGTGAAGCTTGGGTATCCCAAGCGAAGCAAGATTTGAATGCACGTATGCTGTTAATTAAAACACTAGTAGCCATTTGTCCAATGATTGGTTTACTTGGTACCGTAACCGGTATGATTTCAGTATTCGATGTGATGGCAGTTCAGGGGACGAGTAATGCTCGTTTAATGGCCGCTGGTATCTCTATGGCCACAATGCCAACAATGGCAGGAATGGTTGCAGCTCTATCAGGTGTTTTCTTTAGCACCCGCTTAGACTCAAAAATGAGAATCAGTTTAGAAAAGCTAAAAGACAGCATGCCTCACCACTAGAGAGAGATTGAACATGGCACGTAAGAAGCATTCCAATATGGAAGAGGAAGCTCAAATTGATATGACCCCGATGCTAGACATCGTGTTTATCATGCTGATTTTCTTTATTGTAACAACATCGTTTGTTAAGCCATCAGGCTTAGACTACAACAAGCCTAAAGCTTCACAGGCTACGTCTAAACCTTCGGCAAACATCTTTATTGGCATCAGTAAAACTGGCGTCATTATGATGGAAAACCGTCAGGTTGATATCGAACGTGTAACTGCTAACGTAGAACGTATGTTAGCAGAAGCACCTGAAGCAGCAGTACTGATTCAAGCGGACAAAGACACCCAGCATGGTTTGGTTGTTAAAGTACTTGATAACGTGAAAGCTGCGGGTATTGACAAAATTTCAGTATCAGCGGGGAATGAGTAATATGCTAAGAGCACTCGTATCAATAATCATTGGTGCTGCAGTGACTTTTGGGCTGTTTGCTTTCATGGCTTTCCTTGTAGGTGGTGGCGCACAGCGCAACGACGAATCAACGGAAACCCCTGTTATTGAAATTACGATGGATAAACAGGATTCGAAGGCACAGAAAAAACCAAGGGTTACACCTAAGCCACCTCCACCACCGGAGCAGCCACCGAAGCCGGATACTACTCCGCCTGATTCATCATCTAATATTGACACCAATATGGCGTTTAATATGGGTGGTATTGAGTCTGGTGGTCCAAGTACTGGTTTCAAGCTAGGCAACATGATGACCCGTGATGGTGACGCTACTCCTATCGTTCGTATTGAGCCACAGTATCCAATTGCTGCTGCTCGAGATGGTAAAGAGGGTTGGGTACAACTTAGCTTTACTATTAACGAGCTAGGTGGTGTTGATGATGTATCTGTTATCAAAGCAGAACCTAAGCGTTTATTCGATCGTGAAGCGATTCGCGCATTGAAAAAGTGGAAATACAAGCCAAAGATTGTTGATGGTAAGCCATTAAAACAACCTGGTATGACAGTACAACTTGATTTTACTTTAGAGAAGGGAGGTAGATAATGCGTAAAGTTACTAGTATCGCTACAGCGTTATTACTTTCAGTCTGTACAAGTGCAATGTTGTCTGGTTCTGCATTTGCAGCTGAAAAGTGTGAGATTGATAAACGTCAATCTCGCGCAGTAGGCGAAAGTGCAGCAAAAAAAGTTCAAAAATCTTTTGAAGCCTACACAGAAGGTAATTTAGACCAAGCAATTTCAATATTACTTGAGGCTAATGCCAAAAACGATTTCGACAAAGCTTATGTCGATCGTATGTTGGGTAACTTCTACGCTGAAAAAGGTCAGATGGGTACAGCAATCAAATACTTAAAGGGTGCTGTAGACGCTGATATTCTTGGTGGTACAGATCATGCTGCAACATTACGTTTGTATGCAGATTTACTACTCCAAGAGAAAAAGTTTAAAGAAGCGATTCCATACTATTACAAATGGATGGACTTTACCTGTAAGTCAGATGCGCAAATGTATCGTCGTATTGGTATTGCACATACTGAGTTAAAAGAGTGGAATAAAGTACTTGAAGTAGCTGATAAAGGGTTATCTTTAGCTGAAGCGCCTGATAAAGGTTTGTATCAGATGAAGTTGACTGCTTACTTTAACCAGAAAAAGTACAAAGATGCCGTAAAAGTGTTAGAAATTATGGTGCCTTTGTTCCAAGACGATAAACGTCTATGGGTTCAGTTAGCTCAGTTTTACTTAATGACTGAAGATTATGATAAATCATTAGCAACATATGATTTGGCTTATAAAAATGGCTTTTTAGAGACAGACGGTAACATTACTCGTTTAGCTCAGTTGTTAGCGCAAAAAGGTTCGCCTTACAAAGCTGCGACTATTTTCGAAAAGCACATGAAGTCTGGTCTTATTGCTGAGAACGAGAAGAGTTTAACGACTCTTGCTGGTTTTTATCATAATGCTAAAGAGTTAAAAGAAGCCGCTTACTATTATGGTAAGGCAGCCTCTGTGAGTGGCAAGGGTGATTTGTTCTTAAAGCAAGGTCGTATCCTAGCTTTAGACCAAAAATTCAATGATGCAATTCCTGTGCTTAAAAAAGCCCTTGATGCAGGTATTGATAACCCTGGTGAAGCTCAATTTGAACTTGCTTTAGCTTACTTGAGTCTCAAAAAGTATAAGTCTGCTTATAATCGTGCAGTGTTAGCTGCTAATGATAAGAAGACTGAGCGTAGTGCAAAGAGTTATATTTCTTATATTAAAGAAAAGGCTCGTATTCACAACATCACGCTTTAAGACTTTCGATGTATTAAAAGCCCCTCTTTAGGGGCTTTTTTATTTTTTGCTGTTTTACAAAAGTGCTCTACTAACTTGTTTTTGGGTTGATACTAAAGGGCACGTAAATTCTCATTTTTGATGTCACCTTGTGTGCAATGGTGTATACCAATTCCGCTCAATATTGTGTCATTTAGTGGCATTCAGTGTTTTTTTGTGAGGTGGTCTATGTAACGAAAGGCTCCTGCTTTGTACTATTTCCTGCGTTCATGTAGTCGACGACAACTTCTCCTGCTTTGTACTATTTTTCTGCGTTCATGTAGTCGACGTCAACTGTTCCTGCCTTGTTCTACCTTCTGCGTCCATGCAGTCGTCGACAATTGCTCGTGAGTTTTTCTACCTCCTACATCCTGCAGTCGTAAGTCACTATGTTATTGAGGGTGTTAAGTCTCCAAATGCGGCTAACATGATCCGCTAAGACTCCCTATTTATTTGTTTAAATGCCTAAAGAGTGCAGTAATGCGCTACAAAATGAACTGTCTGATTGACTCTGATTTCTCACATCATGAATGAAAATACTGTAATACGATAAATTACAGTACTCATTATGTTCATTCACAATCCAACAACCTATAGGTGTTCTTATGTCTATCAAGGCTGTGTAATCTATACTCTTAATCAGTAATGTGTTGATAAGGTTAAAATGTTAACGTCAGTCTTTTCAAGCATGTAAGGTGTTTTATTAACAGGTGAATGATACGTCAAGATAGGCTTTGCAAGTTAAGTTAACCAATAAGAACGGTAAATTGACAGTCTGAAAGGCGTTACTGACCTAGATTAGAGGTTATATAGACTAAATTGTTAATTTGTGTGTATTTTAGCAAGTTTAGTTTCAAGTAGTTCGATGCACAGATACAATACTAAGGTAATTTGATTTCATTTTTAAACGAATTCTCATGCAATACACCTAATAGTGTAAAGCCTTTGTGAATCGACAAACAGAGTCAATATCTGTGGCGAATGTGTTAAGGAATAATAACAATGAATAAAACAATGCTGGCACTTGCCGTGTCATTATTAGTGTCGACTCAAGGGTGTTCAGATAGTGCTCCAACACCTCCATCTAAAGCGACCGAAAGTGTGGCTGCTGCAGTTGTTGAAAAAACAGCTTCTCAACAGTACCTAGATATGGTGGATGCCTTTTTTAACGAGCAACTTAAACTTGAACCTATATACGCAACTTTTGTTGGCGTTAACGATTATAACGATCAGTTTGGTGGTTCATTAACAGAAGAATACTTAACACAGCGTCACCAACTCAATAGTCGTTATTTTGAACTAGCAAAATCGATTGATGTGAGTCAGTTAACTCCTTCATTAAAGCTTAGCTACGACATGTTTGTATATGATCGCAATATGGAACTGATTGGCGAAACATATCCAGAACGTTTCCTCCCGATTAACCAGTTTTACAATACTGTTTTTACTATGGTTCAGCTAGGTACTGGTGAAAGTGCACAGCCTTTTAATACGGTGCAAGATTATAAAAACTGGTTGTCTCGTCTTCGTGGCTTCATTAAGTGGATTTCGTTAGCACAGCAACGAATGGATGAGGGTATTGCCAGTAAAGTGGTTCTGCCAAGAGTGCTTGTTGAGAAAATCATCCCTCAACTTGACGCTCAATTAGTTGATGGTGCAAAAAACAGTTTATTCTATTCCCCTATTAATTTGATGCCGGACAGTTTTACCGCTGACGAAAAGTCAGAATTAGCTAAAGAGTATCAAGGCCTAATTGATAACGAATTATTGCCTGCACTGACTCAATTACGTCAATATGTCAGTGAAACCTATTTAGCTAATGCGCGAGCATCTGATGGGTGGTGGGGCTTACCTAATGGTAAAGATTGGTATCAACATCTGGCTAATAGCCATAGCACTACTACACTCCCTGTAGATGAGATCCATCAAATTGGCTTGTCTGAGGTCGCTAGAATTTTATCTGAAATGGATAAAGTAAGAGAGCAGGTTGGTTTTAAAGGTGATCTAAGCGAGTTTTTTGCGTCGTTATCCTCTGAACCACAATATTTCTTCACTGATAAGCAAGATTTGATTGATGGTTATATGGCCATCA
Source organism: Shewanella basaltis (assembly GCF_023283885.1). Taxonomy (GTDB): domain Bacteria; phylum Pseudomonadota; class Gammaproteobacteria; order Enterobacterales; family Shewanellaceae; genus Shewanella; species Shewanella basaltis. The sequence goes on from NZ_JAKILA010000008.1 coordinate 48,059, forward strand.
AAGACAAAATAAATGCAGTATTACCACAGTATTTTGATGTAATGCCAAAAGCGGATTACATCGTCAAGCCAGTAGAGGCTTTTAGAGAAAAGTCTGCAGCAGGCGCATCTTATCAATCTCCTGCGGTTGATGGTTCGCGTCCAGGTATTTTCTATATCAACACTTATAATTTAAAAGCTCAGCCTAAATGGGGCATGACTACGTTATCTTTACACGAGGCCGCACCTGGACATCATTTTCAAATAGCTATTAAGCAAGAATTGACAGACGTACCTCAGTTCCAACGCTTCCAAGGCTATACTGCTTTTGAAGAGGGGTGGGCCTTGTATGCCGAATATTTAGGTATTGAAATGGGGGTTTTTAGCGACCCATATCAATATTTTGGTAAGTTATCTGACGAAATGCTGCGCGCAATGCGTTTGGTTGTTGATACTGGTTTACATGCTAAAGGTTGGAGTCGCGAACAAGCGATTCAATACATGAAAGATAACTCCCCTATGGCTGAGTCGGATATCGTTGCCGAAGTCGAGCGCTACATGGCGATACCGGGTCAAGCTTTGTCGTATAAAGTGGGACAGCTTACTATTTTACGATTGCGCGCAGATGCTGAAAAAGCCCTGGGTGATAAGTTTGATTTAAAAGGTTTTCACGATCAATTGCTAACGACTGGCTCGTTACCGATGGCTGTGATGGAAAATAAGATTGCAGATTGGATAAAATCAGAGTCTGCAAAAAAGTGATTTAATGCCATGTGTCATCTTAGTGTCATTATGATAGTGTTATTTTTTATTAAGAATATTTTTTAGGAGCCATGAAATGGTACAAGCAACTGCAAGACATTTACTCGTTAGCACAGAAGAACAATGCAATACGTTGAAACAACAAATTGAAGCTGGTGCTGATTTTGCTGATGTGGCAAAAGCCAATTCATCATGTCCTTCTGGTGCTCAAGGTGGTGATTTAGGTTCATTCGGCCCAGGTATGATGGTAAAAGAATTTGATGAAGTAGTGTTCAGTGCGCCGTTAAATGTGGTTCAAGGCCCAGTCAAAACACAATTTGGTTACCATTTGCTTGAAGTGACTAGCCGTGGTTAATACACCACTGCATTGATTGGTGACAATGGCAGCCTCAAGGCTGCCATTTTTTATACCCATTTGGGGTAAAATTGATTCAGAATTTGTAGGTTCATTATGCAAATACAGCTATATGCCGACAGAGTGCTTCTTCGTAATTTAAGGCATTCCGATTGGAATGATTTTTTACATTTGCATTTAAATGAAGCGGTTAATCAATATATTCGTCCAGTAGAGTCAGAAAGTGCAATAAACACAAAATTTAATCAACGGGTTTCACCTTGGCTATTTGACAGTGGTGAGTGGCTTTCTCTTGCAATAGAGCGCCATGATAACCAGCAATTTGTTGGATTAATTGGTTTTAGGTGCGATGATTTAGCCTTAAAACGCGCAGAAGTTGGCTATCTCATTACACCAAACCAACAAGGCATGGGCTTTGCGACCGAAAGTTTGCGTACTATTGTTGATTGGGGAGCGTTGCAATTTCAAATGCATAAGTTTATTGGTATTTGTGCCAGTAGTAACATTGCTTCTCTTAATGTTCTTCAAAAGGTTGGGTTCATCGTTGAGAGCACATTGCGCCAACACACTTGCATTGAAGGAACTTGGTTCGATGATTGTTATTTAGGATTATTAGCAGCTCAAAGAGAATAATCCTTTGTTTCAAGCTCCTCGATTCAAAATAAATTGTCTGTGGCACTATATTCTATTGGGCATTTGTCACATAATACGTAATACAAGTGAAAACTATTCTCGTTAGCGGATTAAACTTTGATCTATATTTGAGTTTCGAATGCAAAGCTCAGATAAACTTTTAGCCGTTAATTATGTTGTTAAAGGTAAGTGCTACATGAAACTGAGTGAACTCAAAGCTGGAGATCGCGCAATTATCTCTGAAATCGGGCAATTAACATTACCGCAAACGGTAAAGCGTAAATTGTTATCGATGGGCATAACACCCAATACACATTTTTCTTTTATTCGCCGAGCACCAATGGGCACGGGTGTTGAATTAGATTTACGTGGCAGTAAATTATGCATGCGTTGCGATCTGGCCGATATCATTGAGGTAGTATTAACGAATGACTAAACAATTCCATTGCGTTACGGTAGGCAATCCAAACGCAGGTAAATCGACGCTTTTTAATGCCTTAACAGGTGCCAACCAACAAGTGGGTAACTGGTCTGGGGTCACTGTCGAAAAGAAAACCGGCAAATTCACTTATTCTGGCGTTGATATCTCACTCACCGATTTACCTGGCATTTATGACTTATTACCCGCTGGTAACAGCTGTGATTGTTCTTTAGACGAGCAAATTGCTCAAAACTATTTAGCCAATCAACAAGTTGATGCAATTATCAATTTAGTGGATGCCACAAACGTAGAGCGTCATCTTTATTTGACAACTCAACTACGTGAACTCGGTATTCCGATGATTGTGGTTATTAATAAAATTGATGCGGCAAAAAAACTTGGCATTAATATCAATGTAGCAGATATGTCAACTCGCTTAGGTTGCCCTGTTATTGCGATTTCTTCGCGTCATCAAGCCGATGTTGAACAATTACAGGCTCAAATCTTAACTCTGCTGGAGACAAACGATAAAACAATACCATTAGTTTTAGCTTATCCAGATGATATCGAGACAAGTATTAGTGCGTTACAGCAGCAAAATGAGCAACAGAATCTTGCAGCGTTAAGCCGTGGTCAGGCCTTATCTATTTTAGCCAATAGCCATGGTAATGCTTGTGGTACCAGCGAAGTTCAATTGCATGAAACAGTTCAGCTATGTGTTCAACGAGCTGAACAAACAGGTGCTGACATCGAAATTATGATAGCGACAACCCGTTATGACTTTGTTCAAAGCGTGTTTGAATCTTCAGTTAATCAAGGTGCACACATTAGTGCATCAGATCGATTAGATAACGTGGTGCTTCATCCTGTATTGGGTATTCCGGTATTCCTGTTCGTAATGTACTTAATGTTTTTATTCAGTATTAACGTTGGTAATTCGTTTATCGATTTCTTTGATATTACCGCAGGGGCTATATTTGTTGATCATTTTGGTGCTTTATTAGCGTCAATGGGATCCCCCGATTGGCTAGTGACTATTTTAGCTGGTGGTATTGGGCAAGGCATTCAAACTGTTGCAACCTTTATCCCTGTAGTGGCTGCATTATTTTTAGCATTATCTGTTTTAGAAGCTTCAGGTTACATGGCTCGTGCAGCTTTTGTGGTTGACGGCTTAATGCGCCGTATTGGTTTGCCAGGTAAAGCGTTTGTGCCAATGATTGTTGGCTTTGGTTGCTCAGTACCAGCCATTATGGCCACCAGAACGCTAGGCAGCGAGCGTGAACGTATTGTAACGGGCATGATGGCCCCTTTTATGTCATGTAGTGCGCGTCTACCTGTTTATGCGTTATTTGCGGCAGCATTTTTTCCGCAATCAGGCCAAAATTTAGTATTTTTACTTTACATCATTGGCATTTTAGCTGCGATCGGCACAGGGTTATTATTACGTAAAACATTACTACCAGGTACCAGCAGTGCAGTAGTAATGGAACTTCCTAGCTACGAAATGCCTAAAATTAAAGCGGTATTTTCTCGCATGACAAAGCGCACTAAAAGCTTTGTGATGGGCGCAGGTAAAACCATCATTATAGTGGTTACTTTACTTAACTTTGTTAATGCAATTGGCACAGATGGATCTTTTGGTCATGAAGACAGTAAAGAGTCGCTATTAAGTGTTGCTAGCCAACAGGTCACTCCGCTTTTTGCTCCAATGGGGATAGAGCAAGATAACTGGGCCGCGACAGTAGGTATTATTACCGGTATTTTTGCAAAAGAAGCCGTTGTTGGCACCTTAAACAGTCTATACAGCACTTCAAATGGCGACGAAGAAGAAATGTTGTCTATTTGGGACAGTGTTAAAGTAGGCTTAGCGACGATACCAACAAACTTATTGGGTATTGAGCCAGATGATCCTCTTTCTATTGCAATTGCCAGTATTACCGATTTAGACGAAGCAGCTGCAGAATTATCAGTGGATACTTCAACATTTAGTGCTCTTCAGAGTGGTTTTAAGACTCAGCTTGCTGCGTTCTCATATTTGCTATTTATTTTGCTTTATACACCTTGTGTAGCCGCTATGGGCGCGTTAGTTAATGAGTTTGGTGCAAAGTGGGCTCGTTTCGCCGCGATATGGACCTTTTCATTGGCCTATGGCTCCGCAACCGTGATTTACCAGGGCGCCACATTCTCGAAGCACCCGGTTCAGTCTGCCTGTTGGATTGGTTTTTTTGTTATCGCATTAGTTGTTTTTTACATGTGGTTGAGTAAAAAGGGCAGACAAGCACAACAAATTATTCCAGGCATTAGGATTGTGACTGAATAAATAAATCGCTCTATGTGTTGATGAAAACCCAGCTTTGCTGGGTTTTTTTATTACTCATACTAACCCGAATTAATATAGCTCAATCCAGGACAAGATATGTATTAATACCAATCCTTATTAGAATGTGATCTATTTTAGGCTGTGTCACTAGCCCCAGTACAATGAAAATGACTGCAGGTGTAGTCATCTACATCAAAGTTATTTGAAGCCGTAATGGGGTTTGTGACGCAGCCCCGAAGGGCGAATTTATCAGCGTGGTCTTCTTTGTTAGCCTTTCTTAACGTAGTGCACTATGCCCTCAAAAGGCTGCCTCTAATTCCTCACTGATAACTTTCGCTAAAAGAGCATATTCTAATGCGGATTGGTATAATCACCAGGCTGATCAATGCGCCAATAGCTAGCCCATTGCAAGTATTGTTATTGTAGGTGAGTAACGCAGTGAGAAAGATAAAGGGCGGTTAGCAGGGTGTTTGTTATCCAGAGTTCAGATTGATATATGATTACTTAGAATGTGACTGGCGGTTTTGATTAAGGCATTGCTATGCTGTGATGGTTGTTCCCTTTCAGATGGCAATCACGCATAGCAAAAGCGGTTGGTGTATTCTTTTATGGCGAGTGTTGAAGGTTGCCACAAGAGCTACATGACTTTGAAATAGAATAACTATTCATCCATTCATGCATCTAGATTAAGCCCTGTTCAATTCTCGCTGAGTCAATACTCATATAATGCACAAAGGCATTTTAACCATATTGTGATTCTGGCAAGATCCAACAGAAAGAATTGATATTTTTTAGCTATCTGGCTATTTTTTCGGTGCTAGTAGTTGTAACTGCTGAAGAACTGTAGGATCATCTGTTTTTTATTCATATTGCCATTGTGTGCCAAGAGGAATTCCATGAGTCATGTGGACACCGAAGTACGTCCTAGTAACTTCATTCGTAATATCATAGACGAAGACCTAAGTAGCGGTAAGCACAGCCAAGTTCATACTCGTTTTCCGCCAGAACCTAACGGCTTTTTGCATATTGGACACGCTAAGTCTATTTGCTTGAACTTTGGTATTGCACAAGATTACCAGGGGCAATGTAACTTACGTTTTGATGATACTAACCCTGAAAAAGAAGACATTAATTATGTAAAGTCGATTCAGGAAGATGTGCGTTGGTTAGGCTTTCAATGGTCCGGCGATATTCGTTATTCGTCTAATTACTTTGACCAATTGCATCAGTATGCAATTGAGCTTATCAATAAAGGCCTTGCTTATGTGTGCTTTCTCACTGGAGAGCAGACTCGTGAATATCGTGGCACATTAAAAGAGCCAGGTAAAAATAGTCCTTATCGTGACACATCCCCAGAAGAAAACCTCGCGCTGTTTGAAAAAATGCGTAAAGGTGAATTCAAAGAGGGTGAATGTGCTTTACGCGCAAAAATTGATATGGCATCACCATTTATGTGTATGCGTGATCCGGTTATATACCGTATTCGTTTTGCACATCACCACCAAACGGGTGACAAGTGGTGTATTTATCCAATGTACGATTTTACTCATTGTATCTCAGATGCGATTGAAAACATTACTCACTCAATTTGTACTTTAGAATTCCAAGATAACCGTCGTTTATACGATTGGGTATTAGATCATTTAGATGATTTTCAAGCGCCAAATCGTACAAGACAATATGAATTTTCTCGTTTAAATCTTGAATACACTTTAATGTCAAAGCGTAAGCTGAATGATTTAGTGACTCGAAAATTGGTTGATGGCTGGGATGACCCACGTATGCCTACGATTGCAGGCTTGCGTCGTCGCGGTTATACCCCAGCATCTATCCGTGAGTTTTGCTTACGTATTGGTGTAACTAAGCAAGAAAACTTAGTTGAAGTTGGTATGTTAGATGCGTGTATTCGTGAAGAATTAAATGAGCATGCACCGCGTGCAATGGCAGTTTTAAGACCGGTAAAAGTCATTATCGAAAATTATCCTAATGCACAGCCTGAAACCATTTCTGCTCCTGCTCATCCAAACAATGACGCTATGGGTACTCGTGAGTTGTCTTTTGGCCGTGAGCTTTTTATCGATGTTGAAGATTTTAAAGAAGAGGCTAACAAGCACTTTAAACGTCTTGTATTAGGTAAAGAAGTTCGTCTACGCAATGCGTATATTATCAAAGCTGAACGTTGCGACAAAGATGCCCAAGGCAATGTAACAACCATTTACTGTACTTACGATGCTGATACGTTAGGTAAAAATCCTGCGGATGGACGTAAAGTTAAAGGTGTCATTCATTGGGTTGAGGCTACAACAGCAAAACCTGCTGAGTTTCGTCTTTATGATCGTCTATTTACTCAGGAAAACCCAGCCGGATTCGAGACTGTTGATGAGGTGTTAAATCCACAGTCTTTAGTTGTGGTGCAAGGTTTGGTTGAACCGAGCTTAATTAACGCGCCAGCAGAGAAAGCTTATCAGTTTGAGCGAGAAGGTTATTTTTGCGCAGACAATAAAGATTCGAGCAGTGATCATCTTGTGTTTAACTTAACCGTTCCACTTCGTGATTCTTTTGCGTAATGAATTTTTAAACAGTACGATTAAAAAAGGCGCCTTGGCGCCTTTTTTGTTTGCAGCATTCATTTTATTGCATCATTGGGCCAAATCCCACGCTCCATAAAATCACGCTAGAAGCCATCAAGGCAACGAGTAATACTAATCCTGCGGTTACAACAGAGCTTGCGTAGATAAACCCTTTTTCTTCAGGAATATTCATAATAATGGGAACGCCTGCATACAATAAGTATACAGAGTACGCTAAGCCTATTAAGCCGACCACCATCATGAACCACAATACGGGATACAATGCTGATAAACCGACCATAAACAGTGGGGTTGCAGTATAGGCTGCTAATTCCAAAGCTTGGGTATAGGTTGGGTTAGCGTCAAAAGTTCTTCCCATCCAAAATGCTAAATATGCTAATGCCAGCACGCCAATGATTAAGCCAAAGTACATTCCGATAGACATAAACAGTGCGCTTTTGGAGGTGAGAAACATTGCCTCACCGACGCCGGGATGCCAACCAATATGAGCCGTAGCAAAGTAAGAGCAAATTGCGGGAATGAGTGCGATGAGTAACACATGACTCAAGCTACTTTTTAGTGCTTCGTGGTTTTGTTCAATTGTTTGCCACTCTTGTTTAGGATGAGTGTAGAGCCCCATTAAGTGATTTAATACCATTATAGTTATCCTTGTTTAGCATTCTTGACCTAGCTCGCCAAACAACAGGCGAACTGACTACAGCTCTTTATCAATCGCCTTAATCAGTTCACTTAACTAAACAACTGGCTAATGTAAACGAAACAATGTGGGTGTTTACTACCAATTGCTAAGTTTAACCTCATCCCAACTAGAGGTCTCTTTAAGGAGATTGGACACACTAAGTTAATGTTGACCCTAAATAGAATGTTAATTTACGGTTAAATCACTTGGTGTGTAGTCTATTTATTGAACATAAATACGCTTTCGTCAAGTTCTATTACGTTTTGAGCTTCAGAAAAGATCGTCAAAAAGGTAAAATTATCATCAGATTTTTTCAGGATTTATGATCTTATGCAGCAATTACTTGAACCCATTAACCAATTTTTAGGTTGTGAAACGCCAGACAGTTGGGTTGCACAAGCTAAAAAACCAGAGCAATTATCATTATTGCTCATTGATCATTGTAATTGTGAGCTAAAGGCAGCTCAAACTGCAATGGCGATGATCCGTAAGTATGCCATTGATAAACAAAGCGCCAGAATTTTGCTTAATTGGGCTAAACCCTATGAAGATTTTGTTTATAACCAGCGTGGGGATATCAAGTCCTTTTTGTCTCGTGAAATGAAGAAAAATGATATTACCAGTGAGCTTGTTGCTAGCCAGGTGTTGCCTATAAGCACAGACTTATTGACAAAAATGGTGCGATTAATAAAAGAAGAATTTCACCATTTTGAGCAAGTATTAAAAATCATGAGTGACAGAGGCATTGAATATAGCAATATTCGGGCTGGGAGTTATGCAAAACGACTCATTAGCCATGTACGCACACATGAACCATTAACCATCGTTGATAAATTGATTGTTGGGGCATTTATCGAGGCTAGATCTTGTGAACGTTTTGCTAAGTTAGCTCCTCATTTAGATGATGAGCTCAGCAAATTTTATGTGTCGCTACTGCGTTCTGAAGCTCGGCATTATCAAGATTACCTCACACTTGCAGAAGCCGTTTTTGAAGGGGATATCAGCGAACGCATAGCATATTTTAGAGAACAAGAAGCTGCATTGATTTTAGCCGAAGATAATGAGTTTCGTTTTCACAGTGGGATCCCTGTTAGTTGTTAACTCAGCAGGGAACACTGGCTTATGAAGTGAAGGGCCTTTGTTGTAATTCACATCCTTGCGCACTTACCGATAGCACACTACCTTGGGTGTACCAATCGCCAACGACAATGCGCTCTTTATGTTCTGCTAGTTGATGAATATCTGGCCTATGGGTATGGCCATGGATCATTCGCCTACAGTCAGTCGTTGCTAATAGGCTATCAACTGCCGATGGTTCAACATCCATGATTTCATATTGTTTTTGTTGGTTGCCTTGTACACTTTTTTGACGAATTTTTGCTGCAATGTTTAATCGCGTTTTTTTCGGTAGTAAGTGAGCATATATCCAACGAACCGCTCCAATACTCCTAAAGCGTCTAAAACGTTGATAAGCTTCATCGAGTGTGCAAAGGCTATCACCATGCAGAACGACAGTTCGAATCCCATATAAATTAATGCAATGGACTTCAGGTAAGATCTGCATACCAGCCTGCTTGCAAAAAGTGCGACCTACCATAAAATCGCGATTGCCATGTGTAAAATACACAGGCATTAATCTAGAGACGGCTTTAATGGCTTTGGCAATATCTTGAGTAAAGGGCTCTGCAATATCGTCACCCATCCAAACCTCAAACAAATCGCCAATAATGTATAACGCCTCGGCGTCTTTTAAGCCATAGGCTAAAAAGTCTAAAAATGCTTGGGTGATATCGGGGCGATCAGCACTTAAGTGCAAATCGCCCACAAAGACAGTGCGCTTCAAAATTATGCTTTTACGCTAACATTATTGATAACGACAGCTTCTAAAGGGACATTTTGGTGCATACCGCGGTTACCAGTGGCTACCGCTTTAATTTTTTCCACAACATCCATACCTTCTACGACTTCGCCAAATACACAGTAACCCCAACCTTGAGTTGTTTCTGATTTAAAGTCTAAAAAGGTGTTGTCGTTGATGTTAATAAAAAATTGCGCAGTAGCAGAATGCGGATCCGATGTGCGAGCCATAGCAATAGTGCCTTTGCGGTTTGATAAACCATTGTTGGCTTCATTTTTTACTGTTTCATTGCAACGTTTTTGCGCCATGTCTTCGGTAAAACCGCCACCTTGGATCATAAAGCCATCAATAACACGGTGAAAAATGGTGCTGTCATAAAAACCTTCATCAACATATTTCATAAAGTTAGCAACAGTTAACGGTGCTTTTTCTGCATCAAGTTGTAAAGTGATGTCGCCAAAATTTGTGTGTAAAGTAACCATTGGTATTCGCCTAATATAAATAAGTTGCGCGATTCTAACTTATCTTGATTGCAGCTTAAAGTGCAGTGTTCAAAACAGTCCACATCATGCTAGACTCGACATTAGTATTTACCTTTATAAATTAGTGTAAAAGAGAACTTTCGATGTTGAAAATTTACAATAGTATCAGTCGTGAAAAACAAGAATTTAAACCAATAACTCCAGGTAAAATTGGCATGTACGTGTGTGGCGTGACAATTTACGATTTATGTCATATTGGTCACGGACGTACTTTTGTTTCATTTGACATGATAGTGCGTTATTTACGTTATGTTGGTTACGAGGTTAATTTTCAGCGCAATATTACCGATGTCGATGATAAAATCATCAAACGTGCTGCTGAAAATAATGAGTCATGTGATTCGCTAACAGAGCGTTTAACCGTTGAGATGCATCGCGATTTTGATGCGTTAAATATGTTGCGTCCCGATTTTGAACCTCGTGCCACTTTGCACATGCCAGAAATTATTGACATGGTGCAATTATTACTCGATCGCGGCCATGCCTACGTAGCCCCTGATGGTGATGTGCTCTTTAGCGTTGCTTCTTACAAAGATTATGGCCGTTTATCCGGGCAAAACCTCGACCAGTTGCAGGCTGGCGCGCGAGTTGAAGTGGATCAAACTAAACAAAATCCAATGGACTTTGTATTATGGAAAATGTCAAAGCCGGGTGAACCTACATGGGAGTCACCATGGGGCCCTGGGCGTCCTGGTTGGCACATTGAGTGTTCAGCAATGAACAGCAAACATTTAGGCGTACATTTTGACATTCATGGTGGTGGCAGTGATTTACAGTTCCCACATCATGAGAATGAAATTGCTCAGTCATGCTGTGCTCACGATACACCTTACGTTAACTACTGGATGCATTCTGGTATGGTGATGGTCGACCGTGAGAAAATGTCTAAGTCTTTAGGTAATTTCTTTACTATTCGTGATGTGCTTGAACATTATGATCCAGAAACCGTGCGTTACTTTTTATTGTCTGGTCATTACCGTAGCCAACTAAATTATTCAGAAGATAACTTAAAGCAAGCTCGTGCAGCACTAGAGCGTTTATATACTGCCTTTAAAGATTTAGATTTAACCGTTGCCCCAGCAAACGCAGAGCAATATGTGGCTAAATTTAAACAGGCTATGGATGATGACTTTAATACTCCAGAAGCGTATTCGGTGCTATTTGACATGGTACGTGAAATCAATCGCCTTAAATTAACAGATATGGCAGCTGCATCAGCGCTTGGTGTTAGCCTTAAGCAATTAACTGACGTCTTAGGTCTTGTCAATCAAACACCTGAAGCTTTCTTTAAAGGTGAGGGCAGCGATGATGAAGTGGCTGAAATTGAGGCATTAATTGTTGAGCGTAACCGCGCTCGTACTGAAAAGGATTGGCCTGCAGCTGATGTCGCCCGAAATCGTCTTAATGAACTTGGGGTGATTTTAGAAGACGGCCCAAGCGGCACTACGTGGCGCAAAAAATAGTTACAGGTAGTCTTCGAGATAGTCATAAACAAAAGCCTGCAAGTTGCAGGCTTTTTTAATGTTTTACCGTTGGTTTAACCACGATAAGTTAGCTGTGATATTGCTCACAGGCATAAAGGGTATTTTCTAAAAGACTGGCAATCGTCATGGGACCGACGCCGCCAGGTACAGGTGTAATAAAGGCTGCATGTTGCGCCGCCACATCAAATTCTACATCACCTACTAAGGTGCCATCGTCTAAACGATTAATACCCACATCAATAACAATTGCCCCCGGTTTTATCCACTCACCAGGAATAAAGCCCGGTTTGCCCACAGCAACGACCAATAAATCTGCTTGACGCACTTTTTGCTCTAAGTTTTTTGTAAAACGGTGGCATGTTGTTGTGGTGCAACCTGCTAAAAGTAATTCTAATGTCATTGGACGACCCACAATATTTGATGCGCCCACCACAGTGGCATCTAATCCGTAGGTATCGACACCAGTGGATTTAATTAAAGTCATGATGCCCATTGGGGTACATGAGCGCAGTACGGGAATACGTTGCGCTAAACGTCCTACGTTATATGGGTGGAATCCATCAACATCTTTATCTGGACGAATACGTTCAATGACCTTAGAGTCGTCAATATGATCAGGCAATGGTAATTGGACTAAAATGCCGTCTATTTGAGGGTTGTTATTGCATTCATCTATTAGGGCTAATAATTCGGCTTCGGATGTGCTGGCATCAAGATCAAAAGATTGCGATTTAAATCCGACTTCCTCACATGCTTTGCGTTTACTGCCCACATATACTTGCGATGCCGCATCACTGCCGACTAAAATAACAGCCAGTCCTGGTACACGAAGGCCTGCTTCTTTACGAGCGTTTACCTTGTGTTTGAGAGTACTTCGAATTGATTGTGCAATGGCTTTACCGTCAATAAGTTGAGCAGTCATGGCTGTAGAGTTTCCTTTGAATGACGCAGGTTGAGGCTGATGAATAAAACGGTGTGTATTCTAACAGGCGATTAAAAGAGTGTCATTTGCTAGACAGGGAAATACAGTGAATAAACTATTCGCGCTATGATGCTAATCACTCTTTTTGCTGCTAAATTCAGCATATAAACAATTAGTACAAAAAAATCGTTGACGATAACAAAGTGACTCGTTAAGATGCGCTCCGTTCTTGAGACAAGATGATGATAACCACAGTGTTTAATCGTTAAAGAACACAACTCGGTGATTAGCGCAGCCCGGTAGCGCATCTGCTTTGGGAGCAGAGGGTCAGAGGTTCGAATCCTCTATCACCGACCAAATTCAATTATTTGTTTCAGTCAATCACTAAACAAATAATCAAACAAGTGTTAAACTTGTTTAGCCAGACAGGAAGCAGCATTATTGTTGCAACATGCGCCCGTAGCTCAGTTGGATAGAGCACCCGCCTTCTAAGCGGGTGGTCGCAGGTTCGAACCCTGCCGGGCGTACCATTTCAGTGGTGATTGTAGCTCAGTTGGTAGAGTCCCGGATTGTGATTCCGGTTGTCGTGGGTTCGAGCCCCATCAGTCACCCCATTTTTCTTTTATGAAACCATGTCAGTGCAAAAAAATGCCTGCTGGCAGTCTTTAAAAAAGAACCCTTCCGATAGTTTATTTCAGTTGTTGCATCACAGAGTAATTAGCACATTAAACGTGCAAACACGTCAAAATGGCTAGAACTGGTCGGTTTTATCGCTTAAATCGGCCTTTTCAGGCTCGACTATGCGAAAAACGGTGGCTATAATGTCGCGTCTTGATAAATATCAAAAATAAGCTACCTGAACCAACAGCGTCTTCAGCATCATTAATTTCGCTGTGCTGGCGGCCTTAGCTAAACACACGGTCAAGAAACGAATATCAAATAGTTGAGTTGTCGACTATTACAAAGAACGTTAGACATATTTCGAGGTAAAACAATGCAAGTTTCTGTTGAAACAACTCAAGGCCTAGAGCGTCGCCTAACTATTTCTGTACCTGCTGAGCAAATCGAGAAATTGGTTAAAGACAACGTATTACGTGAAGCAAAACGTGCTCGTCTTCCTGGTTTCCGCCCTGGTAAAGTACCAGTCTCTGAAATCAACAAGCGTTACGGTAAAGCCATTCGTCAAGACATCACTGGTGAAGTGATGCAACGTAACTTTATTGAAGCAATCGTCGCTGAAAAATTAAACCCAGCAGGTGCACCAGTATTTACACCTGGTACTACTGAAGGTGACACTTTCCAGTTTGTTGCGACATTCGAAATCTACCCAGAAGTAACGTTAACTGGTTTAGACACTATTACCGTTGAACAGCCAAAAGCTGAAGTTAACGATGCCGATGTTGACACTATGATTGAAACGCTACGCAAGCAACATGCAACTTATGCAGCTGTTGAGCGTGAAGCCGCTGATGGCGACAAAGTGAAAATGAACTTTGTTGGCTCAATCGACGGCGAAGAGTTTGAAGGCGGCAAAGCTGATGATTTCGAACTTCAAATCGGTTCAAACCGTATGATCCCTGGTTTTGAAACGGGTGTTGTTGGCCATAAAGCCGGTGAAACGTTCGATATCGAAGTGTCATTCCCAGAAGATTACCACGCTGAAAACTTAAAAGGTAAAGCGGCTAAATTCGCGATTACGTTAACTGAAGTTCAAGGTGCCAGCTTACCAGAAGTGAACGACGAATTTGCTTCACTATTTGGTATTGCTGAAGGCGGTTTAGAAGCGCTTAAAGCTGAAATCCGTAAAAACATGACTCGTGAGCTAGAGCAAGCGCTTAAAGCTAACGTGAAAGAGCAAGTGATTACTGGTTTGTTAGCGGCTAACGACATCGTTATCCCTAAAGCATTGGTTGATGGTGAAGTTAACGTATTACGTCAACAAGCTATGCAACGTTTTGGCGGTCAAACTGAAAACATGCCTGAGCTACCAGCTGAATTATTCACTGAACAAGCAGAGCGTCGTGTGAAGATTGGTTTGCTATTAGGCGAAGTCATCAAAACAAATGAGCTAAAAGCTGAAGAAGATCGTGTTAATGCATTGATCGAATCTATGGCTTCTGCGTATGAAGATCCATCTGAAGTTGTTGCTTATTACAACTCAAATAAAGAACTCATGCAAAACATGCGCAACGTTGCACTTGAAGAGCAAGCTGTTGAAGCCCTACTAAAATCAGCTAAAGTGACCACTAAAGACGTCGCTTTTGAAGAATTTATGAACAAGGCTACAGGCAGAGCGTAAGCTAAGCTTGACTTAACAAGGCGTTCGCCATTTATAATGGCTCGTATGAGGTTCCTCATGCGGGCCATTTTTATTTTAGGGAAATGAATAATGCATAAAGCACCAGAATCAGTACTCAATGCGCTTGTACCTATGGTTGTTGAACAAACAGCGAAAGGTGAACGTTCTTATGATATTTACTCTCGTTTATTAAAAGAGCGTGTTATTTTTTTAGTTGGCCAAGTTGAAGAGCATATGGCTAACCTCATTGTGGCCCAACTATTATTTCTTGAGTCAGAAAGCCCAGATAAAGACATTTACCTTTACATCAATTCACCTGGTGGTTCTGTGACAGCAGGGATGGCCATTTATGACACCATGCAATTTATTAAACCAAATGTAAGCACTGTATGTATGGGACAGGCTGCGAGTATGGGGGCGTTTTTACTTGCTGGTGGTACAAAAGGTAAGCGTCATTGTTTACCTAACTCTCGCGTGATGATCCACCAACCATTAGGTGGGTTCCAAGGTCAAGCATCTGATATCGCCATTCATGCACAAGAGATTTTAGGCATTAAGAATAAATTGAACCAAATGTTAGCCGATCACACAGGCCAACCGCTAGAAGTGATCGAGCGTGACACTGATCGTGATAACTTTATGAGTGCCCCTCAAGCAGTTGAATACGGTTTAGTAGACTCGGTATTAACCACACGTAGTTAATACAGGCTGATTTTTTATTGTGACTGGGTTATTCTTCATCCTAATGAATAATCCAGATATACAGTCAGTATGCATATCGACAAGCAGAGCTCAGATGTAAAGTCTAGGCTGCAACCAGAGGTAGAATAATGGGCGATAACAAAAATAACGGTGACAGCGGCAAATTGCTGTACTGCTCTTTTTGCGGAAAAAGTCAACATGAAGTCAGAAAGCTGATTGCTGGCCCATCGGTTTATGTGTGTGATGAATGTGTTGATTTATGCAACGACATCATCCGCGAAGAAATCAAAGAGATTTCACCTAAGCGTGATGAAGACAAATTACCGACACCACATGAACTACGCCAGCATTTAGACGACTATGTCATTGGCCAAGACCAAGCTAAGAAAGTACTGGCCGTAGCTGTGTATAACCACTACAAACGCTTGCGCAATGGTGTGGCCAAAGGTGGTGTAGAACTTGGTAAAAGTAACATTTTGCTTATTGGTCCAACCGGTAGCGGTAAAACCTTGCTGGCAGAAACCTTAGCCCGTTCACTTAATGTGCCGTTTACCATGGCTGATGCCACCACATTAACTGAAGCCGGTTATGTGGGGGAAGATGTTGAAAACATCATCCAAAAGCTACTGCAAAAATGTGATTATGACGTAGAGAAAGCTGAGCGCGGCATTGTTTACATCGATGAAATCGACAAAATTAGCCGTAAATCAGACAATCCATCGATCACTCGAGACGTGTCTGGTGAAGGTGTACAACAAGCTTTACTTAAGCTCATTGAAGGAACGGTTGCCTCTGTGCCTCCTCAAGGCGGGCGTAAGCATCCACAACAAGAATTTTTACAGGTAGACACTTCTAAAATTTTGTTTATCTGTGGTGGCGCATTCGCAGGGCTTGAAAAAGTGATTGAGCAACGTGCTCACACAGGCACTGGTATTGGTTTTGGTGCAGAAGTGAAAGGCGAAGCCGATAAAGCAACCATTTCACAAATTTTAGGCCAAGTAGAGCCGGGTGATTTAGTTAAATTCGGTTTAATCCCTGAGTTTATCGGTCGCTTGCCTGTTGTTGCTACATTAACAGAGTTAGACGAAGCAGCACTGGTACAGATTCTATCTGAACCTAAAAATGCGTTAACTAAGCAATATGGCGCGTTATTTGAAATGGAAAACGTAGAACTAGAGTTCCGCGAAGATGCATTACAAGCCATTGCCCATAAAGCCATGTCACGTAAAACGGGTGCCCGTGGATTACGTTCGATTGTTGAAAGTATTCTGCTTGATACTATGTACGATATTCCGTCAACAGAAGGCGTGATTAAAGCCGTCATTGACGAGTCGGTGGTGAAAGGTGAGTCTGCCCCGATCTTAATTTACGAAAACACCGACACTCAGGTCGCATCAGGCGAACAATAATTACCCTGATAGTCAGTAAATTGAAAAATAAGGAGTCCATTGGGCTCCTTTTTTCGTATAAACCATTGAAACTGACAACATCACCCCAATATACTCAGTATTAAGTCTATTTCATTAAACGGAATCGAGCCATGACCCAAGAGCGTGAAGCGCATATCGAACTCCCCGTATTACCACTGCGAGATGTGGTGGTTTACCCGCATATGGTAATTCCGCTATTCGTAGGACGGGAAAAATCCATTCGTTGCCTAGAATCGGCAATGGAACAAGACAAGCAAATTTTATTAGTCGCCCAGCGTGATGCCGATCTCGACGAGCCAACAAAAGACGATATTTTTGATATCGGTACTGTCGCGTCGATTTTACAGTTGTTAAAACTGCCAGACGGCACGGTAAAAGTACTTGTGGAAGGTGGTCAGCGCGCAAAAATTAAACGGTATACTCAAGAAGAAGAGTTTTTTACCGCAACGGCTGAATACCTAGAATCTCAAGTATTAAGTGACAAAGAAGAAGAAGTACTTGTCCGAAGTGCCATTGGCCAATTTGAAGGTTACATAAAGCTAAATAAAAAAATCCCGCCAGAGGTGCTGACTTCATTGTCGGGCATTGATGAAGCCGCGCGTTTAGCCGACACCATGGCCGCACACATGCCGCTAAAGCTTGAAGACAAGCAATCGGTATTAGAAATGATCAATGTGGGCGAGCGTCTGGAATACCTAATGGCGATGATGGAATCGGAAATCGACTTGCTACAAGTTGAGAAACGTATCCGTACCCGCGTTAAAAAGCAAATGGAAAAAAGCCAACGCGAATACTATTTGAATGAGCAAATGAAAGCCATTCAAAAAGAGCTAGGCGACATTGACGAAAGCCATGACGAATTTGAAGTATTGGCGCGTAAAATTGAAGAAGCGGGCATGCCAACTGACGCCAAAGAAAAGGCCAGTGCTGAACTCAATAAATTGAAAATGATGTCTCCGATGTCAGCAGAAGCGACGGTGGTGCGCAGTTATGTTGATTGGATGACATCTGTACCTTGGAAGCAACGCTCTAAAATTAAGCGTGATTTAGCCAAAGCACAAGAAGTGCTAGACACAGATCACCATGGTCTTGAAAAAGTCAAAGAGCGTATTCTTGAGTATTTAGCGGTACAAAGCCGAGTTAAACAGCTTAAAGGCCCAATTTTGTGTTTAGTAGGACCACCAGGTGTTGGTAAGACTTCACTAGGACAATCTATTGCGAAAGCCACAGGTCGTAAGTATGTGCGCGTGGCATTAGGTGGCGTTCGTGATGAAGCGGAAATTCGTGGTCATCGCCGAACTTACATTGGCTCGATGCCTGGTAAAGTGATTCAGAAAATGGCAAAAGTTGGTGTTAAAAACCCATTGTTCTTACTTGATGAAATAGACAAGATGAGCTCTGACATGCGTGGCGATCCATCATCAGCCTTGTTAGAAGTACTCGACCCAGAACAAAACGCGACTTTTAATGACCATTATTTAGAAGTGGATTACGATTTATCTGACGTGATGTTTGTGGCGACTTCAAACTCAATGGACATTCCTGGTCCACTACTTGACCGTATGGAAGTGATCCGTTTGTCGGGCTACACCGAAGATGAAAAATTGAACATTGCCAAGCAACATTTACTGCCAAAGCAAGTTGAACGTAATGGTCTTAAAGCAAAAGAAATCATTGTCGATGACAGTGCTATTTTAGGCATTATCCGTTATTACACTCGTGAAGCGGGTGTGCGCTCTTTAGAACGCGAATTGTCTAAAATATGCCGTAAAGTGGTTAAACAAATCTTATTAGATAAAACCGTTACAGTGGTTGAAGTTAATCAAGATAATTTAAAATCGTTTTTAGGTGTACAACGTTTTGACTTTGGCAAAGCAGAGTCGAGTAATCAAATTGGTCAAGTGACTGGTCTTGCCTGGACTCAAGTTGGCGGCGATTTGTTGACAATTGAAGCGACCTCTGTTGCCGGTAAAGGTAAATTAACTTATACCGGTTCGCTTGGCGATGTTATGAAAGAGTCGATTCAAGCGGCGATGACGGTAGTACGTGCTCGCGCTGAAAATTTAGGCATTAATAACGACTTTTATGAAAAGCGCGATATTCATGTGCATGTGCCCGAAGGCGCAACGCCAAAAGACGGTCCGTCAGCCGGTGCGGCAATGTGTACCGCCTTAGTATCGAGTTTAACAGGTAATCCTGTGCGAAGTGACGTTGCCATGACTGGCGAAATTACTTTACGTGGTGAAGTATTGCCTATCGGTGGATTGAAAGAGAAGCTATTGGCAGCACATCGCGGCGGAATAAAACACGTATTGATCCCGAAAGAGAACGAACGTGATTTGGAAGAGATTCCGGCAAATGTGATTGCTGATTTAACCATTCACCCTGTACGTTGGGTTGATGAAGTCTTGAAACTGGCGCTTGAGCGACCAGTTGAAGGGTTTGAAGTGGTTAAAAAATAGCTTATCAGTAAAAAAATTGCTGTAGAGCATAAAAAAAGTGAAAAAAGGGGCTTAACAAAACGCTGACCTGTGGTAGCCTAGGTCTGTGGAGAGTCAGACGCACCAAGCCCTTGGGGCATCTGACATTGAGCTGTATCCAATTTTATTTTTTTTGGTTTTCATACTAAGTTTGATGCGTTATCAAACTTATTACAATAAAGCCTCCGCAGACCGCTCTAAACACGGATTTGGTTGCGGCGCGACAATAACATTCAAGGGGATGACATGAACAAATCTGAACTAATCGAGAAAATCGCATCTGGTGCTGATATTTCTAAAGCTGCCGCTGGCCGCGCACTAGACTCATTTATCGCTGCGGTAACTGAAGGTCTTAAAGAAGGCGATAAGATTTCTCTAGTTGGTTTTGGTACATTTGAAGTACGTCAACGTGCTGAACGTACTGGCCGTAACCCACAAACGGGTAAAGAAATTAAAATTGCTGCTGCGAACATTCCTGCGTTCAAAGCTGGCAAAGCGCTTAAAGACGCTGTTAACTAAAAAAGTTAGCAACGTAGCCTTTGTAAGGCATTCGTAATACAAGCACTGCTTAGGCGGTGCTTTTTACGAAAAGCAATATTGTTATGTATACATAATGAATATTGGGAGTATTGGGTTATACCCGTGGTAGCGTCTGATAACTCCATATAATTTACATTAAGGCGCATCCACAAGGTGATGCGCCTTTTTATTTTATTAATCGCAACAAGCGAGAATTCAGATGTTAGAAAAAATCCGTGAAGGATCACAAGGGGTTGTTGCTAAGACAATTCTTGTACTTGTGATACTTTCTTTTGCTTTTGCCGGTGTGAGTAGCTACTTAGGCTCTAATACTGGTGTTCCGGCTGCCATCGTTAACGGTGAAGAAGTCAGCGCCAACGATCTTGAAACTGCATTCCAAAACGAACGTTCGCGCATTGAGCAACAGCTAGGCGAAATGTTTAATGCATTAGCCGCCGATGACAACTACATGAATAGCATCAAGCAAGGCGTGCTAGACCGTTTAGTGGCTGATAAGTTAATTGACCAAGCAGCAAATAAACTGGGTTTACGTGTATCAGATGAGCAAATTAAAAAAGCCATTATCGATGAGCCTGCGTTTCAAACCGATGGTAAATTTGATAATGATCGCTATTTAGCGGTAATTCGCCAATTAGGCTACCAAACCACCAGTTTCAGAAATATGATGCGTGTTGACATGACTCGTCGTCAGTTACTTAATGCCATCGTAGGCAGTGAGTTTGTATTAGACGGTGAAGCAAAACAACTTGCTCAGGTGCAAGGTCAAACCCGTGACATTCGTTATTTAGTGGTGGACTCGACGCCATATTTAGCAAGTGTGTCAGTGTCTGATGAAGAAGCACAAAGTTATTATGATGCAAACCTAGCTCAATTTATGAGCCCAGAGCAGGTTAGTTTAGAATACGTGGAACTTAACGTGGCTGATATGGCTAAAAATAGCCAAACCACAGACGAAGAAGTTAAAGCGTATTACGACGAGCACCAATCTCAATATAAAACCCCTGAAAAACGTTTAGCTGCACATATCTTTGTTGCTGCAACCGATGATGATAGCGCTGATAAAGCTAAAGCAGACGCAATCGTTGCTAAATTGAATGCTGGTGAAGATTTTGCTGCAGTTGCTAAAACTGATTCAGATGATCAGTTAAGCGCAGAACAAGGCGGTAAATTAGATTGGTTTGAACAAGGGGTAATGGATCCTGCTTTTGATGAAGCATTATTTGCATTGCAACAAGACCAAGTATCATCTGTCGTTAAGAGTGAATTTGGATACCACATTATTAAGTTACTTGACTTGCAAGCAAGCCAAGCAACTGCCTTTGATGATGTAAAAGCAAAAATTGTTGCTCAATTGCAAGAAAAGAAAGCCTTAGATGTTTTCTACGGTTTGCAGAGCAAACTGGCTGACACCAGCTATGAAATCCCAGATACGTTAATCGATACAGCTCAAGCCATTGGTGCTAAAGTACAAACTACTGAGCTTTTCTCGCGTGACAGGGTTCCTGCTAAATTTAATAATCCAGAGCTCATCAAAGCTGCTTTCTCTGATCAAGTACTTGCTAGCGGTATGAACAGTGATGTGATTGAACTTGCACCTAACCATGTTGTTGTTATCCGTATGAAACAACATACAATGGCTGGTACTATGGCATTTGCTGATGTAAAAGCTGACATTACAGAACGCCTAAAACAAGACAAAGCTAACGAAAGCGCCCGTGAAAAAGCCGCTGAGTACATGGCTCAATTAAAGGCTGGCAATGATACATTAACGGATGCAACATTAATCGCGTTACCTAAGTTAGGTCGTTTTAATCAAGATATCGATCAAGCGATTACTGACAAAGCCTTTAAGATTGCCGCCCCAGCAGCAAACAGTGTAACCATTGATACTGCTGCATTAGCAACAGGTTATGCGGTTATTGTGGTTGATAAAGTCAATGAAGCACAAGGGATTAACGACAACTTAATCAATACCCTTAAGCAACGCTTAGCGCCACAATACAGCGAAGCAGATTATCGCGCTGTAATTGCAACGCTTAAAGCCGATGCTGAAATTGAGTATCCCGTCGCTGAATAATTAACGGACAATAAATTGCGTTAATCGTCTTAGCGTCAATTCGATTTAGTCAGTTACATTAGTGAAGTAGAAAAGACCTAGGCATACTGTCTAGGTCTTTTTCTTTTATGTCATAAGGAAAACAAGTGAGCCATAAACTCGATCAAGCATTTGAAAAAGCACTCGCCTATATCGACTCTAATATTGCAGCGCCACTGAATATTGATAGCCTAGCAACGATTGCCGACCTGCCAGCGTGTCATTTTCAGCACTTGTTTTACTCGCTATACCGTTTGTCGATAGAGCAATACGTCGAGTTACTTAAAAGTTTGCAGGCGGCTCATCAATTGGGGTTTGGCGAACAAATTCCACTTGAGGCTATCGCGATAAATTTAGGTTATAGCAATGAAGCTGACTTTGTTGACTCGTTCACCCATAGTATTGGCCAAAGCCCTCAATCATTTAGACAAGCGCCCGATTGGAATAATTTTTTTGCTAAACAGCAACCGCTTAAATCGTTTCAATCACCTCAAGATGGAATGTTCTCTGCAGACGTTGAAATAGTGTCAATGAATGCTTTAACGCTGGCTAGTGTTACGCACAATGGCCCCATGAAGGCAATGCCTAAGACTATCGAGCGTTTTATTCGATGGCGTCAACAGTACGCTGTGGGGCCAGGTGTTGGCCGAACCTTTAATCTGGTACACAGTCTGCCACAAGCACAGCCATATCGTATGGATATTGGTGTATCACTTGATGACGAAACGTATGCAAAATTAACGTCAACAGGTTTAACAGAGGAGGGGATTGAGACCAACATTATTGTTGCAGGCCGTTATGCAAAATTATCGGTAACAACAGATAAGCAAAATAGCGATATCAATGCAGTGTTGCACGCAGCAGTTGATTACCTTTATCGTATTTGGTTAAACGAGCATCCATACTCATTACGCAATAGCCCCTTAATGTTTGAGCGACTCAGTATTGGCAGGAGTGTCGAGCCGGGCACTGAGCTGCAACAATCGGTCGACATCTACTTACCTTTGCAATAAATTGACTGATAGTTTGTACTCATTATAGGCGGCTGTGGCTAATAGCCGTTAAATGCAGAGTTAAGGTTTATTAATACCAATCAGCATAAATAAGTGAAAAGAGATTGCGTAGGACAAATCGCTTATAACAAGGCAGATGTTGCATTGAGCAGGTTGTTCTATTTTTAACATGTCATACGAGGTGATAAGCAATGTTAACTTGTAAGCATGGTCACATTTTGTGCTGATAGGTATAGGCTTAAATAAATAAAAAAGCCGCAATACAGTGCATCGCGGCTTTCGTTAATTTAACCTCTTTTAATGAGCATAAAATGGATAGTTACAGCTCAATAACATCAAATTTAACGTTAGGATCCACGTCAGCGTCATAATCGATACCGTCAATACCAAAGCCGAACAGTTTTAAAAACTCTTCTTTGTACTCATTGTAATCGGTTAATTCACTTAGGTTTTCAGTGGTCACTTGTGGCCATAAGTCGCGGCAGTGTTGCTGAATGTCTTCACGCAATTCCCAATCGTCTAAACGAAGACGGTTTTCGCTATCAACAACCGGAGCCTGCATATCTGCGCGATACAAGCGCTCGCTAAACATGCGGTAGATTTGCTCCATACAACCTTCATGCAGGCCTTCTTGGCGCATTTTTTTAAACACCATGGCGATGTACAGTGGCATAACAGGGATTGCAGAACTGGCCTGTGTTACAACACTCTTGAGTACCGCTACATTGGCCGAACCACCCGTCGCAGCAAGTTGAGTGTTAAGCGCATGTGCAGCACGGTCTAAATCCATTTTGGCTTGACCTAACGCACCATGCCAGTAAATTGGCCAAGTTAGCTCTGTGCCAATGTAACTATAAGCTACGGTTTTACAACCATCAGCTAATACACCAGCATCACTTAGCGCGCTCATCCATAATTCCCAGTCTTGGCCGCCCATCACGGTTACAGTATCGGCAATTTCTTGCTCTGTTGCAGGCTCGACAGAGGTTTCAATGATGGTGTTTTTATTGGTATCAACTGCTGTTGCCGTATAAATTTGACCAATAGGTTTTAGTGAGGAGCGGATCACTTCGCCAGTGTCTGGTAATTTACGCACCGGTGATGCTAATGAGTAAACCACCATGTCGATTTGACCTAAATCTTGCTTGATAAGCTCAATCACTTGCTGCTTTGCTTCATGGCTAAAGGCGTCACAGTTAATGCTTTTAGAATATAAGCCTTCAGCTTTAGCAAACTTGTCAAATGCTGCAGAATTATACCAACCTGCAGTGCCAGGTTTGGTTTCTGAACTTGGCTTTTCGAAAAACACGCCAATTGTTGCCGCATCACTGCCAAAGGCTGAAGCAATACGAGATGACAAGCCATAGCCGCTAGAAGAGCCCACAACAAGGACTTTTTTTGGGCCGTTAGCTATTTTTCCTTTGGCTTTAGTGAGCTCAATTTGTTCTTTTACGTTTGCCTCACAGCCAACAGGGTGAGTGGTTGTACAAATAAAGCCACGGATCTTAGGTTTAATAATCATAGTTTGGTTTCTTCCTTTAACTTTGGCTCTAGGATAATTAGTTCAGCGCCTAAATGGCACTGATTTTTGCGAAAATACGTTGAAAACCACAGTGGTTGGAGCAGTTTAGCGTCGTTGCATAAATTGACTTTGCTCTTGGATCAGCCTTTGGGTGTATTCATGTTGAGGTGAGTTAAATAAGGCTTCGGTTGTGGTTTTCTCAACCATAATACCGTTTTGTAACACCATGACTTTGTCGCTCACATGACGGACGATATTAAGGTTATGGGATACAAAAATATACGACAATCCCATCTCTTTTTGGAGATCTAATAATAGGTTGATAATTTGCGAGCGTACTGACATATCCAGCGCTGTTAAAGCTTCGTCAGCAATAATGATTTTAGGGTTGAGCATCAAGGCACGCGCAACGGCTACACGTTGTTTTTGCCCCTCTGAAATCATGTGTGGATAGAAGTTAGCATGTTCAGGCAGTAATCCAACTTTGCGTAGGGTTTCAATCACCAAATCTTTACGTTCTTGGCTATTGAGTGTGGTGTTAAACCGCAAGGGCTCTTTTAGCAAGTTACCAATAGAGAGACGCGGATTAAGCGATGTGGTTGGATCTTGGAAAATCATTCTGATCAATCGACAACGTTGTTTTTGGTTGCGAGTCTCTAATGCTTCACCTTCAAAAAATATTTCACCGCCACTGCGTCTCTCTGCGCCGACTAAAATACGTGCCAACGTACTTTTACCTGAGCCGACAGAGCCGACAATTGCCATCGTTTCGCCACGTTCTAGCTCAAATGAAACAGGCGCTAAAGCCTGATAATATTGAGGTTTAAAACGTTTATAACCGGTGACATATTGTTTGCACAAATTGTTCACTTTAAGCAATGGCGTCGTCGTCATCTTCTTGCTCACTTTGGTAAGGGAAATGGCAGGCGAAATAACGACCTTTACTGTGTTCAAGGTTAGGTTGTTTTACGCATTTACGCTGCGCTTCAGGGCAGCGTGGGCCAAGTCGGCAGCCTGCTGGTAAATGCTGCATTGAGGGTGACGAACCTTGTAATGTCGGTAAGTCAGACTTATGGCGCATCTTTTTGGTGTGATCAGGTAAATTCTTTAATAATGCTCGGGTATAAGGGTGAAACGGCAACTCTGCCATGGCCTCCGCAGGGCCAGATTCCATTACCTGACCACTGTATAAAATGGTTAAATTATCACACCAGTTCACCATAATTTCGAGTTCGTGGCTTACCAGCAATATAGACACATTCTGTAGCTGGTTAAGTTGAGATAATAATCGGAAAATCTGTGCCTGAGTGTTCAGTTCCATAGAGTTGGTGGGTTCGTCTGCGATAAGCAGTTTAGGGTGATTTGCAACCGCCATCGCAATCATGACTTTTTGACATTCGCCCTCAGATAATTCCCACGGATAACATTTCATCAGTTGTTTAGGCGTTTTGATGCCAACTTTATGCAACCATTTTTGGGCATTAAGATAGGTATCGCGACTACGACGCCAAAATGGAACACTTTTATTGGGCATCATGGCTTCAATGAGCTGGCTACCTATGGTTTTTACTGGATCTAAACTACCGGATGGATCTTGAAAAATCATGGCCATATCGCAACCCATTAAATTACGCCGATCTTTAGCGCTCATTTCTAATAGGTTTTTTCCATCCCACATCATACGGTCTGCAACAATATGCCAATTCGGGCCCAGTACCCCAAGAATCGCTTTCGCGAGTAAACTTCGGCCAGAACCCGACTCGCCAACCAAACCGTGGATTTCACCAGGATTGATTGTTAGGCTGACTTTTTCAAGTACTTTGACTCGGCCTTGCGCTGTGTCGAGTTCAATAGTGAGGTTACGTACATCGAGTAATGGCATAGGTTAATTTCTTATTGGTGCAAGTGCTGAACGTAGACCATCACCCACTAAGTTTACCGATAATACGGTAAATAAGATGGCAACCCCTGGTATAGCGACAGTCCATGGTGCAAGCAGCAAATTATCTAGACCTTGTGCCACCATCGCGCCCCATTCAGGGCTTGGTGCCTGGGCGCCTAGGTTTAAAAACCCCAATGCAGCGATATCTAATATGGCTGCCGAAATGGCCATCGTTACCTGAATAATCACCACATCCCACACGTTAGGCATAATCACATACCAAAAAATTTGCAGCGAATTTGCCCCATCTAACCGAGCTGCAGTGACATATTCTTTTTGTAATTCTTCGTGAACGGCCTGGTGAATCACTCTCACAAACTGCGGAACCATGGCAATACCAACACCCCAAAATACATTGTTTAAGCCCGGTCCCATCACAGCGACCACTAAAATAGCCATAAGCAATGACGGAATTGACAATAATGCATCGAGCAAGTGACTTAATACGCTAGATTTTATTCCGCGCATCATTCCCGACAATGAACCAATAACAAACCCAAAAAATAACGATGCACCGACAACTAATAACGACATACCAAAGGTTAATTGTACGCCGTGTAAAATGCGACTAAAAATATCACGCCCGAGATCGTCTGTGCCAAAAAAGTGTTCTACCTTTCCGGCAGGATCCCAAGACGGAGGCAATAGCAGAACTTGTTGATCTTGTGCTTCAGCCGAGAAGGGTGCGATGAAAGGCGCGAATATGGTCAACACCAGCAAAAAAAGCACAGCCCATAATCCGATTAACGCAAAAGGATTAGACGAAAAGCTTTGCCACACGCGCCACATTGGTGAGTCAATATGGTCTTCGTGGTAGATTTTAATGCGAGGCATATAGTTCCTTTCTACTCATCGGATTGATTGCTGTATGCAATAGCTCAATCAAAATGCTTAAGAAAATGATCAGTAGTGATACAGATAAAATCCCTGCTTGAATCACAGTATAGTCTCGCTGATAGATGCCAGACACCAGCCAACTGCCAACTCCCGGCCACGAAAATATCACCTCTACCACGATGCCATAACTAGCAAATGACCCCAGCATTAAGCCAATGCTTTTCAATACTGGGATTAATGCGTTTGGCAAAGCATGACGGACTAGAATTTTAAATGTATGTAATCCTCTGGCTTCTGCTGCGCGGATATAGGTTTGATTCATGACATTGATCATCGCTTGGCGAGTGATTCGAACCACAAGGGTAAAGGGTAGTACCGCCAAGGTTACCGCAGGGAGAATTAGGTGTAATAACGCGTCGTGAAAAGCGGGGATACGGTAAGTAGATTCCGACAACAAGGTGTCAACTAGCATAAACCCTGTTACGGGTTCGATTTCATAAAGTAAATTGATTTGTCCTGATATGGGTAACCAGCCTAAATTAACACCTAACCACATGGCCAGTGTCAGTCCAAGCCAAAACACCGGCATAGAATAACCCGTTAAAGTAAAAGCCAAAATACTGTGCTGTAACATTTTATTTCGGCTTAAAGCGGCTATAACCCCAATGGGTACACCGAAAAATACGGCAATAAAACCAGAAAACAAAGACAATTCGAACGAGGCGGGTAATACCGATGCCAGCTCACCAGCCACTGATTGCTGCGAATTACTTGAAATCCCCAAATTACCCGACAAGCGTTGCCTAAGGTACGCGGTAAATTGCAAGAGTGCGTTGTCGTTTAATTGATAATCGAGTTCTATTTGTTGTTGCTGCAGCGCAGTTGGGTATTGAATACCCGATAACGAATAGGCTTTGTTTGCTGGAAATAATCCAGTAGCAATAAATAAGACCGCTATCATGACTAATGATGTGGCAACAAAAAGGGTGATGCGTCTAAAAAGATAACGCCACATTTATTCGCCTTCCTCTGATGTTTGTATCGCTTTTGCAAACGAGATCCCGCCATAAGGACGAATTTGCATGGCGGTAATATTGTTCTTTTTTAAGACGACTTTTTTCGCATGAGCCAGCGTTACCATAGGGACCTGGTCGCTAATAATTGCTTCGGCTGACTGATAAAATGCTTTGCGTTCAGGTTGTGATGACACACTTTGCGCTTGGGTGAGTAAATGCTCAAAGTCTTTTTGGCACCAACGAGAGCGATTGTTATTTGACTCCAGTGCCGCACAACTTAATAACGGGGTAAAAAAGTTATCGGGATCGCTATTATCTGCGTTCCAGCCAATTAAGACTGAGTCATAGTTAGATGCAGATAATTTTTGCGTAAACACGCTCCAATCATAACTAATGATATTAAGCTTAACCCCAATACGAGCTAAATCGGCTTGAATAAGCTCAGCGGTCTTTAATGCACTTGGATTATAAATCCGTGCCACCGGCATTGCCCAGACATCAATCGATAATTGATTGACTCCGGCCTGCTTTAATAGCTCAATGGCTTTTTGTGGGTTGTAATCATTGGGTGATAGGTTTTTAGAATATGCCCAAGATGCTGGTGGCAGTACACCAGTGGCTTCAACGGCGGTATCATTATATACCGCTTCAAGAATGTTTTGTTTATCGATGGCATGCGCCAAAGCGCGCCTAACACGAACATCGTTTAAGGGGGGCTTTTGGGTGTTAAACGCCCAAAATGACACATTTAATCCTGGTTTTGCATCCACAATTACATCAGGGTGTTGGTTTAGTACTGCTAGTTCACCAGCTTTAGGTAAGGCTGATACACTGCAATCACCAGTGATGAGTTTTGCAATTCGCGCAGTGCTTCTCGGGGTGATATCAAATACTAGCTGATCGAGCTCGACCGTGGGTCCCCAATAAACAGGGTGTTTTTTATAACGAATGTATTCATTTTTCACATACTGACTCAGTTGAAACGGACCGGTACCGACCGCAAAAAAATCAATATCTTCTGGTTTGCCTTCGCTTAGCAACTGATAACCGTACTCTGCCGACAAAATAACGGCAAAATCTGTGGCTAAATTAGATAAAAATGATGCGTCTTTACGGGTTAAGTGAAATATAACCTGGTAGTCATTGACCTTTTCTATCGATTCGATAAGTTCGGCAAACCCTATGCTTTGAAAAAACGGATAACCCGTTCTGCTGACTAAATGATAAGGATGTAAGGGGTTAATAATACGGTTAAATGAAAACAATACATCGTCAGCATTAAAGTCCCTTGAGGGGGTAAATCGACGGGTTTTATGAAAGCTGACATGTTCGCGTAATGTAAACTGATAACTCAACCCGTCTTCAGACATTTGCCATTGAGTGGCAAGTCCAGGAATGATCTCTGCCTTGGCTTGGCTATAATTGACTAAGCGGCTGTATATTTGGTGAGACGTCGCATCAATAGTGGTTCCAGAAGTCACTAATTGCGGATTAAAGCTCTCAGGATTACCTTCGCTGCAATATACCAAACCAGAAGGTAATTGTGCTTGTCCGCATGCAGCCAGCAAAAGACTGGTAATACATAAGGAAATCAGCTGATACCAGCGTTTAACTATAACAAGCATGATGTGATCATTTTTTATCGACTTTGAGTAAGTATTTTAACAGTGTTCTTGTAAGAGGAGCAATCGCTGATACGTGTTCATTTAAGACTTATCAAGTAAGTTGTATTTTTTTAAAATACCTCGTAACTGATGGTAGCTTAACCCAAGTAAGTCGGCGGTTTTCTTTTGATTGTACTGGCCTTCAGCAAGCGCTTTTTGTAACAGGTCTATTTCTGCGTTTTCAGTGTATTCTTTGAAATTGATAGGAAACTCGATGCCATGATGCCCGCTGTGAGTGTCATCATTTGACTTAGTGTCGGTGTTTGTTTGAGTCGCCGTTACTTCAACCGGTGCAGCCTGACGCTCACGAGTCTTAACGCGACTCATAGGCCGGTACGGAGAGGCAAATGGGTCTAAAATAATCCGATCAATTTCCTGACCATCAGAGCCTTCACGGTACACGCTGCGCTCGACCACGTTTTTAAGTTCGCGAATGTTTCCAGGCCAGTTATGCATCATTAACTGTTCAATGGCTATTGCGCCAAAACCACCAAAATAGTCGAGCCCAAGTTGTCTTGCCATGCTAACGGCAAAGTGTTCTGCCAGGGGCATAATGTCTTCTGTACGGCTTCGCAATGGCGGTAACGTTATCACATCGAAAGCTAACCTATCTAATAAGTCGGCTCTAAATTCGCCACTGTCAGCCAGTGCGGGTAAGTCTTCGTTGGCCGCACAAATAAGGCGTACATCTGACTGTACGGTTTTACTCCCACCGACGCGTTCAAATTCGCCGTATTCAATGACCCTTAAAAGCTTTTCTTGGATCAACCCAGAGGTATTTGCTAATTCGTCTAAAAATAACGTCCCGCCGTCAGCCCGCTCAAAACGGCCTTCATGTTTACCTTTAGCACCGGTAAATGCACCAGACTCATGGCCAAACAATTCACTTTCGAGTAAGTTTTCGCTTAATGATGAACAGTTAAGTTTGATAAAACTTTGATCCCATCGGGCTGATAAGTAATGTAAACGCTCAGCAATGAGCTCTTTACCCGTTCCGCGCTCACCTATAATCAGCACAGGCTTAGACAAAGGGGCAATTTTAGACACATGTTCTAACACTTCAAGTAGCGCATTAGATTGGCCGATGAGATTATCTTGTTGGTATTGTTTACTCACAGTGGCTTACTCGCAAAATTGTTAGTGAATTAGACTAATAATTAGTGAAAATCATAATAGATGGCTTAATGAATAAATGAAAGAAAAAGTTAAATATTTGTATAACTGGCTGATATTGTTATAGTTGGCAAAGTTGGCACGCAATGTGTAATACCTATTGCGACATCCACGTTACTTTTTGAGGAATACATTATGGGAATTTTCTCTCGCTTTGCAGATATCGTTAATTCAAATATCAGCGCAATACTTGATAAAGCCGAAGATCCAGAAAAAATGGTTCGCCTTATCATTCAAGAAATGGAAGACACGTTAGTTGAAGTACGTTCAACCTCTGCCAAAGTGTTGGCTGAGAAAAAAGAACTGTTACGTCGTATTAGCCGTGTTCAAGAACAAGTGCAAGATTGGCAGGATAAAGCTGAGTTAGCATTATCGAAAGATCGTGAAGATTTAGCAAAAGCCGCTTTAATTGAAAAGCAAAAAACCACAGCGTTATTACAAACTCTGGAAATGGAATTGCAAGTTGTTGAAGAACATATCACTCGTTTAAAAGACGAAGTGGCACAACTGCAAGAAAAACTCAATGATGCTCGTGCTCGCCAAAAGACCATCATTATGCGTAAGCAAACTGCCACTTCACGTCTAGAAGTGAAAAAGCAGCTTGATTCAAGCAAAATTGATGATGCAATGATGAAGTTTGAGCAATACGAACGCCGTGTTGAAGGCCTTGAAGCTCAAGTTGAATCATATGACTTAGGTAAAAAGAATACCCTTGCAGATGAGTTTGCCGCCCTTGAAGCTGAAGATGCTGTTAATGACGAATTAGCGGCACTAAAAGCCAAAGTAAACGCAAAATCACAACCTAAATCAAAAGCATAATAATTTTTCAGAGGTGAGTTATGGACATGGATCTTCTTATTGCACCAATTATCATATTTTTAGTAATTGTTGCACCCATTTGGTTGATTCTTCACTACCGCAGTAAGCGACAAGTGAGCCAAGGACTCACAGAGGAAGAATTTGCACAGCTTAATGATTTGATTGCGAAAGCTGAAAAAATGAGCCATCGCATCGAAACCTTAGAAGCGATTTTAGATACTGATTCACCAGAATGGAGGGCGAAACATGGGCACAACTAATGATCGTACGCTATATCGCAACCCTAAAAGTGGTAAAATAGCGGGAGTGTGTTCAGGCATCGCTGATTACTTTAACTTTGAAACCTGGTTAGTGCGCGTGTTAGCAGTATCGATATTTCTGCTTGGCGGAACGGGTGTGGTGTTTGTGATATACATTGCGCTGTGGATGATATTAGATGTCAAGCCACAGGCATTAGATTACAACGAACAGCACAAAGACATCGAAGTAAAAAAGAAGGTATGGCAAGCCGGAGAGCCTGCAAAACGTGCCTTATTTGATGTCAGTCGCCAGTTTAATGGGCTTGAAACTCGATTGCAGCGACTGGAGAAACACGTAACGTCAGATAGTTTTGACTTAAAACGGGAAATCAATAGTCTTTAATTATTCTAATGGGCGGTTTACCGCCCTTGTTTTATGGTCAATCTTGCATTGAGGAGCTATCAGCCACCATGAATTTTTTAGATCGTTCCTTGTTTAAAGTCACCCAAACAGCCCAATCTCTTGTGCATCGCAGTACCGACCGACACGTAAGGCTTGCTGTAACCGGTTTATCTGGTGCAGGTAAAACTGCATTTATCAGTGGTTTAGTCAATCAACTATTACATGCAGGTAAAGGGAATAGACATAACGCATTACCTTTGTGGCAAGTTGCCAGAGAAGGCCGGCTCATTGGGGTACAGCGTGCAATGCAGCCGGATTTAGACATTGCCAGTTTTGACTATCAAGGCTCAATGACGGCATTAAATTCATCACCGCCACATTGGCCTGCATCGACACGAACCATTACAGAATTACGCCTAGCAATAAAGTATCAACCTCAACAAGGTATATTGGCTAAATTAACTGACACAGCCACCTTGTATGTGGATATTGTCGATTATCCTGGAGAATGGTTACTAGATTTACCTATGCTCAAACATGACTTTACCCACTGGTGTTTATCGCAACAGCAAAATGTGGCGTGTTTAAGTTATTCTCCTTATTATGATGAATTTGCCCAGGCCGTTAACCAATTAGACTTAGCCGCGGTCGCTGACGAGCAACAACTTAAATGTATTGCCGATCTTTACCAAAATGTGCTGGTTGATTTGGTTCGCAAGCAAGGTTTTTACCATGCTCAACCCGGGCGTATGTTATTACCCGGCGAGTATGAGAACACACCTTTATTAGCTTTTTTCCCTTTATTGTCGGTGAGTCCGTTAACGCATTCAGCGTTGGCCACAAGCCCTAAGGACTCTAATTACCATGTATTAAAGCGCCGTTATGAGGAATATGTCTCCCAAGTGGTAAAGCCATTTTATCGTGATTACTTTTCTCGGTTTGATCGTCAGTTGGTGTTAGTGGATTGTTTAAACGCGTTAAACCATGGTCAAGCTCAATTTAATGATATGGGCAGGGCGCTTAATCAAATTATGGAAAGCTTTCAATTTGGCCAATCTAGTTTATTAAGGCGTTTGTTTTCACCACGTATTGATAAAGTGTTATTTGCAGCAAGTCAGGTCGATCGTGTCACACGCGACCAGCAAAGCCATGTGCTGAATTTACTCAATGCGATGTTGCAACAAAGCCAACACTACGCAAATTTTGAAGGCAGTGATGTTGAAACTATGGCCATTAGTGCCATTAAGGCGACCCAACATGGCATGGTTAAAACAGATAATGGCCAGCAACAAGAAGTGGTAAAAGGAACTGGACTTGACGGTAAACCAATTACTGTTTACCCCGGCGATGTGCCTGCTGTGCTTCCTGATGCCACATTTTGGCAGCAACAGGGCTTTAACTTTAACGCCTTTTTACCGCCCAATATAAGTCAGTTAAATGAGGCTCATCCAACGTTTGAGCATATTCGCCTTGATCATCTTTTAGAGTTTCTATTAGGCGACAAACTAACCTAGGGCACTGTGTGAGTATTTTTTATGAATCAGATAAATAACGCATCGGGACTTAAAAAATCGCAAGTATTTACTGAAGCCGATCTTATTCGTGATGCAACCCCAAGCAAAGTTGCAGAGCCGATTAAACCCGCTCAAGCTTACCGTGACCTTGAATTTGTGTGTGAACAAGCTTTGGATGACTTGCCAGAGTCAATCTCTGACAGTATCACGCCCCGCAAACCCAAACGTTGGTCAAGATTAGCCGTGTTATCACTTTTCAGCGTGGCTGTATTGGCACTGGTGCAAACGGTGTTGGGCCTGATGGAATCGTTTAATCAAAGCCCCTGGTTATTTGGTTTTTATGCTTCGGTACTCGCCATTGTGACGTTATGGGCCACTGTCGCGGTTGTAAAAGAATGGCGAAAATTAGTTAGCCTTAAAAAAGTGGCCGATCATCAGGCCATTGCTGAACGACTATCACAAAGTATGCAAATGGGAGAGGCTAATAAATTTATTACACCTATTTTAGCCAAATACCCTCAAACAGAGGCAAAACAACAATTCATTAAGGCCACTAATAACGAGCATAATGACGCCGAAATCGTCATGCTATTTGATAAAATAGTGCTGAGCGAGCGTGATTTATTAGCTAAAAAAAGAGTCAATCGATTTGCTGCCGAATCGGCATTATTACTTGCAGCAAGCCCATTAGCTGCCCTAGATATGGCGATTATTTTATGGCGTAATCAAAAGATGATTAATGAAGTGGCTGCGATTTATGGTATCGAGTTAGGCTACTGGAGCCGTATTAAGCTTATCCGCAGTATTATTATTAATGTGATTTATGCTGGCAGTACAGAAGTGATAACAGACTTGGGCACTCAACTGTTATCTGTTGAAATGACAGGAAAACTCTCAGCACGAATTGCACAGGGGCTTGGCGGTGGTTTATTAACCGCGCGGTTAGGGTACCAAGCCATGAGCCTTTGTCGTCCAATTGCATTTAGCGCAAAAAATAAACCTAAATTGAGTCAGGTGCATCAGCATTTGCTGGTTGAATTAACGCAATTTACCTCATCTATGATGGCAAAGAAAAAGGCTCCGGCAGCAGAAACAGTGAATAGTAAGTCATAGCGAATTGTGTTT
This sequence comes from Shewanella basaltis, assembly GCF_023283885.1. Taxonomy (GTDB): domain Bacteria; phylum Pseudomonadota; class Gammaproteobacteria; order Enterobacterales; family Shewanellaceae; genus Shewanella; species Shewanella basaltis. The sequence continues at coordinate 83,417 of NZ_JAKILA010000008.1, forward strand.
TTTATGTACAATTTTTGATTGTTGACTACATTTAGTCTCCGATCCAGAAACAACATAGCGTTCTGAATCATCACGCTGGATTATGGAGTAAGGAAATTCCAGCAAATTATGGAAATAAGGAGACTCTAATGACCTCATCAACAACATTAACTGCGTTATTCATGTGCTTGGCTTGTTTTTTTAGCACTTCATCTTTTGCCGCTGATACTGTTAAGAGCAACGTGGTTGCCGAAACCGCTAAGAAATCAACCCAAGCAGTTGAACAACATAATGCCATTAATATTAACAAGGCCAGCGCTGAAGAATTACAGTCGCTAAAAGGCATTGGCCAAGCCAAAGCACAGGCAATTGTGGAGTACCGTGAAAAAAACGGTAAATTTAAAGATTTACAGCAATTAACAATGGTGAAAGGTGTCGGTGAAAAGCTGGTCAGCCAAAATGCCAAACAGATTAGTTTTTAATGTGAGTTAATCGGCGCTGTTGCTCTGTGTAGGATGGTGTTGTTTGTGATAATCATTTTGTAAGGGCAACAAACCCTAAAAACGGAAGCTATAGCTTCCGTTTTTGTTGGCTGTTATTTGTTAAGATTGAGCATTAAATGCCTGTCCATTGGTTCCTATGGATTCATCTCCCATTAAAAAGAGATAGGTTGGCATAATTTCTTTGGCTGTTTTCAGGGTTTGTGGATCTTCTGCTGGGTAGGCTTTTGCACGCATTTCAGTGCGTGTGGCACCAGGATTGATACTATTGACTCTAACGTGTGTTTCATCACATTCATCGGCAAGTACTTGCATCATGCCTTCTGTAGCAAATTTAGAAAAGGCATAAGGTCCCCAATAAGCACGACCTTTACGGCCCACGCTGCTAGAGGTAAAAATGATTGAAGCATGCGGCGCTTTACGCATTACAGGTAGCAATGCTTTAGTCATTATTGCTTGTGCGGTCACATTCACTTTCATGATAGTTTCTAACGAAGTCAAATCAATGTGTTCAAAGGGGCCTAATGCGCCCAATTGTGACGCATTATGTAATAAGCCATCTAAATGCCCAAATTGCTCAGCGATAGTCTCAGCCATATCGATATAGTTTTGTTCTGTTGCTCCTTTTAAGTCTAGCGGAACAATAGCAGGAGTCGGATACCCAGCGTGAATGATTTCGTCATACACTTTTTCGAGTTTTTTGACGGTTTTTCCTAATAAAATAACGGTTGCACCGTGCTGTGCAAATTCAATCGCGGCAGCACAACCAATACCGTCTCCAGCACCAGTTACCAAGATAATTTTATTTTTTAGTAAATCTTTTGCAGCTTGATATTCCAACATGATTGATTAATTCCTCTTAGCGCAATCGCCCGTCAAATCTAGAACCGAATAAAAAATAAACGACCGTTTGAAACAAATGATTAATAAATGTATACGAATAGGTCATTTGTATGTAACAAACTTGTAGCTAACTCAATAATTTTGCGTTAACTTGAGAGTAGTTAGGGACTAACATAAGTCCTTACGGTCGCATGATAGGACTATTGTGACCAATTCTTGGGGAAAACAAAATTATTAAAACAAGATTTGGGGAAAAAAGATGAAAAGACTCATTTTGGGTGTTGCAATAACATCTGCTCTTGGCTTAACGGCCTGTGGTGGTGACAGCTTTAACGAAGCAAAAGAAAAAGCTGAGCCATTGGTACCTTTATCACATGTTCAGTTTGATCCGGCAAATGGAAAACTGCCATTACCTAACGATTTACTTTTTAGTGGTACTACCGATGGTACCTTGTCTATTCCGGGTGAAACCGGTGTGGATTACACCAATCCTCAAATCGCACTTGGCGCATTAGACGGATGGTCAACTAGCTCACCAATTTCAATAACAATGGAGCTAGCAAATGACCTTCAGGGCAATGCCTTAACCTTGGATGCCGCTTCTGTATTTCAACCTGGTGCTGTTCGTGTTTTTGAAGCCACAGTTGGCGGGTCGTTATCAACTGATCCAGAATGTACCTCGGCTGCGTCCGTTTCTGCATGTAAAGTGGGCGAAGAATTAACCTTTGGCGTTGACTTTATTACAAAAGCTTCTGGAAACAGTGTGGTTATTGTGCCACTTAAGCCATTAAAGCCTATCCAGTCGTATTTGTATGTTGCTACCAACTTGATCCAAGACTCGTTGGGTCGCAGCATTGCACCGTCAACCACCTATAATTTATTAAAATTAGACATAGAAACTAAACCTTTAGAAACGGCTTCGCAGCTGTTGTTACAAACATTAGTGAACAGCTATGAAAAAGGTGTCGCCGCCGAACATGGTATTGACTCTGAAGACATAATTTACTCAGGTTTATTTACGACACAATCGGTCGCTAATGTGTATGAAACTGCCAAGTTGCTAATGGCTTCGAGCGATCCTTATAAGCCTTCATTTACCAAAACGCCTACTCCAGCAGGTTATACCGCGGCTCAAGCATTAGGATTAACCCCAGCAAGTGGTGTTTCTTACATATTAGCGGACATGGCAGATGTGTACACCGCTGAAATTAAAGTACCATTTTACGGCAACTGCTCATCTGCTAGTTGTGTTATTCCGGTAATTGACGGTGCGCCAGCAGCACCAAATGGTCGCTGGTTTGCTCAAGGTGACAGCCCTGTTTCAGTGTTATTAGCATTACAGGCTGGCACACTTAGTCAAACCAATTTTTTCACTCAAGCTGCTGAGCAAGGGGTTGATGCACAAGCTGCTCTTGCTAACCCTGCACTGCTAGCGGGTAAACAGTGGAAATTAGATGACGGCACATCTGCAGACAAAACCAAGCATTTAACGCGTCTAAATCCTATCCCTGCTATTAAGGGCTATGAAACCATTCCTGTGCAAATTACCTTGCCAAACGCAGCTAAGCTTGCAGCATTTACAACGGCTCAAGGTGGCACATTTGTTCCACCAACCAGTGGCTGGCCAACCACCATTACCATGCATGGTTTAGGTGGTGGTAAAGAAATGAACCTTGCTTATGCCGGTACTTATGCCGCCGCAGGTGTAGCAACAATTTCTATTGATATGCCACTTCATGGTGCTCGCTCATTCGACATCAATGGTGATGGCGTTTATGAAATGTCGGCAACGGCACCTGCATTTGGTAGCTTAATTGGTAAACCTAATGCATTTACCAATGGTAACCCATTAGTGTTTGTTAACATTGCCAGTACCTTAACTGTTCGCGATAATTTCCGTCAGGCGACATTAGATCACTTAGCCTTGCGTTTATTGCTACAAGGTATGGCAGGGCAGTTAGCTGCAGCTAATCAACCTCAAGTGTTTGATGTGTCGAAAATCAGTGCGCAAGGTTTAAGTTTAGGCGGTATTGTTGGTACCACTTTCTCTATTTATGCAAGCACTGGATTGACAGATCCATCAACTGGTGCGTCTTTAGGTAATCCTTATGTGATTAATGCGACGTCCTTAGTGGCACCAGCGGGTGGTTTAGCGGGTTCATTTGCGGGTTCTGCAGCATTTGGTCCCCAACTATTTGCTAACGTTACTGCATCTAGCACCTTTGCAGCGTTATTAGCGGCGGCAAACACGGCGGGTTACGAAGAAGGTACCGCTGAGTACGAAGCATTAGTGCAGGCTGTGTATGCTGGATTTATTCCATCATTTGCACTGGCTGTGCAAACAGCGGTTGACTCAGCTGATCCGTTAAATCATGCGGGTATGTTAGCGGCGACAGAACTACCGGTTCATTTAATTGAAGTGGTAGGCGATGGCGCTGATAACTTATCAGACCAAACCTTACCTAACAGTGTTGCTAATTTCCCACTGTCTGGTACTGAACCGTTAATTGCGGCAATAGGTTTAGATTGTGTTGACTCAACGATGCCAGGCTCTGGTGCTGTTCGTTTCTCTAAAGGTCATCACAGTTCAATTGTTAGCCCAAGTGAAGTACCGGGTGTAACAGACGGCATGGCATCTGCAGCAACTGCAGAGATGCAAGCTCAAGTTGCTGGGTTTGCAAAAACTGCAGGTTTAGGACAAGCAACGATTGCGATATCAAATAGCGACGTGATCCAAAGCTGTAACTAATGCTTACTAATTAGTACATTTATTTAAATAAAACCCAGCTTTTGCTGGGTTTTTTATTCTCTATTTGTAGGGGATTACTGTTAAAATGTCGCTAATTTGTTTTCCCTGTATGGAGCGAAATTTGGAATTTTTATATGAATATGGCTTATTTCTAGCTAAAGCGGTGACGATAGTATTATCAGTGTTGGCGATTGTGGTCTTGGTACTAGCCAGCAGTATTAAGAGTAAAACGGACAAAGGTGAGTTACAACTAACTGATATTTCAGATGAGCTAATACAACTTAAGCATGATTTAAAACAAGAATTGCTCACTAAAAAGCAATTTAAAGCTTATGAAAAGCAAGTCAAAGCAGAAGAAAAAAACGCAGAAAAATCGGATACCGCTAAAGGTAAAGTTTTTGTTATTGATTTTAAAGGCAGCATTGATGCGGGTGAAGTGGCATCTTTACGTGAAGAGGTCACCGCAATTTTAACCATTGCAGACAAAGACGACCAAGTACTGGTAAATGTGGAAAGTGGTGGTGGAATGGTGCATGGTTATGGCCTTGCCTCAAGCCAGCTAGACCGCTTACGCCAAGCGAATATCCCATTGTCTATTTGTATCGATAAAGTTGCCGCAAGCGGTGGCTATATGATGGCGTGTGTGGCAAATAAAGTCTATGCCGCACCTTTTGCCATTGTTGGCTCAATTGGCGTTGTCGCCCAGGTGCCTAACTTTAATCGTTTGCTTAAAAAGCATGATATTGATTACGAACAGCATACAGCCGGCGATTTTAAGCGTACGTTAACCATTTTTGGTGAAAACACCGATGAAGGCCGTGCTAAGTTTCAACAAGAACTTGAAGAAACCCACGTGTTATTTAAAGCGTTTGTGGGCCGTTATCGTCCAGAGATGGATATTGCCAAAGTCGCCACCGGTGAACACTGGTATGGCCAACAAGCCATTAATTTAGGCTTGATTGATGAAGTATCGACTAGTGATGATGTGATTTTGAATTTGGCTAAAACCCATAAAGTGATAAAAATTCGCTATCAGATGAAGAAAAAGTTGGCAGATAAAATTGCACATGCCGCGTCATTATCAATCAATTCGGTCATGAACAAGCTGCTTGAACGTAATCAGTCAGTTTAATGATGTTAAGCATAAAAAACGACAGCGTGTGCTGTCGTTTTTGTTGTATTGAGTATTACTGAGCTTTGTAGCTAATGTGCTGGTGGAAACGTAAAATAACATCAACATGTTCTTTATCGATGTCAAATTCTTGAGTGAAAGTCCGTAAAGCATCTTCTACCTGGTTCATAAAACGACCGTAACCTTCATCGGTTTCGTCGCTTTTACCTGCAACAATTACAAATCTGAACACATCGACGAGCTTATTGCTGTCCCAATGCCCAATAGGTTCTGGAGATTGCGCATGAGGGTCAAAACCAATCATTTGAAACTCATCGGTGCTGGTGAGTTGCTCGTATTTACTGTTACGCACTAAGGGTAATTTACCATTGGCGACCATCGCCACTCGACTAAGCTGTTTGCTTTTGGTTGCCTGAATAAATTTGTCGTAAACCGTTTGGTATACTGAACCAAAATCGACCGTGTCATTAGCCAGTAATTGTTTTTTAATTCGGCGGTCAACTGGAATATTGATGGTAACGTAATTTAATGTGCTGACGTTTTCGGGCAATTGACAATGACGACGTTGATAACGGCTGTCTACGGCGCGTAATTTATAACCATAGGTTTCTTTTAACCCTTTTGCTTTGGCAAAAAAGTCGTAAGAAATATGTTGGTGATCGCGAATTTTTATCGGGACATCTTTAATCGGTAATAACGGGGTTAAATCGGTAATAAACTGCTGGATTTTTGAATGGAAATTAGCCGCATTGCTTCGTAAGTCATTTCCTGTGGCTAAAAAGACAATGCGTAATTTACGTGCGCGAAATCCTGGTATGCTGTGTAATCGGTTTGCCTCATGATGCGCTGGGTTGTAAAAGAACCGTAATTGTTCATTAGAATTTAAACAATATGCTTCGCTGTGAAAGCGAACCATAGGTAATTTGTCTGTAGCAACAACATGAACATTATATAATTCATGTTTTTCTGCGAGTTGATAAACTAATTTGCTAAAGCTATCGTAGCAGGACTCTAAGCTACTGTATGCATTTAGGTATTCGTCGGTTAATGGAAACCCAATCGTAATGTACTGGTTTTTACGGGTGGCAGTGGGTAAATATACTTTTTTTTGACGACTGACGGACATGTTATTTCCTTAATTGTCTGGAGCCAGTTGATCTTTCAAGGTTGTTTTTGCCGCGAATTGTTGACCATTTCTTACATATACCACTGTGCGGCAGAGACTTTAAGGTGTAGTGATTCTACATAAAAAGTCGATAACGCAGTAAAAATGGCCAACAAACGCTGCCTGAAAGGTTCGGCTAAAAACGTGTTATTCTTTGTTGAATAACGCTGTGCGAATAGCGTTGCTTAGATGACTAGGCATCAACCCATTCGCCTCGATAAACACGTTGTTAACTCAAACAACATTCAAGTACCAAAGATCAACAGGCCCTAGTTGTTGTCTAAAGTTTATCGTTATTGAGTTGCTTGTTGAGCTTCCATTCTAAACATTGAAGCTGAAAATAAAATGACTTTTGTTCACTTTAAAGAAATCTTTTTAACATTTGCAATGAAAATCATCTTTTACTCATCAATTGCTTGAGTGATCCACGGTAGCATCCATTGCGTAATTTTACTTTGAGCTTGTTCGTTAGGGTGAATACCATCACGCTGCATTAAACTTTTATCAGCTGCAATCTCTTGCATAAAAAAGGGGATTAAGCTGAGCGAATATTCTTCGGCTAATTGGTAGTAAACATCTGTGAACATTTTGCTGTAGCGTGGACCGTAATTAGGTGGCACCATGATTTCGGTCAATAACACTTTGGCGTTTTGTTCTTTAGCGAGCGTAATGATTTTTGTAAGATTTGATTTCAGCTGATTCGGTGGAAATCCTCGAAGGCCATCGTTACCGCCAAGTTCAATAACAACAATGTCCGGTTGGCTGGAGGCCAGTAAACTTGGGAGTCTTCGTAAACCTCCTGCGGTTGTTTCACCACTAACTGAGCCGTTAATGATAGTGTGTTGTGGTAGTTCATCGCGCAATAATTGTACCCAACCTTGGTTTTCTGGCATGCCATAACCAGCACTTAGGCTATCACCTAAGATCAAAATCGTGGCAGCATAGCCAGGCGCGCACATTAACATTAACGTAAATGCAGCAGCTAACATGCGTTTAAGCGACAAAAAAAAGAAGGATTGTATGTCTAATAATAGCGTTCGTAATACCAGTGCCATAACTGTAACTAACCTTAATAAAACTGTAGTGACCCAAGAGGGAGAGTTGACTATCCTCAACGGCATTAATATAGAAGTCAAGCAGGGTGACAGCATTGCTATTCTTGGGCCATCGGGTTCTGGTAAATCAACCTTACTCGGACTACTCGCTGCACTAGACACCCCCACCTCGGGAGAGATCATGCTCGATGGTGTGGCCTTGTCTGGCTTAAACGAAGAGCAAAAAGCGGCGCTGCGTAAACAAAAAGTCAGTTTTATTTTTCAATCCTTTATGTTGGTCGATACCTTAACCGCGCTAGAAAATGTGATGTTGCCAGCTGAGCTTGCTGGCGTAAAAGATGCCAAGCAAAAAGCCCAAGCCATGCTTGAACGTGTTGGCTTGTCGCATCGCTTAAACCACTTACCGAAACAATTATCGGGCGGTGAGCAGCAACGTGTGGCGATTGCCAGAGCATTTATTTGTGAACCCAAAGTGTTATTTGCCGACGAACCGACCGGTAATTTAGACAGCGTAAATGGCGACAAAATTGCTGACATGTTATTTGCCCTCAACCAAGAAAGCGACACGACCTTGGTACTGGTTACCCATGATTTACACCTTGCCCAGCGCTGTGCAAGGCAACTTGTGATGGAAAGCGGTCATCTATCCGAGCCTGCAGCAGAAGCTACTCAGCGCGAAAGTGCATCTGCTCCACAATTAGTGGAGGCAAACTAATGGAATGGCGCATTGCTTGGCGTTTGTTTAAGCGTGAGCTTGCACAAGGCCAATTAGTTTTAATTGTTTTAGCAATAACCTTAGCCGTTTTGTCGGTCACTGGGCTTGCTCGGGTTAGCGAGCGTTTACAAGTGGCGATTAATGGTGAAGCCGCAAATTTTATAGCAGCCGATCGCATTATCGACTCACCCGTTGAGTTAGACCCTAAAGTGTTAACCATTGCAGGCGAGATTGGCCTTGCCCATGTCACCAATATGCAATTTAATTCAATGGTGTACGCTGGCGATAAGTTTCAGCTTGTGACGGTAAAAGCGGTGGGAGATGGCTACCCATTAAAAGGCGATATTGAACTCAGCACAGGTATCACACAAGCGTTACCGCAAACAGGCCAGGCTTGGTATGAAAATCGCCTTGGTGGTTTGTTGGGTTTTCCTAAAACCATTGAGTTAGGCAACAGTGAGTTGTCACTTACCGAAGAGATAAGTCGCTTACCTGACGCCGGTTTTAATCCGTTTGCCTCATCGCCGGTGTTACTTATTCACTTAAATGATGTAGCAGCGACAGGGATTATTCAGCCGGGCAGCCGCGTGACATACCTGTATCAGTTTACTGGTGATGCACAGCAATTAAGCGCCTTTGAACAACAAGCTAAACCGCTACTTAATAACAGCCAACGCTGGGTTGATGTGCAGTCGGGCGACTCACCGATTGCCTCTGCTGTACAGCGTGCTGAACGTTTTTTATTGCTCGCCAGTTTATTGGGTATTGCATTGGCGTGTGCTGCTATTGGTATTGCGGCGCAGCGTTATTGTCAGCGCCATTACGATGTGGTGGCGATGTTGAAAACCTTTGGTGCTTCAGGTAAGCAAATCCGTGTGCTATTTGGTTTGCATCTTTCATTAGTGACGATATTGGGTATTGGCTTAGGGTTAATTGGCGGCCTGTTACTTGACCTTGGTATTACCGCGTTTTTACCGCCCGAAATCGCAGCGTATTCGCCGCCTTACTTGCGCCCTGTATTATTAGGTGTCAGTACCGGGTTAATCAGTGCATTTATGTTTTCGGCTTATCCGCTAATGCGTTTATTAGCGATACCACCGCTTCGAGTATTGCAACGCCAGCTTGAGGGGTTGCAGCTCGGTATGTGGTTACACTTGCTCCTCAGCCTCGCGGCGATGGCACTTTTAGGCTATTTATATTCAAGAAGCCTCGCGCTCACTATGACGGTAGTGTTGGCAGTCATGTTACTGGGGGTGTTGTTGAGCCTATTAGGGTTTGTAATGATCCGCCTTGGCCACGGCATAGGCATGAAAACCACCAATCCATTGCAACTTGCTTTGGCAGGACTGCGCCGCCGCGCTAGACAAAATGCGGTGCAATTAGTTGGTTTTAGTAGTGCATTAGTGTTGCTACTCACCATTTTGGCATTACGACAAGACCTTCTAAACGAATGGCAAAAACAATTACCAGAAAATGCACCGAATTATTTTCTAGTGAATATTGCCCCTGATGATGCTAAACCGCTCGATGACTTTTTAACCCTTAATCACATTAAGGCCACCGATATTTACCCGGTTGTACGTGGACGCTTAACTCACATCAATGATGAAGAACTCATTTCACGTCGGCAATCAGAAGAGGGCGTCGAAGGCCGTGTTGGTATATCGCGTGAGTTAAATTTAACCTATCGCGATACCTTGCCGCCCAATAATAAATTACTCGAAGGACAATTTAACCAAGCTGATGATGAGGTGTCTGTCGAATCAGGCGTCGCTGAGCGCTTGGAGTTGAAATTGGGAGATAAACTGACATATCGAATCGATAACCAGGATTTGTCGGTGACCGTAGCCAGTATTAGACAGGTGCAGTGGGAAACCCTACAGCCAAACTTTTTTATGATTTTTACGCCTAAGGCTCTGGCGCCGTTTGCGTATACGTCAATGGCCAGTTTTCATCTTAATGATCAACAACTGGCTGATGCAGGTAGTCCATTAACGTCAAATGAGATTGTGCTGCAATTAATTAAGCAGTTTCCAACGGTATCAATCATTGATGTTGGCGCCATGGTAGGGCAGTTAAGGCAAATTATTGAACAAGTGTCTTTGTCTTTGTCATTAGTTTTGGCATTGGTGTTGTTAGCCAGTGCACTCGTGCTGATTGCCCAAACCGAGGCCGGTATGGCAACTCGTCAACGTGAGCTAGCGGTATTACGCACGTTTGGCGCTTCGGGCTGGTTACTGCGGGCATCTACCGGGTTTGAGTTTGCGCTACTGGGTGCAATAGCGGGCTTGTTAGCGGTAATAGTGGCTGAGTTTGCGCTGTACATGCTTAAAACGCAGGTGTTCGAGCTGGTTGTGTATATGCATTGGCCATGGTGGGGGATTGCCCCTGTTGCCGGCGCCGCCATTGTTTCAACACTTGGCGTGTGGCGTTGCAGACAGTTATTGAATAAGTCGTGCAGTGATATGCTAAAAGCGGGTTAACACTGAGCTTACTAACCGCTAATTGAACGAAAAGGGAGATGCAATGTCATCTCCCTTTTGCTTGTGTCGTTGATGTGTTGTTTAGGCCGCTATTTAGATCGCGGCTTATATTGTGTAGGGCAATAACCACGATCAATTCCCTCAGGACGAAGCTTAAGATGTTTGGTTTTTCGGCCTGTAACACGTGCTCGCCACAGTTTGAAACTGCCTGGTTTCATGTTACTGCGCATCAATTTAATGACAGCGGATTCGTTTAAGCCATACAGGTGTTCAATGGCTTCAAATGGGGTTCTGTCTTCCCACGCCATTTCGATAATTCTTGAGGTATCTTGCACTGAAAGCATTGCGTATGATGTCGTTATTGGGTTTGCCATTACATACGTTAAACAGCCTAACTTAGTTTATAGCGTGTTTATAAATAACCTGAGCTCGGGATAATAAATGCCTTTCAAACAGTCCTTTGCCCTGCTCACTGCGTTGAATCGACTTACAATAGGCTAGCTATTGACGTGTCAATTCGCCTTGTTAGCAGAACAAATGACAAGCTTGAAGGTGAGAATGGGTAACATGTTGATTTTAAATAGTATAAGTTCATTCCTTATCCCGAGCTCAGGTTAAATAGTTTAACGACGGTTTAAATCATTATTCTGGATATCACTACCACATGCGTCTTGACCGTTTTGTCAGTAAAAGTACCGAATTAACGCCGCAGCAAGTGAGCGACTGTATCGCCCAAGCCACTGTGTGGGTTAATGGCGTGGCCATTACCGATGAAGCCAGTCAAGTGCATGAAAATAATCTGGTGCAATTAAATGGGCAAACCCTAGTACCGCGTCCTTTTCGTTATCTGTTATTACATAAGCCGCAGCAAACTTTGTGCTCAAACGTCGATGGGGTTTATCCATCGGTATTCTCATTAATGGATATTGAGCGGCCCTCAGAGCTTCATATTGCAGGGCGCTTAGATGCTGATACCACCGGACTGGTGTTAATAACCGACGATGGCCGTTGGACATTTAATATCACCTCGCCCAAATACGCGTGTTATAAAACTTATCGGGTTAATTTGGCTAAACCGATAAAAGAGGATGTGGCCGAGCGTTTTGCTAATGGGATTGCATTGCAGGGTGAAAAGGGCCTGACTTTACCAGCAAAGTTAGAGGTTATCTCGGCACAACAGGTGTTGCTTACACTCACTGAAGGTAAGTTTCATCAAGTTAAACGCATGTTTGCTGCCGTGGGCAACAAAGTGGTCGCGCTGCATCGACAGCGTATTGGTGCGGTAGAACTCGACGTGCCTGAAAGCCAATGGCGCTATTTAACCGCAGAGGAGATCAGCTCTTTTTACACGGCAAATAGCGAAGATGGATCTGATGTTAGCTAACCTCATCTATTTTTAATTTTTTATTAAAAATAGACTTATCGATAATCTCACATTATCAAAGCTGTTATGCTATCGACATCGTGTAGCGTTGGAGTGTGGCATGTTAAATCAGCAATGGTTAACTACCTTTATTAAGTTAGTTGAAGTCGGGCATTTTACCCATACCGCAGAACAGCTGTTTATGACCCAACCCGGGGTAAGCCAGCACATTAAAAAGTTGGAAGAGCAAGTCGGCGTGGCTTTGTTGTACCGGGTTGGAAAACGTTTTGAGCTGACTGAAGCGGGTATTCAATTACATCAACAAGCCTTACTTTGGCAGCAACAACAGCAACAATTGTTGTCACAACTGGCTGTTGATGATGTTCATGTTGGCGAGTGCCGAATAGCCTGCTCTGGCTCGTTGGCACTCTTACTTTATCCGCATTTAATAGACTATCAGCAGCCGCACCAGCAATTACAAATTTCATTAGAAGCAGCACCTAACAAACGCATCATCGACAATGTATTAGCCAACCAGGTCGAACTTGGTATTATCACCCAAGCCGTTCATATCGATGAGCTCGAACTCACGCCACTTGGTCAGCAAGCTTTATGTGTTGTGATGCCGAAAAAATATCAAGATATCGCGATAAACATTGAACATCTCATGGCACTTGGCATGGTCGCGCATCCCGATGGCATGCATTATTGGCAGCAAATAGTGAATCATTACTTTAATGACAAACAAGCCATGGCACAGCAAGTGCCAATAAGAAGTTATGTTAACCAACTGAACCAAATACTCGTGCCAGTAGCAAAAGGCCTAGCTTTTGCCGTATTGCCTCAATTTGCCGTAGACAGTTTTGCCCAGCAAACACAAATATGCATTGCAACGTTTGATAATGCAGGTGAGTCAAAGCAGGGCGTTAGTGAGCCATTATTTTTAATCAATAAAAAGCATCGCCCGCTGGCAAAACGTTACCAACCCATCATTGATATTATTCATAATTTGGTTTGAGTCAGTTTATGATGAACAACCATTACTACATAGCGACGCCTTAATCAAAAACCGCTGGACGCTTTCTGAGTGGTCACTTATTAATGCGCAATGAGTAACAAAGGATTATTGAGATTAAATAAGCTAACCAAAGACCAATTAGACTAGATTGATCAGATAAATCACTGTTCCCAAGAGTCAGTTGTTAAAGTGATTATATTTTATTATAGCCGTGCAACTGTTCGGCTTTCTTTTACCACGACACATTCAATTCACTACAGACCCAATTAAGAGCACATTTAACTCATAAGCCATTTAACTCACCACATCAGTGAGCGCTGCTTCAATATCGGTATAGTTAAACTCATAACCGGCTTTGAGCGCATTAGTCGGCAGCACAAATTGACCTTCAATAAGCAGCTGTGACATTTCTCCCATAGCCAGTTTCAGTGCAAACGGTGGTGTAGTGATAATCGCTGGGCGATTAAGCACTTTGCCTAATGTTTGTGAAAACACTTTATTACTTACCGGATTTGGCGCAGTGGCATTGAACACGCCTTGCAAGGGCGGGCGCTCGAGTAAATAGTGAATTAAGCCCACTAAGTCGCTGATGTGGATCCAGCTCATGCCTTGATCGCCTTTGCCAATTGGCCCGCCAAGCCCCAACTTAAACGGTGGTAACATTTTGGCTAACGCGCCGCCATTTTTACCCAATACAATGCCAATGCGAGTAATGCACACACGGGTTTTGGGTGATTGTGCTTGCAGGGCAAGGTCTTCCCATTTTTGACAAATATCGTGACCAAATTCGGCGTGAAACCCGCTTTGTTCATCAACAGGCGTTGAACCCTGGGCGCCGTAATACCCTATTGCTGAGGCGCTAATAAAGGTGTGAGGCGGGTTGCTGCTATTACGGATAAGTTGGCTAAGAGCGGCGGTAATATCCCAACGGCTATGGCAAATAAGTTGCTTTTGTTGAATAGACCAACGTTTTGCGACTATGGGCTCGCCAGCTAAATTGATCACCGCATCAATGTCGTTGAGGTCGGTTTTATCCGCTAGGCTTGAGCAGTATTGATGTTGCTCACCCAGTTTGGCTTTAGCAGCACTTATATTGCGGCTTAATATCACCAGTTGATGCTGTGTGAGCGAGCCCACTAACTGTTGGCCGACAAACCCCGTGGCGCCAGTGATTAAAATTTTCATGTCAGCTCCCATTTAGTATGGCTGTTAAGCTGTGTAATACGCGACCAAACATTAAAATGATCATCATCTCGCCACGTAGCATGAGTTATTGTGGTTTTTGGTAACACAACTCCATCGACACCGAGTCGGCAAAACGCAATGCATGCGGTTTGTCTATTTCGACACTGGCAAACTCAACCCAATCGTGCTCGCTGGCAATCGCCAGTGTTTGGTTGGTGAGGTTTTCTAATAACGAAAAACGATTATTTTCAATCAAGGCAATGATTTTTTTAGTAATGGTGCGATAATTCAACGCATCGGCAACATTGTTGCTATTACGCGCCTTGTCGGCACAATAATGAATCACAACATTGACGATCACATCTTGTTGATTATTGATTTCGTCTTCTTTAATGCCGATATAAGTACGTAAACGCAAGTTTTTAATGCGTATAATCGCGGTTTCTGGTTTCATATTGTGTGTGTCATTCCCTAAAAGTGATTCGCTAATAATATGGCCAACGTTATAAAGTAAACAATAAAATTTAACTTAATTAGCAACACGTTACTGGGTTCAGCTTAGCATAATCAACCATTTTAATACGTAACAATAAGGATTTTTTACCCTATGAAAGGAATACAAGAGTCGCCTATGGCCGTACGCAGCTTTGTGGTGATGGCGTGTGTGGTGATTATTTTAGCGGGAATAAAAACTGCCAGCCCAATAGTGGTGCCTTTTGTGTTGTCGGCATTTTTGGCCGTGATTTGTAATCCAGCCATTGTGTGGTTGTCTAAGTATCGGGTACCTAAATGGTTATCGATTATTTTATTGATGGCGTTTATCGTGCTTATGGGACTGTGGTTAGCCAGTTTAGTTGGCAGCTCAGTCAATGAATTTTCTAAACAAATGCCCGTGTATCGCCAGCAATTAATTGAACAGTTTGCTTGGGTAATTGAAAAGCTACAAAGTTTAAATATTCAGATATCTAAACAAAAAGTACTCGACTATTTTGATCCCGGTATGGCGTTGTCGATGACCACCAATATGCTTTCGGGCGTGGGTAATGTAATGGCCAACCTGTTTTTGATTATTTTAACGATTGTATTTATGTTATTTGAAGCCCAGTCACTGCCCAAAAAATTCCATTTAGCGTTAGACGACCCTGATATGCGTTTAAAGCAAATTGACAAGTTTCTACACTCTGTAAATCAATACATGGTGATTAAAACCCTAGTGAGTTTAGCCACCGCTGGGGTGATTGGGATTGGCCTTAGCATCATAGGTGTTGATTATGCGCTGTTATGGGCCGTGATTGCATTTTTATTTAATTATATTCCCAATATTGGCTCGATTATAGCGGCGATCCCTGCTGTATTATTAGCATTTATCCAAATGGGCCCCGGTGCTGCGGGTATTACGGGGTTGTTATATTTAGGCACTAATATGGTGATGGGCAATGTGGTTGAACCGCGTTTTATGGGGCGTGGTTTGGGCTTGTCGACCTTGGTGGTATTTTTATCATTAATATTTTGGGGCTGGTTACTCGGGTCGGTTGGTATGCTGTTGTCGGTGCCGCTAACAATGATTGTTAAAATTGGCCTTGAATCAAGTCAGTCAGGCGGCTGGTTGTCGATATTATTGTCCGATGATGTTGAAGACATTGTTAATCAAACAGAAAATATCGAGCAAGTTGTTGCTTCCTCAGCCGATGACACCGTGCAACAAACGGATGAAAGCCCAGTTAATACTGATGATGAACAATCCAAACCATCATAAATTGATGAGTCAATAGCGTAAGTAAGAGAGAGTATGAAGCGTTTTTTACAAGTGTTACCCGGTTTGACTGTTGGCGAAGATGTTTGCCGTTTATTTCATGGTCGTGGCGGTTTATTTGCTGGCGATGAGCACCTTTGTTTAGATTGGTACAAACCGGTATTACTGCTCACTAGCTTTAAACTGTTAGACGACGAGCAGCGTGATGAATTAGTGAGTGCTATTGTCACGTTTTGGCAAACGTCCTACCCAGGCCAGCCACTAAATTTAGTCTATCAATACCGTCATGGTGGTCAAACCGTTAGCGAGTTATTGTTTGGTGATGTGCCAGAGCAACACGTGGTAACTGAAAACGGTTGTCGTTTTTTAGTGCACTTGTTGCGAGGTCAAAACCATGGCTTATTTTTAGACATGGCCAATGGTCGTGCATGGGTAAAGCAACATGCGAAGCACAAAAAAGTGCTTAATTTGTTTGCCTACACGTGTGGTTTTTCGGTTGCGGCATTGCAAGGTGGCGCCGATGAAGTGGTGAATATGGATATGAGTAAAGGTGCGTTAAGCATTGGTAAGCAAAACCATTTACTTAACGATTTACCAGTAGGTGCTCGGTATTTGGGCCACGATATTTTTAAGTCTTGGGGCAAACTGACCAAGCTTGGGCCTTATGACTTAATCGTTGCCGATCCGCCAAGTAACCAGCGTGGCAGTTTTGTGGCCACCAAAGATTACGAGCGGTTGTTAAAACGTTTACCCGATTTGTTAGCGCCGCAAGGAGAAGTGTTATTGTGCCTTAATGCGCCTGAGCTTGGCTGTGATTTTTTAATGCAACAAGTTGCCAATACTGCACCGCAGTTGACCTATGTTGAACGGCTTACAAACCCAAGTGTCTTTGCTGACATCGATGAGCAAAAATCTTTAAAAGTATTGCGTTATCGTTTGAGCTAAACATAACATCATTTTTTGAGTAAACGAAACCGACGCCAATGAGGCGTCGGTTTTTTTATGGGTGTGTCAATTTACAATCTATTAACAAACCTGAGTGTGGTAACTGAATTTAATCATGTTAGCAAAAGGTGATATTTATCAAATAATCGGTAAATAAGTCTTTATTTAATCGGTATTTATGCTTAACAAGTTCGATCTAGATAATGATTTAACTAATTTGATGATCTAGATCATATAACCCTGAGTTTACCAATTTGTGAGTATATAGTTTGTTAATTGATAAACGTTAAACTTCTCCCGAGTCCTAATTAAGAAACAACAAATATAAATCCATGTGTTGTTTTATCCCCCACTACTGGAGGGTCTATGAGTAAAGAAACTACCAATTTAAAAGGTTTGGAACTGAAAATATTCATCTTCTTAACCGTCTTTTTGGCACCTATTTTATCTGTGTTACTGGTCAGTGCACTGGGTTTTAGTATTTGGTTTAGCCAAATACTTACAGGGCCACCAGGTGCTGGTTAATCCATCAATCCAATAATTAAAGTGATTAATATGAGAGTGATGTAATGAGCAATGAACTGCACGTAACCAGCCTAATTGTCCAAGTGCAACCAGATAAAATGGCTGAAGTAAGACAAAAAATCATGGCCATCCCAAATGCTGAATTGTCAGCTAATAATGACGTTAAGTTAGTGGTTGTCGTAGAAGGTCCGAGCCAAAAATCGTTGATGGACGATATCTCAACGATTAATGCCATTCCCGGTGTGTTGTCGGCCACCATGGTGTATCACCAAAGTGAAGCGCTAGAAGAAGGTGAAAAATGAAAATGAATAGACGCGATTTTATGAAAGCCAATGCCGCTTTAGCAGCGGCAAGTGTTGCGGGTTTGGCTTTACCCACTAGTGCCACAAACCTTATTACGAGTTCAGAGCAAACCAAGCTTGAATGGAACAAAGCCCCTTGTCGTTTTTGTGGTACGGGCTGTTCGGTGATGGTTGCAACTCGCGACGGTAAAGTCGTTGCTACCCATGGTGATGCAAAAAGTGAAGTTAACCGCGGTTTAAACTGCATTAAGGGTTACTTCCTTTCTAAAATTATGTACGGCCGTGATCGTTTGCAAACGCCTATGTTGCGTATGACAGACGGAAAATACGACAAACACGGTGAATTTACCCCAATTAGCTGGGAAAAAGCGTTCGACACCATGGCCGAACGCTGGAAAGCCACCATTAAAGCTAAAGGTCCAACTGCTGTAGGTATGTTTGGTTCGGGCCAATGGACAGTGTGGGAGGGCTACGCCGCGGTTAAATTAATGAAAGCCGGCTTTGGTTCAAACAACATCGACCCTAACGCGCGTCATTGTATGGCGTCTGCGGTGGCAGGCTTTATGCGTACCTTTGGTATTGATGAGCCAATGGGATGTTATGACGATATGGAAGCGGCCGATGCCTTTGTACTTTGGGGTTCAAACATGGCTGAAATGCACCCCATTTTGTGGACACGAATAACCGACCGTCGTTTAAGCGCACCACATGTAAAAGTCGCGGTGTTGTCGACCTTTGAGCACAGATCGTTCGACCTTGCTGATTTACCTATGGTATTTAATCCGCAAACCGATTTAGCCATTTTAAATTTTATTGCTAATTACATTATTCAAAACAACAAGGTTAATTGGGACTTTGTGAATAAGCATGTGAATTTCCGCAAAGGTACGACCGATATTGGTTATGGTTTACGTCCTGCTCACCCAACGCAGATGAAAGCCAAAAATGCTGACACCGCAGGCGATTCTACTCCAATCGATTTTGACCAATTTAAGCAGTTTGTCGCTGATTACGATGTTAAGTCTGTGAGTAAATTATCTGGGGTACCAGAGCATAAACTGCTTGAACTGGCTGAGCTTTATGCCGATCCAAACAGGAAAGTGACTTCGTTTTGGACCATGGGTTTTAACCAGCATACTCGCGGCGTGTGGTGTAATAACCTTATGTATAACATCCACTTGCTTGTAGGCAAAATTGCTACACCGGGTAATAGTCCTTTCTCATTAACTGGTCAGCCATCGGCGTGTGGTACGGCACGTGAAGTAGGCACTTTTTCACATCGTTTACCTGCAGACATGGTGGTAACAGAGCCTAAACACAGGGCGATTACCGAAAAAATCTGGAAAATCCCAGCAGGGATTATCCCTGAAAAACCAGGTTTTCATGCGGTTGAACAAAGCCGTCGCTTAAAAGACGGTGACTTGAACTGTTACTGGGTGCAAGTCAATAACAACATGCAAGCAGGCCCTAACATTAACGAAGAAATGTTACCTGGCTACCGTAACCCAGATAATTTCATCGTGGTATCGGATGCTTACCCAACGGTCACCACCCAGGCTGCTGATTTAATTCTACCAACCGCAATGTGGGTTGAGAAAGAGGGCGCCTATGGTAATGCCGAGCGTCGCACGCAGTTCTGGCATCAAATGGTCAAAGCACCGGGTGAGTCTAAGTCTGATCTGTGGCAGTTAATGGAGTTTTCAAAGCGTTTTACCACTGACGAAGTGTGGTCAAAAGACGTGTTAGCGGCTAATCCATCATACAAAGGCAAGACACTGTTTGATGTGCTATTTAAGAATGGTCAAGTTGATAAGTTCCCTGTATCAGACGCTGATCCTAAATACATGAACGCCGAAAATGATGCCTTTGGTTTCTATGTGCAAAAAGGCTTGTTTGAAGAATACGCGACCTTTGGTCGCGGTCATGGTCACGATTTAGCTGATTTTGATACTTACCATAAAGAGCATGGTTTACGTTGGCCAGTGGTTGATGGCAAAGAGACTAAGTGGCGTTTTCGTGAAGGGTCAGATCCTTATGTCAAAGCCGGAAAAGGTTTTGAGTTTTACGGCAAACCAGATGGTAAAGCAGTTATTTTTGCATTGCCTTATGAGCCTGCGGCAGAGTCACCTGATCAAGAGTACGATCTTTGGTTATCAACGGGTCGTGTGCTTGAACATTGGCATTCAGGTTCAATGACCCAGCGAGTACCTGAGTTGTATAAAGCCTTCCCAGATGCGGTGTGTTTTATGCACCCTGAAGATGCTAAAAAGCGTGGCTTACGCCGTGGTGATGAAATCAAGGTGATTTCTCGTCGTGGTGAGATCAAAACCCGTGTAGAAACTCGTGGCCGTAATAAACCTCCTGTTGGACTTGTGTTTGTTCCATGGTTTGATGCCAGTCAGCTCATTAATAAAGTCACTTTGGATGCAACAGATCCTATTTCTAAACAAACTGACTTTAAAAAGTGTGCCATTAAGATTGTAAAGGCTTGAGGAGACCGACTATGAAAACAGGTAAATTTTTATCGATTATCGCGTTATTGGGCTTCTCTGTCAGCGTTATGGCGACCAGCGTACCTGAGGACAAAATCGACACATTGCGTTTAGCCCCCATTAACGTTGAGCCCACTCCGCCAGCGATGCAAGCGGTGATCAATACTGACGTTAAGCAGGTGCGTAACTACCCAATGCAGCCGCCGGTTATCCCACATAAGATTGACGGTTATCAAATTGATCTTAAAGTGAATAAATGTATGCAATGCCATGCTCGTACCAGTACAGGTCATTCACAGGCGCCCATGGTGAGTGTGACGCATTATATGGACCGTGAGAACAACTTTTTGGCTGATTTATCGCCACGTCGTTACTTTTGTACTCAGTGCCATGCACCGCAATTAGATGCCAAGTTACTCGTTGAAAATGATTTTGTTGATATTGATCATTTAATCAAAGCCAACGCAGTTAAGCATTAGGAGTCAATATGTTAGCAAAACTGTTTGATCAACTAAAACTGGTGTGGAAGGTATTGCGACGCCCGAGTGTCCATTACAGTCTTGGCTTTTTGACCATCGGTGGCTTTATTGCGGGGATTATGTTCTGGGGTGGTTTTAACACGGCTTTAGAATTAACTAACCGCGAGGAGTTTTGTATCGGCTGCCACGAAATGGAAAACAACGTTTACCAAGAGTTGCAAACAACGATTCACTTTTCTAACCGCAGTGGTGTGCGTGCAACGTGTCCTGATTGTCACGTACCGCATAACTGGACAGATAAAATTGCCCGTAAAATGCAAGCGTCTAAAGAAGTGTGGGGTAAGGTGTTTGGCACCATTAACACCCGTGAAAAGTTCGAAGCAAAGCGTCGCCATTTAGCTGAAAACGAATGGAACCGCCTTAAAGCCAACGACTCTTTAGAGTGTCGTAACTGCCATAACTTTGATTACATGGATTTTACCCGTCAGTCTAAGCGTGCATCGCAAATGCATTCAACGTCGTTAGCTAGCGGTGAAAAAACCTGTATCGATTGTCATAAGGGGATTGCACACCAATTACCTGACATGGCGGGTGTAGAAGGTTTCTAACGCTCAGTATCATCATAAAATGAACAAGGCCAGCAATTTGCTGGCCTTGTTTTTTGTCTGGTATTAACACCTAGTGCTTATCGCAATCCTATTCATGACAAAATGAGTTACGACAAATCGACTTGTTTGCCAATCACATCAATTAAATACTCAGTAAAATCGTGGCCGTGATGTTGTAACATCTTCGGGAACATCGAAATGGGTGTTAGCCCAGGGAAGGTGTTGATTTCATTGAGTAGAATTTGATTGTCTTGGGTTAAAAAGAAATCAATACGCGATAAATGACGTAGCTTCATGCCTTTAAAGGCTTTTATGGCATAATCTCGAATTTGCTGGCTAAGTTCGGCAGACAAATTGTTCGCCACCACATCGGTGCGTGCCTTGCTGTTTTTGGCGTATTTTTCGTCAAATGAGTAAAAGGTATTGCTGTCGCAAATAATCTCACCGGGTAAGGTTGCAACCACTTCACCTTGATATTCGTACACGGCCACTTCTAATTCGCGAGCGCGAATCGTTTGCTCAACCACCACATAAGGTGCGTAACTAAAGGCATCGTGAAGCACTTTGGCGATACTGGTTTTATCATCGACTTTATAACAGCCTACCGACGAGCCTTGAGAGGCTGCTTTAATAAATACCGAGCCCCATTGATCAAATGCCGCTTCAGTTTGCTTAATGGCGTCATCGTCGAGTTGGTGTAAAAAAATGTACGGCGTATTAGGCACGCCCAGGGCTGAAAACCACATTTTTGCAGTAATTTTATTAAAACAATTGCTTGAGGCTTCTGACTCACAGCCAAAGTAGGGCAGTTGGATTAAATTAAAGTAAGACTGAATATCGCCCGTTTCACCCGGGAAGCCATGAATACAAGGAATGACATAATCTACCGGCCATGCTGGGGTGCTGTCATCTTCAAAACGAATTTCACGACGGTTGGTTAAGTCACATAACTTACCGTCTTCAGTGTGGTAATGCCCGTGCTTGTCGAGTACTAATTTTAGTAGCGAAAATTTATCTGACGTTGCCAGTGATGACTCAAAAAAACGTGCAGACATTAACGAAATATCGTGTTCTGCACCGCCACCGCCGCACAATAACAGCAGATTAATCTTTGGCATGTTTACTCCTGAAAAGACCGACAAAATGGGCTTGGGTGTTGTCCGATTAGCCCTGAAAATGAGTGCTTATGATAAAGACCCACAGCCATGCAGCGCAAGTAAGAGTTAATAATATTTCAGCATATTTAGCCTGGTTTTTGTGGTTGATTGCTGATTTAAGATAATTAATCGGTATACCGCTTATAAGTTACTCACATGATTAAAGCATTGCGTATTCGGGCGGGAGTTTAGTGGCTAAGGCCTGTTGATCTTTGCTGGTTGAATTTTGTTCGAGTTAAAAACGTGTTAATCGAGGCGAATGGATTGTAGCCTAGTCACCTAAGCAACTCTTTATTTGTAAAGCATTGTTCAACAAAGAGTAAAACGTTTTTAGCCGAACCCTGTGGGCAGCGTTTGTTGGTCATTTTTACTGCGTTATCGACTTTTTATGTAGAATAACTACACCTCAAAGTCTCTGCCGCGCACTTGTATATGAGTAATGGTCAACAATTCGCTGCAAAAACAACCTTGAAAGGTCAACAGGCCCTAGGCTAGCAATATAAAAATGACACCCCCTTTATATTTATAAAAGAGGTGTCATGAGGTATCGGCTAGACTCGCGTGG
Organism: Shewanella basaltis; assembly: GCF_023283885.1. GTDB lineage: Bacteria > Pseudomonadota > Gammaproteobacteria > Enterobacterales > Shewanellaceae > Shewanella > Shewanella basaltis. The sequence continues at coordinate 106,430 of NZ_JAKILA010000008.1, forward strand.
CTAAGGCGTTAACATCAGCCACGGCTAACGTGCGTTTAAAAGCGATAGGTTACGTTAACAGAACCGTTAACCGGTGCGCCGTAATAGCCAACAGTTGCTAAACTATTGATGTACTTCTCGTCAGTCAGGTTATTAATGTTTGCTCTTAAGGTGAGGTCGTCAGACACATCCCAGCTGGCAAAAGCATTAACGACTAGGTAGGCATCTTGCTCAACGTTGTAATCAACATTTTTGGTTTTAGACTGCCATCGACCGCCCAAGCCAACACTCACGTCGGGTAATTGTGGCAGAGTATAATCCATCGAGAAGTTCACCACGTTGCGAGCGGCCCATTCGTTTGCTTTATCGCCGTTTTCATCTTCGACATCAAGCAAGGTATAACCAAATACTGCATTAAGGTTGTCGGTAATACGTCCGGTGACTTCAACTTCAAAGCCCTTAGATTCGACATTCACCCCTTTATAATAGTAATTGCCGTTGGCATTAAGGCCTGCGTAGCTTGCAAGGTTATTTTGCTCAGCACTAAATAACGCAAAGGTTGCCATTAAGTCGTTATCAAGCCAAAGGGTTTTAAGCCCTAGCTCATAGTTAACCCCTTTAGTGGGCGCTAAAAAGTAGCCGTCGTAATCATACTGCTCTTGCGGTTGGTAAATGTCTGAATAACTAAAATAGGTATTGATATCATCTGTGATGCTGTACACCACACCCGCATATGGGCTGAATTCACTTTCATCGTTGTCGATATCAACGCCGCTATTTACACCCTCGCGAGTGTATTTTATTGCATTAAAGCCTGCGACTAAGAATAGGCTGTCATTGATATTGAATTTGGTTGAACCATATGCACGCAGTAAGCTGACATCAATGTCGGAATACTCGACTTTACCGCCCCATTCAGGTTCAGGGATGGCATCAATGTCATATGGGAAAGCAGGGGTAGGGCCAAATGCAGTTGTTGTTGCGTAATCAAATGGGTACTGGTACATGTACTTTTTACTTTGAGAGCCGCTCAATCCTAACGTCATCTCGTGATCTTGACCAAACAAGCTGTAATGCCCAAGAGTGGTAATGTCTAACAAGTCAGCTGAAAAATCAGTGTCATAACGTCCTGGCCAACCGGTTAAGCCTAAGCCCGTGTCTTTATCGATAGTGCCATAGGCGTAAAATAATTTGCTTTGGTCTTCTAGGCTTTGGTGGTTATAAGCAACTTTAACATCCCAGTCATTTGGTAATGTGTAAGTGTATTCAACAAACGCTGTGGTATTGAGGGTGTCCCACATGGTCCATTCTTGGGTGGTTGTTGCGCTTGTGTCCCATTCGGCCTGGGTGCCGTCAGTGTAATTAAACACTAATCCGCCCCAGGTATTGCCATCGGTGTTGGCATCTTGATAAGAAAATCCTAACGCTAAAGTTGAATTATCGGTTAATTGGCCGTCAACGATAGCATAAAGATAGCCACGGTCATTTTCTAGGCCGTCTAAGTAGGAGTCTTTATCTTCGGCAACCGCGACAACCCTAGCAGCCCAACTGCCACTGTCTGTTAACAGGACTGAGTAATCGGCTTGCACGCGTTTAAAATCGTCCGAACCGTATGATACACCCACTTCGCCTTCATTTTCGTTTGTTGGGCGTTTACGTACGTAATTAATGGTACCAGCAGAATTACCAATACCTGTAAGTAAGCCGTTTGCACCGCGAATGACTTCAATTTTTTCGTAACCATAAGCTTCCATTGCGCCGGTCACAATCCCCCAATCATTGGGTAAGCCGACCCCATCAATTTGGGTACTTTTAATTTCAAAACCGCGAGAGGTATATTGCGTACGGTTGGTTTCCCACTCTTCGACATTGATACCGGTCGCCAGACGAAGCACATCATTAAGGTTGTTAGCAGCAAAGTTAGTGATTTGCTCGTTGCTGACCACACTGATTGATTGCGGTGTCTCATCAATCTCCATGGTTAATCCGGTTGCGCCTTGGCTAACACGTTTATAGCGCACGCCTATAATTTGGATTTTTTCGATATTTGGGTCATTGCTTTCTGCATTTTGTTGCTCGGCAGCATAGGCTTGGGGCTGGACGAAAAGGCCCATCGCCAAAGCTAATGTTGAAAGTGCAAAAATATTTTTAGGTTGCATGGTTTGCCTTACCTGATTGCTAAGATGACTGGAATTAACACCGTGACACAATGTTAAGATACACGAATGGTATTGTTAATCATTATCATTTACAACCCAATATTGAGATAAAAAACACAAAATGCGATCAATAAATCATTATTTACAATTAATAATGATTATCATTCTATTGTTGTTGAGATTGGTTATCAATCGTATTAGCATATGGGCAATATTGGTCTTTACATAGGCCGCGAACAGATTCGGAAGACAGATGGCAAAACTTAATAATCGATTTTGGTTCAGGCTGCATGGCTGGTTTTCATTACCCGTGTGGATCATTTTTTGTTTTGTGTGCCTTACAGGGACCATTTCAGTCATTAGCCATGAGTTAACCTGGCTGACTAACCCTGAAGCACGGGCAAGTAATCCACTGCATGCCCAAGAAAAACCGATGTCGGAACTGGTAGAGATTGTTCAGCAAGCGCATCCAACGGCCAGTATTTCAACGGTAATGAGTTTTGAGCCTTATTTGGTTAATGCGGTTATTTTTACCGATAAGGACGTGCCGTTTGCTATTGCTTATGTTAATCAGTACACAGGTGACATCCAGGAGATTAACCAAGGCATCACCTTTATTAATTTTATGCGGTCTTTGCATGGCTGGTTGCTGTTTCCTTGGCATAGTAATTACAGCGTAGGCTATTACATTGTTTGTGCCATGGCCATTGTGATGCTTGGGGCGCTCATTACAGGGCTTGTGGTGTATAAAAATTTCTGGCGGGCTTTCACTCAACCTAAATTACGTGTCACTCAAGGCAAAAAAACACTGCTCGCAGATTTACATCGTTTAGCTGGTGTATGGTCTATGTGGTTTTTACTGCTTATGAGCATTACCGGTTTGTGGTATTTGGCACAAGCAATCATGTGGCACAATCATATTGAGCTTGAAGAGCATGCACCGTTAATAGAAGTGAGTCAGGTGCCTATGTCGTCTAATGACGCGCCGACAAGACCTTATACATTGTCTAATGCATTACACCTAGCTGAGCAGCAATTTCCTGGCTTTAAAAGTACCTATGTGATGTTGCCTGAACACCAAAGAGATACGTATAAAGTGTATGGTCAAGGCGATCATATTTTTTATGATCAGTATGCTTATGGGGTAACGGTTAATCCCTGGAACGGCAATGTTGAAAGCGAGCGAACACCTGCAAAAATGACCACGTTACAAACGCTATCGCACATTGCCGATCCGCTGCATTACGGCACAATTGGTGGGTTGTGGACAAAAGCGATTTGGTTTGTTTTTGGCATTTTTCTAACTGGCATGTCTATTACAGGCTTTTTAATGTGGGCAGGGCGAACCGTTAAAGCTGCCAAAGCTAATGTAGAGGACACTTCGAGTGTTAACTCGCATTTTGTTAAACAGGAGAGTCACTAATGGCCCGCATGCAAAGCACACTTTGGAACCGTTACAAATATAAAATCAATGGCTTAATATTAGTTCTGGTGGGCTATTTTTTATATCAGTCTCTGTTTCCGCAATTTCCTGATGCGCTGCCTACTCAGGAGCTTGGTGCATTTGAAGTCACCCCAATTCCTTATAATGTGGATGCCCCATACTTGCATGATGGCACTTATACCAAGGACTTTTTACTCCTATTCAGTAAAGGGCAGGTAAGTGCAATCCGCCAAGCATATTTAACCATTGGTACAGCACCTTTGCCATTAGCGACTTTAGCCTCGGGTGACGCAGGGATTTTACACGGTAGTCAACATGGACAAGAAGTGCATGCCATTGCACCAGAAGTGTTACTTGCGGAACATAAAATTTGGCTGACCATTGAAGACTGGCAAGGGCAACAACAAGTGACGAGCTGGGCTTTACCTGAAGTATTATATTCTCACCACTGATTGCTAGCCTTGTGTGTTATTTGCTGGCGGTAAACTATCAGTCGCCAGCAATAACGCACAATCGTTAAATGCCAAATGCCTTACGCTCAGATTCACATTCATATTCAGCCATTTCAAATTCACGGCAAATCAGCGGTCTTAGTTCGTAAATCGAACACATCATGGTGTCTCTGTCTAGGGCTGCACACCAACCATCATCAAGTCGACGCATCACTTCTCCGCCCCAATTATCTTTGGCTATATAGGCTTTGGGTACGCCGGTTTCGGTGATTAACATCACTTCTAATCGGCAGCAACAGGCTTGGCAATTTGAGCAGGTTATCGGGTTTTGGCTTGGCGTAGCGGTGTCGATAGCACTGCCTGATTGAGGTGAGGCGCTCGGCGCAATATCGGTAAACTTGGCAATAAGATTTGAAGGCATTAAAGGCTGCGGTTAACTATTTTGGCTAAGGATACCGTAATGTTGGCTGGTTATCCTAATTGCCTATAACAAAATAACCATCAAACGATGCTTGATGGCTATGTCTATACCCAATCAACTTGAAGATCCGTATTTTGGAACGTCATCGTGTTTTCAATACTAGACGCGTTTATGCGGTAACGTAGGTACCTTATAAATTAACGCAACAACGCTCTTGATTTAAAAATCAGGGGAACACGGTGAAACTCCCAAGGGGCAAGTTTTACACGCGTTTATGCTGCGGCTTTTGTTAATTTAGCTGATTTTGGAAAGGGAACAACCATTACCCACAATCAATGCCTTGTCTAAACGTGTATAAATTCTTGCTGAAATCGAGCATCTTCAGGTTGTTTGGGTATAGGTAGCAAACAACGCTTACCATAAATTAGAGTTTGACCACTTTGCCCGTTAATGCGACACCTGCCATTAATGCACCAGCACCACATTGAAACGTGTCATTACTGCTGGTGAGGTTATGCTTGTAGTTTGATTTTATCTCTACCACCGCATTACCGCCTTCTTTTATCGCACGATCTTTTAAGGCTATCATCGCCGATAAAAATACCCATTGGCACGCCTCTAAATCGGTTTTATTAAAGGCATTGGTTTTTTTACTGGTGCTAAACTCTCCCATTGTTTGCTGAGGTTCACCATAAGGTTGATCGCCAAAATAAAAACGGACACTGTCGCCAAGCTTGTTTTTAGCATGATCTGTGTTCATGGCATCTGCTATCGTGTAGTTGCCAATATCATCGCGGGCAAAGGTTGTTGCTGGCAGCAAACAGAGTGCCAAAATCATTGTTGCTAAGGTGTGCTTCATTTATTAAAAAAGTCCTTTTAGTGATTGCTGTTAAATTTAACCCTTAAGCCGAGCAAAATAACATTAAAAATCCTGTATGGCTCTAACCAAAAAGGATGATCTATTTGTGCTAAGTTCACTTTCTAATAAAGGGGAGAATTTATCACTTTGAGTCATCTTCCCCCCATAACCGCCAAGCTAAACCGGAGGCTCGTGAGGTGGCTTGCTGGCTAGCTTTTTCAAATATGCTTGCGCTGCCTAGGCAATAAAAGTGGTTTTTGGCACGGGTTATTGCAGTGTAGAGCAGCTCTTTTGTGAGCAGTTGCCATTGTGACAGGCTAGGGCGCATTGGCAGTACAAAACTGACTTGATCAAATTCGCTGCCTTGGCTTTTGTGCACCGTCATGGCGAAGCAGGTTTCGTGGCTGGGTAGTCGTGCGGGCAATACTTTTAATAAGCTGCCATCTGCCATCACAAAATGCGCCATTAAGCGATCGGGCTTACTGCTGTCTTGTAATATTAAGCCGATATCGCCATTAAACAGCCCAAGATTATAGTCATTACTTTGAATAATGATGGGACGACCAAGGTAAAATTCGCCTTGAGCGCTAATTAATTTAGCCTGTTTTAGGCTTTCGGTCATCGCAATGTTGATGCCCTCAACGCCAAATTCACCGGCGCGCATGGCACACAAAATTCGATATTGATTAAAGCTGTCGATGATGGCTTGTTCGCTATGTGGCAGTGCGATAGCATCAGCGCCATTGGTATTGATAATGGCTTGCTGATTGTCCTGTATTTGCTGTAAATATTGGCCATAGGCGTTGACCGACATTGCTAACAGTTGTTGTTTACCTAAGTTTTCTGCTTGGGCATTGGGTGTGTGTTCAAACCAATTTAGCTCAGCATGATTACTTTGCCACACTTGGCGAATGGCTGAAATATTGCCACGGTTTACCGCGTTGGCTAAGAGACCGATACCTGCATCACCTTTAAATCGGTGGCTGTGCATTAACATGCAGAGGCTGTCACCAATTTGTGGCTGAGGATGAACAAACTGGCTGACGTCTTGACCTGTTAAGAGGGTAATTTTTTCAGATTGCGTGGCACTGTATCGCATCGACCAGGGTGACGGTGCGTGAGGTGAGGTTTGTTTTAACCCAACACAGATGTCGGCTAATACAGCACCTGCTTCAACCGAGGCGAGCTGGTCTTGGTCGCCTAGCAATATTAATCTGCCATGGGGTGGCAGGGCGCTGAGAAGCTTATACATCATGGGTAAATCGACCATTGAGGCTTCGTCAACAACCAGTAAGTCTAGTCGCAGGGGGTTGTGCTGATGGTGCCTAAATTGGTGCGAATTTGGGATCACCCCAAGTAGCCTGTGTAAGGTGGATGCCTCTTCGGGGATCTGCGTGAGCGCATTCATCAGTACAGCGGTAATTCTTGTCTTGGGCTGTTGGGTTAATTCGCTGAGCAAGCGTTGTTTAGAGGCTTTAATCGACTCACTTAGGCGTGCCGCAGCTTTCCCTGTGGGAGCCACTAGGCGAATGGTTAAACTCGATTGTGTCAACAATAACAGCAATAACTTAGTTACGGTGGTGGTTTTACCAGTACCTGGACCGCCGGTAATCACAGCCAGTGCGTTAATTAATGCTGTTGCGGTAGCTATTTTTTGCCAGTCAAATGCTTGCTGTTCGGTCGTGTTTGCCTTAAATAGACTGTTTAGTAATTGCGGTAATTGGCTTTGGCTTAGGTCTATATTGACAGGTTGCTTTGCCAATTGGCTGAGCTTATTGGCCACCTGGGTTTCAAAAAAGTGGTATTTATTTAAGTACAAACGGCCGTGTTCTAAAATGAGTGGTTTATTTTCACCGGCGGCACCCACCGCATCGAATTGACCAATATGCTCAATGAGCTGATGGTGGCTTATTGTAATTTGGCAATTGACTTGCTGTTGTCTATGGCTTTCTTCTGCCATAGGGTTGGCTAAGTTTATTTGCTCAATCACTAAACAACTGTGTTGATTTGATAATTGTTGGCTGAGCAAGGCACACACCAATAAAAATAACGATGATGACCCATTATCAACCTGTTCTGATGGGGTTGCGATAGATTCAATGTGTGCTAACTCGAGTGCAAAATGACGATCAAGCGGCGTTATTAAGCGTTGTGTTTGCCATTGTTTAAGGAGCTCACCGATAGGATGTGTCAGCATTAACATGATGAAGCCTCCTGGGCTGGATTGATGTCTTGCCCACAAAATAGCGTGTCGAGTTGCTCAATTAATGCTTGGGGTGGTTTATCAAAAAACACACCACTACCGGGGTATTCTGGGCTCATGCCGCGTAAAAATAAGTAATAACAGCCGCCCAGGTGTTGCTGGTAATCATAACCGGGTAAGCGTAAACGTAAATAACGATGTAATGCCAGGGTATACAAGATGTACTGCAAGTTATAGCGGTGGCTATTAATGGCTTGTGCCATGGCGCTTTCGCTATAGTCGCTAAACTTGTCGCCAAGGTGGTTAGATTTATAATCGGCAATGTAAAATCGGCCTTGGTGTTCAAAGGTTAAGTCAATAAAGCCTTTGAGCATGCCTTGCAAGGTGTCAAAATCTAGCCCGGCAACATAACCATGTTGTTGTAAAATGCGATTTAGCTGCTGCGCATCTAATCTTGATATGGGTAAGTAAAACTCCATTTCGACCATTTTTTGTTGAGTGTTTAACTGCAACAAGCTTAGGGCGTCAGGCTGGTGAGTTGCTGTTTGATGCTTAGCTAATGGTGCGGCCAATATGTGCTGATACCATTGGGTTAGCGGTTCAAGCCATGTGGCTTCGTCAATGCCATATTGCTTCATGGCTTTGTGTAGTGCGCCAGCAAGTTCGGTGTCTGCTTGGGTAAAATCAAATAGCTCTAACACTAGGTGCATAAAGCTACCTGCGTTGGCGCCCCGTTCGAAACTAAAACGGTCAAGTGCGGGTTGGTCTAGTATTTCATCTTGTAACTGTAATTGCTGTAGTTCATCACTAAAGTCTTCATCGTCGGCACCTGGGGCAACACGTTCATGGGGTAAGTGTTTTACTAAGCCTGAATAGCTGCCAACGCGCCATGCTAGGCTTTGTTGGCGGGTAACTTGCTTTGCACTTAGCTCAATGTCGTTATCATCAACGCTGGTCAGTATGCTGGTGTCAATGTTGTCATTGACTTGTGTCACGCTGATTGCATCGAGTGTGGCGATTTGTTTCACTTTGTGTTTGATAAGATTAAAGTCAGCATTTTTATCGGTTATGCCCAATAAGTAGCCAATGCCAGTTTCGTGCAACTGGCTGCTGATGCCTGCTTTTAAGATTTTGCTTTGGTTGGCGATATACAAGTAGCACACGTAAACCGGGCGGGTTAACGCTACGTATAGCAGGCGTAAATCTTCGGCGAGAATTTCTTGTTTTAATTGCTCCCAGCCTTCATCGGTTGCGTCTATATCCCACACTAACTGCTCACCTTGGTGATAAAGCATTGGCGAAGGGCGCTTGCTACTGTTTCTGGCTAGGCTGATAAACGGCACAAAGCACACCGGATACTCTAGCCCTTTGCTTTTGTGTATTGTGACTATTTGCACCAGGTTTTGCTCGCTCTCTAAGCGCAATTGTTGTTCATCGCTACTGTGGGTGCTAATCAGTTGTTGCTCGTACCAATTGATTAAGGCGCTACTGCCGTCAAGTTCTGTTGCCTTCTGCTGCAATAATTCCGCTAGATGCCTAAAGTCGGTAAGACGACGCTCTCCAGAGCCCTTGCTGTGAGTAAGCTCGTCGCTGTCATCGGTACCTGTGGTGCTGATCATTTTGTCAGTTTGCGACTGAGATAAATAACGATGGATTAATTGAGTTTCGCTCGCAAAATTAAGCAGTGCCGGCATGATGCCGCGTTGTAACCAGAGTTCATGCCAATGGATAAATTGGCTCAATACCTGTTGGCGTTGCTCTTCATCCTGATTGAATTGATGAATTTGCAGTGCGCTATAGCCGACAAGCTCAGTGGCTAGTGCAGCTCGGATGGCCCGCTCATTTTTTGGGGTTGCCAGAGCGTGCAATAAAATAGCCATTTCACGGGCTTCAAGGGTGGTAAAAACGCTGTCGCGACTGAGAAATACCGCACCAATGTTCCTAGCTGACAGTTCTGCCTGCATAATGGCCGCTTCGTTACGGTCACGCACTAATACGGCAATGTGCTTGGCTATGAGCGGTTCACCATGTTTGTTTTGTGCCGATTGTATGTAGCAATTGCCTTGTTGTGACTCAGTGAGCAGGCGTTTAATTTCACTGGCGGCATCGGCCGCCAGTATTTGCCTTGCTGTGGTTTTATTGAGTCCCTGCTCGCTGTCTTCGCTTAACAGTTTAATTCTTAATGCATCTGTTCGGGCTGTGGCTTCGGTTAGCACTTTATTGGCTGCAGAGGCTGGGGTTGTGACATTATCAAAAGGTATTTCACTGTTAATAAATGGATTGCTGTGCTGGCTGAATAATTGGTTAACTCCGGCCACCAATGATGCAGAAGAGCGGTAATTGGTTTCCAAGTTATAGTGTGCTTGGGTTTGCTGGCGTGCAGCGATATAAGTATAAATATCTGCGCCCCTAAAGGCGTAAATAGCCTGTTTAGGATCGCCAATCATTAATAAACTGAGCTTGCCAGTGGCGTGGTCCTGGTGTGGTTCGAGTTCAAGTTGTGATGCTAATGGTTGCTGATAAACCTGATTAAAAATAGCAAATTGCAGCGGGTCGGTATCTTGAAATTCATCAATGAGTGCAACCGGAAAACGTTTCGCGATTGCCTGACCTAATGTTTGTGGGTTTTGACTTAATGCCATGGCGAGACTGAGTAATAAGTCGTCGGGCGTCATTAAGTTACGTTGCTGTTTTTGCCCAGCAAAACGTTGGCGGATCCCGTCACGTGCGCGCACTAAAAATGATGGGATTAACTGAGTAATGAGCTCAAGTAATGTGTCGATATGCTCCAGTAAGGGAGCTTCAGCGCTGCTTGGTAGTACGCCGCCTTTGTTGAGTTTAAGGTCGGATAATGCTATTTGCTCTAGGGCTTTAATCGGTGGTAAACCTTGGCCGAAGCTGATCCAATTACTGATGTCGTCAAACACTTTGGCAAGTTTAGGGTAACCGTCACTTGCTTTACCAAAACGCTGGCCATTGAGAGGTAACTTATGCAGCAATGCTAACGTGTCGTTGTGCTTGGCTCGCCATAATAACGTAAAGCGATTTAGACATATGCTTAACTCTGCGCTGAGTTTATCAAATGCCAGTGGCTGCTTTGAGAGCAAGGCCTGGCTTGCGCCAAGTAACGGACGTAAACTTTGTGCCAGCGCGTCGGGTTCGGCAAATTTATCGCTAATGGCTTGCGCTAAAAAGGGAGGCAATGGATAACAGACTTCGCGCCAAAAATCGCGTACCGCATGGTGTAAAAATTCGCTGTCATCTAGAGTAAACTCAGACTCAAATAACAGTGAAGATTCAAAAGCCATGTCGGATAATATGCGCTGACAAAAACCATGAATGGTAAAAATGGCGGCTTCGTCTAACGACTTTAACGCTAAATCTAGGCGGCGCAGCGCGATAGGACGCTCATCTTCGCTAATCTCTTGATACAACTGTTCAATAAAGGGATCGTCAGTGGCTAACCCTAAAAAGCGTTTAAAGGCCAGGTTAATCCGTTTACGGATCCTATCGCGCAGTTCTTCTGTGGCGGCGTTGGTAAAAGTTACCACCAAAATTTGCTCGCAACTGAGTGGCATAGTGCCGCCATGGCCCAGTAATAAACGTAAATACAACCCAGATATGGTGTAAGTTTTACCGGTACCGGCGCTGGCTTCAATTAAACTTGAGCCTGCAAAAGGCAGGGTTAATGCGTTTAACGGGGTGACCTTGTTGCTGGTGATTTGCTTCATTCTTCGGCCCCTGGTTTCGCGCGCGTGATGCTGATTACCTCTGCCGATGTTGTCATATTAGGCACGGCACTGTCAGAGACAAAGCGTTCAAGCTCTGCCAGTTTACCTTTGTGATACAGACTTATCATGGGGGCTAATAAATGTTCGACTAACTGGCCAAAATGTTGCTGGCTAAAATCTTCAGGAAAATGGAATAAACGCTGATTGTGCGGGTCAAAAGCTTCGCCAAATTGTGTTTGGCCATCGTCCCATTTTGCTTTTGCTTTAAGCAGTTTATCTTCGTGCTCACCGTCCGCTTCGGCATAGGCAAAGGCGGTTTTAGGCATAAAACACAGAGGTTGGCGCTGACCTTGAATAAAGCACACAATAAAGCGCATCAGTTGTGCACGTGCTTGCTCGGCGGTGATGGGGGCAAAAGCATGAAAATGACCAATGTCGAGTAAGTAACTGTAGCCTTGTTTGGCGTTATGTTGTTCAGTTGGCGAAGCTTTATCAGCCATGGCATTGAGGCATAAATGGCGTAAATATACTCTAACAAAGTCGCGGCCATGGGCGGTGCCCGGGCGATAATTAACCAGGCCTTTTGGCAAGATATCGTCGATGCGGCCAACCAAATTAACTCGAATGTTGGGGGTGTTAGCTTCAGTGTCTGACTTGAGATTTAAGTCAAAGTCGAGGTCGACACTCACAGTGTGCATGGGTTGCTCGTCTTGCAAAAACTGCACCCGGTTAATTAATGGCATGATGTCGCGTTGATATTGGGCTAATAAAATATTATCAAACGGTGCCATGGGCAGCTCGCCGCTGGCTTTGAGGCGATTAATGAGTATGTCGTTTGGTAAGCTAAGTTTGTTTTCGATGGCGTTATCTACCATCGATAATTGCAGTATAAAGCGCTCTAGGGCATTGAGGCTAAATGGTTCATCGTTATCGTCTGCTTGAATATCTAATGATAAATCCACTTTTAAACTGCGGTTAAAAAAGAACTGCGCAGGGTTGCGATAAAAGCGGATTAGTGATGACAGCTCTAATTCGACCACTTTAATGCCTTGGTTATCAATATAACTATGAGCAAACACTTCGTCTGCTTGTTCTGCCGATAAAGGCAATGGTTGATTAAAGAATGGCATACTAATCGATCCTTGTTTAGCAGGTGGGCACCATTGTGCATTGTAACTTTGCTGTAATGGTTTAGTGCTTTTATCAACATCAGCGCGAAACAATTTAATGTCAAACGGTTGTAACGGCTGTGTTTGAATGAGTTGCTGTAAAACGAGTTTGTCAGCATCACTGGCCATAATGTCGCCAGATTGTGCTTGTTGGCATTTAAGTGCTGATGGCAGGTAGCTTAGCTGACAATATTCAACTAGTTCCGACACCAACATGGATGGGATGCGTTCAGCATTGTCGCGTTCACTGTGACCAACATAGCTGATATACAATTGCTGGCGAGCAGACAATAAGGCTTCTAAAAATAGATAGCGGTCGTCTAATCGACGCGAACGGTCACCTTTTTTAGGGCCGAAGTGGGCCATTAAATCAAACCCAATAGGATGCTGAACTCGTGGATACACGCCATCATTCATGCCTAATAAGCAAACAATCTTAAAGGGGATAGATCGCATGGGCATTAACGTACAAAAGTTAATACTACCAGCAAGATAGCGTTGTCCTACGCGCGATTCAGTTAGGCGTTGATTAAACCATTGCTTCATGACTTCGATATTTACTTGGCCCTGATGACCGGCATTGTCCAGTTCGGTCTCGAGCACCACTAACGCATCGCGAATGGCTTGAATTTGCTCGCGCTCCTCTTCATTAGCGTCATAGCAATCAACCAACAGTTGTTGCAATTGAGCTAAGCGCTCATGGGTATGGCACTCTTTGGCAAATAGTGCGTAATAGGTGTCGAGGGTTTCTAAAAAATTTAGCAGTTTACCAAGTGCCTGTGATGACTGGCCTTCGATACCTTGCACGGTTAATGCACCGTGATATATGTCTGCTTGATCATTAAAGGCATATCCGAGAATTAAGCGTTTAATGCCAAAAGCCCATGAGTTTTGTGCAAATGGTAATACGCCTAATTGAGTGCGGGTGTGTTCATCGCGGCCCCAACGTACGTTAGCGTCGTCTAGCCAACGGCGGATCAGTGATAACTCGTCATCATCGAGCTCAAAACGACGTAAAATCGCGGGCACTTCTAAAATGCTCATGATGTCGGTTAATGCGAAACGACTTTGATTAATATTTAAAAGATTTAAAAAACTGTTAATCAGTGGCGATTCTTGTGCTGCGCCTCGGTCTGCTATGGCGTAGGGGAGGTAGTAATCACCTTTTTGTGGACTTTTGTCAGCAAAATATTGGCTGTTAGCGGTACCAAAAACGGCATCAATAAACGGGGCGTACGCTGCAACATCGGGCATCATCACCACAATATCTTTTGGGCGTAAGCTATTGTCGTTTGAGAGGAGTTCGAGCAAATGATCGTGCAGGGTTTCGACTTCTCTTAATGCGCTGTGACAACTTCGTAGGGTAATGGAGTCATCATTTGGGGTCAGCTCTCGGCGAGCGTCAAGGTTTTGATATATATCGGCATCAGGCCCTAATGGCTGGCCTAATGTTTCCATTTGTAATATGTCGTATTGCACACCGTGTAGTAAGTTGTTTGGCTCAGGCTCAATATAGCAATCGTAGCCAAAGTCGGTATGTTCTGGTGGCAGGCTTAACATCAAATCCAGCAGCTCTCGACCCATTTGGCCATTGTTAGCCAGCAACGGATTACCTACTTCTAGCTTGTCTTCCCAGCCTGGTTCAAGTTGTTTTTTATTGGCGTATTGCAATGCCATTCTGGCGCGGGCTTTGGGCTCAATAATATCACCCCAATAGTGTTGGCATGGGCTTAAAGACAACATGATGACGTCAATACGCGATGCTAAATGATAAAGCACCTCTAAGGTTTGTGGTGGCATTGACGATATGCCAAATACATATAGCCTTGGGGGCAGGGATGATAAATCGCTCGCTGGATTTTTTAGTGCTGCGAGTAAGTCTGCGTGCAAGTTTGCTCGATGATAATGGCTTGCTTGCAACTGGTTACGATTGTAGTCAACTAATGCGCGCCACAAGATGGGTTGCCAGCGCTGGTTATCGTCTAATTCTAGTCGTTTATCGATTTGGCTTAATGGCTGGTTTTGCTCCCATGCTAAAATCCATTCTGGGCGATAGACTAAGTACTGGTCAAAAATATCAGCTACGCGACCACATAATTGAAACAGCTTAATGGCTTCATGGGTGCTGTCATGGCGTGCTGATGTTTGGTTTGCCTCAAGATTATTGTCGCGATTGCCCTCAGCGCTGTCATCTTGGGTTAGCTGCGGTGTTAAATATTGTTTTAGCGGGCTAAAGTCGCTGTTATCTAACAAGCTGGGTAATAAATCCATGAGTTTCCAGGTCATGGCTGCTTTTGTAAAAGCGTTGTCTTTAGGGACATTAGGCAACAACTGATGGCACAGTTGCCATGTAAAGCTAGAAGGTAAAGGAAAGGTTAGCGCAGCAGCAATGCCATTGTGCTTTGCCACCTCTAAACGTAACCATGTCGACATGCCCGGGCTTTGTACCAGTACATGCTCACCACTTAATACGCTCGTGCTATCTGAGCTAATCGCGAGCAGTTTAGCTAACTGCTGCGACAACACTTCCATTTGATTTGATTGAATTAAGGTAAGCATGGGCAACTCGCTGATTTGACATTAATTCATTCTATGGCTTCAATGGTTTTCCATCAATCAAAACTGATCATTGATACAACTAATTGCTGCTCAACTGCGCAATAAACGCAGCCGTAGTGTGCGATATAAGCGCATAAATTGCTGCATGTGTTGCCGAGTTTGAAGCGCTGTGAGTGGCTGATATTTAAGTGCCATATACGCAGTGCTTAATGCCATAAACTCCCTGGCAATTGCAGGATGCTGTTGCGCTAGAGTCGTTTGAACATGATTGGCGAAGTCATGTGCTGCCTGACCTTGTGGGCGTGTTATTCCTTTTTTAGCTAAACGCTGGCAGATAAGGTTATAGCGTTTATTTAACGGATCGTCATTACGATTAATGCTAAACAAACCGGCATAATACCCAATGACTAAGGCAATAATGATAAAGCTTAATATCATCATTAAGGCGATTTTACTGCTGGTGACATCCCCTAGCAGTTTTGATAACACCTGCTGTTTACGTTCTTCATCAAAGCCCAGTACCCACACGCTCCAATAGTAATCGAGGCTAGACAATTGCTGACGTAACTCATTAAGCCATGGGTATTGCTTCATTCGGAGTGGGCTAAAAGGACTGTCTTGTAAGTAGCTGCTTTGGCTGTCGAATGTGGCGTCAAAACCATCCAAAATACGTTGTGGCGCAATCATGGCGGTTGGGTCAAATCGTTGCCACCCTTGGCCTTCTAACCACACTTCTGTCCAGGCATGTGCCATGTATTGATAAACGCTGTAATAGCCTGCTTGCGGATTATATTCACCTCCCTGATAACCGGTGACCATACGAGCCGGTATGCCGCTTGCTCTGGCCATAAATACCAATGCAGAGGCGTAATGAGCACAAAATCCGGCGCGATTTTCAAATAAAAAATCATCGATTTGCTGCTCGCCGACGCTCGGTGGGCTTAGGGTGTAGTAATAGGCTTGCTCGGCAAAGTAATTCATCATGGCGTTAATACGTGTTTGCGGATCTGGATAGTCTTGTGCAAACCGCTGTGCTAAGGCTTGTGTTTTGAGGTTACTGTTAGGTGGCAAGGCTAAATTAAGCTGTTTGGTGTTGTCTTTTAGAGTGAGCTCCATGATGTTGTTTGGGTACGAAACCACCCGATAGCTCATACGCTGGTCGATTGGCCGCAGTGAATACAAGCGGTAGTCGGGTAATTCGACGATTTGATTATTGTCACTAAAGGCTTCATCGAGCCCATAAAGCCATTTTTGATGGCTTGGTTCGCTGATCACCATGTATTCAATTTTACGGTTATTTGCTGTTACAACGGCCTGTTCACGTTGTGGTTTTTGAAAGTAAGCTTGGCGTTGTATGGTTTTAATGCTCTGATCTTGGCGCCATGTTTTACCGTCGTAGTTTTCCATCACTAAGGTACGCCAATACAAGTCCTGGTTGGCCGGGCCTAAAGTTGAGCCATCAGGGTTTTCAAACCCGACTCGAAAAGCCAGCTCGGCTGAACGAGTTAATTTATTGATGTCACCAAACGACATTTCATCAGATAAACCAGTGGTGGCAGATTTAATGTTTGGAACCATCCACAATGGCCCTAAACGAGGAAACACCACAAATAAAAGTATGGCTAACGGCAGGCTGTGAAGCACCAACTTGACACTAAAACCAAGGTTGGCAATTTTGTTTGATTTATCTTGATAGACGCTCACTAAAATGCCGGTGTTAATGATCACCACGGCTAATAAATGCAAGGTGTTTAGCATGCTTTGTTGGTCGAGTAAGGTGAGGGCAATCAAAAAATACCCAACCAGCACAATGGCTTTAACATCTCGTTGCTCGCGCATTTCAATGTATTTAAGGGCGTAGCCCAATATGAGCAAATTGACTAATGCATTAAGCAAGCCAATTTCGGATGACACTAAGGCGAGTGTGGTTGCCGCGCCAACGGCTAAAGAGGTCACTAATAATTTAGGCGGTGCAGCCACTTTGCCAAGGTAAATTCCGACTCGCCATACAAAACAAATGGCACAAATCCCTATGCTCCACAGTGTGGCCTGTTGATAAAGTGGGCTTAATACCGCGACATTGGTTATTAATAACCAAAATAGGGTATTACGGCTGATAATGGCGTCAAAGTTATCTTTCATTATTTGACCTCAGCATTTTGGTTTGTTGAACTTGGGCTGAAGTTTGGATTGATGTTTGTATAAGCTTGATAAGTTGCGATGGCCGTTTGGCAAGCAATGCGATGAGCTTCGCCAGTGTGTTGATTGATGACAGTTTGCCCCAGTATTAAGCCAAAAATTTGCTGAGTTTGACTTAGTTTATCGACTTGCCAGGCGAGGCGACTGAGTTGTTGTTCAAGATCCTTACCACTGGTGTTTGCTAAGGTTAACCATACGGGTAATCCTTCAGGCTCGGCAAACTCTTTGGTCAACATGCCTTTATCTTGCGCCCATTGTTTCCACGCCACGTGTTTGAGCGACTCACCCTCGACATAGCTTCGTAACCCTTTGTATTCATCTACCCCTGGGCGAAGTTTTCCATGTTCATATTGACTGTCGTTGTCGCTTTGTTGGCTTGTAAGGAGGATGTCACATGCCTCAGGTTTGGCAAAAATCACATGATGAATATCAAGATCTACATAGGACCAGGCTCGGCACAACCCCAGTGGGAAGTTGGATGACACTTTAATACGGCCTGGATTTATGTAACCCCGTGTTGGGTGTGTAAATGGAACTGTTGCCAGGGTTTGTTGTTGCAACTGCTTAACACGCACATGACGTTGCTGGCTAAACTGCAAGCAAATTTGCTGGTGGCTAGTATCGTGGTATTTGTCACGACTATGACCCGTTAGCATAATGGGAAACACAGTATTGTCTCCAGCATAAGCGATAGGGGGATTAACGGCATTAAAGCTAAGTCCTGCAAGATTTTTATAACTGTAAATAATGCAGGTGTGGAATACACTGGCCAATAATAAACTTAATCCAATAACCAAATTGTTTTGGTAATTAGTGCCAAATAAATACAGCAGCACAATAAGCCCCATCCAAAACAAACCAAAGCCACTGGGCAGAATAAAAATGCTGCGGTGACTTAAGGTGATGTGCTTTTTTGGGGGTAAGCGCTTGCTAAGCCATCGGTCCCAGCGTTTGGCCATCGACCTGGGGATAAGCCGTTGCAACCACGACGGATTGTTATCACCTAACTGAGCTTTGTTGGCGTGTTGTGTGCTCATGTTAACCGTTGCCCTTTGGCATTAGCGAATGGGGTTCACACTGGCCAGGATAGTGTCAGACAGCGCCTGCCCCTGAAACTGGCTGCTACTGCGAATACGGTGCTCAGCAACGCAGGCAAATACTGCTTGAATATCTTCTGGCACCACATACTGGCGTTGATGAATAAATGCCCATGCTTTTGCTGCTTGCAGCAGTGCAATACTGGCCCTTGGCGACAAACCACTGGCAACGTCGTGTTGACGCGAAAAATCAACCAGAGCAATAAGGTAATTTAAAACCGCATCAGAGGCTGACACTTGCGCGACTTGTTGCTGGATGAGTAATAACTCTTGTGGAGTAATACATTGGGGCAATGCCGTTTTTTTTGTTGCTTGTGTGTGGGTTTTCAGCATGGCTAATTCGGCGTCATGGCTTGGGTAGCCAATCGATATTCGCATCATAAACCGGTCGAGTTGTGACTCAGGTAAGGGAAACGTACCGGCCTGATCTAATGGGTTTTGAGTCGCAATAACAAAAAAAGGAGAACTTAAATAATGAGTAATGCCATCAATTGTGATTTGTTGCTCGGCCATGGCTTCAAGCAGGGCGCTTTGGGTTTTAGGGCTGGCACGGTTTATTTCATCGGCGAGCAGCATTTGGTTAAATACCGGCCCCTTATGAAACACAAACTGTTGTTGTTCTTTACTGTAAATCGACACCCCAAGAATGTCTGCAGGCAACATGTCGCTGGTAAACTGAATACGTTGATAACTGAGGCCTAGGCTGCTAGCAATGCCTTGAGATAAGCTGGTCTTACCCATACCGGGCAGATCTTCAATCAGTAAATGACCTTTAGCCAAAATACAGGTCACTGCAAGTTTAATTTGTTCAGGTTTACCCAGTAAGACACTGCCCAATTGTGTGAGTAAGGTTTCGATAGTTGATTGCGACACTTGCACTCCCAGTGTGTTGTCCTCGATGTAATGAGGTTATAGCGTGATACTCATTCTTATTAGCGTCAACTTCATTAAAAGCCATAATGCTAATGAGTTAAACATGATGGTATGTTGTACCATCATGTTGCTACGTTATCGTGAGCGCGAGAGTAAATCTAGTATTTGTCGCTCAGTTCTTTTGGACTAAACATGCTATCGCCAGATTGTTTGTTGTGTTGGTAAATCATTCTGTAGCTCAGCACGGCTTGTACATACTCACGGGTTTCTGTGTATGGAATGGTTTCAATAAATGTCATGACGTCTAATGTGCCATTAGATGCACGTAACCATCGGCGAACACTGCCAGGGCCTGCATTGTATGCTGCAGTGGCTAACACTCGATTACCATTAAATTGTTTCAGCAACTCGCTGTAATACGCACTGCCTAGCATGATGTTTACATTGGGATCATACAAGTCTTTTACGTTGTTAAACGCAATCTTGTTCTTTTGGGCGGTTTGTTTGGCTGTTGCAGGCATCAATTGCATTAAACCACGCGCGCCGACGCCAGATGTTGCATAAGGATAAAAGGCACTTTCACGACGCGAAATGGCTCTAATTTCATCGATGTTAACCTGATATTTTTTACTGGCTTTAATAAATGCATCATCTGCTGCTAGGGGGAAGCGCAGTGCTAAGGAGTCCCACAATTTACCTTGAATACTCGACTCAACACTAAAGCCATGCCAGCCTTGTTGTAGCGCAAATAATCCATATTGTGCCGTTAGCTCGCTGTCATGGCGGCGCATTAAATAAACCCACTCATTACGGGCATCTATGTGTTTATCTAATGCCATTAATTCAATGACTCGAGCAAGTCCAGGGTCGTTAGTTAGTTGTGCCTGTAACTCAGGATTGGGCGCGAGGTTGTCGTCGTTCATTGACAATGGATGACCAATGGCCTGTGCAGCGCTAAAGCCGTAAAAGTTCCGTTGACGACTTAATACAGACTGGAGTTCTGTGGCTTTGGTTTTATCTTTACGTGCGATTATTTTTGCCTGCCAGTACATCCAGCGCGGATTGGCTTTTCCTTCGTCACTTAATAGCGCTAAATATTTTTCAACCGTGTTGAAGTCAAGCTCCCTTAACGCCCAGCGCATGCGCATTTCATATAAGTCATCAAATGCTAACAGCGGTAACATTTTGTCGATATGACTAAGTAGTGTGTTGTCTTGCTTGATTAAGGCTCGGCGAACTAAATAGCGATTAAGTTCGCGCGCTTCGTCTTTACCAAAACGATTCGCCTTTTGGTATTTAACAAACAATTTTATGGCTTGATGTAAGTCTTTTTGAGCTAATTTGCGTAAACCCGCGTCAACAATATTACTGATAATGGGTTTTGAACTGGTAAATTTGTTGATATGGCGCAGGGTATTTGGGTCCCGGTATACGGACATCAGTAATTTAGCTTCACGACTGTGTGTTGTCACTTTTTGCGACAAATAGCTCAATAAACTGGTTTGTCCGGCATCAAAACTGAGCAGCATACGAGCCCAAATCACCTCTTGGGTGCGATAACCTGCTTTTGTCCACATATCAAATACTGTGTCGCATTCTTTCGGACGAGAATAGCCATGCACCCACAAACGTTCAATGCCTTTATACGCAGTGTCTTTATTGCCCGCATCGAGTTGTGCTTGGTAATAGTAACATTGCAAGCGAATATCGTTGGGTGTGTTTGGCGATATTACTAAAAAGTCTTGCCAGCGTTGTTTTCTGCCGGCATTAAGTAAATAGCGATAACGCGCATTGTTATACAGAGGTGTGGTATCAAATTGGTTTATGGCATTTAGCGCACTATTACCGGGAGACTGAACTATTTGGTCAATGGTTGCGTGGTAGTCAAGGTACACAGTTAATGGGTAGTCGGCTAATCTATTGCGCAATGCTTGATATTGTCCTAGCTGTTTTTTATCGAGTGCTTTACGTGCATCAAGATAGGTTTGTTGCTGTGATGTCAACGCGCTAGCTTGACTGATAAAAACCAGTGGCGCAGCGATAACTAACATGCCAGTGAATAAAGTGTTAACCCAAGTGTTACGCATTTAAATGAGAATCTCCGCCTCAATACTTCGTTTGCGATAATAAAATTTACGTTTACGCACTACTATTGCGTGCGTTAATTAAATAAAGATTAATCTTAAAGGCAATAATTACTGTGCTTGCTGTTGCGTGGTTGTTTCTATCGACTCGTCTAATGCCTTGTTAAGCAATTGTCTGTCGATTTGCTTGCTGGTATCGACGCCTAATTGGCGCATAAAATGTGCCTGCCTGATTAAGTTGCCTTTACCTGATGATAATTTTGCCATAGCACTTTGGTAGCTTTTATCTGCGCCATCTAATGCGCGGCCGAGTTTTTCCATGTCTTCTAAATAGCCACAGAGTTTGTCGTAAATTCGGCTGGCTTGTTTGGCAATATTTTGTGCATTTTGGTTTTGATATTCATAGCGCCAAATATTGTTGATGGTGCGCAGTGCAACCAATAGGTTTGTTGGGCTTACCAGCATAATATTATGCTCTAATGCAAAATTAACCAGGCTTGGGTCGTATTCAATTGCCAGTAAAAAGGCCGGCTCAATCGGAATAAACATTAATACATAGTCGAGACTTTTTAGACCATGTAGTTTGTGATAATCCTTTTGGCTCAAGCCTTTAATATGCTGCCTAATGGATAGCGCATGCTCTTTTATGGCCTGTTCACGAATGTCTTTGTCTTCGCTATTAAAATAGCGCTCGTAACTGACAAGCGACATTTTTGCGTCTATCACTACGTCTTTTTGCTCGGGTAAGTGCACAATTACATCAGGTTTAAAGCGTTTGCCGTTATCGTCTTTTAAATCTTGCTGTATATGATATTCATGGCCTTCTCGTAGGCCGCTTTCCTGTAGCACTCGCTCTAAAATCACTTCGCCCCAATTGCCTTGCTGCTTGTTATCGCCTTTTAATGCTTTGGTTAGGTTAATGGCGTCTTGGCTCATCTTCATGTTGAGTTCACGCAGATGATCTAGTTGGTGTTTTAAGGCACTTCGCTCAGATTGCTCGTGAGTGTAGGATTCTTGAATTTGTTGCCTAAAGCCTTCAAGTTGTTGCTTTAACGGGCCTAATACCCCGTCTATTTGCGAAACATTTTGTTGCTTAAAGCTTTCGCTGCGTTCATCAAAAATACGGTTAGCTAAATTTTCAAATTGCAATTTGAGCCGTTCTTCGGCTGATTCAAGCAAGGCTATTTTATCTTCTAATGATTTTTGCTCAGCTTCGGCTTTAACCATGATGGTTTGTTGTATCGCATTCGATTTGGCAAGATTAAGCTGAGATTCCATCAAACGATGTTGTGTGTCTGCTAATTGCTGCTCCACAACATAAACTCTATCAGCTTTTGTTTCGGCGGTAGAAAGCTGCGAAATTAAACTTTCGATTTTGTTTTGCAGATGATTACTATGATCAATTTTATCATCAAGAGTATCTTGTAACCTAGCTAACTCTGTTTGTGCCTCTTGTACAAGCGTGAGGCTTTCTTGTTCATGCTGGAGCTTTAGCTGTTCCCAGCGTTTACGGGTTAACCGTTGATTGATAAGTGCGCCAATTAAAAAGGCAAGAAACGCAACCGCAATCAGCGCTGCAATTTGAGGAGGAGTTAACGACACTGCAAAAGGCATAACAAAAACCGATAGAAAATAATGGCTAAGGGTCGCACGGCTACAAATTGCCTGCAAGAGGCAAAATAAGGATTTACTGATTTTTTGTTGTTAATGATTAAATTTAAATCTAATCGGATGATTAGTGCGTATAGGCACCAATATTAAGATGTGCACAACGGCAAATTATGGTTATTTTTATTTAATGTGCAATAAATACTGACGTTGCCCTGTCTATTAAGTGGCATCAGACAATATGAATGTATTGGTTAGGGTCTGTTGATCTTTCAAGGTTATTTTTGCAGCGAATTGTTGGTATTTTATACAAGGCAGAGACTTTGAAGTGTAGTTATTCTACATAAAAAGTCGATAACGCAGTAAAAATGACCAACAAACGCTGCCCACAGGGTTCGGCTAAAAACGTTTTACTCTTTGTTGAATAGATTTTGCTTAGGTGGCTAGGCTTCAATCCATTTGCCTCGATTAAAACGTTTTTAACTCGAACAAAATTCAACCAGCAAAGATCAACAGACCCTAGTTAACGGTTTTTTTAAGAGGTGAACCATGGCGCGCAAAAATCGATTTACTCAAGGCATACTGCAACGAGCTCCTTGGCATTTAGCTGACAACCAAGTGACGCCTGAATCTGTATTTAATGACCGTCGCAATATTATTAAAGCTTTGGGGTTAGGTGCGTTAGGGGCCAGTTTACCTGGGCAGGTTCAAGCTGGTCTATTTGATTTATTTGGCGAGCAAACGGCTAAAAAACCTTTTACTACGCAAAGTTTACAGTATGCGACACCTCGCCAATTTACTCTCTCTGATGCTAAAACCCCTGAAGATAAGGTTACTCGTCATAACAATTTTTACGAGTTTGGTACCAGTAAATCTGATCCCTTTGACAATGCTCAGGGCTTTAATGTTGACCCTTGGACATTGGTCATTGATGGTCTGGTTGATAAACCCATTACCTTAGATTTACAGGCGCTAACGAAGCGCTTCGCCCTTGAAGAGCGGACCTACCGCTTACGTTGTGTTGAAGCCTGGTCGATGGTCATCCCCTGGGTGGGTTTCTCGTTAGCCACTTTACTTAAAGAAGCGGGCGTTAAGCAAAACGCTACTCATGTTGCATTTGAAACCTTGTTTGATCCTGAGCAAATGCCGGGGCAAAAAAATCGTTTAATGGGCGGCGGTATTCATTATCCGTATGTAGAGGGATTAACCATTGCTGAAGCCATGAACGAGTTGCCCTTTTTAGCTGTTGGTTTGTATGGAAAAACCTTACCGCCACAAAATGGTGCCCCAATTAGGTTAGTGGTGCCATGGAAATATGGGTTTAAAAGTATTAAATCGGTTGTGCGCATTCGCGTGTTAGATAAACAGCCCCCCACAAGTTGGAACCAACTGGCGCCAAATGAATATGGCTTTTATGCCAATGTTAATCCTGAGGTTGATCATCCGCGTTGGTCGCAAGCAAGTGAGCGAAGCATAGGCGAGGGCGGGCTGTTTTCAGCTAAACGTGTTCCGACACAAATGTTTAATGGTTACGGTGAATTTGTTGCCGATCTGTATAAAAATATTGATTTAAGGACGTTTTATTAATGCGTTTAAGCCCTCGACATGTGTTTTGGCTTAAAGTCATTCTGCACATTGTGTTTTTGCTTCCGGCGTTGTATCTCATTGCCCTTGTGATGACTGACAATGCGGGAGGCGATCCGGTGCAATATATTATTCATTATACCGGTATGGGAGCGCTCAATAGCTTACTGGTTACGTTATTAATATCCCCCATAGCAAAACGGGCTAAGTTGGCGGCATTAATGCAAACGCGTCGCTTAGTTGGTTTATATGTTTTTGCTTATGCTTTGTTACATATTGCGGCATTTATCAGCTTGGATTTGCTATTTGCGTGGGGATTATTATTTGAGGAAGTGATTAAACGACCTTACATTTTAGTGGGAGCCGCAGCGTTTATCATAGTAACACTGCTCGCTGTTACTTCGCCCCATGGTATTAAACGAGGTTTGGGTAAGCGGTGGCAATCGCTACACAATTGGATATATGTAGTGGCTTTGTTCGCGCCTATTCATTTTTATTGGTCGGTTAAGTCGGAAATTATTGAACCGAGTATTTATATGGTGCTGTTTGTCCTGTTGTTGTACAACCGTAAAGCCGCCATCAAAAAATGGTTATTATTAACGCGTTAATGTATTTTTTTAATCCGCTGAAGTTAGTGGCGTAATCTTGGGTTTAGGCCGTTAGTGCAAAATGCGGCAAATAAGGTAAACAGCATAACAGCACTCATAATGACGGCTAGCCTTAACCAAGGTTCTGAAAGTGTGATCCGTATGTCGATAAAATTGACGGTTGTTACTGCCCAGACAAAAATAACGCTCAACACTAAGGTGATTTTTAATAACTGATTGATTATATTGTGCCGAATAAACATTAATAGCGGCATGGTACAGGCAATAATGGCCCATTCTGTTTGGCTAAAACGAAGAAAATGCGCGCCTAATAGTAGAAACGCTAATGTAATGATGACAATTCTCCACCACATAATATTGCCTCTGATAAACGTCGAATGTGCGATAATTTGAGTTAACAGCATAAGATTTATAGCAGATTATTTCTTGATGTTTGCTCACAAATTATGCGTTTAAATGCCCTGGGGCCTGTTGAACTTTCCAGGCTGAATGAAGTTCGCGTTAAAAACGTGTTATTTGAGGCGAATTGATTGATGCTTAGTCATCTGAGCAACGCTTTATTCACAGTGCGTTATTCAACAAAGAGTAACACGTTTTTAGCCGAACCCTGTGGGCAGCGTTTGTTGGTCATTTTTACTGCGTTATCAACTTGTTATGAAAAATAGCGACACCTCAACGTCTTTGCCTTGTCGCTCATGTTTAAGTAAAGACCAATAATTCGCTGCAAAAATAACCTTTAAAGATCAACAGACCCTAGTATTGGATTATTTTTTGTACTCAGTTTGTTTAACTTTTGCGTTATTGGTGAATATTTGATGCTTACATTGATTGATACCAAAATGGGTTAGGCCAAGCAATAAGCCCCAAACGGCAGCGCCTATAGCCAAAAAACTTATCCCAGATAAAGTGCACACAAATGTGAGTAAAGCCGACTCTCGATAGTTATTCGCCCCAAATGCATTTTGAAGGCACATTAATAAAGTCCCCATGAGTGCAAGTCCCGCTAATATATCGCTAATGGCAGTGGGTAACCCCATAAATAAAGCCACGACACCGCTGGCCCATAATCCGGCAATGATATAAAAAACACCCGCCCACAATGTTGCTTTGTAGCGTTGGTTTGGATCATCGTCAACGTTGTTGTCCATACAAATCGCCGCCGAGATTGCCGCAAGGTTAACGCTAAATACGCCGCAAGGTGCTAATAGGATATTTGATATCCCCGTACCCAATAAAAGTGGTGTTCCATGAGCTTGATAACCATAGCTTTTTAACATGGCAATGCCGGGTAAATTTTGCGACAACATCGTAATTATATATAAAGGGATGCTGATGTTGAGTATGGCTGAAAGCGTAAACTCGGGGGTAATCCAAATGGGGGACGCGATAGTTAAATCAAATTGTGCCAGCAAAGATGTGCTTAGTCGATCTGCGAGTATCGCATAAGCGATGGCAACAGCTAATAAAACGGCCATTGCATATTTGGGTAGCCAGTATTTTGCTAGCATAAAACTGCCAAACAGGAGGCTAAACATTAACGGTTCGGTTGCCAGTGGCATAAATGCTTTTAGGCAAAATGGCAATAAAATAGCTGCTAACATTGCTGCTGCTAATGCAGAAGGGATCGAAGACAGCAAACGAGTTAAAGGCTTAATTAAACCGCTTATTGCGATAAGTCCTGCTGAAATCATATAAGCACCCATTACCTGGTTGATGCTAAATTCCCCCACGATCCCAATGAGCATCGCTGCGCCCGGGGTCGACCAGGCTGTCAAAATAGGGGTTTTATAATACCAAGAATAAGCCATCGAACTGAGCCCCATTATCAGCCCTAATGCCAGTAATCCGCTGCTGACTTGTGTCGAGTTTGCTCCTGCAAGGCTTGCTGCTTGGATCACTAAAATCACAGAGCTGGTATAGCCGACTAACACCGCAGTGAAGCCGGCTGACAGATGACTGATGCTAATACTGTGTTTACCCATGTTTGAGTCCGTATTGGGATATAGGCCAATTTGTTGGCAATAAGGCGTATACAGGTGTGCGCTAAAGCGCACGATTGATGGCTGAATATAGCACTGGATGTTATAGCGCACAAGGGGCTAGGTTAAAGCAGAAAATAACGTATAATGAGCTCTCAGTTGTTATTGAAGACGGTAAACCATGGATAGCAAGGCACATATGGCAGAGCATTTAAAAGCTTTGCGAAAATCAAAAGGGCTAAGCTTAGATGCTACAGCAAAATTGACCGGAGTCTCTAAAGCGATGCTTGGGCAAATTGAGCGTCAAGAGTCGAGCCCAACAATTGCCACATTATGGAAAATTGCTAATGGTTTACACGCGTCATTTTCTGCTTTTTTGTTATCGCCTAATGCAGAGCCTTTGTTAGACAAAACATTTCCAGATGATCCCAATATGCAAATTAGTACCTTGTTTGCGTATAACTCACAGACCCACTTTGAAATGTTCGAAATTAGCTTAAGCGGATTTCATCAGCAGATGTCTGCACCGCACAGTATCGGGGTGATTGAGCATGTGATTGTGCTGCAAGGAAGGTTAGCTATATTCACAGGCAATGAGTGGCAAACGTTAGAATGTGGCCAGCGTTATCGTTTTTTTGCTGATCAACCCCATGGTTATCATGCTCTTACTGAAACGGCGGTGTTTCAAAATATTGTTAGCTATCCATTTGGTACGTAGACCCTAGGCTAGGTCTGGTTTTTTTGTATTGCTTCGATTTGTTGCCAAATCACTTCAGACTCAGCAGTTAGCAGTGAATATGTTTTAATGTCACCCTTACGTTGAGCTTGCATGGCTTGTTCAAGTTTTTGATCATAGCTTTTACGCAATGCTTTAAGTGGGTCTGGCTTTAAAAATGAAAACATAATGGCACCTATGAATAAATAATGATTGTTATACGTGCCAAACAAGATTTTAGACCAACAAGCACCTGCGCTGACAAGAGGACAGTAAACGTGCGCTTGGTTAGCCATTATGTTTGTCAATGTGTATTGCCCATATTTAATCTTGCCAACGTTGTTTAATGTACAGAATACTGGGCAGACATTGTTGTAGTAACACAACTAAATTGGGGTCGAAATGAATCCCACTCTGGCTTTGGATAAAGTCCATTGCTTGTTCTACTGTCCATGCTTCTTTATAGGGGCGCTTACTGGTCAGTGCGTCAAACACATCTGCAATGGCGACAATGCGCCCTTCAATCGGGATTTCTTCGCCTTTTAAGCCATGTGGGTAGCCACTGCCGTCATATTTTTCGTGATGAGTCAGTGACACCACTTTTGCTAGTGCAATTAAATCTGAATCCGAATCGCCGAGAATTTCTGCGCCGATTTCAGGATGGGTTTTCATAATGGCAAATTCTTCGTCGGTTAGTTTGCCGGGCTTGAGCATAATGCTGTCTGGAATACCGATTTTACCTATGTCGTGCATAGGGGCTGCGTGTAATAAATTGTCGGCTGCAAACTCTGAAAAACCATAGGCAAGCGCAATAATTTTTGAATAGTGGCTCATGCGCATAATGTGCATGCCTGTCTCGTTATCTTTGTATTCAGATGCGCGCCCTAGGCGTTGTATTACTTGCAATCGAGTACGGCGTAAATCGTCAGCTTGAACAAGTGATAAATGGGTTTTCACCCGAGCTTTAACCACAGCGGGTGACACAGGTTTGGTGATGTAATCTACCGCGCCAACGTCAAAGCCTTTTGCTTCGTCAACTTCATCACTCAATGCGGTAACAAAAATGATGGGCACCGCTTTGCTTATTGGGTCAGCTTTGAGTTGTTCGCACACTTCAAAGCCGGTCATGCCGGGCATCATTACATCGAGCAAAATTAAATTTGGCAGTTCGCGTTGTACCAGGCGCAGGGCTTCTTCACCACTTTTAGCAAAAATTAGGCGGTATTGATCCTCGAGCATCTTTTTCAATACTCTGAGGTTGGCTGGCTCATCATCCACAATTAGGATGGTTTGTTTACTGTCTTGTCTGTTAAATATCATCTGTTAAGTGTTTGCTTCTTGTGCATTGATTTGCAACTCCAGGCTGGCGAGTTGGGTTAATGCTTGTTCAAATTCAAAGTCATCTAGGGCATGTTGGATCGATTGACATGGCAGGAGATACAAGGTTGGCACGGATGCAATGAGTAAATTGACATCACTTTCATTGTATTCGTTGTCCTGTGCAGCTAGTCGAATGCGCGTAATAAGTTGGTTGAGTTGGGCCGTATCCATTTTGCTTACAGCCTCGTCGTTAGACGTGACTAACTCAAGCTTTTGCTCTGTATCAAGATACTGATCTATTTGGGTGAATGCTTGCTCTATTGCTGGTAATAACGCGAGCAACTCTGTGGCCGATGACATTTGCGCGAGTCGTTCTGCATCCATAAACAATCGGGTTAACTGCGTTAGCGATAAATTTCCGGCTAAGCCTTTTAATCCATGTAATTGAGTGTGGACAGCTGGCCAATCATCGGCATTAATTAAGTGTTGTATTTGGCTTATACACTGCTGCTGTTTGTGCATAAACCCGGCTATTTCTTTGTTTAGCGTAGTTTTATCACCCCAGAGGGCAATGCCTTTTTTGACATTTACCGTGAGTTTATTGTCGATTACTTCTTGCTGTATATCCGGTGTTTGATTGTGGCTTTCAAGTTTTAATACTTGTGCAATTTCATGATTTAACAGCGCAACATCAATCGGCTTGTTTGCAAATCCGTCCATGCCGGCATCGAGTGCCGCGAGTCTGTCTTCTGGCAGTACACTGGCGGTTAATGCAATAATTGGCATGTGTGGTAATTGTTGGCTGTGTTCTTGTTCTCGGCGTAAACGTGATGCTGTTAATCCATCCATAATGGGCATTTGCACGTCCATTAAGACGATATCAATTTTGTCACTTTGCATACGCAGTAATGCTTGTTTACCGTCGCGAGCCGTGATGACACTGTGGCCTTGACGTTTGAGGACAATAGTTAATAAATCAATGTTTTGTTGAATATCATCAACAATTAAAATCGATAAGGGTTTGAGGCTTAAGCTTAATTTAGGTGCAGAGGTATCGTTTGACTGCTTTGGCGGCAGTAATGGCAACGAAAATGCAAAACAACTGCCTTTGCCATAGGTACTTTGAGCGGTAATTTTACCCCCCATTAATTCAACTAACTGCTTACTTATGGTTGTGCCTAAGCCTGTACCACCAAATCGGCGATTCATGCTGGCGTCAGCCTGTGCGAAGGCGTCAAACACCAAAGCAAGTTGGGCTGGCGTCATGCCGATACCCGTATCACTGATAGCAAATTCAATACAGCCACTGGGTTTCACACCTACATTGATGCTGACGCCGCCCTCTG
Source organism: Shewanella basaltis (assembly GCF_023283885.1). Lineage (GTDB taxonomy): Bacteria > Pseudomonadota > Gammaproteobacteria > Enterobacterales > Shewanellaceae > Shewanella > Shewanella basaltis. The sequence goes on from NZ_JAKILA010000008.1 coordinate 136,819, forward strand.
CGGTAAACTTAATGGCATTACCAATTAAATTTGTTAGCACTTGTCTTATTCTATCTGGCGCGCCGTGATAAGCCGTTGCAACTGCTGGTGCCACATCGACATTTAAATATAATCCTTTGCTGTTTGCTTGGAGCCATAATGTCGATACCACAGAATCGACTTCTTCGATAACCGAAAAGTCCCTCAGTTCTAATTCAAACTTGCCTTTATCGAGTTTCGCGCTGTCGAGCACATCGTTTAGCAGGTGCAATAGTGACTTTGCTGACTGGTTAATGGTATTAAGATGTTTATGCTGCTCAGCGGTGAGTTTGTCGTCGAGTAATATGTCGCTAAATCCAATAATCGCGTTCATTGGGGTGCGAATTTCATGGCTCATGTTGGCTAAAAAAGCGGCTCTTGCAGAGGCGGCTTGTTCTGCTTTGTCTTTGGCAATCAATAACGATTGCTCCATTTCTTTACGTTCAGTGATGTCCATAATAAAGCCATCAAGCCATTTATCGGTGACGTCTAAATCATCAACATGAGTACCGTATCCAAGTAACCAGCGAGTGTCCCCGTTGGCATTGATGATGCGATACTCGAGGGCAAATACTTTGTTAGTTGCTACAATTTGCGCAATTTGTTCGATATCGTCAGGATGCACCAGTTCATAAAAGTGACGTGTAGGCTCAGGGCCAATAAAGTCACTAGCGGGGTAGCCGGTGATATTTTCAACGGCATCACTGATAAACAGCATTGGCCAGTTTTCGATATTTAAACAGCGATAAGCGATACCAGGAATGTTACTAATGAGAGAACGGAATTGGGCTTCGCGATTAATTAATGCGCGCTGCATTTCAATGCGATGCCTTAAATCACTGATGTACATGACAAACAGGTTTTTGCCTTCTATACGGACATGCCCAATAGAGACTCTTACTGGAATGGTGTTTCCGTTGACGTGGCGTGCTTCAACATCGCGACCATCACTTTTTTGATTCGTGACAGTGTCATCAGAATAACTGGACAAATAGGCATTAAAGTCATCGATAAAATCGTTGGGAATAAAATGGCGGATATCTTGATGGCAAACATCTTCTAGTCGCCACCCGAGTAAATGTTCGACAGCTTTATTGCCACTTTCTATTTGGCCTTTGTCGTTAAAGGTGATAATGCCGTCAATCGCTGTCGAAATGGTTGCTCGGTATCGTGCTTCACTTAATTTGGCTTGGTGTAATGAGGCTTGATATTTAACTAACATGTTAACGACAAGCACCAATAAAATAATCACCACAGTAATAGTGGCCACCGCAATGCCAAGGTAAAACGACATCATTTTAGTTTGCTCAGAAAACTCAAACCCAGGCGGCCTAACAAAACGTGCTGCAGCCATTCCCGTATAGTGCATCGCTGATATGGCAATGCCCATCACGATTGCCGCGATGGCATTTTTGTGTAATTCGCTTAAGGCATAGTTACCAAGGTTGTTTAAGCTAAAACGGATCCACAAGGCAAGGATGGCGAGCGCAACCGCGACAATAATAGATAAACCAAAATAAAATAGGTCGTAGCGAAGTAGCGGGGCCATTTCCATCGCTGCCATGCCCACATAATGCATGGTGCCGATGCCCGCACCCACTAATATGCCACCAACAATAAACTGGCTGGTTTTTGGATTTGCGGTTGAAATAACATTAAGGGCGACCCAAGATGCCGCAATACTAGGAATGATTGACAGTGCTGTTAAGCCAATGTTGTAACTGACAGGCGTGCATAGGCTAAATGCTAACATGCCAATAAAGTGCATTGACCATACCCCGCCACCGAGTGCAAAACTGCCGCAAGATATCAACATATGGCGTTTGTAGGTGTGGAGTGTGGTTACGGCTTGTGAGGCAACTTGCAATGCCATAAATGAAGCAAAGATTGCAATTGCGATAGAAATTAACACAACAATTGGATGAAAATTACCAACAATTAATAGGCTTTCATCTGTAACTGAGAAAAGAGTACGAATTGATTCGGGCATAATGTAATAGATGAAACCGCAATAAATAAGTGATTGATATTAAATGTATCGGCATTAAATAAAAAAACCTCAGTATTTTATTTAATTTATAACCAAAACGTGTTCTAAATCAATGTTTATGTGCTAGGTAAGCGTTATAGTGTTCTGTTTTGCAAATTATTGCTTTACAAAGTGACGGTCTGATGACGTTTGTTGTATTTATGTTTCTTTTTTGTTGCTTTGTTTCGGTGTGTAATTTAGTTAACAATGGGGGATGATTGAGGGAAATGCGCGTGTTTAAGTCAGTTTATTCTCCTAGCGTGATGAGATAGGGGAGTCTACCTCATCATTTAGCCGCTTTTATGCTCAAACTTGCACTAATTGTTGGACGTACCAAACATAAATAGTAATGGCTTATCTAAGCGTTTTGCCCATGCGTTTTCGGTGTGATCTTCACCCGGGAAATAAAGGCTTTGCCATTGGTTTTTTGGGTATTTTTGTTGCTTGAATATGTTATCGATTTGTTTTTGTAAATCAGGGTACATGGCATCAAGTGTGCGGTCGCCATAGTCAAAATACACTTTTTGATGACTGAGTTTGTGCACATTTTTGGCAATATACTCCTTGAATATCGGAAATAGCTCATCTTCTGCGCTAAATGTTCCTGGCCAATGGGTCGACATGCAAATTGCTCCCGTAAAGTAGTCGGGGTAATTAAGCAGGGTGTACCATGAAATAAGCCCGCCCATGCTTGACCCACCTAAATAACGATGTTCTGCTCCTTTGTTGACGGGGTAGTGGGCCTCAATATACGGAATGACTTCTTTTATTAAAAAAAGACTGTATTTATCTGAATACACTTTAGATGCAAATAGTGGCTGATCTGCAAACTTTTTAATTTGATATAATGCCTGCTGTTTAGCAACCGAGAGACTTTCAAACGGTTGCTGCGGAAAATACTCACTGTGGCGATTTTCGACTGCATTAGGAATGCCAACAACAATAAAAGGTCGAACTTTACCTTGTTCAATTAACTCACCGGCAACTTCATCGACTCGCCACTCTTGCTTGTTCCAAGTGGTGTTAGCATCAAATAACATGCGGCCATCGTGCATGTACAGTACATCATACTGGCTATGTTTGTTATACCCAGGCGGTAACCACACCGTTAAAAATTTGTCTTTAACGTACTGAGATGGAAAGGATTGTACTATTTCAATTTGACCTTTGCTGACCTGCACAGTGGGGGCGTTAGCGTAAGATGCAGGAGATAAAAAAGCCGTTAAGCCTAGTAATGCAATCACAAATTTCATGGCAGCGCCTTAATAATGTAAAACATCATTTTCACACGCATTGATGTTAATTCAATGTGAATACGTATGTAGTGGATATAATACCAATCAGCACAAAAAGGTTGGTTAATATCGCTTATCATTTCGTTACAAACTGTGAAGGTTGAACAACTCGCTTACTGCAATTTCTGGCTTATTTTAAGCGATTTTTTGCTAGGCAAGCACTGAACACTTATTTATCCTGATTGGCATTATTTGAGTGTAAACAAACCTGAGCTCGGGATAATAAATGCCTTTCAAACAGTCCTTTGCCCTGCTCACTGCGTTGAATCGACTTACAATAGGCTAGCTATTGACGTGTCAATTCGCCTTGTTAGCAGAACAGATGACAAGCTTGAAAGTGAGAATGGGTAACATGTTGATTTTAAATAGTATAAGTTCATCCCTTATCCCGAGCTCAGGTTAAAAAAAGGTACAAAGATAAAATTGAGATATCTTCAAGCGGTAGCGGTTGCAGCGAAATAAGTTAGATAAACGATTTAAGGGTAATGCAGACGGTAAGCCTTGCTTTAAACCACCTTTGTGGTCAGTGTGAATGCACAGTGAACGTTCACATATTTGCTTAATGTTAAGGTTAAAAAGGTTAAAAAGGACTTCTTAATGTACCAGAAGAAAAAGCTAAACGTTTGAATGTAGTAAACATTTAGCATTGAATTTGGTCGGTATGAGAGGATTCGAACCTCCGACCCCTGACACCCCATGACAGTGCGCTACCGGGCTGCGCTACATACCGAATTAGAACGTTTAAACAGCATCACTTAGCGAGTAATAACACGTGGGGTAACTAAGTGGACCTGCACTTTATCAACAGTATTTAATCTGTGCAAGCGCTTAGTTAAGTGTAATTTGTCGATTGGCTATAAACTGCCCAGTTGTGGCTGTTGTCTCTATTATCACGATAATTCTGGCTAAAACATTGATGCTAAAATAATGTGTTGAGCGTCACTATTGATTATAAAGCCTGCGGCCTTCGCGCATCACTTGGATCAATTCAGGCGCGCTCATTTTTTTGTCTAAACGTTTAGTGTAGTTAACATCATAAATACGGTATTTACCAAAGCGATCAAGTACTGTGATCTCAGACTTTTGATAAATCGCAAAACGACGGCTGTCACCTATGTATACCCAGGTTTCATTGTTTGGTTCTAATAAGCTACGGCCTGCGCTGTAGTCGGAACTAGGGTTAGTGCACCCTAATACATGGCTGAGTATGGTTGGTGCGATACCATAATGGCTGGTGCGGTAATTCACTTTATTGCCATAGGTATCTGGCCAATGAATAATTAAAGGCACATTCACATTACCTGGTGATAGGTCGTTGCGGGCATCGCTGCTGTTACTGGTAAATACTTGACCATAAGTACCGGTAATGATCACCACAGTGTTGTCGTCTACAGTATTGAGCAAGCGAGACAGTTGCTGATCGACAAAGTTAAGCGATTGACGATATTGGTTAAATAATACTTTTTGTGCAGGCTTTAACTCCATTTTAGGTTTAATGGTTTGTACTCCTAGAAAACCAATGGGCGTGTCGTAGTCTTTTGGTGCAGTGAGGTTAACTAAAGCAAACCAAGGTTGATTTTGATTTGCTTGCCAGGTGGTGATGGCATTGATGGTATTGATGTCAGCATCTGCACTGCCGTTAGCACCTTCGCTGATGTGTACTTGCATTCCTTTGAACATAGCACTTTGGGTGATGTCATTACTCACGGCAGGCGCAAAAAAAGCTTGCTGATAACCTTGTTCGGTAAAGATGTTGGTTAGCACTGGGCTGGTTACGGCAAATTCTTTACGATCGCTGTAATTGCCTTGTAAGCCATACATTAGGGTAAACATACTGGTGTCGAAATCGGTTCCGCCACTGAAGTGTTTCATAAAACGTTGATTATTATTACGGTACTGACTCAAAAACGGCATGGTATCGTTATCGACCATGTCGGCACGTAAACTGTCAATACTGATGACTAGCACGTTTTGTTGAGTGTCGGCATGACATTGCATTGGGTTAATTGGGTAGCTGAGTTTGCGGGATTTTTCACTTCTCGCCTCGGACGTTTGTAAGCTGCTATCGATGCCGTGGCTTTCCATAAACGAGCGCGCTGTCGCAGGATACGAGACAGGGTAAGCATCGTCAAAGCGGGTGACTTCTGTCATATTGGTGGCATCGGCCCAAATGTGGAATAAATGGCTGCTAACAAAACAAGCGCCTACAAAAAGCACCACTCGGTTGCCCCATTGTTTTTTTTGTAGCCTGTCGATACGTTTCCACAAAAAGTTTGCTGCGGTTAATTCAACTAATACAATGACAATAGGGGTAATGATGTAAGAGGTGCTGTGCAGTAATGCGTTGAGGTCTTGCCAAGCTAAATCGAATGCGAATGGACTTAAGTGGATACCATAGTCGTCATAAATGACGGTGTCATACAATAGCGTATAGAGCCCTAAAGATGCGATAAAGGCGGCAAATCCGCGTAAAATTTTAGAGTAGGGCAGTAATAAGGTAATTGGGAAAATAAATAATAAGTACCCGATAAAGGCCAAAAACGTAAAATGGCCAATAGTACTTATGGTGAGATAAGCCCAACCTATAACGGTTTCTGGATAGCCCACACTGCCAATATATCGAGCGCCAATTAGCATCGCTAATATGCCATTAAAGAAGGCAAACCAGTGACCCCAATTAACTAAACGCGACACGTTATCGCGTGTCATTTGTTGCTTTTTGCGCTCGATCATCTTAACTCGTATTCCTACGTTATTATCACAAACTAATCCAGTGTAACTGATTGTTAGCGTTAGTGATAAATTTTATTTTCGATTACTTAATCGACTGGGTTAACGCTTTCGCAAATTGCTCTGCCACTTTTTGGCGTGACTCATTAGGCACTTTTTTCTCGAGCAAATGAGTGACACAGTTACCGAGTACCATCAGGCTTAAATCGGTAGGTGCTTGGTGCTTTGCAAGGGTAGCAAGCAGCTCGCTGATAAGTGCTTCAACTTGGGTGTTGGTGTATTTAGATTGAATTGCCATAGTCAGAAAACTTCAATAAATAATGAATTAGCTGCATATAATAACGGATTTGGCAGCTAATCGCCTCAAGTTTTATTGAAGCAAGGTTAGGAATATCACAAACCCTTGTTCGATTTATACTGTGGGTCTGATATCATTCTTTTTTACATTATCATCTGTGACAGACTAGGGTTAATACGGTTTATGGGCATTAGCATCGAACAGGCAATTATTCACGAAATTTCTCAGGACGGTCAGGGGCAAATGCGCTGTCGTTTACGCCCGCAACCTTTGTTAAACACTGGTGCTGTGGAAACCATGCTAGAAGAGCTACACCAGACTTACTCAAGTAAAGCTGGCAAGGGGTTTGGTTTTTTTGGTACTCATGGTGACGATGGTGAAGCAAATGATGAATTTGCCAATGCGCTAACCAGCTATAGAAGTGGCGATTTAGGTTTTGTTGAGTTTAGTGGCAAAGCCAGTCAATTGTTACAGCAAGAGCTTGCAAAGTACGATTTTAGTCAAGGCGGTTTTTTGTTAATGTCGTGCTATACCAGCATGACCAGTGATTATCTGTTTGTTGCGCTATTAAGTGCAAAATCGTCGATGACGGTGTTAGATGATATGGAGTTATCGCAGAATAATCATTTAGATCTCAGTAATATTCAGTTAGCGGCACGCATTGATTTAACCGAATGGCAAGCGGATAAAACCTCTCGTAAATACATTTCATTTATTCGTGGTCGCGCAGGAAGAAAAGTAGCCGATTTCTTTTTAGATTTTATGGGATGCGTTGAAGGTGTAAACACTAAAGCGCAAAATAAAACCCTAATTCATGCCGTTGAAGATTTTGTGTCAAGCAGTGAGCTGACTAAAGACGAACGTCAGCAATGTCGTAATAAAGTGTTTGAGTATTGCTCGGAACGTGCTGACTCGGGAGACGTCATTGAAGTAAAAGATTTGGCCGATGAATTAGCAGATTCTGGCATGGATTCATTTTATGATTTTGCTTGTGGTGGCAATTATGAACTCGATGAAGAGTTTCCTGCAGATAAAGCCAGCTTGCGTAGCTTAAAAAAGTTTTCTGGCACGGGTGGTGGGGTCACGTTAAGTTTTGATGGTGGCCACCTAGGTGAACGTGTTATTTACGACCCAGTGTCGGATACCATTTTGATAAAAGGCGTACCCGCTAATTTAAAGGATCAGCTCGATAGACGCTTAAAAGGCGAGTGATCATTCACGCGAGTGCGAATTGTCTATTAGCGTCCATTTGGGGCGCTTTTTATATTGACCGATTGAATTAACGTCACAACTGGTACGACGTTAAGCATGTGATGGTTTTTTGCTTTTCATTACACAGTAGATGAGTAAACTAGCGCCAAATTTAGCGTGTTTTTTTGTTATGTCTTGACGGCGTTAATATTCTTAGGGGGAGCGATGATCACAGCATATGTTTATAAAAATAAACAACTGGTTACCACTGAGTTAAAAGTCGGTGACAACGTACCCGAATCAACTCTGTGGTTAGATTTATTAAAACCGGACGATAACGAACGTGATTGGCTCAGTTCTTTTTCAGCAGAGGAAGTACCCGACGAAGAAGATATAAAAGAAATTGAAGCTTCGGCACGTTTTTATCAAAACCAAGATGGTTTACACATTAACTCTTTGTTTCCGCAACGTGTTAGTTCTGATGTGCGTGCGGTAAACGTGTCTTTTAACTTGCGTAAAGATTTTTTGCTCACCATACGCGAAGAAGATGTCGGCTTGATCCGCTTGTTACGTAATTATTTACGCTTGGGTCGTTTAGATATCACGACACCTCAGGGGTTATTGTTAGAGTTATTTAATTTAAAAGTGGATTATTTATCCGACTTAATCGAAGACGTATACAGCGTGCTCGAAAACGTAGGTGAGCAAGTGTTTAATGATGATGAGCTTGATGATGTGTTTAAGCTTATTACCTTACAAGAAGATTCCAATGGTAAAATTCGCTTAAGTTTGCTCGATACTCAACGCTCGTTACGCTACATGCAACGCTATTACCGTGAAAGCTTGTCCGATGAGAACTTAAAATCCATTCGTGAAATGTTGTCAGACATTGAATCATTAATGCCTCATAGCCAGTTTATTTTCGATAAGTTACAGTTTTTACTCGATGCGGCAATGGGATTTAGTGGTTTGCAACAAAACAAGATTATTAAGATATTTTCGGTATCGGCGGTGGTATTTTTACCCCCAACGTTAATCGCCAGTAGTTATGGGATGAACTTTCATATTATGCCAGAACTTGATTGGCGCTTTGGTTATCCAATGGCCGTTGCGTTAATGCTAGCCAGTGCAGCAGGCACCTACTTTTTCTTTAAACGTAAAGGTTGGCTGTAATCATTTTTAGTGTGTAAATTTTTTTGCCTGCTGGTGGGTGACTGTGAGTATCACCTAAGATTGCTACCATAAAGCCATCTGCTAATAACAGATGGCTTTTTATTGCGAGAGTGTATCGATATTCTTATGGAGCTGCTAAACACTTGAGCATGTTTAATACCATTGTGCATTAATAAGTGACCACTGTGAATGCGTCCAGCTGTTTTTGATTAAGGCGTCGCTATGCAGTAATGGTTGTTCCCTTTCAAATAGCGAGAACGCAAAGCAAAAGCGGCTGGGGCATTCCTTTGTGGCGAGTTTTAAAAGGGCGTCAAAGGTTAATTTGAGCCAATACCAAAACTAATTTTATCTCGGGGATTGAGGTAATCATGAATGATTTTAGGCAGTGCTGCGGAAGGCAAACTGCGTACGACACTCATGTTGTGATGTTCTAAATTAATGATAGGAGCTTGTTCTTTTGGCACAAGTTGATCATATACAACAATGTTAGGAAACAACAATTGCTGTAAATTCACTGACATCACCATTGCAAACTGTCCACTGGATAGTTCGACAATACTGCCCGGTGGGTATATCCCCAACATTTTTATCAGTTTACCGACAAATTCTGTATTGAGTTTTTTATTATAATTTTTGTACAGTAATCCTAATGCAACGCTTGGGGGTTTTCCTTTTATTTGATTGGTGCCATTGCATAAATTGTCATATTCGTTCACTACGGCTATAAGTTGCGAGAGTTTATCAAGTTTGTCTGCTTTGAGCCCTTGAGGGTAGCCGCTGCCATCTAGATATTCGTGATGGTTGGCGATTAAAGGTTTAGCTTCTTCTGGGAAGCTGTCTGCTAGTTTTAAGAAGTTGATACTCATTAATGGGTGTTGCTTGATGAAGTTTTCTTCTGGCGTAGACAAGGGCGCTCGTTTATTTAAGATTGTACTGGGGACTTTGAGTTTACCTATGTCGTGAAATAATGCGCCAAGCCCAATGGTCTCGACTTCTTCTCTGCTCCAACCTAGCTCTTTGGCCATTAACATACACAGCATTGCCACGTTAAGGGAATGGTGATAAATGTGTTCATCGTTTTTGGCATCGCCCATGAGGTGCAAGGCTAAATTATCTGAGTGCAGTAACATATTGGTAATGTTACTTATCAGATCTTTGGCTTCATTAACGGCATTAAGCGGCCGACTACTGACCTTTGAAACCATAGAACGCATCATGGCTACTGAACGCTCGAACTGTTGCTCTGTTTTTCTTAAATCGCGTTTTAGCTTTTTTTGCTCATCAATTTTTGCGCTTTTATCACTGAGCATTTGTGCTTTTAACGCATTGAGCTCTTCTTCTGTTGGTAGTGGTTGTGCGCTGTTGGCGCTGGTGACAGGTTCTACATCACTTTTATCAGGATCAAAAAAGACATCCTTGAGCCCTAAGCCTTTGATAAGCTCAATTTGAGCAGTATTTTTAATTTTAAAACTGCTGAACATAAATGGATGGTCTTTCCATGATATGGGCAAACGAATAAATGTGCCTACTTCAAGTTGTTCTACTGCGACTTTTTGATTCTTTTTCATAAGTAAATGATAGTTACCTTGCGTAACAACTATCTATGTTGGCTTTAGGCTTTACAGGAGCTTTGCTGACGTGGCAGCATAATACTATAAATAGACAAATAATAGTTATCTCCTATGGATTTTATTGAAGTGTATCCCAATGCAATCAGTGATGATTTGTGTGACCGCTTAATTGCAGCGTTTAATGGCCACCCTAATGTTGTGCCAGGGCAGACTGGTTTTGGTGTGGATGCGGCTAAAAAGCGCAGCCGTGATTTAATGTTAGATGCTTTTCCAGATTTAGCAGACTTAAAAAATGAGCTTTTGACTGCCACCTTTCACCATATTAGTGCTTATTTTAGCCAATACTCTTTAGCATTGATGGGGGCAGTGTCGATACAGGTGACTGATGAAGAAGGCAAACCTCAAACCTTAACCCCAGATAATTTTGACGCGTTAGGTAAACCAAGAGCCAGTACCTTAACCAAGTATTTATATCGCAGTGGCACGATTAATATTCAGCATTATCAGAAAGGTGTTGGGGGATATCCGCATTGGCATTCTGAACAATTTCCGCAAAATGGTCACAATGAGGCATTGCACAGAGTTGTGTTATATATGTTTTATTTAAATGATGTCGAAGCGGGCGGCGAGACTGAGTTTTATTACCAGCAACGTAAAATAAGCCCTAAAAAAGGCACCATGGTGATTGCACCTGCTGGTTTCACCCATAGCCACAGAGGCAATGTGCCATTAAGCAACGATAAATATATTGCGACGTCGTGGGCAATGTTCAATCGTGCCGAACAATTGTATGCCCCGTTAAGTTAACCTGAGCTCGGGATAATAAATGCCTTTCAAACAGTCCTTTGCCCTGCTCACTGCGTTGAATTGACTTACAATAGGCTAGCTATTGACGCGTCAATTCGCCTTGTTAGCAGAACAAATGACAAGCTTGAAAGTGAGAATGGGTAACATGTTGATGTTAAATAGTATAAGTTCATCCCTTATCCCGAGCTCAGGTTAAGTTAAGTATTGTTAGAGATAGGAAACTCAATTATGAATGCAGCGCCACCCAAATTGCTGGTGTTAACGCTTAGTTTTCCTCCATAACTTGTGACTATCTCTTGGCAAACGGCCAAGCCAATCCCTTGCCCTGGTGACTGCGTGTCGGCGCGCATTCCCCGTTGGATAATTTTTTGCTTTTGGGTGTCATCAACGCCCTTGCCATCATCTTCTACGCACAGGCGATATAGGTTGTTGGTTTTTTGTATGCTCACGTTAACTTGATTAACGCACAATCTAAATGCGTTTTCCATGAGGTTACCCAGCAGCTCCATCACATCGCCTTTACTTAATGGTAGCCTAATATCATCACTTATACTGTGGGTGAATTTAACCCCTTTGGGTTGATAAAGTTTGGCGAGCATTTGTGCCAGTGATTCAACAATTGGCATGACTTCTGTTTGTTGAAAATACAATCCTTGCTGACCCAACATTGCACGTTTAAGTTGATATTGCACTAGATGATCCATATCGTGAATTTGTTCGAGAATTTTTTGATTCTGCTGTTGCATATTTAAGTGAGGATCGTCACTTATGGCCAAGCTTGCGGCTAGGCGAGTTTTAAGACTGTGGGCAAGATCATTCATTGCATTTTGATAGCGAGTTTGGCGAGTATCAGCTTGATCCATTAATTGATTGAGCGCAGTGGTAATTCCTTTAAGTTCTTCAGGATAGTCCTGAGATAAGCTGCTTTTATATCCACGCTGTAATTGTTGTAATTCTTGTTTTAATTGGCTTAGTGGTCTCATGCTCCAATATGCCGCACTAATTAGCATGATTAAGGCAATCGCTAATACAACAGCGAGCCTTAAATAGGTTAAGCGATTAAATTGGCTCAGCTCTTTTTTTAGTTCACTGGCGTCTTGTAAAATCAACAGATGGTACATTTGAGATTCGACATCAATACTGAGCAAGTAGGCTAAATAGTGTTGTGTTTGGTTAACGTTAAGATAAAAAGGCGGCAAATTGTCTTTAATGGCTGAGTATTGTTCACAGATTTGATTTAACTGCAGACTAATAGCGTAATCTGAACGCCACAAGGTGTGATAAGCAGCGTCGCAGGTGGCCATAATATATTGTGTGTCTATGTCATCTGTTTCATGGGCTTGGGTTATTGGGATTAAATTATTTTCGCGAAATTCAGCGGCAATAATAGGCAATTTTGCAATCAGCGAACTGGTTGTTTGGTTGTAACGCTGCTGAGCATGGAGCAAATTAATTAACCCCGCGAGCCCAAAACCGACAAGCGCAATAATACACAAGGAGGTAAAAAACATCCTGGTGAGTAAACGTTTTTTGGGTTGTAGAGTTAGTCGCATGGCTGATTAAATTTATATCCCTGGCCGCGGATAGTAGTGATGGGATCTGTCATCCCACCTTGGCTGAGTTTTTTTCGTAGCCTGCTGATCATGACTTCAATCGTATTGGGGTCGCCTTCTTTATCTGCATAAATGACATCGAGTAAACGTTGTTTTGCTACCACCTCATGACAATGACGCATTAAGTATTCTAATAGTTGGTATTCAAATGCCGTGATCTCTACTGGTTTTTGTTGCAGGCTGACTTGTTTGGCGGTTAAATCTAATTGTAAAGGTCCGCTGGTGATCACCGAACGGACAAAACCGCCACTTCGGCGCACAATGGCATCAAGTCTGGCAATGAGTTCTTCTTTTTGAAAAGGTTTCACTAAATAGTCGTCTGCACCAGCATTAAGTCCTTCGACCTTATCTTGCCAGGTTAACCGTGCGGTTAAAATAATGATAGGGGCTTTAACATTGGCATGACGCAGTGATTTGATGAGACTGATACCATCGTCATCAGGTAACCCAAGGTCAATAATGGCAACATCGATGGGGTAATTTGTTGCCTGATAAAATCCTTCTTTAGCGGTTAAAGCCACTTGTACCTGGTTACCCGCATCGCTAAGTTGCACACTTAAGTGATGAGATAAAATAGGGTCATCTTCTATAATCAATATGCGCATTTTTATCCTTAGCTAAAATGTGTGAAAGTGGCGAGCTCACATTGATATGATTTGATCTGTTAGTCCTTGGGTATTTAGCATAATAAATATGACCCAGCTTATTTGTTTTGTCAGGTAAAACCTTGGTAATTTCGTAGTGTCATTAACTTTCCAACTATGCTCTTGCGAGCCAATTAAGTTAGCCACTGACTCATTATATTACCCGCAATCGTCACCGCGACAGCAATAAAAATAATCCCTACGAGTAAGTCAATAATCGAACTGGCAGCGAGTAGTTTCTGTTGGATACGCGGCTTAGACAATACTAATGCTAATAATCCAAACCAAATAAAAGAGAGACTAAATAATAATATAGCAGCAGCTGTTTTGGTGGCATACCCCACTTGTGGGGTAATGAGTACGGTAAATAGCGTAATAAAAAAGATCAGCGCTTTGGGATTGAGTAGGTTGGTGTACAAGCCAATTTTAAATCCCTTAAATGCTGACATTTTAGGTACATTGTCAATTGGCGTTGCGACAAGTGTTGCTGGTTGACGTGTTAATTTACGTGTTTTTAAAGCCGATGTTAGCGCCCCCAATCCCATCCATGCTAAATAACTACTGCCTATGAGCTGTACTGCCATATAGGCTAGTGGTGATTGCTGGATCATTACGCTTATGCCTAATAATGATAATAATGTATGAACGAGAATGGCGGCGGCAATCCCCAAAGCGCAATACACCGCAGTTAAACGTGTTTGTTGAGTAGCCATTTTTACAACAATGGCAAAGTCAGGTCCTGGACTCATTAATGCCACTAAATGAATAACGGCCAAACTGGCTAACAAAGAAATATCCATATTTGTTTTGCTCTGATAGTGATTATTTTGGAGTAAGCCGATGATAATACCATTGCGCGTTAGCAAGTGATCTCTTTGCGAGAATTTAAAAGGGCTTAAACAAGGCGAATGACGGAACGAATAGTGATTCTCTTTCGAAGTCATGCAACGCAGTATAAGCCCTTTTAACACTCGCCAGAAAGGAATGCCCCAGCCGCTTTTGCTTTACGTTCTCGCTATTTGAAAGGGAACAACCATTACTGCATAGCGACGCCTTAATCAAAAACGCTGGACGCATTTACAGTGGTCACTTATTAATGCGCAATGGTATAATGACACAGTTGTACAAAAAAATGATAATAAAAAAGCGCTAGATTAGCGCTTTTTTAGACTCGAAATACCAACACCGGCTATTTGTTATTTAGCACCTGTTCTTCAAAGCTTTTAGCGGCTTTACCGGCTTGCGAATTGTTAAACGTCTCTTCGTTAAATTCGCCTTCTGATTTTGCGATAATTACCGTAGCAACCGCATCACCAGTAACGTTAACTGCGGTGCGGATCATATCTAGCATTCGGTCCACACCAATAATTAGTGCAATCCCCTCGACAGGTAAACCGACTTGGTTGAGCACCATGGCAAGCATGATAAGACCTACACCTGGCACTCCTGCAGTACCGATAGAGGCCAATGTTGCGGTCACCACAACAGTAGCGTAATCCATAATGCTTAATTCAATACCAAACACCTGGGCGATGAATACTGTAGCAACCCCTTGCATAATGGCCGTGCCATCCATGTTTAATGTGGCGCCTAATGGCAAGGTAAACGATGCTATTTTGTTGTCTACCCCCATGCGGTGCTCAGAGGTTTCAATTGTGACAGGTAAGGTTGCGTTTGAACTTGCTGTACTGAATGCAAATAGCTGTACGTCTCTAATTTTGCGTAAAAACATTAGAGGACTTAAGCCTGAAAACAGCTTTAACAACGTGGGGTAAACCACTAAGCCTTGAATAAATAATACGGCAACAACAAGCAGAAAATATTTAACCACACTGCCAAATGTTTCTAAACCCAGCGTTAGGCTTAATGTGGCCATTAAAGCAAAAACACCATAAGGCGCTAACTGCATAATCAGTGTCACTACGCGCATGATGACGTCATTAAGGTCATTAAAGAATGATGCCACACGCACACCACGCTCACCAATATGTGAGATGGCAAAACCAAAAATAACGGCAAATAGAATGATCTGCAACATGTTGCCTTCACTCATGGCTTGCATGGGGTTAGTGGGTACGATATTAATAAGAACTTCAGACAAGCTCGGAGCATCTTTTGCTGTGTATTCTAGGGCGTTACCTGCAAGACTGGCATTACCCGGATGGACAATCACAGCGGCTAAAATGGCGATTGTGAGGGCGATTGCAGTTGTAAATAAATAAAATGATATGGTTTTACCACCTAGACGGCCTAATTTAGATGGGTCGCTCAGTGAGCAAGTACCACAAACAAGCGATATAAACACTAAAGGCACAACGAGCATTTTTAAGCTGGATATAAAAATAGTACCAATGACATGTAAAAATCCATCTGTGATGTATTCTTGTATAAATGTACTACCGGGGAAGAAATTTCTTAATGCAAGGCCAAATATAATGCCTATACCCATACCAATTAAAATCTTACTCGTGAGTCCGAGCTTATTTTGTTTATTCACAGAGTGTTCCTTTTCATTATATTATTTTGGCTCATCATTGAATGTGCTAAAGACTAGCAGGAATCGCTCTTTTAGGAAATGGCCAAAAACTGAAAGTTTTATCTGATAAATGACACAGAAAACAATAGAGTTATGGTAAAGTTACAAGATATTTGCGTAATGTTAATCTATAAGTAACTATAATCATTATTTAGTTTAATCTTAATGTAACAGGGAGCCTGACAATGAGGTCAGCATACAAAGTTTGTTTTGCACTTTTATGTTCAATCTTTCTCTTCGCTTGTGGCGGTGGAGGGAGTATTACAGATGATGGAACGGATTCTGGGGGGGATGGTACAGCGACTGAAGTACTCTCTATATCACTGAGCACTTCATCTAATGATATATCTGCCGCTACTCCAGCGGTCTTAAAAGCAACCGTTACCAGTTCACTTAATTATTCTGTAGCGAATAAAGTTGTTACTTTCTCTTTATCTGACTCTTCATTTGGGGTTTTTACACCTGCTTCAGGTACAGCTAAAACAAATGCTGACGGTGTTGCCGAAGTCACTTTAAGCACTGCATCTTTTCAAGGTGCTGTTACTGTTACAGCATCTCTTGACTCAGGCGAGTCGTCATCAACAGGTGTTTCAATGGCTGGTGATGGCGCAGTAACTGGCGAGAATCAAATAAAATTATCTTTAAAAGATACTGCTGGAAATACGATTAATAACATCAGTTTTTTGACACCAGGCTATGTTCATGTCGATTACCAAGATCCTGCCGGGAATCCAATAGCTAATCGTTTAGTCAGTTTTGAATTAAATGATTCAGCTTTGGCGACATTCATCCCTAATAGTGGTACAGCATTAACAGACGCAGATGGCTCAGCTGTAATTAAAGTTGTAGCAGCCAATAAAGAAGGCGCAGGCACTGTTAATGTAACGATTGATGAACAAGAAACGGTTGGAATTAATTTTTATTCTAAAGGTGATGCTGGAGTTTCTGGCACTGCATCAATTACCGCTCAATTGGTTAACTCAGCAGGTACAGAGGTAACAACAATTTCAAATGAATCCCCTGGTAGAATAGTAACAACACTTTTAGATGCATCAGGTAATCCACAACCAAATAAAGTAGTTAGTTTTTCTTTAACAAGTGCTGAACATGGTATCTTTAATCCGGCTAGCGGTACTGCATTAACTGATGCATCTGGTGTTGCTTCGATTCAATTACGTACTTCAAACATTGAAACAGCAACAACAGCAAACATATCGACAGAGTCAGGTGTAAACACTTCAATCAGCTTTTATATGCAAGGTGATGGCACTTCTCAAAATGTCAACAGCCTTACTTTGCAGCTTGTTGACAATGCAGGTAATCCACTTTCAATTGTGAGCAATAACTCACCTGCAATAGTACTTGCAACTTATTTAAATGCAGATGGGCAGGCATTATCTGGTCAGCTGGCAACTTTTACTACAGGTCTTGGTAAACTAAGTGTACCTTCAGCTGTAACTAATAGCTCAGGTGTTGCAAATGTGAATTTAACTGCAGGTCAAATTGCTGGTGGGGCAATTGTTAGTGTATCTATTAATGGTCAAACAGCTAGTTTAGCATTTGAGACATTAGGTGATGAACCATCAGGTAATAGTGTAGAGCTTAGTCTTAAGGATGCTTCTGGTTTGATTATTAGCCAAATTGAAGCAGCTACACCAGGGTACTTACACGTAAATTATAGCGACGCACAAGGTAACCCAATCGCTAATAAAGTGGTTAGTTTTGATATAGATGATGAAGCGTTGGCAACTTTTGTACCAAACAGTTCGACAGCCTTAACTGATGCTTCAGGCGAGGCTGTAATTAAGTTAGTTGCAGCTAATAAACAAGGTGCAAGTACTGTTACGGCAAACATTGTTAACGAGCAACCAGTGAGTTTGGGTTTCTCATCTAAAGGTGATGGTCTAGCTGCAGGTGTGGCTGCTTTATCAGTGAAATTGGTGAATGCAGCAGGCGCTGATATCACAACGATTTCTAGTGCGCAGCCAGGGTTTTTAGAAGTCACATATTCAGATACTAATGGTGTTGGACTTCCTAATGAAGTCATCACATTTGCACTAAACGACAGTTCAGTGGGTGTATTTGACCCAGCATCGGCAAGTGCGTTAACCAATGCAAGTGGTGTGGCACGCATTAAATTGTTAACTGCCAATGTAGAGACTGCCGCGTCAGTACTGGTGTCGAGTGCGACAGGTATTAGCACATCAATTAGCTTCTACATGCAAGGTGATGGTGTTGCTGTTGGTACCAATAATATTTCAGTGCGACTAATTGATAGTGCAGGAAGTGCATTGTCAGTCATTAGTAATGCAACACCGGGTATTATTGAGGCGACCTATCTTGATTTAGATGGCCTACCTTTGGCCGGTAAACTGGTTTCATTTACAGCAGGTTTAGGTAAATTATCTTCAGCTAATGCGGTAACAAATGCCTCGGGTATTGCAACCGTTAACTTAACGGCAGGTCAAGTTTCAGGTGCAGCGATAGCAACTGTTACAGCAGAGTCTTCTACGGCAAGTGTTGCGTATGAGACAATTGGTGATGAACCGAATCCAATTGATGCATATTCATTATCAATCGTTGTTGAGGATTCTCTTGGTGCTGAAAACAGAAATATTAGCCAATCAAAACCTGGTTATGTTTTTGCTACGCTATTGAAAGATGGTATGGCGGTTCCTAATGAATTAATACAATTCACCATTATTGGCCAAGGCCAAATAAACCCTACATCAGGTCATGCATTAACTGATGCATCTGGTGTGGCTAAAGTTAACTTGTTAACTGGTTTAGTTGAAGGCGCTGGTACAATTGAGGCTGCATTTGTTATTGGGACTGAAATACTAACAAACTCTTTCAATTACAGTGTAGCTGGTGATGCTCCTGGTGGAGATGGCGAAAACTTAACATTAAGTATAGAGTTATTTGATGCAACGACAGGACTACCTACAGTCAATGTCAGTCAAGCCAGTCCTGGTCGTGCACGCGTATATTTAGTTGATCGTGATAACAATCCTGTGCCAGGTGCGGTTATCAGCTATACCAGTTCACTTGGTGAGTTTTTACCAGCAGTAGGTACAGCGTTAACTAATAATGCAGGTCAAGCTGAAATTTTAATTACAGCTGGTACCGTAGAAGGTGCAGCTACCATTACTGCATCATATGATGTTGCAACAGCTAATATCAGTTTTACTACCGCTGGTGATGATATTGATGCAGTGGCGGCAGACCCTTCAATTAGTTTTGAAATATATGACTGTAACGATGCGCCTGCGTTTGATAAAGCGCTTAAAAACTTTGAAGTTTGTAGCGTTACGGACAATATTACCAATCAACGCCCTGGTATTTTAGGCGCAATTGTAAAACTAGAAGGCTCAAACCAACCATTAAAACAAGTTTTAGTCTCAGCAGGTACAACGTTAGGTGCAATTAGCCCTGCATCAGCTACCGCTATTACTAATGCTGACGGTAAAGCTGTTTTAGATCTTTACTCGAATGGTGATGTTGGTGCGGGTGAAGTTAGTTTAAAGGTTAAGCAAGTAACCTCGACTAAAGCATTTGAAATTGGTCGTGTTGATATTAGCCTAGAAGTTTCGACTTATATCGGTACTAATACTTTACCTGCTGGCGGTTCAACTGTTATTGAAGTAACGGTTAAAGATCCAGACAATAATGTTGAGACAAGTCAGCCATTTACACTAGAGTTTAGCTCTCAATGTATGGCAGCAGGTAACTCTGTTATCGACTCTCCTGTAGTCACCAATGCAGGTAAAGGATTTGCTACTTATCGCAGTATTAACTGTGAAGGTACAGATACTGTTACTGTATCAGCCATCACTGGTGCATCAACGGTAACTGCAACTACAGACATTACTGTTAATACAATTTCAGTTGGCTCGATTCAGTTTGTTAGCGCAAGTCCAACAGAAATAGCGTTAAAGGTATCTGGTGGACTAGATAGTAATGCAGGTAATCGTTCAGAAACTTCTCAAGTAGCATTCAGATTGCTCAACGAAGTTGGTCAAGCTGCTGCTTCACAGAGAGTTTGTTTTGAACTATCAACTGAAGTGGGCGGAATGATTTTAACTCCTGCGCCAATTGCTGATGATTTTGCAAATTGTCCAAACTTCCCTAAAGCAGGTGATCCTGAATATCCAACCGATCTTACTGCGCCGAATAAGTATGCCGTAGCCTACACCGATGCTAATGGTGATGTAAGTGTTACTGTGCGTTCAGGTACGGTACCAACGCCGGTTAAAGTGTTTGCGGTATGGCAAGATGCGGCAGATCCAACAAGTGAGATAATTGCAAATGTGTCTGATAGTTTAACTGTGACAACTGGTTTAGCTGACTTTAATAGTTTCTCGCTAGCCGCATCAATTTTAAACCCTGAGGGCTGGAGTCATGATGGTGAAACAGTCACCTTTACCATTCGCTCAGCTGATCACTTCAATAATCCTGTTCCAGAAGGTACTGTAATCAACTTTAGAACTGAAGGCGGTTCAGTAGGCGCTAGTTGTCAAACTGTTGGTAGAACGGGTGCTTGTGATGTTGAATGGACTAGCCAAAATCCACGTCCATTTGATCAAACTAGTTCCAGTTGTCCTCAAGCCTTTAATGGTTCATTGTTACCACCTTGTACAGGTACAACCTTTGCTGGCTACTTAGATGGCACTAATTCAGTTATTGTAGAACCGCGCCCGGGCCGTGCGACAATTACTGCTTACGCGATTGGTGAAGAGAGTTTTGTTGACCTAAACGGTAATGGTTTATTTGATTCTGGCGAGCCTACAGAAGATAAATCTGAAGCGTTTACTGATCATAACGAAGATGGCCAATATCGTGGCGGCTCTACAGGTTCTGTTGAGGAAGAGTTTGTTGACTTCAACAACAATGGTAGTTTCGATTTAGGTGATGGATTATACACAGGTATTCTATGTGCGGCGGGTTCTGAAGCAAGTTGTACTAATACTGGAATAGACAACTATCAAGCTCAACTTAATGTGTTTAGAAACTTACCAATTGTGATGTCTGGTTCTGTTCCTTATGGTCGATTAGTTGATATCGATAATGCAGGAAATATCACCCCTGCTGACGATATTGATTTAACCACAGCGACAGGTGAGGCTAGCCAAACTGTGTACTTATTCGTTTCTGATGTGAATAACAATACACTACCATTTGGAACAACCATTTCTGCTTCAAATGATAATGGCGATTTATCTGGTACAACAAGTTTTACAGTAGGTAGCAATAATTCGAATAGACCATTGTTATATTCGTTTACGTTAACTCGTGAAGCAAGCCCTAACCAGAAAGCTATCGGCTTTTTAACCATTACCGTTACAACGCCATTAGGTGAGCCTACAAGCTACACTGTTAATGTAAGAGATGACGGTTAATCGTTAATCCTAAACGGCCATCAATGATGGCCGTTTTTATTTGTTCACACATGCGATAAAAACAAAAGCCCAAGTCGTTTGACTTGGGCTTTTTATGATCATTAGATTTACTAATCCGTAATCCGTAATCCGTAATCCGTAATCCGTAATCCGTAATCGCTATTATTTCTGGAACTGGTACACGCTTCCAAGCTTTAAGATTTGTGTGAGTTCATCTAATGCGGTGCGGGACTCGATAATCAGCTGTGGGTCTGCTAAATCTTTAACGGTAAGTTGATCACGGTAATGCTTATCAACCCAGGTATTTAAGCGGGTAAATAAACCGTCATTCATTAAGGTGTTTTGATTCACTGCAGCGACTTCTTGCTCATTCATCGCGACTCTTAGGCGTAAGCAAGCTGGACCACCACCATTTTGCATGCTCTGTTTTACATCAAAATAGCGAACTTGTTTTATTGGTGTGCCGAGTGTGACGAGCTCATTTAAATAGGCAAAAACAGCTGGGTTTTCTTGGCAATCAGTTGGAGCAATAATGGCCATTTCACCAGACGGCAACGTAATAATTTGTGTATTAAACAAATAGCTACGTACCGCATCATCAATTGACACTTGGCTAGTTGCAACTTTAACAAAATGCATCTCTGTGTTCATTTTTCGTCGGATTTCATCAAATTTTGCTTCGGTATTTAAAAACGCTTGCTCGTGATAAAACAATACGTTTTGGTTACCGACAGAAATCACGTCATTATGAAATACACCTTGATCGATCACATCAGGGTTTTGCTGCATAAACACACAACTTTCATCGTCAAGTTGATGTAATCGCGCTACAGCTTGTGATGCTTCTAAGGTTTGTCTTGCGGGATATTTTTTCGGTTTTACAGCGCTTGGATTTGTTGCTTCTTGGCCATAGACAAATAATTCGACTCCAGCGTGACCATATTCATTGCATAAACGAGTATGATTTGCCGCGCCTTCATCACCAAAGCTTGTGTGTTCTGGTAAATGTTGATGGTGTTTAAAGTGGCGGTCGTTATTAAATGTCGCCTGTAGAATGTTACCCGTGGTAATCGGTTCGATACTGCGATGTAGTTTATCGACTAAGTTTGCCGGAGTGAAATGGACTTTTCCGTCGCGAGTATCGGCGCTAGGTGACACGGTTGCTGCGTTGGCAGTCCACATACTTGATGCACTGCAACAGGCATTAAGAAGAGCAGGTGCTTGCTGAGCCGCTTTTTGTAAAACTTCAGCATCTGACCCAGAAAAACCAATTCGACGTAATGTGTACACATCTGGGCGCTCCTGTGGGGCTAATACGCCTTGTACCATGCCTAGGTCTGCTAAAGATTTGGCTTTTTGCAAACCTTGTTTTGCTGCTGCTTTGGGGTTTGATGTTAACGCTGCATTATTTAATGAGGCTACATTACCAAATGATAATCCAGCATAATTATGGGTTGGTCCAACCAAGCCATCAAAGTTCGCTTCAAAATGCTTCATTCGTGATCCTTGAGAATTTTTGTGAATAATTATTATTGTAGTTACACTTTTTTGTGTTACTTATAAAAAAGGAAACGTGATTGCTCATGTCAGTTAACGCTAAATTAACGCCAGTATACTGAAGCTATGAGGGTTAACAAGGTGTGTTAATTTTGTACAAACACGCATAAATGACTAAAAATGCACTGAAGATGCTCGCAAGTATCATTAAGTGAAAAATTACGTTTAAAAAACGCATATTATTTTTTCTATTTTTTACTATTGTGTAAAAAATGACTTAATAACCTATATAAAAGAGGGATTAACTTGAAACTATTGTCTCAACCCTCTATATATGGAATCAATTTTCTATATTTTGAGACTTTTTGGCGCAAATAAAACTATGGGTAAATCGCTAGTTATTGTCGAATCGCCGGCCAAAGCCAAGACAATTAATAAATATCTTGGTAAAGATTTCATCGTGAAGTCGAGTGTAGGTCACATCCGTGATTTACCGACTTCGTCAACATCTGACGGAACAGCTGCGACGAAAACCGCTGCAGAAGTCAAAAAAATGTCTCCTGAAGAAAAAGCGAAATATAAGCTTATCAGGGATAAACAAGCACTTGTGGCGCGTATGGGCGTCAATCCAGATAAAGGCTGGGCTGCAAAATACCAGATTTTACCGGGTAAAGAGAAAGTGGTTAAAGAGCTCAAAGCTTTAGCTGAGTCTGCCGACCAAATCTATCTCGCAACCGATTTGGACCGTGAAGGGGAAGCCATTGCCTGGCATTTACAGGAAATTATTGGTGGCGACGCTTCACGGTATCAACGTGTGGTATTTAACGAAATTACCAAAACAGCTATTCAAGATGCATTTAGCAAACCATCGGTACTTGATACCAACATGGTCAATGCTCAACAGGCGCGCCGCTTTTTAGACCGTGTAGTGGGCTTTATGGTGTCGCCATTGCTGTGGAAAAAGGTTGCTCGTGGCTTGTCTGCTGGGCGAGTACAATCGGTGGCAGTGAGGTTAGTGGTTGAGCGTGAAAGTGAAATTAAAGCGTTTGTTCCTGAAGAGTTTTGGGATATTCATGCCGATTTAAATACTGCCAACGCTGAAGGTTTAAAAATGCAGGTGATGAAATATCAATCTGCTGCGTTTGAACCAATAAATGAAGCGCAAGCTCAAGTGGCGGTTGAGGCGTTACGCAATGAAACCTTTGTGGTGTCTGCGCGTGAAGATAAAGCTACATCAAGTAAACCTTCTGCACCATTTATTACCTCAACATTGCAACAAGCTGCCAGCACTCGTTTAGGGTTTGGCGTGAAGAAAACCATGATGATGGCGCAACGTTTGTATGAGGCTGGTCATATTACCTATATGCGAACTGACTCAACAAACTTAAGCCAAGAAGCCGTTGAAAATGTGCGTAACATGATTGGTTCTGAATTTGGCGCTAAATACTTGCCAGCAGATCCTATCCGTTATGGTAGTAAAGAGGGGGCGCAAGAGGCTCACGAAGCGATTAGACCGTCAAACGTTGCTGTTCAGTCTGCATCTTTGACCGACATGGAGCGTGATGCTCAGCGTTTGTATGAGCTGATTTGGCGTCAATTTGTGGCCTGTCAAATGACACCTGCACAATATGATGCGACTCGTTTAACGGTTACTGCTGGCGATTATGAATTAAAAGCCAGTGGCCGTACGTTGCGTTTTGATGGTTGGACGCGCGTTCAGCCACCAATGGGTAAGAAAAACGATGAAGACAATACGTTGCCTGTGGTTGAAAAGGGTGACAAGCTTACACTCGATAAACTACTGCCAAAGCAACACTTTACCAAACCGCCAGCGCGTTACAGCGAAGCATCATTAGTTAAAGAGCTTGAAAAACGCGGTATTGGACGTCCATCAACTTACGCCACAATTATTTCAACCATTCAAGACCGTGGTTACGTGAGAGTGGATAACCGTCGCTTTTTTGCCGAAAAAATGGGCGAGATTGTTAGCGAACGATTAGTTGATAGTTTTAAAGATTTAATGAGTTATGACTTTACTGCCAGCATGGAGCAAACATTAGATGATGTTGCTCAAGGCAAGTTGGATTGGAAAAAAGTCCTCGACGGGTTTTACGGTGACTTTACCAAACAACTCTTATTGGCTGAATTAGAGCCGAGCGAAGGCGGTATGCGCCCAAATGAGATGGTGCTAACTGAAGACATAACGTGTCCAACTTGTGGCCGCCCAATGGGGATCCGTACCGGTTCAACAGGGGTGTTTTTGGGTTGTTCTGGTTATGCACTACCACCTAAAGAGCGTTGTAAAACCACGCTTAACTTAACCCCTGGTGAAGAAGCGGTTAGCGATAACGAAGATGCAGAAACCGATGCATTACGCGCTAAACATCGTTGTGGCAAGTGTGGTACGGCAATGGACAGTTACCTTATTGACGAATCACGTAAACTGCATGTGTGCGGTAATAACCCATCATGTGACGGTTACGAAGTCGAAGCGGGCCAGTTTAAGATTAAAGGCTATGAAGGCCCCATCATTGAGTGCGATCGTTGTGGCAATGACATGGAACTTAAAAATGGCCGTTTTGGTAAGTATTTTGGTTGCACTAATACTGAGTGCAAGAATACCCGCAAACTGCTTAAAAACGGTGAAGCTGCGCCACCAAAAGAAGATCCGATTTACCTGCCAGAGTTAAAATGTACTAAGTCTGATGCCCATTTTGTTTTAAGAGATGGTGCAGCGGGGATCTTTTTAGCGGCGAGCACTTTCCCTAAGTCACGAGAAACTCGAGCACCACTAGTGGAAGAGCTGGTTAAATATCGTGAACTGTTATGGCCTAAATATGCCTATCTTGCTGATGCGCCAGTTGAAGATGACGAAGGCAATAAAGCGGCAGTTAAGTTCAGTCGTAAAACAAAAGAGCAATACGTTGCGACCGAAGTTGATGGTAAAGCAACAGGTTGGTCAGCTAAGTTTGTTAACGGAAAATGGGTTAGCGAATCAGCTAAGAAAAAAGCTAAGAAGTAATATTAACACTTAAAAAGATAGCGTTACCTTCGGGTAGCGCTTTTTTTATGCTTGTCATTTTGCCAACTCACTCACAACGAATAATTGGAATATGACGCCAGTCGGTGGTGTATTGCGGGCT
This sequence comes from Shewanella basaltis, assembly GCF_023283885.1. Classification (GTDB taxonomy): domain Bacteria; phylum Pseudomonadota; class Gammaproteobacteria; order Enterobacterales; family Shewanellaceae; genus Shewanella; species Shewanella basaltis. The sequence continues at coordinate 162,763 of NZ_JAKILA010000008.1, forward strand.
TAAAAAGTTTCTGTGCATGGCCCATTTTTGCTGTGTGCCTTGAGCGCCTAAATATAGCGTGTCGCGACCATAACGGTGATTGATGTTATCGAGCACCTGCATCAATTGTGGTTTGGCTTTGCTGACATTAAATAAGTCGAGCTGTTGATGTTGACTGTTTATAAGGTCGAGCAGACCTACGCCTACTTTATAGTAATGCACACCAGGGCGATAAAGCTTATGTATAACTGAAGATGCAGCATGGCTCATTTCAGCGCTGCAATTGGTTGCACAGGTAAAGTTTACGTTAACTTTAAAGCTTTGCGGGTAACTATCGTGAGGTGAATTATGGGCAAATAACATCATCACTTTACACAATGAGTTTTGCTTTCGAGCTTTGGCTGCGGCAATCGAAATATGCATGCATAACGCTTGGTGTAAGCCGTTAATATCGGTAATTCGCTCGCCGACGCTACGGGTTGAGAATATTTGTTGCTTATCAACCTTTACATTATCCCATTGCTTACACTCTATCCCGTTGAGCTCACGAATTGTGCGTTCTATTTCAACATTAAATTGTTTATGCATCATACTTGGTGAGGCATTTGCTAGTGCCCAAGCTGTATGAATATTCATCGCAGTTAATTTTGCAGCCGTTTTTCGGCCAATCCCCCATATATCGCCAACAGTCAGTGCACTTAATGTTGCTCGGCGAGCTTGTTCATTATTTATGATGCAGATCCCTTTAGAGGAGGGCGTTAATTTAGCGGCTTTATTGGCGACTTTAGCTAGTGTGAGTGTTGGCCCAATGCCTACGCAAACAGGTAGACGTGTGTATTGCCAAACAGTTTGTCTTATCCGTTTGGCATGAGTGGCTAGGCAGGGTATCGCCTGCTGGCAATGTTTAAATGACAAAAAGGACTCGTCAATGCTATAGATATGCTGCTCTGGCGCAAATTGACCAATCACCTGCATCATCTTACTCGACAAGTCCGCGTATAATTCATAGTTACTCGATAATACGATGACATTATGGTGCCGACATTTTTCGGCAATTTGAAAGTAAGGCTGAAATTTAGGCACCCCTAAATTTGTGGCAAGGCGATTGGCTGCAACAATACAACCATCATTGTTAGATAATACTACCATTGGTCGATTGCGCCACTCTGGGCGAAAGACTTGCTCAGCACTGCAATAAAATGAAGTGGCATCGACTAACGCGAACATAAATTAATCGCCTCATCGTGGCAGCGTATTGAATACGTCACAACACCTTCAATGCTGAAGTCATCATACTGATTAATGACAACATCGGGATATTCATTGTTTGAGGAGAGTAACAATCTTCTTTTAAGATCGATCATTTTACAGACAAATTCACCATTAAGATTGGCAACTATCACTTGGCCATTTTTAATGGTAGCGCTACGGTCAACAATCACTAGGTCGCCGTCAAAAATACCAATGCCAGTCATTGAGTCGCCTTTGACTTTACCAATAAAGGTCGCGCTTGGATGAGTGACTAATAGTTCATCTAGGCTTAATGGCCGCTGTTGGTACTCTGCCGCTGGTGACTCAAAACCGTTAATGCCGCCAGCAATGTATATTGGGATCACTTTCATATCTGCACCAAGATATCACGCTAAAACACTGTATAAATAAACAGTATTTTAGCAGCAAAATAGAAATCTTCAAATAATCATTATGACAATGTGTCATCGGTGGCCAGGTTGTGCTATTGCGGGCTATTCAGTGATGATCTTTAGTGTTGTTGCTATTTGAAAAGAACAAGTAGGGCGACATAGCGCAGCCTTAATCAAAAAACGTTGGACGTATTTTGAGTGGATACTTATTCATGCGGGTTGGTATTCATGAACAAGAACGGGATAAAAAGGCACAAAAAAGCCTCTTTACGAGGCTAATTTGATTGCGATAATGTCGGTTTGATCATGTTTACCATTTCTTTTTAGGTTGAAATAGCATATCAATATCGTCACCTTCTTTTTTAGGTTTAGGTGCACTAGGCTCGGTACTACGTTGTGCGCCCATGATTTCATCGAGCAGTTGTTTTGCTTCATCTACTTTACGTGCAATAAACGGATCATTGGGGGTTTGAGCCTTAATGGTATGCAATGTATTTAACGCTTTAGTCACCATTTGTTTGCTTGAACCATACTGTTTCATAAAGCAGGCGGCACGAGCACGGCTGATCATTGATTCAACATTGATGCGTAATTGTAAGTTATCAATACGCATTTCTTCTTCTGCAAATACGGTAGGATCAACTTTTCCCTTATTATGCTCAGCTCGTAAAATGGCTTTTAGCTTTTTTAGGGTTTTTACCAATTCAAGCACTTGCTTGTCGTTATCGGGCAAGCGAAAATTTTCAATGGCGGGCACTTGGCTGGGTGAATTAGATACTGTGGTAACTTGTGCTTTAATATCAGCTAGGCGACGCTCATAATCAGATTTTAGTTGCCCTGATGCATGTGCGATTGATTGTTCTAATGCATCTTGAATGCGGCGGTACAATACAAGCATTATGTGGCTAGAGCATGGCGCCATACCTGTATTAGACAGTACGCCATCGGTTTCATCGATAATGGCCCGCTGACGAGAAACTTCTACACGGCGCTCAGCTTCTGCGCGCTCTTTTTGTTGTTGGACGATACTAAAACCGATAATCAGTAATAGTAGGGCGCCGATCAGGATTAATACCAAAATTAAGGACATAAAGGTTCCATTTTATCTTTCATATCACATGGTAAAAACAGCCAGTAGTGATGGCTAAAAAGTCATTTTAACGAGTCAAGAAATGAATTAACAAACTTCATCAAAATTACTCTATATCTTAGCGTATGTTATTACGGCTGTCGTTGAATAATAAGTCGTTTTATGGATAAATCATCAAACTGCGCGAACAAATCACTTGTTGAGTGATGAAAGGGTATATTTAGTGGTTTTTTTCTTGCTCGTTATTACCGTTTGTATTACATTTAACTATTAATATAACGTTTTTGCATAGTTGAACAATGGTTCATATTCTGTAAAACGCCAACTGACTTTGCTCTTGTTCGCATTATGTGTGAATAGGCGACGGTAACATCAAGGATCACACCATGAAACTGCAGCAACTTAGGTATATTGCAGAGGTCGTTAAACATAATCTTAATGTGTCATCGACCGCAGAGAACCTGTATACCTCACAACCTGGTATCAGTAAGCAAGTTAGAATGCTAGAAGATGAATTAGGTATTCAAATATTTGGTCGTAGTGGTAAACATTTAACACATGTAACACCAGCGGGTCAGCAAGTGATTGATATTGCAAATGACATATTGAGCAAAGTTGATAGTATTAAAAAAGTCTCTGAAGAATACACCAAGCCCAATCAAGGCGAATTAAACATTGCCACAACAGATACACAGGCGCGTTATGCGTTGCCACAAATTATTCGTGAGTTTATAAAGCGCTATCCAAAAGTTAACTTACATATGCACCAGGGAACGCCATCGCAGATCAGTGAGCAAGCCGCCAGAGGTTATGCCGATTTTGCTATCGCGACAGAAGCGATGCATTTGTATACTGATTTAATTATGTTGCCTTGTTATCACTGGAATCGTTCAATTGTAGTGACTCGGGAGCATCCTCTTGCCAGCCGCACTAATATTACAATTGAGGATCTGGCGGCTTATCCGTTAGTAACCTATGTATTTGGATTTGATAAAGCATCCGAAATTGAAAAGTCATTTAAACGCGCCAATCTTGATCCGCGCGTTGTGTTCAGTGCAACCAGTGCCGATGTGCTTAAAACTTATGTAAGATTAGGACTGGGTGTAGGCGTTATTGCCTCAATGGCCATAGATCCTACGGTAGACAAAGATTTGGTTGCCATTGATGCGAGCCATTTATTCGCTCACAGTACCACCAAAATTGGATTTAGGCGCGGTAGTTTTTTGCGTGGTTACATGTATGATTTTATGTTGCACTTTGCACCTCATTTAACTCGCGATGTGGTAGAAAAAGCGGTTGCGCTGCGTGATCAACAATTGATTGACGAGATGTTCGCTGACATCGCTTTGCCAGTACGGTAATTATACCATTGCACGTGAGTAAGTGATCTCTTTGCGAGAATTTAAAAGGGCTTAAATAAGTCGAATGACTGAGTGAATAGTGATTCTCTTTCGACGTCATGCAACGCAGTGTAAGCCCTTTTAACACTTGCCATAAAGGAATGCCCCAGCCGCTTTTTGCTTTACGTTCTCGCTATTTGAAAGGGAACAACCATGACGACATCGCGACGCCTTAATCAAACACCGCTGGACGCATTCACAGTGGCTACTTAACCTGAGCTCGGGATAAGGGATGAACTTATACTATTTAAAATTAACAGGTTACCCATTCTCACTTTCAAACTTGTCATTTGTTCTGCTAACAAGGCGAATTGACGCGTCAATAGCTAGCCTATTGTAAGTCGATTCAACGCAGTGAACAGGGCAAAGGACTGTTTGAAAGGCATTTATTATCCCGAGCTCAGGTTATACCATTCCGCGTTAGCAAGTGATCTCTCAGCGAGAATTTAAAAGGGCTTAAACAAGGCGAATGACTGAATGAATAGTTATTCTCTTTCGAAGTCATGCAACGCAGT
>NZ_JAKILA010000009.1 GCF_023283885.1 Shewanella basaltis
GATGACGAGAAAAAAGATAAAGCAACAGCTAAAACCAGTGACCAACACCATTAACTACACCGTCATTTACTCATTTGTATTAAGATGACGCCCACTACTCCGTCATTCCGGTAACGCTGTTGAGCCGGAATCCAGCAGTTGTTTTTACGTTTCAAGCAAAGTCAAAAGAAACACCTGGATCCCTGATACAAGCACTCAGGGATGACGGCAAAAGATGACGTGCGGTGAAGCAACACTTAAATCCTCAATGAAAGCACTCGAGGATGACGGAAAAAACTGACGAGCGGGTAGAGCAACAATACCTACCAGCTACCACCTAGTTCCTTCTTTTACAAACACCCACAAAAAAGCCCAAATTAATGGGCTTTATTGGTTAGCTCATCTAATCGTAAAGGATTAGTTGCTAGAGATTGTGCCTGCACCACCGCCAGAACCGCCGCCAAAACCTGGGCCGCCAGGAGCAGGGGCTGCACCAAATGCGCCGCCAGCAGCGGTTTGTAATTCTTCAATGTTTGCAGCAACAATAGCAGGGTCAATACCGTTGGCAACAGCAATCGCTAAAATATCGTCAGGTGTCATACCTGCAGCAACAGCGGCTTGTATTGCCTCAATAATCAGTGCTTCATCACCATTTGCGGCAACAAAGGCATTGGCTAATTGGGTTGCGGCTTCTGAAACCGGCACACTTTGCGTGCTCGCAGTTAGTGTTTCTTCAGCTGCAGTAACACCCGCAGACATTCCGGCAGTCATTAATGCCGAAACTAATAACAAAGTTAATTTATTCTTACGCATTATCTTGCCTCGTGATTGGTTGATTGACTAAAGTCGTTCAGCTGCAATGCACATGTCCATGAGTGGTTAGCGTTTGCAGGAATAATTGTACTGAAATTCCGTACAGCATACAATCCATTGCCTTGCAATCCGTCTATATTCATGAGTGAAAAATGTTCACCTATCATGGCCGATTCTACCTGTGGCGCAATGATTTTTATGCCAATACCATGGCATATTTGGGTCACGGTTTGCACAAAAAAGCGCGTATCAGCCTGGGCGATATCACGTACGTAACTAGGGTCAATCTTAATAAAATCAATGTTTAAGTTACGGATATAACAAAACGAGCTTAAACTTGAGCCAAAACGTTCAATAGCAATCGCTATGTCTAATTGTTTTGCGCGGCGAATAAATTTCTCTGTAGACTCAAGCGAAAGCATGGCGCCCGACTCGTTAAATTCATACAAAAGTGGTGGAAGCGATTTATGCATTTTTTGGTAAGTATCGAACAACCAATCAGTAAATACCGAATTATGCAGCGCACGGTTACTAATGTTAATGGCCACACGGGTATGTTCAATGTGCGTGAGCTTATAAAATATAAAACACACAACGGCTTGTTCAAGCTCCTGTAACACACCTAAACGTTCTGCCATGGCAAACACGTCTAATGTCGACAACACTTCACCGTCTACTTTAAAACGCACAAATGACTCAACATAAAGAATCGACTGGTTGTCGTCCACTACAGGTTGCAGCATTAAATCAAAAATCTTGTCTAGCGGAATACACTTAATGGCAAAATCATTTGGATGACAATGGCTAATCTCATTTTTAAAATACTCAGTAAACTGAGTTAACATACCCACCCATTCTTCACGAGTGTGGTTTTTTTGCATTGACTGGGGCGTCACTAAACCTGTGTCGTTGTGTGCATACTGATTATGCACAAGCTGATGGTCTAAACGCTTAACTACCTCAGCAAATTGTTCTTCGTGGTTAACCCGCGTAAGCGAATGCTTAGCAAAACCATGTACAAATCTGTCTGAGCTTTCAATGTGAATAACACTGGCAATTTGCTGATCTATTGTTTTGGCGGCGTCTTCAGTTAATAAGCTTAAAAAAGCAAACTCAGAGCCCGAAATACGGTATAAGGTTGCATCTTGCAAGTTACTCATCTGCTGGCTAAATAATTGTGCCCCAGCCAAAATATAATCATCACCGCTGCCATAACCCTCAATATCGTTAATGTGTTTTAACGAGGTCATAGACACTAAACCCAAATAAAATCGATTACCGTGTACATCATATTCTGCCTGAATCGACTCAAAACGTTTTAACAATGCACGGCGGTTTGGCAAGCCTGTGTGGGGGTCAATGTAAACCTCTTGCGACAACGCCTCGGCAAGTTTGGTTTGCTCGTTAAACGAGCGCTGCACATTTTCAACCATGCGGTTAATGGCATTCACTACCGTGCGCAGTTCAGAGGTAAACGGATTAATCGAATTAAGCGTAAAGCGTTTTTGTATAACCGACTCAGCTTGTTTTTCAATGTGGCGTAACGGATTAAGCACCGCTTTTAAAATTAAATAAGCGCAAAACAACGCCGCAAATAACTGTAATAAGGTGGCGGTTAAACTGCTAATAGCATGGTCCCATAAACTTTTATAAGAGGTACCCGCATGCGACTGCACGGCCAATGTGCCAGCAATACGCCAACCGTCGCTTACTTCACTGGTCATCACCGGAGGGTGCAAGGTAAACCAGTCAATAAACCACTGAGGTACAGCAAAATTACCATTAGGGTTGTCGCGTTTAAATAAAACCTTGCCGTCAAGGTCGGTAAACGTAATGTGCTGATAATAACCAGAGTCAAAAATGGCATTGGTCATGGTTTCGGCAATCACCAGGCCTTCTTCATCCATGTAAGGTGATATAGACAACCCCAAACTGTGGGCAGCACCTTGTGCATGCGAGGCTAGTTGCTCATTTAAATAGTCGCGCATGTTCGACACATTATTATACAGCGCCGCGCCAAAGCTAAATAAACACAAACACGCAATCAATAAATACAATTGCAACCGTAAAGACATTCCCTTTCTAAACATTATTGTTAACCCTGTTATCGTTATTCGCCGTTTTCTATTCTATTAACTAAATCTGTCCACGTTTTTGTCCCCGCACTGCTAGGTTTACTACTACCTAACCCTTGTGCTTTTGCTAACCACAAACCCTGGCCGTTAAACGAATATATCGGCTTTAAATCTCGGCGTTGGTTGGCAGGCAAAATGCGAGTTTTTAAATTATCTAACACCAACGGCATCGCCCCTGGCGTTTCAAGATAAATAAGTACCATATGTGGTTCATTAATCAGTAAAGCACGCACATACATTAAACGCATTTTACTTTCATCAACCCCCATAGCTTTAAGCGTAAAGTACTTAAAAATGGCAAAGTCTTCACAATCACCACCTTTAGTGCCTAAAGACTCTATAGGCGTAGCCCAATAATCGCTTTTATTCCAGTGTTCGCTGTCGCTGGTAAAACGAATCCGCCGATTTGCAAATTGGTTGGCCAAATACAATTTATCGGTAACACTAAGTTGCATACCTTCGTTAATGGTATCGCGCCAATCGTTAAAATCGTCAACTCGCTTTGCGCCATAACGTTGTTCTACAACGTTAAAAAAATCAGGGGTAAATAGCTCATTGGCTATGTTAGCAATACACATAGCCGAAAACACCACTGGCAATATGAGCCAACGGCGACAGGTATGTTTGCTTAAACTAGCCAAGCGAATGCCCAAAATGCCTACTGTAAATGCCTATTTAAAAGTATTTGTAATAAATCTACATAAATGAATGCTATAACAGCGCACATCATAATCTAGTTAATCTTAAAACAACAATAAAATGGCGATAATAGCAACGCTTTATCGTTTTAAACGTAACATTTTGTTAAGCCTCATCCTAAAGTTGTATCAAAATAAAAAACTTAATATTTCATCTGCAAACAGTTAAACGGCCAGCTAAATTTGACACTGTCAATTTGTTGGCATGCTAATTGTTTATTGTTCAGTGAGCTTCGGGTGTTAAACAGCAATACATGATTAGTGCGAACGTAAAAAACACAGTTTGTGGTTAAAAAATAACCTAAATCTGCGTGGTTAACATTCTGGTGTGTACAAAGTATAACCTTACTCAAAAGTTAGATTTAAATAAAAGGTTTTAAAAATAGAGTGTTACTGGTTTTTAGTGTAAAAGCGAATGGTTAGGGCGACACTAATGTTAAAAAAGGATATATCCAAAGTGATGTATTTTGTGTTGCACCAAAACAGCACTATTTGTTCCAAAATGTCGCATGCAGGGTAACAGGGTTGTTCACTATAAACGTTATGGCATTGCCTGTGATGTAGATAAAAAAACTATGCAGTAACTTTACAGTGTTTCGTGTTGTAAAAAGTGAGGTGGCAAAAGTTATTCAGGCTAACGTGCCATTTTAACTGTTTTAAAAGAGCAAAAGTGACGTAAAAATAACATTTAAAAAAAAGCGTCAAAAAACTGTCATTAAATTACGGTATACATTATAATCGCCGAATCATTAAGAGGACAGACGTAAAAACAGAGAGTAGAAAGGGAACATTCATACAAGGCATGACGCCACCGTGAACTGTTGTTGAGGCACAAAATCATCAGATTTAACCTCATTAGTTACCGATGCGATCTCATATCGTTGTTGTTTCCCATTGTGTCCAAAATACATACTTTTAGGTGTAATGCTGCGCAGCATCACAGTGTTAAATGTATGGCCGTAGCAATAAGTGCTAGCAAGTAAAGCATCACTTATCACTAGGCAAGCGAGCGTTAGCCGCAGGACCTTTCTACAGTTTCCCTCAAAACGTCAACATCTTAAAAATTTACAAAGCACGAGTAAAAATAACAAGTTAGCAGGTTTTACAGCAATCTAGAGGCTGCAATCTAGTGGCGGTAGCGTGCCTTTTTTCAGGCAAAGGCATTTTTTACTTTCACCTTAGCTTCACCGCCCGTCATTCCTGAGTGCTTGTATCAGGAATCCAGGTGTTGCTTTATTAACGCGGTAAAAAGCTGGATTCCGGCTCAAAAGCATTACCGGAATGACAACATTGGGAATCCAGGTGTTGTTTTATTAAAGCCGTAAAAAGCGGTTGCTTCATCGCTCGTCATTCCTGAATGCTTGTATCAGGAATCCAGGTGTTGTTCTATTAAAGCGGTAAAAAGCTGGATTCCGGCTCAAAAGCATTACCGGAATGACAACATTGGGAATCCAGGTGTTGCTCTAAAGGCTGTTGCTTCACCGCTCGTCATTCCTGAGTGCTTGTATCAGGAATCCAGGTGTTGCTCTTAGTAACGCGGTAAAAAGCTGGATTCCGGCTCAAAAGCATTACCGGAATGACAACATTGGGAACCCAGGTGTTGCTCTAAAGGCGGTTGCTTCACCGCTCGTCATTCCTGAGTGCTTGTATCAGGAATCCAGGTGTTGCTTTATCTCTATGACCTTTATGCTTTTACCTAGAACATCACTATACAAAATACGCATTAAAACCAATTTACGATCAACAGGAAGTTAATCAAATGAAAATTGCCATCGCAGGCACAGGCTATGTCGGCCTTTCTAATGCAATGTTACTGGCACAACATCACGAGGTTGTGGCTGTCGATATTATCGAGCAAAAAATTAGCCAGCTTAACGATAAAATCTCGCCAATAGCCGATGTTGAAATCGAAGACTTCCTCGCCAACAAGCCGTTAAACTTCACCGCGACCCTAGATAAACACGCTGCCTATAGCAACGCAGACTTTGTCATTATCGCCACACCAACAGACTACGACCCAAAAACCAACTACTTTAATACCTCATCAGTAGAGTCTGTCATTAACGATGTAGTCAGTATCAACCCCAACGCTGTCATGGTGATAAAATCTACCGTGCCTGTGGGTTATACCGAGCGCATTAAACAAGAAGTGGGTTGCGACAACATATTATTCTCACCCGAGTTTTTACGTGAGGGCAAAGCACTGCATGATAATTTATACCCGTCGCGTATTATTGTGGGCGAATTAAGTGAGCGTGCAAAAAACTTTGCTAATTTGTTATTGCAAGGCGCAATAAAAAAAGACGTGCAAGTGCTATTTACTCACTCAACCGAGGCAGAAGCGGTTAAGTTGTTTTCAAATACCTACCTGGCCTTACGTGTTGCTTACTTTAACGAGCTAGACACCTACGCAGAGTCACATGGCCTGGACAGTAAGCAAATTATCGATGGCGTGTGTTTAGACCCACGTATAGGTAACCATTATAACAACCCTTCATTTGGTTATGGTGGTTACTGCTTACCCAAAGACACCAAGCAACTACGTGCAAATTATGCCGATGTACCAAATAACTTAATCGGCGCCATTGTCGATGCCAACACCACCCGTAAAGACTTTATTGCCGAATCAATCTTAAAGCGTAACCCCAAAAAAGTCGGTATTTACCGTTTAATCATGAAATCGGGCTCCGACAACTTTCGTGCATCAAGTATTCAAGGGGTAATGAAGCGCATTAAAGCCAAAGGCATAGAGGTGATTATTTACGAACCGGTTATGCAACAAGATGAGTTTTTTAATTCAAAGGTATACCGAAATCTTGAACAGTTTAAAGCTGATGCCGATGTGATTGTGTCAAATAGAGCATCTGAAGAGCTAGTTGATGTGGCTGATAAAGTTTATACAAGAGATTTGTTTGGGAATGATTAATTATGATCTTATTGTATAAGAGTATACTTAAAAGTATGTTTGGTAAATACCTTGTTTACATAACTAACTTTATGTCTTTAATTATACTATCAAGGCTTTTTACTCCTGAAGATTTTGGTGTAATAGCTATAATAAGTTTTTTTTACCTTATGTTCCAGATGTTTTCTGAAGCAGGCATTGGTCCAGCAATAATTAATTTGAATAATCTTTCAGTGAAAAGTAAGAATGGGATATTTACTTTTACATTGTTAGTTGGATTATTCTCTTCGATCACATTTTATCTATTTGGTTCGACATTGTCCTCATTTTTTAATCAAGATAAATTACTACAAGCTATGCCATTCCTTTCAATAGGGATTATGTTTTTTTCCTTTTTAGTTGTTCCGTTAGCTTTTTTACAACGTGAACAGAAGTTTATTAAGATTGCAAAAGCAGGGGTTATTTCTGAGTGTACTTCAGTTTTTGTTATTTTTATTATGTATGATAGTTTTGACTCTGTATCAACATTAGCATCTAGGCTTGCAGTAATACCAATTGTCAACTTTATAATATTATATTACTTTTCTGCATCTACTGAGTTTAAGCGACCTTGTGTAGGTTTTTATGTAAGTGAGATTAAATTGCTATTTAAGTTTTCATTGTATCAGTTTTTATTCAGTTTTTTAAACTTCTTGTCAAGAAACTTTGATAATTTATTGGTTGGTAAATATTTGGGGAGTGTTTCTTTGGGGGTGTACGATAAAGCATATCATCTGATGAAATATCCACTGATGCTTTTAACATACGCTATGAATCCTGCTATACAACCAGTGATTTCGAAAATTTCTAATAACAGAGAAGAAGTACAATCTGTACATTTAAAATTTTGTTATAAAATATCAATAATTTCTTCACTGGTAGGGTTTATCTTCTTTGTTTTTTCTAAAGAAATAGTATACATCGTATTAGGTGAACAGTGGGGGCAAGTGGCTGTATTACTTCAGATATTTTCACTTTCAATCCCAGTGCAATGTATTCTATCTAGTAGTGGTGGTTTTTTTCAAGCATTAAATGAAGTAAAGCTAATGTTCAAGTATGGTTTATTTTCTGTATTTACATTTCTGAGTTCAATGTTTCTTGGATTGTATTTAGGTGAATTAGCTACTTTAGCCACCAGTCTTGTATTTGCTTTTTTTATTAATTTTTTGGTTTGTTATTTTTTAATGTACAAATACGTATATTGTGAGAGTGTTTTTTTATTTTATATAAAAACTTTGTCACCAATTTTTTTGTTTTGGTTGTTGTGTTTCAATGTAAAGGTGGTACTTTGAGAATTGTTATTTTATCTTCGTGTTATCCTCCCTTAATTCGTGGGGGGGCTGAAATATCAACTAAAGCTCTTGCTGAAGGATTTTATCAAGCTGGAAATGACGTTTTATCAATTAGTTTTGATAAAAAAGAATCTTCAGATATCATTGATGGTGTTAATGTGTTAAGGCTAAAGCCAGATAAAAGTTATTCTATTTTTTACAATGATGTTAATGTAGTCGATAAGTTTTTGTGGCGAATTAGGGAGGAGTACAATTCCATTTTGGCGTCGCAATTACTTGATAAAATTTTATCATTTAAACCTGATGTGGTTATTACTAGTACAATTGAAGATGTTTCAACTTATCTTTGGCGAATGCTAAGGCAAAACAAAATAAAAAGCGTAGTAGTTTTAAGAAGTTACTATTTAATGTGCTTGAATGGTGCTTTATTTGTTGATGGTAAAAACTGTAACGAATCAAGGTGTCGTAAGTGTAGGATCTTTAATGTAAACAAAAAGAAAATGAGCCAGTATCCAGATGCTGTAGTTGGTATAAGTAGTTTTGTACTAAATGAGCACTTAAAGCATGGCTACTTTAACTCATCTCTTAAAGCCATTATCCCTAATATTTGTTTTGATAGTGAAATGGTAGTAAAATTTAATTCAGATGTAGGTTTAGTTAAAAATTTTAATAGAGACTTAATCACTTTAGGTTACTTGGGGCGTATTCACCCAACCAAAGGGATTGATGAGTTAATTAAAGCTATTTCAAAATCTACTAATTGTAACCTTAAGTTGTTGATAGCTGGTGATGGTGAAGTTGAATACATAGAAAAGCTTATAAGTTTAGCAACTGACAAAAAAGTAGATATAGAATTTTTAGGTTATGTTGAAAGTAATAGCTTTATTCAAAGTGTAGATTACCTAGTTGTACCAAGTGTTTGGCGTGAACCATTTGGCAGGATTATTATCGAATCTTACATCAACAAAACCCCTGTAATTGCTTGTTCATCAGGGGGGATAACTGAATTAGTTAATGAGTCTACTGGTTTTTTATATAATAATATTAATGAGCTAATATCTGTTTTGAGTAATCTGCCAGAGCCTAAAGCTTTTGATTTTAAATCGATTTATGAATTTGAATCTAAAAACATAATTCATAAATGGAATAACCTTTTTAATGATATAGGTTTAAAGAGACTTTGAATGCGTTCGATTTTAAATACAAACAATCATATTGTTTCTAGAAATATCAGCTATTTAGTTTTAGCAAGTATTATGCTCAATGCTTTTTTGTCTTTTACGAATGCACACCTTTTTACATTAAATAAGTTTGTTGTTATAGCTTCAGAGGTATGTATTTATAACATTTTAGCTTTTTATTTTGTATTAATGAATAGGGCCAATTACTTAGCTCGGGATGTTTATAAGTTGTTTTGCTTTTTTTTATTAGTTGCTTTTTTTTCTATGTTGTTGACATCTTTTGCTAAAGACAGTGGTGTCTTTTTTGTTGATGGGTTAAGGAATTTTTTAATTGTTATACTTTTTTCTTTTAGTGGTTTTTTAGTTAGTAGAAATGACTTTCACAAGGTTTTTTTTATAGTGTCACTATGTGTTTTTATATTTTTGTTGATTGAAATAGTAAGCTTAGATTTGTATGCCTATATATTCGAACCTGCTAATTATTATTCGGCAACAAGAGGTCATGATGTAAGAGAATATAATTCAACAGGTTTGTTTAATGCTGCTTTAAGTTTTGAAGGGCGATTTTCATATGGTTTTTTTGATGGTCCACGAACATCTTCTATTTTCTTAGAGCAAGTAAGTCTGGGGAATTACAGTCAGATTGTTTTTATCTACTTGCTTTTATTTAGTAAAAATATAGGTAGTAGGTTTTGTTTTTTTTATATAGCGTTAATTTTTTTATCTGTAACATCAACCGAGTCTAGAAGTGCTGGTGGATTGATTTTTGTTTATAGTTTAATTTTTCTGTTCACAAAAAACTTACCAAAATATTTTAATTTCTTGTTAGTTCCTTTTGTGGTTTTATTAGGAGTGTTTTATGTAAGTAGTTTTAATGTAATATATTCTGATAATATTTCAGGTAGATTTTTTAAAGGGATGGTTTATTTGGTTGAATTTGATTTTTTTGACTACTTTGGGTTTGGGGTGAATAAAGTTAATGATTTTTGGGATAGTGGTTACCCATATCTTATCTCTAGCGTTACAATTTTTGGAGCTTTATTTCTTTATCTATTTACATGTTTATTTCATGATCAAAACTATATTTTATCGAAGAGAATGGCTTGGTTTGCTACGTTTTATCTTTTTCTTAACATAATTGTTAGTGGTAATTCTGTTTACTCAATAAAAACAGCTCCATTGCTTTGGTTTATGTTCGGTTTTGTTAAAAATAAAGAGCAAAAAATCAAAAAGGATTATGTATGAAAGTTGTTCATGTAGTTCGCCAATTTTTACCTAGTGTTGGTGGATTGGAAGATGTAGTATTTAATTTAGCAAAAACACAGATTGATAAAGGTCATAGTGTTGAAGTGTATACATTAAACTCTGATTTTCAATCTGACAAAGTACTTGCTTATGAAGATGATTTTAATAGTATAGTTGTTAAGCGTTTTCCTTGGTTCGGTTCCAAACGTTATTCTTTATGTATCTTGCCTTTAAATGAGTTAAATAAATTTGATGTCATACACGTACATGCTGTTGACTTTTTTGTTGAATATCTGTCTTTTTTAAAACGACTTAGGTTGTTAAAGCCTAAGTTAGTATTAACTACTCATGGTGGTTTTTTTCATACAAATAATAATGCAAAATTAAAAAGATTCTTTTTCAAATATATAACACCGTTTTCACTGTCACAATTTGATGTGGTAACTTGTTGTAGTGTAAATGATTACGAGTTGTTTAAAAGCTTAAATAAAAATGTTGTGCTTATAGAAAATGGCGTTGGTTTCAGAAAATTAGGTGATATTAAAAATAATCAAAACCTAGTGAAAAGTAACGATTTTATTTATTTTGGTCGATTCAGTGATAATAAAAGGATCCCTTTATTAATTGAGTTTTTTTCCAAATTGAAAACGTTTGGTATAAAGCTAAAAGTTATTGGCCGTTCAAATACTGGTGACATTGAAGTAATAAAACAAAGTGTAAAAATATTTAACGCTGACAATGTTGAACTTATATTAGATCAATCTGATGATATTATTTTGGGACACATTAAAACGGCTAGATTTACAGTTAGTGCTTCTGAATACGAAGGCTTCGGACTAAGTATTATCGAACTCATGTCTTACGGCTTGGTACCTCTTTTGTCATCAAACCCACCTAGCTTTAAACGATTTATCGAAGAATCAAAATGTGGAGCAATTTTTGATACCGATTCTCAATCATTTACGAAGGCTTTAGAGTTTTTATGTGAAAATTGGAGTCTAGACATGGAAAGTCTGGCTATTAATTACTCAAGGACTTTTTCTTGGGATACTGTCTCGGAGAAGTATTTAGATGTTTATCAATAAAGATAGAGTAAAAGATCACATCGTTAAACGCCTTACACTTGTAGATCATAAAGAACTACCGTTGATAAAAGAGAAAATCGTTTTGACGCAACAACCTATTTCGGTTGGTTTTGTTAATCAGCATGCTTATAATTTAATTCATAATGACGTGAATATAAAGGATTCATTTGATTCTCTAACTTATCAGTTTCGTGATGGTATGGGTTTAAAAATTGCCTGTAAGTTAAATAATTGCTCACCTGGGGTTAATTTGAATGGTACTGATTTTATACCAAGCTTAGTTAATCTCTATCTAGAAAAAAATTCAAACTCAAATGTTTTTGTTTTTGGTACTCAAGAACCTTGGTTATCAACTGGGAGCAAAAATCTATTAAATAGCCACCAGGTTACTCTTTTAGATGGTTTTAAAGACATTGATGATTATTTATTTGAGCTAGCAGATTCATTATCCCTAAATCAAAAGACTCTCATTATTCTCGCTATGGGAATGCCAAAGCAAGAGTTATTGGCTAAAGAAATTCTTAAAGTAGCAAAAGGCCCCGTACTGGTGATTTGTGGTGGTGCAGTGATTGACTTTTTAGCTAATAGGTTTACACGGGCGCCTAAATTATTCCGAATGTTTGGTTTGGAGTGGTTATACCGTTTACTTGTTGAGCCCAAACGATTATTTAAACGCTATGTTATTGGCATTCCAAAATTTTTTTTCTACATATTAATAAATCGTAATATTTAGTTTATAAGGTCTTTATATGCTTCTACCTGTAATTATGGCCGGCGGGTCTGGTTCGCGTTTGTGGCCTTTGTCGCGTCAGCAGTTTCCTAAGCAATTTTTAACCTTGCTCGGTGATCACTCTATGTTGCAAACCACGGCCAAGCGTCTTGCGGGTATTGCACATAAACCTGCGTTAGTTATTTGCAATGAAGAGCATCGATTTTCGGTTGCCGAGCAATTTAGATTAAATGGTATTGCCAACAGCGGTATTGTACTTGAACCTGTTGGCCGTAATACCGCCCCTGCCATTGCGTTAGCGGCCATGTTGGCCCTTCGCAATGGCGACGACCCTGTTATGTTGGTGCTAGCTGCAGACCATGTAATTAAAGACGAAGCGGCTTTTTGTCATGCAGTAACCAAGGCTATGCCACTTGCTGAGCAAGATAAGTTAGTCACTTTTGGCATAGTGCCAACCGCGCCAGAAACCGGTTATGGTTATATTCAGCGGGGTGATGCGTTAGCAAGCGAATTAGGTTTTGATATCGCGCAATTTGTAGAAAAGCCAAATTTTGCTACTGCACAAGATTATATTGCAACAGGGCAATATTACTGGAACAGCGGCATGTTTATGTTTAAAGCCAGTACCTACTTAAACGAGCTTAAATTACACAGCCCTGCTATTTTTGCTGCGTGCGAAGCGTCGATGCAAGAGGTGTCGCACGATATCGATTTTATTCGTATTAATAAAGCCGCCTTTGAAGCATGCCCAGACGATTCTATTGATTATGCGGTAATGGAGAAAACCCAACACGGTGTTGTAGTGCCTATGGATTGTGGTTGGAGCGATGTAGGCAGTTGGTCAGCTTTGTGGGAAATAGACGACAAAGATGAGCAAGGCAATGTGTTTAAGGGCGATGTGATTGGTATTAATACCCGTAATACCTATGTGAATGCCAGCGAAAAATTAGTAACAACCATTGGCCTAGATGATGTTGTGGTGGTTGAAACCAAAGACGCCATTTTAGTGGCTAAGCAGTCTGAGGTGCAGCAGGTTAAACAGGTGGTTGAGCAACTTAAAGCCGAGCAGCGTAGTGAGTGGCAGCATCACCGTGAGGTGTATCGCCCATGGGGTAAGTACGATTCTATTGATAATGGCGGCCGCTTTCAGGTTAAGCGTATTACCGTAAAACCAGGTGCCAAGTTGTCGGTACAAATGCATCATCACCGGGCTGAACACTGGATTGTAGTGTCGGGTACGGCCAAGGTCACCAATGGTGATAAAGACATTTTACTCACCGAAAACCAGTCAACTTACATTCCTGTTGGGGTTGTACACGCGCTAGAAAATCCCGGTAAAGTGCCTTTAGAATTAATTGAGGTGCAGTCTGGTTCGTACCTAGGCGAAGACGATATTGTGCGTTTTGAAGACCGTTATGGCCGCGTTGCGCCAACGGAGGCTAAATAATGTTGGTAAGCCATAGAGTGATTGAGCACAGCAATATTGCCTTTGGAACTAGCGGCGCCAGGGGCCTAGTTGAACACTTTAACCCTGATGTGTGCGCAGCTTTTACTGTGGCGTTTGTTCAAACCATGCGCTTTGCGTTTAGTTTTAATACGCTGGCCATTGCCATTGATAACCGCCCTAGCAGTTATGCTATGGCGCAAGCTTGTGCCAGTGCCGCGCAGCAACTGGGTTTAACGGTTATTTATTATGGCGTGTTGCCTACACCGGCATTAGCTAACCAGGCAATGGCGTTATCGATTCCAGCGATTATGGTTACCGGAAGCCATATTCCGTTTGATCGTAATGGCCTTAAGTTTTATCGCCCAGATGGTGAGATCACTAAGGCAGATGAGTCGTCGATTATTAATGGCCAGTTTACTTTTGAACCTATTACCAATCTGGTAGCGCTGCAAACGTCATTAGACGCGGCAAATGCTTATGTATCACGTTACCTCGATTTGTTCGACAGCCCATTTTTAGCGGGCAAGCGTATTGGTTTTTATCAGCATTCAAGTGCAGGGCGTGACATTTACCCGGCATTATTTGAACAGCTCGGTGCCGAGGTAGTGTTAATTGGCCGCAGTGATACGTTTGTACCTATTGACACCGAAGCCGTGAGTGAGGCCGACCATCAACATGCCATAGACTGGACAAAGCAATATCAGTTAGATGCGCTGTTTTCTACCGACGGGGATGGCGACAGACCCATGTTAGCCGACGAGCACGGCCAATGGTTACGCGGTGACTTATTGTGTTTGTTGTGCGCGAAAGCGTTAAACATCGACGCGCTGGCGATTCCGGTAAGTTGTAATACCGCTGTTGAGTTAACAGGGGCATTTAAATTGGTTATGCGTACAAAAATTGGCTCACCTTACGTTATTGCTGGCTTTTCGGCATTACAGGGCAATTACCCCACATTTGCAGGTTTTGAAGCCAATGGTGGTTTTTTACTGGGTAGCGATATTAAGGTTAACCAGCAGCTACTTAAAGCATTACCTACCAGAGACGCATTATTACCTATATTAATGGTTTTATTTGCTGCAAAAGAGCAAAGCATTTCAGCTTTGTCTGCCAATTTACCCACACGGTTTACCCACAGTGACAGGGTAACTGAGTTTGCGGTTGAAAAGAGCAAACAAATTATTGGGTTTGGTCATGCTTTTCCGGGCAAATTATTAGCCCAGCTTGGCCTGGGTGAAAACAATTTAAGTAAGCTGTGTTCGGTAGATGGTTTACGGTTTAATTTAACTTCGGGCGATGTTGTGCATTTAAGGCCGTCGGGTAACGCACCAGAGTTTAGGTGTTATGCAGAAAGTGATTCTTTACAAAAAGCTCAATCTTTAGTCAGTCAAGTTTTGCCAAAGTTGGCGTCCTTATCGTTAGTTTAGTTATTTTAGGTGAGTCAAATGGACAGACCATCCAAGTTTCAATTTATTGGTTCTTCTTCGAGTTTTTTTATTCGTATCATTGATATGTCGCTTATTGTGTCGGCGTTATTATTTATGATGCATGGTTACAATGTGGCCTTTAATAAAGATTACTTATTAGTGTTATCTGGTGTGTTGTTATCGTTTAGTTATATTGGTGAGTCTATTGGTTTATACCGTTCGTGGCGTTTAGGCAAATTTTCGCACATGTGCCGTTTATTAGTAATGGTTATTACTGTGTGCTTTTTGGTTATGGTTACCGTGCTGTTTATTTTTAAATATGCTGAGCTCTATTCGCGTGTGGTAATGATTGGCTGGTTTATAACCTCGGTAGTGTTTTTGCTTAGTTGGCGGTTAATGGTGCGTGAAATAAAGCGCGTTCGTCGCAGTAAAGGCTTAAATACAGAAAAAGTCGCTATTATTGGCCTAACTCAAACAGGCATGAACCTTTACGAAGAAATTTGGAAGCATGATGAATTGGGCTTTGACTGTATAGGCTTTTTTGATGACAGAGAACCCAGCAGAATAGTCGATTTAGAGCCAAAGTTAATTGAGGGCAATATTAACCAGGCTATTGAGTTAGCCCGCAGTGGTGATGTGCAAAAGTTGTATATTTGCCTACCGTTATTGGCTGAGCAACGCATTGCCGATATTATTCAGCAGTTAGGTGACAGTACCGTTGATGTATTAATTACCCCAGACTTTTTAATGAAAAACTTAATGAACGGCCGTATTGGTAGCGTGGGTGAAGTAGACACCATTAGTGTATTTGAATCGCCGGTAAATGGTATGAAGCGTTTTTATAAACGCAGTTTTGATATTGTATTTAGTTTGTGTGCAATTATAGCCATTTCGCCTGTGTTGTTAATTGTTGCCATTGCCGTTTATATGTCGTCCCCAGGCCCTGTGTTATTTAAACAAGACCGCTATGGTTTAGATGGTCGCAAAATTAAAGTGTGGAAGTTTCGCTCTATGACGGTGACCGAAAATGCCAGCAAGGTTACTCAGGCACGTAAAGGTGATGCACGTATTACTAAAGTGGGGGCATTTATTCGCCGCACCTCGTTAGACGAATTACCGCAATTTTTTAATGTGTTAAAAGGCGATATGTCGGTGGTTGGCCCGCGGCCGCACGCGGTAGCGCATAACGAAGAATACCGTAAGTTAGTCAGTTACTATATGCTGCGCCACAAAGTGTTACCCGGCATTACCGGCTGGGCACAAGTTAATGGCTGGCGCGGTGAAACAGACACCCTGGATAAAATGGAAATGCGCGTTGAGTACGACCTTGCCTACATTCGTAACTGGTCACTCTGGTGGGATGTAAAAATCGTGTTTTTGACCTTTTTTAAAGGCTTTGTAGGCAAAAACGTATATTGATTTTAGGGGCGAGGGGCTAGGAGTTCGCAAGCTCGCCAGAGAGCGGACTTCGTCCTGCTAGTGGCTAGATGACGGTATACAGAACGCTACGCTTACGGTTTTTTGTTTGTCATTCCAGCAATGCTTCACCTTCGTCATTCCGGCAACGCCAGCTACTACGTCATTCCGGCAGCGTTTTTAAAGCCGGAATCCAGGTGTTTACTACGTCATTCCAGCAGCGTTTTTAAAGCCGGAATCCAGGTGTTTAGTACGTCATTCCGGCAACGTTTTTAAAGCCGGAATCCAGGTGTTGACTCTTAAGGCAAGCACAAAAGCAACACCTGGATCCCTGATACAAGCATTCAGGGATGACGGGCGGTAGAGCAAAAGCATTTACGTTATACCGGTAACGCCAGCTACTACGTCATTCCGGCAGCGTTTTTAAAGCCGGAATCCAGGTGTTTAGTACGTCATTCCGGTAACGTTTTTAAAGCCGGAATCCAGGTGTTGACTCTTAAGGCAAGCACAAAAGCAACACCTGGTTCCCTGATAAAAGCACTCAGGGATGACGAGCGGTAGAGCAAAAGCATTTACGTTATACCGGTAACGCCAGCTACACGTCATTCCGGCAACGCTTATAAAGCCGGAATCCAGGTGTTTACTTCGTCATTCCGGTAACGTTTTTAAAGCCGGAATCCAGGTGTTGGCTCTTAAGGCAAGCGCAAAAGCAACACCTGGATCCCTGATAAAAGCACTCAGGGATGACGGGCAGTAGGATAAAAGCCTAGTACCTAGTATCCCCGATAAAAGCATTCGAGGACGGAGCCTGAACCTATTACCTATAAGCGAAGCGTTCCGTGAGCCGTTATCTGTTATCCGTCGACTCTAGAGTTTTAAGTTTACCCATTGGCAATTGTGCCAGTGTTAATAATTACCATGTATATATTTTATAAGGATATAAGTCATGAATGTACCATTTAAAGTGAGTTGCATGTCTGTTGCTGTCGCTTCAGTATTTATGGCTAATGTTGTGATAGCCGCAGATGAAAAAGCTGGGGTGATTCGTACCGAATCTGGTGTTGATTTTACCCCTGGCTTAAATTCTGGATTAAAATACGACGACAACATTACTAGTGCAAACGATGCAAATGAAAAGTTTGATAGCTGGGCGATGACTGTTACGCCGGCATTGCAAGCACAGTTAATTGATGGTCAAACCGTATTTACTGTTGATGCTGCGCTTGAATATGGCGATTACTTTTCAAGCAGCGATGATAATTATTTAGATGCATTACTCAAAGCCAAAGCTGAAGTAGACGTAAACCAGTCTAGACGATTTGGTTTTGATGCCGCTTATATCGTTGGCCATGAAGATCGAGGTAGTGGGATTTTTGAGGGCACCAGTGGTGCTGATCAAAACGAACCTAATGCGTACGACATTACAAGTGTTGGCGGCTACTATGAGTATGGTGCAAAAACGACACCCGCCCGTATTCGTGCGAATGCCAAATATTCTTCTAAAGAATACTCTAATTTTGAAACGGTAACTCAATATCGCAATTATGATGATACTACATTGGGTGCAACCTTTTATTATGATACTCGTTCTGCGACCAGCATCTTTTTAGACTTTCAACATGTCGATACCGTATATGAGTTAACCGATCCTACAGGTGACCGTGACAGTGTAACAAATACTGCAAGAGTCGGTGCAGAGTGGCAGGCAACAGCATCTACCGAAGGCAGTGTTAAAGTAGGTTACCAAAATAAACGTTTTGATAATGCAGATCGTGAAGATTTTAGTGGCTTATCGTGGGACGCCAAAGTGACCTGGAAACCATTAACTTATTCTGCTTTTGATTTCAGTACTGGTAGAGCAAGCCGCGATCCCAATGGCTTTGGTGATTTTGTGCGAGGCACCAGTTATGCGGTTAAATGGCACCATGAATGGAGTGATTTATTTACCTCATCAATAGGCTTTAAACAAGTTGATGATGACTACACAGGTGTAGAGCGTGAAGATAAGAGTAAAGTCTATCAACTTGGCCTTAACTATTACGTGACGCGCTGGTTAACTTTAAACACAGGGGTAGATATTTTTGAGGTTGACTCGACAGATAGCCAATACGTATATGATAGAAATGTGTATTTTATTAAAGCAGAAATGACCCTGTAGGACCAACATGAAGTATTTAGCGACAATATTAACTGCTATGTTTGTGCTGTTTTTGGCAATGATACCAATAACAGCACAAGCTGAAAGCCAAAGTTACAAGCTTGGTGCCGGTGATACCATAGTGATAAAAGTATACGGTGAAGAGGCATTAACCCTCGAGACACAAATTACTAATAGCGGCACCATTAATTACCCTTTTTTAGGCTCGTTAACCTTAATTGGTTTGACCATTAAAGAAGTTGAGCAATTAGTATATAGCGGCTTAAAAGGCGATTATTTCGTTGAGCCTAATGTGTTTGTTGGCATGGTTGAATATCGGCCGTTTTATATTCATGGTGAAGTAAAACAACCTGGTGGTTACCCCTACCAACCAGGGATGACGGTAAACCAGGCCGTCGCTCTTGCGGGCGGACTCACTGAGCGTGCCTCGCAAGAAAAAATTAAAATTTCCCGAGAGGGCAGTAAAGTTGAATCTGAAAATGGCACCATTAATAGTGTGATACAGGCTGGCGATACCATTACCATTGAGCAGAGGTTTTTTTAATGAGTTTTATTGAACGTCGTACCCCTTCGAATGCTCAAGGTAATAAGCAAACACCACAAGCACAAATGGAACAACTCATTGATATTAAAAAGCTGGTACAGCCTATTTTACGTTTTAAATGGCGAATTATCACTTTTGCCTTATTGGTTACAGCATTAACGGTATTTGTTGTACTGAGTATGACACCCATTTACAGTGCAAAATCAACACTATTAATTGAAGCTGCACAAGCCCAAGCGATTAAAATTGATGAAGTATATGGTATTAATTCTGGCCAGCAAGAGTATTATTTAACCCAATTTGAAATTATTAAATCGCGCAGTATTGCTGAGCGAGTATTTAATGAGCTTGATTTAATTAATCACCCGGCTTTTAATCAGCCACCAGGCTGGTTTGCAGAGTTAAAGTCGCAACTTAATTTTATCCCTCAAGAGGTAGCTAGTGATTCACAGGCCAGCCAGGATATTGCCAAGCACAGATTAATTGATAGTTTTGCCCAAAATATCAGTATTTCGCCTGTACCAAAAACCCAACTAGTTAATATTAGCTTTGAAAGCCCAGATGCTGAGTTAGCGGCTAAAGTGGCTAATGCTATTGGTGATACGTATATTGTTAGCCAGTTAGAGGCTAAATTGGGTATGACCCAAAAAGCCAATACCTGGTTAGGCGGCCGCCTAGAAGACTTGCGCTTAAAGTTAGATGAGTCTGAGCATAAGCTTGAACAATTTAAGCTTGAAAATGGCTTAATTGATGTTGAAGGTGTGACAGCGCTTGATGCCAAAGAGCTTGAGCGCTTAAGCGACGAAATTACCGTTGCGAGGTCACGCAAGGCCCAGGCAGACAGCTTTATGGCGGTAGTTAAACGCTATGGCGCTACCGATATAAGCCGTTTAGAGAGCCTGCCAGAGGTAACAGCGCATTTATCGATACAAAACGTAAAGCGTGAGGTGGTGTTAGTTGAGCGTAAAGTGTCTGAGCTGCAGCAAGTATATGGCCCTAAACACCCTAAAATGATTGCAGCCCAGGCTGAGTTAGACACGGTGCAGCAAAATTTACGCAAACAAATAAGCCGTTTAGTGCAGGGGATAGAAGACGAAGCGCAAACCGCAGCACAAACCTTGGCGGCGTTAGAGGAGCAATTTAATCAATCAAAAGGCTCGTTTCAAAACCTCAGTACCAAAGACACTGACTACCAACGCTTGCTAAGAGAAGTTGATACTAACAGACAACTTTTTGATAGTTTTTTAGCTCGTCAAAAAGAAACGGAGGTAACCGGAGATTTTGACTCGCCAGTCGCCCGTTTTACCGACAGAGCCGTTGTCCCTTTATTACCAGAAAAACCAAAAAAGAAGGTGATTATTATTTTGGCCTTTATTGCCAGTTTAGGCTTTGCCATGGTGATGGTATTAATACTTGATGCTTTAAACGACACCATTAAAACCAATGATGATGTTGAAAAACTCTTGTCGCAACGAGCCCTGGGTTACGTACCTAAAGCCAAAAAAGGGGCTAGCTATGATGAGATTAACTTTGCCTTTTATGACAGCAGTACACCATTGCATGCCGAGGCGGTTAGAACCATTAGAACCTCCATGTCGTTAATGGCCATGGGTAGCGAGCTAAATACAATCGAGGTAACGTCGTCTAACCCTAATGAAGGGAAAACCAGCACATCAATGAACCTGGCTTTTGCTTATGCCACCATGGAAAAAGTGTTAATTATTGATGCCGATTTACGTAAGTCTAGCCTGGGGTTACGTTTTGGATTGCCTACCTACCAGCCAGGGCTTGCCAATGTATTGTCGGGCACTGACAGTATTGCCAGTTGTATTGTTAAAGAGGTTAAGCCTAACGTAGATGTTATGCCTGCAGGTGCGGTGCCGTTAAACCCGCAAGAGTTATTAGCATCGCCTAATTTTGCTGAATTATTGGCTGAGTTAAAAAAACAATACAGTAAAATTATTATTGATACGCCGCCCATTCATGCTGTGAGTGATGCATTGATTATTACCGCGTTGTGCGATGCGACAGTATTGGTTGTAAAGGCAGCCCATACTCGCAGCGAGGCAATTAAGTTAACTCTGGCTAAGTTAAACCAGGCGCGCAGCAAGGTGTTTGGTGTGGTGTTAAATCAGTTTAATACCAAAGAAGCGCAGCGCTATGAGGGCGATTATGGTTATTACCAGGCGTATGGCACTGAATACGCCATAAAAGACCCTGCAGCACACTCGGCCAATACTAAAGCATGATAGATTTACATTGTCATATTTTAGCGGGCATAGACGATGGGGCTAAGTCAGTTGATGAAGCCCTAGCGTTAATAGCCCTAGCTGAGCAGCAAGGGGTGTCACGAATGGTGGCAACGCCTCATATTCACTTAGGTATTTTTGATAATAACCTGGAAACAATTAATACCGCCTATGCGGTATTAGCCGACGCGGTTAAGCAGTCAGGGTTGTCTGTTGAGTTGTACGCTGCAGCAGAGGTGAGAATAGCGCCAGAGATCCTTTTATTCATTGAGCAACAAAAACTGCCGTTTTTGGGCCGATATAATAACCATGATGTTTTGTTATTAGAGTTACCGAGTAGTCATATTCCAGCGGGAACCGATAAGCTCATTAATTGGTTGTTGGCGCGAAACGTACTGCCAATGATTGCTCATCCTGAGCGCAACCGTGAATTACAAAGCCATCCCGAACGCATTAACGCATTTGTGCAGGCAGGGTGTTTATTACAGTTAACGGCATCATCGTTACTTGGCGACATGGGCGCTAGTGCCAAGTATTTAAGCGAAGATTGGATTAAACAGCGGGTTTATTCGATAGTGGCGTCCGACTGCCACTCCATAAAACGCCGGCCGCCAAAAATGGCTGAGGCGATACAGTTAATTACCGAGTTAACCGCTGTGGATTATGCCGAGCAAATCAGTACAGTAACGCCTAAGTTAATTTCTGATGCTCTAGTCTCTTAACAAATATTTTTAATGAGCTTATTAGGTTGAAACAACAGAGTAAAATTGTGTGAGCTGACTTTGTCACCAAGCAATAATGTGTTTGTAAAAAGGATAGCCAGGATATGGATGCTCAAAAAATGGGGCTTGCTTGATGAAAAGTCATTTTACACAAAAGCCAGTAGTGTCAAAGCGAAGCGTTTTTTATGTGTTAATGGTATTTGTGCTTGTTGCGTTACTGCCTATTTTGGTGCAAAAAGGGCTGGCGAGTGCCTATCATTTTAAGTCTCGCTTTTATATTGACCAGTGGAGCGAGGGTAATATACCGTCTGACTTGCAATATGCTAATGCACTGTTGGCTGCCGATTATGCCTATAACATTGACAGCGAGAACGCGCACTATTTATTGACCTTAGCAAAGGTGATGGAGTGGGGTGTTTTTTCATCATTAGCACAGCCTAACCCTCCATTGTTTAACCAATTATATACAGACGCAATTCGCTTTAGACCCACATGGCCGAATGCCTATAGTGACTATGCTTATAACCTGGCTTTTATTCAGCGTGATATAAATAAAGCCTGGCCCTATTTAATAAAGGCGCAGCAGTATGGCCCCTATACACCTGAAGTTCTTCATCAAATATTATCGATTGGTTTTGCATCATGGCCAAATTTAACGGTTAGTCAAAAACAATTTGTTTTTACAACGGCTAAAAAAGCTGCCTCAGCCAATTGGCGTATGCGTAACGACTTAAAAAGCTTAGCCAGTCAATACCAATTAACGCCTGTACTATGTACCTATTTTACTTATATGACGCCAAGGCCTAGTGCCCAGGATGAAAACTGGATTAAACAGGATATGTGCCGCAAATGACCCAACATTATGATGTTTTATCCTGGCGACCATTTGAGCGCATAATGCTTCTTGCGATTTGTGTATTAATTGTTTGGGTGCCACTGCCGTTAGGTAGTAATCGTATTTGGGCGTTAGCGATTTTAGAGTTTATGGTTATTGGTTTGGCTATTGCGCATTTAGTGTATTGCATTAAACATAATGCATTATTATTTCGCTATCGTTGGCAAAAGCATTTATTGATCCCCACTGGGTTAATGTTGGGTTTTTTGTGTTTACAATTGCTCAATTGGATCCCGGCAATCGATACCCTTGACCCATATCAAACCGCGCAGCAATTGCTAAAAACCTTTTGTTATACCCTGTTTATTTTACTATTAAGCCAATATTGTCAGCATGCGCAAGCCTTACGCTGGCTGTTTATTGCCATTATTATTTCGGGTTGCTTGCAAGCTTTTTATGGCACCTTATTAAATTTGTTGCAGTTAGAGGCATCGCCTGTTTTTGGTTATCAGGACGGCGATAGGGCGCGTGGTTCGTTTGTTTACCAAAACCATTTTGCAAATTACCTTGCACTTTGTTTAAGTATCGCCTTTGGTTGGCTGTTATCTGAGCTTAAAACTAGCAAGTCTGATACTGATTTTAGGCAAAAATTTATCGACTTATTGTCCACTTTGTTTAGCCGTAAAATCATTTTACGACTTGCTATTGTTATTATGGTGATCGGCCTCATTTTAAGCCGTTCACGTATGGGGAATGCAGGCTTTTTTACTGCGCTTGGGGTGGTGTCACTGTTGTCGATGTTTATTTATCGCAGGCCGCCAACCCTGTTTAAACCCTTAGTTATCAGTATTTTTATTCTTGATTTACTTATCGTAGGGTCAATTTTTGGTGTTGATAAGGTAAAACAGCGTTTAGAAGACACTTCTTTTAGTTCAGAAACTCGCGATGAAGTGGTTATTGATAGTATACCGATTATTAAGCAGCATTTATTGACCGGCACAGGCGGTGGCAGTTTTTATACTGTGTTCCCGCAGTACCAACCCCAGTTTTATTCGGGCTTTTACGACCATGCCCATAATGAATATGTGCAGTTTGTGGTTGAATATGGTGTGGTGATGACTGCTATTTTAGGCCTGTGGGTGTTATATGCCTTTTGGTTAGCCTGCCGAACCATGTATTTGCGTAATAATAAACTTTATAAAGGCATTGCTTTTGGTTGTGCAATGGCCATTGTGCACATGCTGATCCATTGTACAGTGGATTTTAATTTGCAATCACCAGCCAACACTTTGCTGTTTTTAACTATTTTAACGTTGTGTTGGCTGGTGCGGTATTTACCATCGGACAACCCCAAAAAATCGAGATAAGCGCAAACCTGCGGTTGGTTTATCTTTTTGCACGTCATCTCTGAGATCTGTTATCAGGGACCCAGGTGTTGCTTTTGCCCTACCGCTCGTCATCCCTGAGTTCTTTTATCAGGGATCCAGGTGTTTTTTTTGACTTTGCTTGAAACGTAAATAAAACACCTGGATTCCGGCTTTAAAAGCGTTACCGGAACGACGTAGTAGGGGGGCATTTGTATACGAATAGGCAAAAGACTAAGTAGTGAGCGTTTATTGGTTATCATTTTTTGCTTTATCTTCTTGCTCGTCATCCCTGAGTGCTTGTGTCAGGGATCCAGGTGTTTCTTGTGACCTTGTTTGAAACGTAAATACAACAGCTGGGTTCCGGCTTTAAAAGCGTTACCGGAACGACGGAGCAGTGGGGCATTTGTAGACGAATATGCAAAAGACGAAGTAGTGAGCGCTTATTGGTCATCATTTTTTGCTTTATCTTCTTGCTCGTCATCCCGGAGTGCTTGTATCAGGGATCCAGGTGTTTCTTTTATACTTTTACCTTTTCCCTTTTTATTTTTTAACTTTGCTATTAGCACACGCTAAATAAGGATATTTATGAAAGTTGTTATTCCCGTTGCCGGTTTAGGCACTCGTATGTTACCTGCTACTAAAGCCATCCCAAAAGAAATGCTGCCTTTGGTGGATAAACCGCTTATTCAGTACATTGTTGACGAATGTGTCAGTGCCGGGATTAAAGAGATTGTGTTGGTGACCCATGCCAGTAAAAACGCCATCGAAAACCACTTTGATAAATCGTATGAGCTCGAGTCAACACTCGAGAAGCGTGTAAAGCGTCAGTTACTGCACGAAGTCCAATCTATTTGCCCTAAAAACGTCACCATTATGCACGTGCGCCAGGGTGAAGCTAAAGGTTTAGGCCACGCGATATTATGTGCTAAGCCTTGTATTGGCGATAATCCGTTTGCCGTTGTACTACCTGACGTGATTTTAGATTCATATTCTGCCGATCAACGCACTGAAAATTTAGCGTCAATGTTAATCCGTTTTCGTGAGTCTCGTGCTAGCCAAATTATGGTTGCACCTGTGCCAGATGATCAGGTTCATAAATACGGTATTGCAGATTGTGGTGGCGAAACCATCAACCCTGGTGATTCAACCAAAATTTTTACCATGGTTGAAAAACCTGAAGTGGGCAAAGCACCTTCTAATTTAGCCGTTGTCGGCCGTTACGTATTGTCTGAGAAGATTTGGGATTTATTAGCGCGCACGCTCCCTGGTGCTGGTGATGAAATCCAGTTAACTGATGCTATTGATATGCTAATAGAATCTGACACTGTTGAAGCCTTTAATATGACAGGTAAGTCGCACGATTGTGGCGACAAACTTGGTTACATGAAAGCCTTTGTTGAATACGGCCTTCGCGACCCTAAGTTGGGCGGAGACTTTAAGAAAGAGTTAGCGGGCTTATTAGAAGAATACAGATAAGTTTTGTTCTTTTAGTATGTAATCCCTGAGATCTGTTATCAGGGGGCCAGGTGTTGCTTTTGACTTAAGGTGCTAGGTTCTAGGGCGACCTTCGGTCTGCTAGGACGCTACGCTGCTAGAATCTAGATCCTCTGGCGAGCTTGCGAGTTCCTAGAGTCTAGGGCCTAGAAACCCAAAATCAACACTTGGATTCCGGCTTTAAAAGCGTTGCCGGAATGACGGGCCAAACACCTGGATTCCGGCTTTAAAAGCTTTGCCGGAATGACGTAGTAGTTGGCGTTACCGGAACGACGGAGTAGTGGGGCATTTGTAGACGAATAAGTAAAAGATGAAGTAGTGAGCGTTTATTTGTCATCATTTTTTGCTCGTCATCCCTGAGTGCTTGTATCAGGGACCCAGGTGTTGCCTAGATTTTAGAAGGACTAAGTCCGCTCTGTGGCGAGTTTGCGAGTTGCTAGAGCATCACATTAATGCTTTGCCTTTTAATAGCTTGCGTAGCCACATTCTGTTGGGGCTGAGTAGGGCTTGTAACTCCAAATTGAGAGGTGAGAGTTCGCCACATAAGTTTGCTGCTAAACATTCTGCAACCAGTGGGCCTGAGCTTAGGCCGCGGGAGCCGAGGCCACCTAAAACATATAAGCCGTCATAAATAGGTGCGGGTGTGGTTTGCCAGTAATGTTGCCAATCGCTGGGCTTGTTTTTTGATTGTTGCTGAACGGCGTAACGGTCAAATAACGCTTCAACATCAGTTGCGCATCCCATTACCGGGAAGTGGTCGCGGCTGACCATCCTTACGCCAACTCTGGCATCGTTGTTTGAAACATCAATATCGTTTGGCCAGTTTGAATTAGGGAAGCTTTGCTTCATCTTCAGGCTGTTTTCGTGTTGTTCTTGTGGGCAAAAATCAAGATGGGTTGGGTCTTTTACATAACTTGCGCCTACGCAATGTACTTGATTATGTTGCGGGGTTAAGTAGCCGTTTGCACAAATGACAGTAGACAATTGTGCTAATTCTCCTTGTGCGGGGATATGGCTAACCTGGCCTCTAAAACCACTGATTTGCAACTGCTTTGTTTGCGCGTAGTCGGTAAGTTGTGCGCCCGATGCCACAACTATTTGTTGATGAGTTGCAATGGCCAATGTGGGGTTGTCGCTAAACAGTTGCCAGCCTTGTGGGCCTGATTCAATGCGATTGATTTGACTATTATAAACAACCTTAACGTTAGCGAGTGTTTGCGCTTTGCTGATGGCTGCTTGTGCAAATTCAAACGGGCACACCCAGCCACCGAGTGGATAATAAAAACCAGATTTATCGATAGTTACCCTGGCGATGTCACTTGCTTGCTGTGCAGTAACTGCTGTGGCTATTTCTTGTGGCCATTGTTGGCCGTTGATGATTTTGGTTAATCTGGTTTCGCTGCGCTCGTCAAACCCGGTATGCAATACGCCGCACCATTGATGACCTATGTGAAAGCCGTCATCGACTAAAGATTGCACCTGGCGGCGACTGAATAGAAATGCTTGTTGAAAAAACTGGCTCAATTGGCCGTTTTCTGGCGTGAGTAACGGGTAGACTGCCCCTTGCTTGTTGCCTGATGCACCTTGGCCTAACTGGTTGTCTTTGCAGTAAATAATGCTGCTTTTACCACGTTGCGCTAGCGATAAGGCAAGGCTTGCCGCGGCAATACCACCACCAATAATGGCGATAGGCTGGTCGTTGTTAATGCTGTGTGCAATGGGGTTGTAGGCAAACTGCTGTTTTATGTGTTGAGTTAGTGCCTTGCGTTCTGCAATTGCTATTTCGTCTTCGTTATTGGTGTGCTTGTTGGTGTGCTTGTTGGTGTGCTTGTTGTTGTGAGTAACAAAGCCACAATGCTGTAGTTGTTTATTAACTGCAATGATGTTGGCCGATTCTTCGGCTGCGATATAAACGCTGGCGTTGTTGCTGCTTAACCGGCCGCATTGCCATAAAACGGCTGGGTTGAAATAGTGATCCAAAGATTCAGTTTGGCACGTATGGGCTAGGGCAAGCCAGTGCTCTACAGCCTGGGTTGCTGGGGTCGCGATGAGCTTTAATTGTTCAAGCGGTTTACCGCAATACACATCAATAATTAGCTTAGTATTGTTGAGCGTAAGACGTTGGCAACCTTTTATGGCGGCCAGCTCCGTTTTTAATAGCGCATTGGTGTATGCAAATAAAGGATGGCTTGGTGCTAATAAGCCTTGTTGCGTCCATATTTGTTTAAGGTGTTGTTTATTAATAGGATTTGTCGTCAACACAATAAGATGCACACGGTATTGTTGCTGGCAGCTAAGTGACTTATTTTTGTGTTGTAGGGCTGCTTGTAACAATAACAATTCATGGCCATCGCTAAGGCCAAGTTGCCCCAGAGTAATGAGTTTATTGCTTGTTTTTGATTGTGAATTAACGTCATGGGTTTGCAATACAGTGTCGATATACTGTTTTATTAATTGATGGTTGTTTGCATCATTGCGTTCTTGCAATTGGCTTTTGTGACCATGTTGTTTATTGTTGTATGCAGATATCGATGTGGTTTTATTCAAAATATTTTACTCATGCCCCATAACTTGGCATTATTTTACCTGCGTTTATGGAAAGCTGACCACTTAATTGCTGCAAAGAAGCTATGATTGCCGCAATTAAGTACCGACATGTACCAAATGGATAGAAATAAAATGAAAAGAGTCGTGATCACCGGATTGGGTGTTGTTTCAAGTATCGGCAATAACAAGCAAGAAGTGACTGAGTCGCTAAAAGCTGGCCGTAGCGGTATTACCCACTCTGCGCAGTTTGAAGAAATGCAATTACGTAGCACGGTTTGGGGTGATATTAAACTTGACCCAACTGAACACATAGACCGTAAAGCGCTTCGTTTTATGGGTGATGCAGCCGCTTATGCTTATATTGCAATGCAAGAAGCCATCGCTGATGCTAATTTGACTGAAGAACAATATTCTAATTTTCGTGTTGGTTTAGTGGCTGGTACGGGCGGAGCGTCGTCTAAAAACCAGGTTCAAGCTGCTGATACATTGCGCGAAAAAGGCGTAAAACGTGTAGGGCCTTACATTGTGCCTCGTATTATGGCCAGTACTGCCAGTGCATGTTTAGCTACACCGTTTAAAATTAAAGGGGTTAACTACTCAATTAGTTCAGCGTGTGCAACATCTGCCCATTGTATCGGCCATGCAGTTGAGCTAATCCAAATGGGTAAGCAAGACATGGTTTTTGCTGGCGGTGCTGAAGAGATTGACTGGACGTTAACCATGGGCTTTGATGCTATGGGTGCGTTGTCAACTAAGTACAATGCAACCCCAGAAAAAGCATCGCGTACTTACGATGCAGACCGTGATGGTTTTGTTATTTCTGGCGGCGGCGGGATTGTTGTTGTTGAAGAGCTAGAGCATGCGCTTGCTCGTGGTGCGAAAATTTACGCTGAAATAGTTGGTTATGGTGCATCATCTGACGGTTATGACATGGTTGCGCCGTCTGGTGAAGGTGCCGTACGTTGTATGAAATTGGCATTAGCCGATGTTGATACTCCAGTTGATTACATTAACACCCATGGTACATCAACCCCAGTAGGTGACATGCGTGAGCTTGAGGCGTTACGTGAAGTGTTTGGTGATAACATGCCTGCAATAGCCTCAACTAAATCGTTAACGGGCCATGCGTTAGGTGCCGCCGGTGTGCATGAGGCAATTTACAGCCTACTTATGATGGAAAACAGCTTTATTGCTCCTAGCATTAACATCGATAACCTTGATGAAAAAGCCGCAGGCATGCCAGTGGTACAAGAAATGCGCCATGCAGAGTTGAACACCATTATGAGTAACAGCTTTGGTTTTGGCGGTACAAACGCCACCTTAGTGATGCGCAAATATAAAGCATAATATGTGCTTGCAGCACTGACTGCGAATACATTAAAGCCAGCATTGGAAACAACGCTGGCTTTTTTATTTACGTCATTTCAGCTGCACCCAACTACTATGTCATTACGCCAACATCCAACTACTACGTCGTTCCGCTAATGCTCAACTACTCCGTCATTCCGCTAATGCTCAACTACTATGTCATTCCGCTAACGCCCAACTACTTCGTCATTCCGGCAACGTTTTTAAAGCCGGAATCCAGGTGTTCAGTCCGTCATTCCGGCAATGCAGTTGAGCCGGAATCCAGCAGTTGTTTTTACGTTTCAAGCAAAGTCAAAAGAAACACCTGGATCCCTGATAAAAGCATTCAGGGATGACGAGCGAAAAGATAAAGCAAAAAAGATAACAAACACCATCCACTACTACGTCATTCCGGCAGCGTTTTTAAAGCCGGAATCCAGGTGTTCAGCCCGTCATTCCGGTAACGCTGTTGAGCCGGAATCCAGCAGTTGGCTTTACGTTTCAAGCAAAGTCAAAAGAAACACCTGGATCCCTGATAAAAGCATTCAGGGATGACGAGCGAAAAACATAAAGCAAAAAAGGTAACAAACACCATCCACTACTACGTCATTCCGGCAGCGTTTTTAAAGCCGGAATCCAGGTGTTGTTTTTTCCTCGTTCAGTGGCGGGCTTTGTTATAAGATACGCTTGATAAAGTGCGATGCATTGTCGTTGATTCGCCTACTAATAAGATGCCCAAATGAAAATTATTGCCGATGAAAATATGCCCTATGTTGACGCCTTGTTTGGCGGCTTGGGCGAAATAGAGTTTGTTAATGGACGTAATCTTAGCGCTGAACAGGTTAACGATGCTGATGTGTTGTTGGTGCGTTCGGTTACTAAAGTGAATGCGGCGCTGATTGAAAAAGCTCATAAACTTAAATTTGTGGGTAGTGCCACTATTGGTACTGACCATGTGGATGTTGAATACCTTGCCCAGCGTGGTATTCCATTTACAAACGCTCCTGGCTGTAATGCTACGGCAGTTGGGGAATTTGCTTTTATTGCTATGCTTGAGTTGGCTCAGCGCTTTGCACAACCGCTTAGCGGTAAAGTGGTTGGTATTGTGGGGGCTGGTAACACGGGCACTGCTGCGGCTAAGTGTTTAGAGGCATTTGGGCTTAAGGTGTTATTGTGCGATCCGGTGAAGGCTGAGCAGGGCGATAGCCGTGATTTTGTGTCTTTAGACACCTTGATTGCTCAGGCTGACATTATTAGTTTGCATGTGCCTATCACTAAACAGGGTAAACATAAAACCTGGTATTTGTTTGATGAAGCGCGCTTAAATCAATTAAAACCCAATACTTGGTTGCTTAATTGCTGCCGTGGGGAAGTGATTGATAACCGTGCGTTAATTCAATTTAAACAACGGCGTGACGATGTCAAACTTGTGCTTGATGTATGGGAAGGTGAGCCAAACCCAATGCCTGAGTTAGTTGCTTTAGCTGAGTTTGCAACACCGCATATTGCGGGCTACAGCTTAGAGGGCAAAGCCCGTGGTACGTTTATGTTGTATCAAACCTTGTGCAATGTATTGGGGGTTAATGCCGACAAGACCTTAGTCAGCTTATTACCGCCGTTTCAATTTAGTCGGGTGCATTTACAAGATATGCCATCGCAGAGCCAACTGTTGAGTTTATCGCGTTTAGTGTACGATTTACGCGACGATGACGTGAAATTTAGAGGCTGTTTTGCAACTGCGGCCGGGTTTGATCAAATGCGTAAAAAGCATACTTACCGCCGAGAGTTTAGTGCGATAACCCTACAAAATGCATCGTTACAGGCTCCTGACAACCTTAATTTGTTACACCGTTTAGGTTTTAACTCGCAGGTTAATTAGGGCCAGTGCGTTACTTTAGCAATTAACGGATATTTGCCACTTGGCAGCTTTTATTCCCTGAGATAAACCCACTTTTTTAGCCAGTTGAGAAAAAATCACTTCAAAGCTGGCTTTTTTAATACATTAACCCTAGTAAAGCACAACTAAACTAGGGTAGATTGATTGTTCAAACTGGATAATAGGAGTCGAGCGTTAATTATGTCTCAGGAATTTAATGTAGTCGTGTTAGGTGCATCGGGCGCAGTGGGTCAAACTATGATTGAGATCCTCGAGCAGCGTAATTTTCCGGTTGCTAAGTTGTTTCCATTGGCGAGCAGTCGCAGTGCTGGCGAAACGGTCAGTTTTCACGGTAAACAAGTTGAAATTCTTGACGTAGAAACGTTTGATTGGAGCCAAGCGCAAATTGGTTTCTTTTCAGCCGGTGGCGATGTGTCTGCTAAGTGGGCACCCATAGCAGGGG
This sequence comes from Shewanella basaltis, assembly GCF_023283885.1. Classification (GTDB taxonomy): domain Bacteria; phylum Pseudomonadota; class Gammaproteobacteria; order Enterobacterales; family Shewanellaceae; genus Shewanella; species Shewanella basaltis. Next base: position 31,995 of record NZ_JAKILA010000009.1, read on the forward strand.
AAGCGGGTTGTGTGGTTATTGATAACACCTCACATTTTCGTTACGACATTGACGTGCCATTAGTGGTACCTGAAGTAAACCCAGAAGCCATTGCTGATTTTCGTAATCGCAATATTATTGCTAACCCAAACTGTTCAACGATTCAGATGCTGGTGGCGCTTAAACCTATTTATGATGCGTTTGGTATTTCACGCATTAACGTGGCGACTTACCAATCTGTTTCTGGTACGGGTAAAAAAGCCATTGAAGAATTAGCGAGCCAATGCGCTAAGTTACTACAGGGTTTACCGGCTGAGCCTTCTGTTTACCCTAAACAGATAGCCTTTAACGTGCTGCCACAAATTGATAAGTTTATGGAAAATGGCTACACCAAAGAAGAAATGAAAATGGTGTGGGAAACCCAAAAGATTTTTGGCGACGACGAAATTGTGGTTAACCCAACTGCTGTGCGTGTACCTGTGTTTTATGGTCACTCAGAAGCCGTACACATTGAAACGCGTCAACCTGTTGATGCAGAAGATGTTAAAGCCGTTTTACGTAATGCTCCTGGCGTTGAATTATTTGAAAGCGACGATGAATACCCAACAGCGGTTACTGAAGCTGCGGGGAACGATCCTGTGTATGTAGGGCGTATCCGTAAAGATATTTCTCATTCTCATGGTATAAATTTATGGGTTACTGCCGATAACATTCGTAAGGGTGCGGCACTAAACAGTGTGCAAATCGCTGAGATTTTGATTAGAGATTACTATTGATTGAGCCTTGCTCAACACTAATGTACTAATCGTGAAGTGATTTAGTTTAAAAAGCCTGCACCTAGCAGGCTTTTTTTGTTTTACACCTTGCAGTAGTAGCAGGGCTGGCGGAACTAGTTTATAGTCGTAAGCGTATCATTTTTAACATCTATACTGCTTTTTTATACCTAGCTGGATAAATAAGTGTTGAGAGATTGCGTAGGAAAAATCGCTTAGAACAAGGCAGAAATTACAATGAGGTAGTTGTTTACCTTTAACATTTCTTACAACGTTATAATCGATGTTAACCAGTAAGCATGATCGCATATTGGTATTAGACGCAAACGTTAGCTTAAAACCGATGTGATTTGATATAGTAATGATAATAAATATTAATGATAAAAATTGCCTACAGCCTGTTGCCACGACGGTAACTTATTAGCGCTTAAAGGGAAGGATTGGATGACTTTGCGTACTTCTTACATTTTGGGTTTGATTGCCTGTGCGACCGTTGGCTTAACCAGCTTACAACTAGTTGATTCTGTTCATGCTGAAACGCTAAAAATAACAGGGCCTAATGGAGAGGTTAAACAGCAAGCTAAGCGTCAATATGGTCCAACTACCTCAAGAGATACCTTTTGGAGTATTGCTCAAAAAGTACGCCCCAATGATCGTGTTAGTGTGTACCAAGTTATGGCGGCATTGTTTGAGGCTAACCCGCACGCTTTTAGTGGCAATAATTACAATACGCTAGAACGCGGAATGATTTTATTAATTCCTTCAGCGGATGTTATGGCTGCCATTCCTGATGATGTTGCCCGTCGCCGCGCCGATCAGGATGATCGCCGAATAGCACAGCAATCTCAAAGAGCTCGTAGTGTCCCCGCGCCCGTGGTAAATAAACCATCGCCCATTGTTGAAGTTGTTAAAACCCCAAATGCCAATCAACCGCTACAAATAACGCAGCAAACACCTACCCCAGTAAAAACAGAGACTGTAAAGCAAGTTAACGCTGCCGAGGTGAAAGACCTTAACCAGGCGATTGATAAAGCCAATGCAAAAACATTAATGCTTACCGACGAGCTTGCCAGAGTGCAAGATGAATTAATGGTTAGCCAAAATGATAACCAAGCACTTAAAAACAAAATTGGCCAAATGTCGTTAAATATTTCGTCGCTTGAAGAAGATCTTCAACTGCTTAATGAAAAACACGACAAGTTAACCATTGAATACGAAAAACTATTACAACAGGTGAATTCGGTAGAACCAGTAATAGAAGAGCCACAAGATTTTTGGCGCACCTTAATGGATAACACCCTGTTGCTGATTGTGGCGGCATCGGTGCCTTTATTATTGATTTTTGGGTTTATATTTTGGCTGCTAACCCGCCGCAATAATAAACAGCCTGCTAACGTTGAAGAACAAAAACAAACCGACAATGTGGCTAAACAACCTGACAATGCCGAACACAATAGCCTTGACGATGACATGGCTGTTGATGACGATGCCGACGATGTAGTGATTCACCTTGACTCAGATTCAGACGAATCAATAGATGATTTATTAGATTTAGACAGTGTAGATTTACAACCAGAAGCCTCTCTTGCTGATGACAACGATTTAGGTATGGCGTCTGCAACGGTACAAGATGATGAATTTGGCGCAGAAGATGACGAAGGCTCGTCTCTTGATGACCTATGGGCAGAGGCCATGGAAGAGCAAGATTCTGAACTTGAGCCGCTTGAAGATGATGACGATCTTGACAGTTTGTTAGCTGGATTAGATGACGAGCCCGCAGCATCACTCACGTCTATGTCGCCAGAAGATGACTTAGACAGTTTACTGGCTGATTTAGACGCAGATAAACCCAACAACGATTCGCTTGATGCATCAGCTGAAGATGATATTGACTCGTTATTAGCCGAGTTTGATATTAAAGCCGAGCCCGAAGCTGAAGAAACCGTGTCGATTGACGATATTGACACCGACGCACAAGAACCCGCCTCGACCGACGATGACATTGACTCGTTATTGGCTGAATTTGACATGCCAGCCGAGCCAAAAGCCGAAACTGAAGTGGAATTAGAAGCAGAGACAGAATCAGAGCCTGAAACCGCCTCGACTGACGATGACATTGACTCGTTATTGGCCGAATTTGACATGCCAGCCGAGCCAAAAGCCGAAGTTGAAGCAGAAGCAGAGACAGAATCAGAGACAGAATCAGAGCCAGAAACCGCTTCGACAGACGATGACATTGACTCGTTATTGGCTGAATTTGACATGCCAGCCGAGCCAAAAGCCGAACCTGAAGTTGAATTAGATGCTGAGACAGAATCAGAGCCTGAAACCGCCTCGACTGACGATGACATTGACTCGTTATTGGCTGAATTTGATATGCCAGCCGAAGTTGAAGCAGAAGCAGAGACAGAAGCAGAGACAGAAGCAGAGACAGAAGCAGAACCCGAACCCGAACCCGAACCAGAAACCGCTTCGACCGATGATGACATTGACTCGTTATTAGCCGAATTTGACATGCCAGCCGAGTCTGAAGCCGAAGCCGAAACTGAAGTTGAAGCAGAAGCAGACGATGTTGATACCAAAGCTGAAACTGATTTAGATGCTGAGACTGATTTAGACGCAGATGTAGCGGCAGAAGCTGATAGTGATGCACAAGCAGAGCCTGTTGACGATGACGCGCCTGCCGATCTTGAGGAGCCAACAACTGACAACAATGAAACGTCTGACGTAGATGAGTTACTGGCTGAACTTGAAATTGATGACGATGATGTTGAGCCGTCTGATGATGACATTAATTCTTTATTAGCGGGTTTAGATGCAACTGCTGATGACGCTTCTCAAGAGCCACTAAACAGCGATACGGTCGATACCGACGATGATTTGGCAGCACTTATTGCCGCAGAACTGCAAGATGATGAAGCCGAAGACAACGTGGACTCTCTTGATTCTGATGAAGACATCGACGCGCTACTGGCGAGTTTGAGCGAACCTGTTACTGAGTCTGATGCTACACAGGCCAATGCCGACGATGATGTCGAAGACAGTGCCAGCGAGGCTGCAGACGATGAAGAAGATTTAGCTTCGCAAATTGCGGCTGAATTAGAAGATGACTTAGACAAGGACTTAGATAAGGGTTCTGACAAGGACGCCGATGAATTAAGTGAAAATGACGCTGAAAATGAGCCAAGCGATGAAGACATCGACGCGTTACTGGCGAGTTTGAGCGAACCTGTTGATGAACCTGTTACTGAGTCTGATGTTACACAGGCCAATGCCGACGATGATGCCGAAGACAGTGCCAGCGAGGTTGCAGACGATGAAGAAGATTTAGCTTCGCAAATCGCGGCTGAATTAGAAGATGACTTAGACAACGACTTAGATAAGGGTTCTGACAAGGACGCCGATGAATTAAGTGAAAATGACGCTGAAAATGAGCCAAGCGATGACGACATCGACGCGCTACTGGCGAGTTTGAGCGAACCTGTTGACGAACCTCAGCTCGATAATGGCAACGATGAACAGCAAAGTGAGGTTGCAGGTGATACTGAAACCGATGATGAAGCACTTGAAGATATTGCCGCGCAAATTGCCGCTGAACTCGACACAGATGACAATGATACCGCTGCCAACTTAAATGACAGCAGTGACGCGGACATTGATGCGTTACTTGCAAGCTTTGACGAACCTGAAATGCCATCAATCCTGGATCCTCTCACCGATGAAGAGGCCCTAGAAGCGCCGACTCGTCATTATGAGCAAGATGCTTATGGTGAAGCTCCTGACAAGTCATTGGCACAAGAAGATGCAGATGATGATATTGATTTGTCTTTTGATGAGCCGCAAGATGACGCGCCACAAGAAGACAATTCACACAGCCTTGAAGATGAAGATCTGTTTAATGAACTGGATCAATATTTATCTGACCTAGAGTCGAACCAAACCGATGACAGTGACGCCAATGAGCCTGTTGTTGACACTGACGACAAGTTATCTTTTGACACTGAACTTGATGAATTATTGGCACAAAGTGACACAAATGATGTAGTCGAAACAGATACACAAGCGTTAGACGACGAGCCCTTGGCATTTTCACTTGATGATGCAAACTCAAACGATACTGATGTGGCCGATAACCTTGACACGTCTGAAGATGAACTTAATGCCTTGCTGGCATCAATGGCCGATGATGAATTCACCCAAGATGCTAACACTGACGAATCTGATGAGCCCGCAGCTGACGCTAAGGCGCAACCGGCGGCTAAAGCCAATAAAGATTCTGGTTTCTTTAACGACTTAAAGGCCAACAAACCTAAGCCGCAAATGCTCGAGTGGGAAAGCGATTTGCTTAAAGCTGCTGAAACCGCGAGCGCAGATAAAGAAGCTGATGATATTGATGTGAGCGACGATGACTTGCTTGCTGCTTTTTCGCAGTCGTTAAATGATGATAATGACGATGAGTTTTTATCTGACGATGACTACATTCTTAGCGATGACAACTTAACCGTAGATGAAGCGCTTGCCGCGTTAGATGAAAAAGAGCGCCGTCAACCCGCTGACTTTAGCGATGACGATTTGATGAGCTTTGAACGTGAAAATGGTTATATCGACATTGATAAACTATTGAACGATGCGGATGAAGATGACGGTAAAACGGATCAGTATAAAGACGTCGATGTCGATATGGGAGAAGTTAATTCGTTAATTGGCAACGCCGATATGATTGATGTTGATGATGAAGAAAATTCGGTAAATGCAAAATTGGATTTAGCACGTGCCTACATTGAAATTGAAGATCAAGACAGCGCCAAAGCACTATTGAAAGAAGTGCAAATTGACGGTAATGAACGCCAACAAGCAGAAGCTGAAAGTTTACTTAAAGGTTTTCGTTAACCTTATGTAAACCCAGTTTAAACGGCGCAGACATCTGCGCCGTTTTTTTTTTGGTAAAAATTATTACATCGTTTATGAGTGAGTGGCTTAGAGTTTGTTCCATTGAAGGTGCTAGGTTTTAGGTACTAGGGTTTGCCCTACCGCACGTCATCCCTGAGTGCTTTTATCGGGGATCCAGGTGTTGCTTTTGGCTTAAGGTTCTAGGTACTAGGCTTTGTCCTACCGCACGTCATCCCTGAATGCTTGTATCAGGGATCCAGGTGTTTCTTTTTATTTTGTTTAAAGCGGCAAGCAACACCTGGATTCCGGCTTAAAAAGCGTTGCCGGAATGACGGAGTAGTAGGGTTATTTGTAGGCTAATAAGCAAACGCCAAAGTAGTGGGCATCATCTTAATACTAATAAGCAATTGGCAAAGTAGTTGGCGTAACCAGAATAACCTAGTCGTTAGCTTTGTTTGTTTTTTGATGTTGCCTTATCTTTTTTGCTCGTCATCCCTGAGTGCTTGTATCAGGGATCCAGGTGTTGCTTTTGATTTTGTTTAAAGCGGCAATCAACACCTGGATTCCGGCTTTAAAAGCGTTGCCGGAACGACGGGCTGAACACCTGGATTCCGGCTTTAAAAGCGTTGCCGGAATGACGGGCTGAACACCTGGATTCCGGCTTTAAAAGCGTTGCCGGAATGACGGGCTGAACACCTGGATTCCGGCTTTAAAAGCGTTGTCGGAATGACGGGCTGAACACCTGGATTCCGGCTTTAAAAGCGTTGCCGGAACGACGGGCTGAACACCTGGATTCCGGCTTTAAAGGCGTTGCCGGAATGACGTAGTAGTGGATGGTGTTTGTTATCTTTTTTGCTTTATCTTTTTGCTCGTCATCCCTGAGTGCTTTTATCAGGGATCCAGGTGTTGCTTTTTATTTTGTTTAAAGCGGCAAGCAACACCTGGGTTCCGGCTTAAAAGCGTTGCCGGAACGACGGGGTAGTAAGGTTATTTTGTAGGCTAATAAGCAAACGACGAAGTAGTGGGCATCATCTTAATACTAATAAGCAATTGGCAAAGTAGTTGGCGTAACCAGAATAGCCTAGTCGTTAGCTTTGTTTGTTTTTTGATGTTGCCTTATCTTTTTTGCTCGTCATCCCTGAGTGCTTTTATCAGGGATCTAGGTGTTGCTTTTGATTTTGTTTAAAGCGGCAATCAACACCTGGATTCCGGCTTTAAAAGCGTTGCCGGAACGACGGGCTGAACACCTGGATTCCGGCTTTAAAAGCGTTGCCGGAATGACGGGCTGAACACCTGGATTCCGGCTTTAAAAGCGTTGCCGGAACGATGGGCTGAACACCTGGATTCCGGCTTTAAAGGCGTTGCCGGAATGACGTAGAAGTGGGCGTTGTCGTAACGAAGGGCTGAATACCTTGATTCCACCTACTCGTTATCCCTTGTTTAAAAAGGCATCAATAGGTATTGAAATTGACAATATTTAGCTTGATTGAGGCTAAGTTTGAAAGTCGGGGCTGTCGTGTGATTTACACATCCAGTGATTCGAGTCAGCAAGAGTGCCTATATCAATTACATAATGACGCAAATTGGTATAAACTTCGCGCCATTAATGAGTAGAGGAAATTGCTATGCGGGTTGCGTTAGGTATTGAATATGATGGAAGTGGTTTTTTTGGCTGGCAACGTCAGGCCGATGTCGATTCAGTGCAAGCTCAGCTAGAAAAAGCATTATCTTATGTTGCAAATGAACCAATAGAAGTTTTTTGTGCTGGCCGAACTGACGCTGGTGTGCACGGTACTGGCCAGGTGGTACATTTTGATACCACAGCGTCGCGCCCTTTAACGGCCTGGACTTTAGGTATAAATGCTAATTTACCCGACACAATTGCAGTAAGATGGGCTAAAGAGGTGGACGATAGTTTTCATGCGCGTTTTAGTGCCACAGCACGTCGATATCGGTATGTGATTTATAATCACCAGTTGCGCCCCGGCATTTTACGCTCTGGTGTGAGCCATTATCATGGTGATATTAACGAAAACTTGATGCACGAGGCGGCTCAACTGCTGTTGGGTGAAAATGATTTTACCAGTTTTCGTGCGGTTCAATGTCAGTCTAATACCCCATTTCGCAATGTGCATAAAGTGAGTGTGACACGCCAGGGAATGTATGTGATGGTCGATATACAAGCCAATGCTTTTTTACACCACATGGTGCGTAACATTGTGGGGTCGTTGCTTGAGGTTGGCCTAGGCAATAAGCCCATTGAGTGGATGAGTGAATTACTGGCGATAAAAGATCGTAATCAAGCGGCTGCTACGGCAAAGCCAAACGGTTTATATTTAGTCGATGTAACCTATCCTGAGCAATATAACATTCCTAAGTTAGCGCTTGGGCCATTGTTTATGTTGGATTAAGTTAGACGTCAATAAAGGGAAATGGTGTTTTTATGTCAACGATCAGTGAAGTGCAGCGCCCAGGACCACTAGCGAGTTTAGATCAGTGGCTAGCGTACTTGTTGGCGATTCATCCAACTGAAATAGAAATGGGGCTTGGCCGTGTGTCTGAAGTAGCAAGACGCATGGATTTATTGTGTCTTGCACCGAGTAAAGTAATTACCGTTGCGGGCACAAACGGCAAAGGCACTAGCTGTGCGATGTTAGAGTCTATTTTACGTCAATCAGGTTTTACAGTGGGTGTTTACAGTTCGCCACATTTGTTACGTTATAATGAGCGAGTGCGGATTAATCAGCAAGATGTGAGCGATGCGGCATTAATTGACGCTTTTTGCGCCATTGAAACCGCACGAGCAGAGATTTCGTTGACCTTTTTTGAATACGCCACTTTGGCAGGTTTATATTTATTTAAAGCCGCTCAGCTTGATGTGATCATTTTAGAAGTAGGTTTAGGCGGTCGCCTTGATGCGACAAACATTATCGATTCTTCGGCTGTTATTTTGACCTCAATCGATCTTGACCATCAAGAGTATCTTGGCGATACCAGAGAGTTAGTCGGCCGTGAAAAAGCAGGCGTATTTAGGCAACATTGTGTTGCGGTAGTGGGCGAGCCTGATTTACCTAAGTCGGTGAAAGATTACGCCGAGTACATGCAAACAGAGTTGTGTCGTGTTGGCTTTGAATTTAATTATCATCTTGTTGACGGCGAGCAAAACACGTGGCGCTTTACCTCGACACATCAAACCTATGAGTGCTTACCTGTACCCAGTTTACCTTTACCTAACGCCGCCAGTGTTGTGGCTCTGGTGAGCCGAGTGTGGCCACAAATTACCGAGCAGCAAATTGCCTCGGGGTTAGTTAATGCACAACTTGCAGGGCGATTAGAGCCTGTACAGCAACACCCGCTTGTGTTGCTTGATGTTGCCCATAACCCACATGCTGCACGTTATTTAGCAACGCAATTGCAGGCTTACCAAGGCCGGCGTATTGTGGCATTGTGTGGCATGTTAAAAGACAAAGATATCAACGCGGTGTTAACCGAATTATCGCCATACATTGACCAATGGAACCTTGTGGGGCTCGATAACCCTCGCGGTGCGTCTGCAAGGGTATTATTTGAGGCATTGCCAGACGATGCCAGCCGCAACACTGCTGTGCAATTTGATGATATTGCAAGTGCATGGCAGGCAATGCAACAGAGAATCGCTAAAGACGATGTAGTTATTGTGTTTGGTTCTTTTTATACTGTTGCAGGTTTTAAGTCAGTTTTGGTTGTTTAAGTCATATTGTTAACAAAGGGAATTACATTGAATCGTCAATTTCAAAATCGTTTGGTGGGCACTATTGTACTCGTCGCACTGGGCGTAATTTTTTTACCTGATTTATTAGACGGCAAAAAGACCCAGGTAGTCGAGGAGTTTACTGAGATCCCACTACGGCCACTCGCCAAAAATAGCCGTGATGACTCATCAGCACAGCAAGCCAGCAATAAAGTTGAAGAGTTTGAAGTGTTAACCATTGCAGAACCGCAAGAGTTAAACAGTGATGTAGTAGAACTTGGAAACGAAACACCAACAGAAGTGGTTAAAAAAGAAGAGACTAAACCCGCTAAGCCTGCGCCGGTGAAGACTCAACCTAAAACTGAGCCAGTTAAGGTTGTTGCAAAAACGCAGCCGCCGGCGACTACCATTACCGCTGGCTATACCTTGCAATTAGGTGGTTTTAATAATGCATCTAATGTTAATACCTTGGTAGCACAGCTTCGTAAAGCGGGTTTTACTGCCTATACCATACCGACTAAGCCCATTGATGGCAGATTAACCCGTGTCTTTGTTGGTCCTGAAGTGTCTGAGGCTAAACTCAAAGCTCGTCAGGATCCTATTTTTAAGTTAACGGGGTTAAAGGGCAAGATCATTGTCTACAACCCTCAAGAACAATAACCCGTTCAGGCGGTAGTGCAAGGTGCGTGGTTGAAAATATCAAATTGATTGTTCGCAATCACGCATGAATAATTTGTGCAATCAGGGGTGAGAAACATTTCTGTCTCTGTTAGAATCGCGCCGTCTTGAACCCTATACCGGATCCCCATTTTCATGGTTTGGATTGATTACGCAATTATTATCATTATCGGGTTATCAACTATTATTAGTTTGATCCGTGGATTCGCAAAAGAAGCCATGTCACTTGTGGTTTGGTTTGCCGCTTTCTTTATCGCTAGCCAGTTTTACCTCGATCTTGCCGCGCATTTAACGCAAATGCAGGACGAGTTAGTGAGAAACGGTATTGCGATTGCCATTCTGTTTGTCGTTACCCTGATCCTAGGGGCATTAGTCAATTATTTATTAGGTCAGTTAGTGTCTAAAACTGGCTTATCAGGCACAGACCGAATACTTGGTTTGTGCTTTGGTGCCGTTCGTGGCGCCTTGATAGTAAGTGCATTACTGTTTTTTATGGATGCATTTACTGCATTCCCTGACACCGTATGGTGGAAAGGCTCAGTACTTGTACCCGAATTTGGCGTGGTTATTCAGTGGTTTTTTAACTATCTTGAAAACACCTCAAGCTTTGTACCCAAAATATAAAATTATAAACATAGAACACCTTACAGTGAGGAACCTTACCCATGTGTGGTATCGTCGGAATAGTAGGAAAATCAACAGTTAACCAAACCATTTATGATGCGCTGACTGTGCTTCAACATCGTGGACAAGACGCAGCAGGGATTGTGACTGTTGATGTCAATGCGTTTCGTTTACGTAAAGCTAATGGCCTGGTTAGAGATGTGTTTGAACCTAAACATATGCAACGCTTACAAGGCAATGCGGGTATTGGCCATGTGCGTTATCCTACCGCGGGTAGTTCAAGTGCTTCTGAAGCTCAACCGTTTTATGTTAACTCACCCTTTGGGATTTCGTTGGCCCACAATGGCAACTTAACTAATACCCTTGAGTTAGCAGAAAGCTTGATTAGAAAACGTCGTCATGTGAACACCACATCTGACTCAGAAATCTTACTTAACTTACTTGCCGATGAACTACAAGAAACCCGTAGCTTGTCGTTAAGTGCAGATGAAGTGTTTGACGCTGTGGCGAAAGTGCATGCACAAACACGCGGCGCTTATGCCGTTACTGCAATGATAATTGGCCAAGGGTTAGTGGCGTTTCGTGATCCATTTGGGATCCGTCCTCTTATTTTGGGTAAAAACGAAACCGCTACCGGCACTGAATATATGGTTGCCTCTGAAAGTGTTGCATTAGATGCCGTCGGCTTTGAAGTGATGCGCGATGTGGCACCGGGTGAAGCGATTTATATTTCACTCGATGGCCAGTTATTTACGCGCCAATGTGCCGTTGAGCCAAGCTACGCACCGTGTATTTTCGAGTTTGTGTATTTTGCTCGCCCAGATTCGAGCATCGACAAAGTGTCGGTTTACGCCAGCCGCGTAAACATGGGCGCTAAGTTAGGTGCCAAAATCAAAAAAGAATGGGAAGATCATGATATTGACGTGGTTATTCCTATTCCTGAAACCTCGTGCGATATCGCGTTAGAAATTGCCCGTTGTATGGATTTACCTTACCGCCAGGGTTTTGTTAAAAACCGTTATATTGGTCGCACCTTTATTATGCCAGGCCAGCAAGAGCGTAAAAAGTCTGTTCGCCGCAAGCTCAATGCGATTAATACCGAGTTTAAAGGTAAAAACGTATTATTAGTTGATGACTCGATTGTACGTGGCACAACCTCAGAGCAGATCATCGAAATGGCTCGTGAAGCCGGCGCTAAAAAAGTGTACTTTGCTTCAGCGGCACCAGAAATCCGCTTCCCGAACGTGTATGGTATCGACATGCCGACATCAAATGAGCTAATTGCTCATGGCCGTGATGCCGATGAAATTGCCAAAATCATTGGTGCTGATGGGATTATCTTCCAGGATTTAACTGATTTAGTTGAAGCCGTAAGAATGGAAAACCCAGATATTAAGCGCTTTGAAACGTCGGTATTTGATGGTCACTACATCACTAACGATGTGAATCAGTCTTACTTAGATCATTTAACTCAATTACGTAATGACGACGCTAAAGCAAATCGTAATAAAGATATTGGTACTAATTTAGAAATGCACAACGAGTGTCATCCATAATCCAGCATTTGGATAGCCAGCGTTGTTAGCCATAAAAACCAGCATTAACGTGCTGGTTTTTTTATGGGTTTTAAATCATTAAGTCAAAAATGGATCCTTCCCAATAAGGAATTTATACCGGGATCTAAGCATGCGCGCATAATGAAGATTAAGGGTAAAAGCTAAAATTATGATGCTGACAACTATGTTATTTACCCTGTAATATACTTAAGCTGAGACCTAAATATTTTCGAGCTTAGTAAGTATTACTCTTGAATAAAATCTTCCATAAACCAGGCGCATAGAGTGTGGCGGCCATCAACTTGTGCTTTGCTGTAAATTGTTGATGCTTGTTGGCGGACTGTTTTTTCTTTGGTGAGTCGTACCTCGGCAATTTCTTTAAAGCTGAGGCCTTTCAACAGTAATAAAGCGACTTGTTGTTCACTTTTTGTAAACTGCCATGCATCGAATTGTGCTGCGATTGTTACGCTGTATTCTTGTCTTGCTGAACGCATTTGTGATGACATGTGATCGATTTCTTTATCCGCTTTTTTAAGTTTCGATTTGAGTGCTTTGACTTGACGAGAACTGCGGATCAGGTCATAACCTAAAAAAATACTCGCTGCAATCGTTAACAATACTAGCATGGCTTCTTGGGCAATGTGCCAAGAGGGAATGTCCAGTTGAAAATCGGCAAATATATCGAACAACTTAAACAAGGTGATTAGCAGTAGCAGTATAATAATGAATACATCTTTTCTCATGACAGCTGTCCAAAAATGAGTGTGTTATGTAAATAAGACTAAAAAGGGTTAGTGATTACGTATTAAAATCATCAACTTAAATTATGGTACATATGTACTATAGTGGCATTTATGATACATATTCCCCATGTGTTCTCTACTTAAAGATAATAGTCTAACTATATCTTTTGGATTAGTGAAATCACATATGTCTGCCGTGAAGTTTAGTATCAAAATATGTCTTATTGTTGCGTTAGCGATTAGCTCTTATAGCTATGGCGCAACAAGCAATGACCTGGCACCACTGTTGCAGTTAAGTCAATCGCGACTAAACAAGACCACCTTTAATGCCATGCCGCTCAATGATAATCGCTCAGTACAATTGAGCAGTTCGACTTGGTTGACGGGTTTGCCGAGCATTAGTTTAAGTTACCTAGGTGAACTGGATAATAGTAACATTTATGAACAAGAAGTATCACTTAACTTACCCATCAAATCTTTTAGTTTGCACCAAAGCGATAACCAATTAAAACGGTTAACCAGCTCTCTGCTTGAGCAACAGGTAGCTCTTCAAAAATTATATTTATCTGGTTTACTTAGACAAAGCATGTGGGATTACCGCATTGCTTTCATTAAGTCTAACCAACTGCAACGTAAAGCATCACTATTAGAAAAGTTATATGTTCAGCAAAAACAACTGTCTAATGCGGGTGAGTTTCCCAAAGTCAATTTATTGCTATTAGATCGTGAACGCGTGGATATTGATTTAGCACAGATTGAATTAAAACAGCAACAAGACGAAGCAATGGCATTATTTCAATCACTCACTGGTTTGAGTGAGATCCCCGTGAATATTGAAGAAAACGGCCATAATATGGCTGAATTAGACGTGCAATCTACTCATGGTGCCGATGTGGTATTGATGCAGCATCCTTTGTGGCAATTACAGTCGCTGCAACAGCAGTTTCAAGACGTCATGATGACAAGCCAGCAAGCGGGTGAACAAGATCCGTGGACAATGTCATTAACCGCAAAGGAAACGGCTGGTGATCTCGCTAACGACCAGCATTTAGGTGTTGGGATCAGTATTCCACTCGGTTTTGGTTCTGCTTTATCTCAACGTGAGTTGTCGGTTTGGCAGAAAGATTATCAAGATCAACGCATCAATAGCGAAAGGTTGTATCTGGAACTCAAAAACCAATCACAAAAGCTGTTATCACAGCAGCATAATCTCAAAAAACAGCAGGCCTTGTTACAACGAGGGGTGTCACTGAGTCGCACCATCACTGAAGATTTAGCCAAGGTAAAAGACCAAAACCAAATGGGTTATGAAATTTGGTTACGCCGTTATATGGATGCATTAGATACCGAATCGCGTTTAGTTCTTAACCAAGTGGCCCAGCAACAACTTCATTCTCAGCAACTGCAAGCTTTAGGGATTTCATTATGATGACCAAATTTGGCGCCAGCCTTTTATGTATCACAATCGGTTTATCATCGGCGTTTGTTAGTGCTGAAACCATATCTCTTAGTGAGTTAGGTCACTTAGACGTGAGTTATATGTCGCCTAAAAAAGTGGCCAGTTATGAAGGTAGTCCTCTTCCTGCACAAATAGCTCGTTTACCCGGTAACGATTATTGGGTTATGGCGCCTGAAAATATTCAGCAAGTCACGTTTTTAGTGGGGCAGGGGCAAGTTGTCACCAAAGACCAAGCCATTGTCAGATTAACTGGACCAGAAGTGTTTCATTTTTTAGCTCAAATAGAGGCGGCTAAAAGCTTATACGATCTAGCTAAACAGCGTTATGACCGTAATCTGCCTTTACTAAAAAATGGCAGCATTGGCTCTGATAAGTGGCGCGAGATCAGCCAAGATTACTTTAGTGCTCACCTTGAATACGAACATATGCAGCACTTTATGGAGATGGTACAAAGCATTAATGCAGACACTGAGTCGCTGGTGGTCATGGCTCCTGTGGCGGGCATTGTTAATCTTAATTATCTAAATAGCCCCTACAGTGCTGGAGTGCAACTATTCTCGCTTATTCCTACCGAGAGCATTCGGGTGAAAGTAAGTGTGCCTATGAGTCAGTCAACTTCGTTATCTGCGGTGAACATTCATCAATGTCATATTGCCATTGATGAAGTGTCTGCAATTGCTGATGGGGTATTTTTAACAGCTTGGTCTGCCCCTGTACCACAAACGTGTAATTTACTCTTAGGGCAACAAATTACTGTGATACCTGAATATCAAAAAGCCGTATATTTGGTGCCAAAAATTAGTGTGTTTACTTGGCAACAGGAAAGCCAGGTTTTTACCCAAAAAGACCAAGCATTGTCTTTATTGAGTATCGATGTATTAGGCTCTACTGCAGATGATTATATTGTCGCGAGTGATCAAGATTTGAGTCAAATTAAAGTGTTGTCTCAATCTGTCGCGGCAGTGAAAGGTATATTGCTTGGTTTAGGAGGCGAATAATATGCTCGCTTCTGTGATCCGTTTTTCGTTAACTCAGCGCTTGTTTGTGCTGATTGTAGCGTTGATTTTAATGTTAGCGGGTACTCGTGCCTGGTTTAATATTCCTCTTGATGCCTTTCCTGATATTTCGCCTACGCAAGTTAAGATTATTTTAAAAGCACCTGGCATGACGCCTGAAGAAATTGAAGCGCAAATTACTGTACCGATTGAAACAGAGCTTTTAGGGATCCCAAATCAAGCCATTTTACGCTCCACCACTAAGTATGCAATTAGTGATATTACCTTAGATTTTACTGAAGGAACTGATATCTATTGGGCTAGGCAGCAGGTCAGCGAGCGACTAGCGGCGGTATGGGATAGTTTTCCTGAAGGTGTCTCTGGTGGTGTGGCACCAATGAGTACGCCGTTAAGTGAAATCTTTATGTTTACACTTGAAAACCCTAACTTATCGTTAATGGAACGTCGGCAGTTGCTGGAATGGGAAGTCAGACCCTTATTGCGTACCGTTGCTGGTGTGGCGGATGTGAATATTTTAGGCGGCTATGCCAAAAGTTTTAGTATTAGTCCTAATCCTTCTGCCATGGCTGCCGCTGGCGTCAGCTTTGCGGATTTGCAACAGGCGATTACTGACAATAATCATAATGAAGGAGCCGGTAAATTAACCATTGGTACTGATACTATTATTGTGCGTTCAGAGGGGCGAATTGATGATATTGATGAGCTAAAACAGTTAGTGATTAAGGCGGATGATGCGCAAGTTTATCGCTTGATAGATCTAGCTGACGTACAGATCGGCCATTTAGCCCGCTATGGCGCCGTATCAAAAGACGGTGAAGAAGCGGCTGAAGCCTTAATTATTGCACTTAAAGATGCCAACACTGCCCAAGTAGTCACCAATATTAAAGCAAAGTTAGCGCAAATTAATACTTCATTGCCTGAAGGCAGTGAGCTTAACGTTTTTTATGATCGTGCTAATTTAATTAATACTGCAATTGATACCATTTCAAGTGCGTTATTTGAAGCAGTGTTGTTAGTGATTGTATTACTAGCTCTGTTTTTAGGTAATGTCAGGGCCGCTTTAGTTGTGTCATTGTCTTTGCCTCTTGCGGCATTAATGACGTTTTTGATGATGGATTTATTTAATCTGTCAGCAAATTTGATGAGTCTAGGTGGCTTGGTCATCGCGATTGGTATGTTGGTTGATTCATCTGTGGTAGTGGTTGAGAACATGGTTAATCTTATTGCGACTAAGCAACGTTTGCCGCGTTTACACCTTATTTATCGTGCGACTAAAGATGTGGCTATTCCAGTTGTATCAGGCACTGTCATTGTGATGATTGTGTTTTCTCCCTTACTGACATTAACCGGCTTAGAGGGCAAATTGTTTACGCCCGTGGCTGTCACGATTGTCTTTGCCATGTTATCGGCATTGGTGCTGTCCCTTACGGTTATTCCTGTCATTGCCTCTTATCTGGTTAACGAAAAGTCAGCACAAGAGCCTAAAGCGATAGAGAAACTAAAAGCGGCTTATTTGAGCAGTTTAAAAAAGACGTTTACCCATAAAAAGCCGTTTATCATCGTGTCGTTTACTCTGTTAGTGGTTAGTTTAGGGCTATTTAGTCTTGTAGGTAAAACCTTTATGCCGACATTGGATGAAGGCGATATTATTTTACAGCTAGAAAAATCACCTTCTATTTCGCTTGAAGCATCGATTGCTATTGACAAGCAAATTCAAATTACCTTGCTTGATAAGGTGCCAGAAATTAAACAAATGGTTGCTCGAACCGGTTCTGATGAGATTGGTTTAGATCCTATGGGGCTAAATGAAACCGATGTATTTTTGGTACTAGCCCCGCGAGACGAGTGGCGCTTTGCTGACAAGACGCAACTGATTGATGCTATTCGCACTGAACTGCTTAATTTTCCAGGAGTAAATTTTAATTTTACTCAACCTATTCAGATGCGCGTCTCTGAAATGCTTACTGGCAGTATTGGTGATGTGGCCATTAAAGTCTTTGGCACTGATATTGATACACTTGGGCAATTAACGGCACAAATTGAGCAACTTGTCAGTGACACTAGTGGCAGTATCGATGTGAAAATGGCCATGATTGAAGGCAGTCCATTTATTAACTTAACCCTAGATAATGAGCTGGCTCGAGGCTTTGGCATGAGCACCATGGAGTTTTCGCGGTATTTAAAAAGCCAACTGGAAGGAGTTATTGTGACCGAAGTGCTGCAAGGTAAAAAGCGTACCCCAGTACTAATTGCCAATAATCAAGGCGGGTTGAGTAGTATTAATGAGTTGCAGAATGAGTTGTTGGTGATGCCTGATAATTCATTAAAACGTCTTACCGATATCGCTAAATTAACCTATAAAGAAGGCCCTATTTTAATTGAACGCGAACAAGGTGATCGTTTCTCGGTGATTACGACCAACGTGCAAGGCCGAGATATAGTGAGTTTTGTTGAAGAACTCAATGCGAAAATTGACGCTGAGGTTAAGTTACCTAGCGGTTACAGTGTCAGTTTTGGTGGCGAGTTTGAAAATCAACAACGTGCCACTAATAACTTACTACTGGTTATTCCCGTCGCCATTGCGCTTATTACTCTCATTTTGTTTACCACTTTTGGTTCGCTTGCTAAAGCGGGCTTGATTTTGGCTAACGTCCCCTTTGCCATGATGGGCGGGATCGTGAGTTTGTATGTTTCGGGTGAGTATTTATCCGTGCCTGCTTCGGTTGGTTTTATTGCATTACTCGGCGTTGCGGTACTTAACGGTGTGGTGATGGTGAGTTATTACGAGCAGACCAAGCATGTTTTTAGCAGTTTATTGGCGAGAGTCGAGCAAGGTGCAGCAAGACGTTTACGACCGATATTGATGACCGCCACGACAGCCATGTTTGGCTTAATGCCATTGGTGTTTGCATCGGGCCCAGGTGCTGAAATCCAAAAGCCATTAGCTATTGTTGTTATTGGCGGTTTACTAACATCAACCATTACAACCCTTTATTTGTTACCAATCCTTTATTACTGGCTGGAGAAACGTCAATGATCACGGAGCAATTGTTAGTGCTGATCGCTCAAACTGATATTAAGGACGACATCGTTGATACCTTGATTGAACTTGAGTTTTTATCTGGTTTTAGCCTAGGTAATATTTGCGGTTTTAGCCGTGAACACAGCCATTTTAATATCAAAGAGCAAGTTGAAGGGTACAGGGAGTTTTGTAAATTTGAAATTATGCATCCTGTTGCTCATCAAGATGCCTTATTAGATGCCTTGTCTGCGGTTTGTAAACATAATCCGTGTCGATATTGGATTACACCAATCATTCATACTGGCACTTTGTGCTAGCCGCAAAAGAAAAGTGCTAAGTCGATAAAGGAAATAGTTGCTGTGTTTGGCCCATGCAGTCAACTCATTAAGTTTAGTTATAAGAAAGGAAATTGAAATGAGAATTTATCGTTGCCTAACCATGATCTTTTTCGCTTTGCTGGTATCAAATAATGTATGTGCTGGTGAGCTTTTTGTGAATAATAACGATGCGACTATTGAGTTTACTATCGAGCCTACGCGATCTTTGAAGGTAACGTTTGAAAGTAGTGTGACTTTGCATTCAATAGTCATTAGAAATAATGATGGTTATTTACTAAACTTAGATGTTCAAGTGCCAGAAGATCCTGGGACTATTTTTTATTTTAATCTTCCTAAATTACCTCCAGCTAAATATCTTGTTAGATGGAAAAGTCAGCTTAATGGTGGCCCAATAAGCCTTGGTGAAGCAACGATAACCTTAAATGATGACACCTATCCACGGCCTTCTACTAAAAAACCGAAGTACAATATTTTACATAGAAAATTACATGGGTAGTCATACTGTAATTACGCTATTCCTGAGATGCTGCTGATTGAGGCCCCAGCTCTTTATTGCAGGACTAAGTCCTTCCTTGTCATTTACGGCGTAGCGTCCTTGATACATTACATATCAAGAAATGGACTGCCAATTGAAGCGTTTTAGGCATTATTTTAAAGCGATGTTTACCTGTTGATACTCTTTTAGTGCTTGAGAGGTGTTTCCTGAACGAGATTGATTGATGCGACTGTAGTGCGCAATCGTTTTAGCTAAATATCGCATAGCAATGTCTTGCTGTGCAGCATCACTCGCTTGCCAAATTACATTGCCTATAGGGTCAATGTCTGTAAGCGAATCATTAGCAACATTCACAGGGAGTTTGGGATCACGTCTGATATAGAGTATTTCATAAAATCGGCGATTCTCTTCAATCAATTTTTCATCAATTAAACGGCATTCAAGCTTGATCAGATGTTGGCGTAATTCGTACTGGTGGTGCACAGGACAGAGTAAAAAATCGATATGTAGCTGAGGATTTTGCAGGCAAATTGAATTAACGAGCTCGATCATCAAATCTCCACCCACGCCAGCGATAACAACGAGTGGGCTTTCTGAATAATCTGACAAGGGAAGTTTTGCGACATCGATACAATGTACCTGCCATTGGGGAATTGGTTGGCGTGGATAAAAACGTTGTAACTTATTTTCTAATTGCTGCATCAAGTTTGGGACAATATCGACAAAATGTATTGTCGGTGAAGCCTGTCTTGCTAATAACGCCGCACCCAATAAACCATGGTCGCAGCAACAATCCCAAATGTGCGTATAGCCCGTTGGGATCATGTTATTGAGTTGTGTTAGGCGGTGACCGAGTTTCATTGTGTGGATAATTTCAAAAATAAAACCCGCATTGTAATGATTTTTTGTCCTAATACTATGTGATTTGCAGCTGAGTCAATTTACAGGTAATCTATACTGTAAATTTATACAGTTACCTTGTGTTGTTTTATCTCAACAAGATAAGGCTAAGCGCATAATGATGGATTATGATTTTATATATCGCTGAAAAACCCAGTCTTGGTCGAGCCATTGCTGATGTACTTCCGAAGCCTCACAAAAAAGGCGATGGTTTTATAACGGCTGCCAACGGTGATTGTGTATCTTGGTGTATTGGTCATTTGCTCGAACAGGCAGAGCCAGATGCCTATGATGATGCCTTTAAATCATGGAAGCTTGAGCATTTGCCCATAGTGCCACAAACTTGGAAGCTACAACCAAAACCTAAAACCCGCGGTCAATTGTCGGTATTACGCAAACTGGTAAAACAAGCATCGGTAATCATTAATGCGGGCGATCCAGACAGAGAAGGGCAGTTATTGGTTGACGAAGTCATTTCCTATCTGGGCGTAAAAGGCGACAAACTCAATCAAGTTCAGCGTTTATTAATAAGCGATTTAAACCCACAGGCGGTAAAACGCGCGCTAGGGCAACTGCGTAGCAATCGTGAGTTTGTGCCATTATCAACCTCTGCATTGGCGCGCAGCCGCGCCGATTGGTTATACGGCATGAACATGACACGGGCTTATACGATTCAAGGGCGTAAAGTGGGTTATCAAGGTGTGTTATCTGTTGGCCGAGTTCAAACACCGTTACTCGGATTAGTGGTGCGCCGCGATGATGAAATCGCTAATTTTATCCCTAAAGCATTTTATGAAGTGCTAGCCCATTTATTAACAGATCAACAACAAGCATTTTCCGCAAAATGGCAACCTAGCGAAGCATGTAAACCTTATATGGACGAAGATGACAGAGTGTTAGCTAGAGGGTTAGCTGAAAATGTTGTTTCGCGAATTACAGGTAAATCCGCTGAAGTCACCAAATTAGAAGCCAAAGACAAACGCCAAAACCCACCTCTACCTTATAGCTTATCGGCACTACAAATTGATGCTGCTAAACGCTTTGGCTTATCTGCCAAGGAGGTGCTCGATACCTGCCAAAGTTTATATGAACGACATAAATTAATTACTTATCCTCGTTCGGACAGTCGCTACTTACCAAAAGAGCAACACGCATTAGCGCCTAAGGTATTAGATGCCGTGCTTAAAGGTGCTGCGGGGTTAGTTGAAGGTTGCGATGCCCCTAATGCAACGCTTAAGTCAAAGGCCTGGGATGACAGTAAAGTGGATGCCCACCATGCGATAGTACCCACCGAAAAAGTGGCTAATTTGTCGGCGTTATCAAGTAATGAAGCCAAGTTGTATCAACATGTGGCAAGGCAATATTTAGCCCAGTTTTATCCCGCTTATATCTATGCTGAAACGGCTGTTGAAGTGACCATTGAGGGTGGATTATTTACCACTAAGGCGCGACAAGATAAAGCTTTAGGTTGGAAGCAGTTATTTAAACGTACAACGGCAAATCAAAGTAATACGGATTCAAATAACAATGATGACGACGATAACGAGCAGTCACTACCGCCGCTAGTAAAAGGCCAAATACTGCAATGTGAGCGTGGTGAATTATTAGAAAAAATGACCCAAGCGCCTAAACATTTTACTGACGCGACCTTATTAGGCGCCATGACGGGCATCAGTCGTTATGTTACCGATAGCGACATTAAAAAAATCCTCAAAGAAACTGACGGCCTAGGCACAGAGGCTACACGTGCCGGGATTATTGAGTTGCTGTTCAAGCGTGGTTATTTAGTTCGTCAGGGTAAAGCCATTAAAGCGACGCCTGTTGGTGTTGGTCTTATTCGCAGTTTACCTGATTCTGCCACCACACCCGACATGACCGCATTATGGGAAAATAGTCTCGATGCTATTAGCCAAAAACGCTTAAAGTACGATGCGTTTATGCAGCCATTACTGAGTCAGTTAGATGGCCTAATTACTCAAGCGTCAAGTCAGTTACCCTCTGCATTACAAGGTGTTGCCAGTAGTGCGCCAAAGCGTAGTTTTAAAAAACCATATAAAAAGAAGACTAAGGCAAAAGCGAAATAATTTAGGGTATGTTAATTGGTATGGTAAAAGGATTACAGAGCATCAATGCCAGAGTGAACTTTTACGTTATTCATTACATAACCTGAGCTCGGGATAATAAATGCCTTTCAAACAGTCCTTTGCCCTACTCACTGCGTTGAATCGACTTACAATAGGCTAGCTATTGACGCGTCAATTTGCCTTGTTAGCAGAACAAATGACAAGCTTGAAAGTGAAAATGGGTAACATGTTGATTTTAAATAGTATAAGATCATCCCTTATCCCGAGCTCAGGTTACATACTGTAAGTATATCAATATAGATAAAGCTATAAATTAAAGGAGGGTGCTATGAAAAGCACACTAGTGTTAACCGTGCTTGCTGCAAGTGTGTTGTTGTACGCATCGAATGCCAGTGCAGATAAAGCCATTTTGGCAGGTGGATGTTTCTGGTGTATGGAGTCTGATTTTGAAAAGCTTGATGGTGTCACTGATGTCGTTTCTGGATTTACGGGCGGAAATATTAAAAATCCTACGTACAATGGTAACCATCAAGGTCATTATGAAGCAGTTGAAATTACCTATGACCCTAGCAAAGTCAGTTACAAAGAGCTGTTAGATTATTACTGGGTCAATATTGACCCTTTTGATGCCCAAGGCCAATTTTGCGATAAAGGCTCGAGCTATTTAAGTGCTATTTTTGTGGCAAACGAGACAGAAAGAGCGATTGCACAACAGTCTAAAAGTAAAGTCGAAAAGCAGTTTCCCAATAATAAAGTGGTCACTCCTATTTTAAATGCGTCTATATTTTATCCGATAAAAGGCGATGAGAGTTACCATCAGGACTACTATAAAAACAATCCACTTCGCTATAATGCTTACCGCTGGAACTGCGGCAGAGACAAAAGGTTAGCAGAGATTTGGGGCGATAAAGCATCCCACTAGGCTTTTTACATATGCCCTGTGATTACTGACGTTCGTGGTCACAGGGCACATTCTTGCCAACAATTGACTCATTAATCCAGCACACTTTTATCTAAAATACCTTTAGCAATTAATTGTTGTAATAACTCGCGAGTTTTTTGCTTTAGCATGTCCCGCAATAATCGGCTCGCAGGCGTGATGGACTGTCTACTTGGAAATATTAACCACAATTCGGTGGATTTGACCTGGTAGTCGGACATAATCGTGACGATATTATTAGCGAGTAAATCATGTGCCATGTCTAAACATGATTTTGCCGCAATCCCTTTGCCGCTTACGCACCAACGCCTGACTAAGTCGGCATCATTTGCGACCCGGTTGCCTGAGACTTTTACCTTAATGCTGTCATCGCCTTGATTAAATTCCCATATGTCGTGGGTTAAGTTTTGAAGCTGATACAATAATGCATTGTGATTGGCCAAATCTTGTGGGTGCTTTGGCGTACCATGCTGGTGTAAATAGGACTGCGACGCACAGATTAACCTTGGCACATTACAAATTTTAAAGCTATATAAGTTGGCATCGTTTGGTGAGCCGTACCGTAATGCGAGGTCGACCGAATCACGATAAAAGTCAACGTTGGTATCGCTGATACTCACGCGTAAACTCACCTTTGAGTGGGTGTCCATAAAGTTGTCAATCCAGGGGATCACCACATTACGGCCCAAATCTGATGACACAGATAAACGCAGATCACCATCAATAATGTCCAGCTCACCTTTCATATTTTGTTTGGCTTGCTCAAGCATTAAAATCGCTTGCTCACATTGCGGAATGTACTTTTCGCCGGCGCTCGATAAGCGCAATTGCCGTGTGGTTCTAATAAATAACTCCGCGCCTAAATGGGCTTCAACTCGCTTTAAAGCGGCACTGGCTGTGGCTGTACGCATGTCTAAATGGGTTGCCGCCGCAGTGATACTGCGAAACTCAGCAACCTTGATCACCACTTGTAAGTCTTCTAAAAGCATGATTATCTATTTTTGGTTGATAATGTTTCAATTATTATGCTGTTTATGGTGAATAAAACAAGCGCTAATATAACTTCATTGAGTTTGAACAACACATTTTTGCCATAAGGAATGACAACATGAAAGCCATTGGTTACAAACAATCTTTACCCATCACGCATCCAGAATCGTTAATCGATGTTACTTTAACGCAGCCTATTGCAACAGGTCGTGATTTATTAATTAAAGTGAGTGCCATTGCAGTTAACCCTGCAGATTATAAAGTGCGCTTAAATATGCCGCCTGTAGATGGAGAGGTAAAGGTAATTGGTTGGGATGCGGTTGGCGAAGTGATTGCGACAGGCGATAAAGTGAGTCAGTTTAAGCCCGGTGATCATGTTTACTATGCTGGCGATATTACTCGTTCTGGCAGTAACGCCGAATTTCAATTAGTGGATGAGCGTTTAGTGGGCTTTAAGCCAAAGAGTTTATCGAATGCCGAAGCTGCAGCCTTACCATTAACGGCAATTACCGCTTGGGAATTATTGTTTGAACATTTAGGCATAAAACAACAAAGCCCAGGAACTGCAACTCAATCTAATGAAGTGATTTTAGTGGTTGGCGCCGCAGGTGGTGTAGGCTCTATTTTTGTACAACTAGCCAAAACCATCACGGGGGCAACAGTAATCGGCACTGCATCGCGTGAAAGCTCAAGCGAATGGGTTAAAAAGTTAGGTGCAGATTATGTTGTAGACCACACTAAGCCGTTAACTGCGCAAATTGAGGCGCTTAATATTGGCCCCGTGACCCATGTTGCCAGTTTAAATAGCACTGACAGCTATTTTGAAAGCTACACAGAAGTGCTTGCTCCATTTGGTAAAATTGCCATGATTGACGATCCTCAAGCGCTTGATGTCACTAAACTTAAGCTTAAGAGTTTGTCGTTACACTGGGAGTTTATGTTTGCGCGTTCAATGTTTAATGCTGTTGATATGCAAGCGCAAAGTGATTTATTAAACCGCGTAGCCGATCTGGTAGACCAAGGGTATCTTAAAACCACATTAGGCCAACACATGGGCGAAATTAATGCGGCTAATTTACGTGCAGCTCACAGCGAGTTAGAAGCTGGCCGTGCCATCGGTAAAATTGTGCTTGAAGGTTTTTAAGCGTGCGTGACGCACTTTAATTTTAACTGTTTGAAAGGATTGATTATGTCTAAACTTACGATTGTTGCCACCATTATTGCCAAAGCCGATAAAGTGGAATTAGTAAAGTCTGAATTACTTAAATTGATAGATGTGACTCGTGCTGAAGAAGGGTGCATCAATTACGATTTACATCAAGACCATGCCAACCCAGGCCACTTCTTGATGTATGAAAATTGGCAAAATCGCGAGTTGTGGCGTAAGCATATGGAAAATCAACATTTAGCCGATTATATTGCTGCCACCAATGGTGCTGTTGTTGAGTTTGTTGTGCATGAAATGACTCAGATCAGCCAATAATTGGCTCAATCAATTTGGTTGAGCCAATTTTGACAGTTTTTTTCGTCAAGAAATGAGACACTCAGCTTATGTGTAGTGCAAAGAGGATAAGTGGTAAATGGACATTAGATTTTCACAATTGCAATGCAGTTCATCGAGTGTCTCGTTATGCATTGATGAATGGCAAATTGGAGCTGATCAATCCTGGGGAGTGTTTACTACCGAGGGTGACATAGGTGTGTTACTAGGGCAATTGCTCACAGGGCAATGTTTGTCTAAACACACTGGTTATCGGGGGGACATAACGGGTTGCGTCGCCGCTGATGTTGCCGTGGTTTCATTGTTAGAACAGCAAGCACTGCTAGAAGAGATCTTGGAGTTTGATGACAGTGAGTCGCTGGGGTATACCGACCCTAAAACGACCGTTTTTGGCGTGATTTATGCGCAATGCCATGACAACGCATTAACCCATCAATTATTGCAGCAACTCGATTTAATCCATTTAAGTCAAAGCCATTTTACCCACTTATCAACAGGTGAAGGCCGAAGGGTTATGCTTGCTCGTGCCGTTGCCACCCAGGTGCCTTTCTTAATTCTCGACGAGCCTTATGCCGGCTTAGATGTTGGCCATCGCCATACACTGACTCAGTATTTACAGGATTTAGCACAAACCAAGCAAATGTTGGTTGTGGTGTCGCGTGAAGAGGATATGCCAGACTGGATTGAACATGTCGCGCTTTTTAGCCAGGGGAAATTAGACAGTGTGATGACCAAAGCTCAGTGGAATAGCCACCCTGTGATTCATCAATTAACGGCTCAATCTGGGCAGCAGAGTGAAGCCTTATTGTCACTTATCCGTCGTCATCGTCACAGTGCCAAGTTTGCCGACCCAGTATTTCAGTTGCACAATGGCCGAGTGGCTTACGCTGATAAGGTGATTTTTTCTGGGGTTAATTGGCGAATTGATAATGGCGTGCATTGGCAGGTTAAAGGGCCAAATGGCTGTGGTAAAAGTACCTTGCTGGGCCTTATTTTTGGTGATCATCCGCAATGCTACAGTAATGACATTGATATATTTGGTAAAAAAAGAGGCTCGGGAGAGAGCATTTGGGAAATAAAGCAGCATATAGGCATGGTGTCGTCGGCTTTGCATATGCAATATCGGGTTAATTGCACAGCATTAGATGTGATTGTGTCCGGCTTTTATGACTCTATTGGTTTATATCAAAAGCCGACACAACAACAGGTGGCCATTGCCAACGAATGGTTGACGATATTGCACATGAGCCATTTAAGCAAAATGACATTTAAACAATTAGAATATGGCCAACAACGTTTATTGTTAATTGCTAGGGCAATTGTGAAACAACCTACCTTGTTGATCCTCGATGAGCCATACCAAGGCTTAGATTATTTAGGCCGCAGACTGATTAAAAACTCACTTGAATTGATTGCCAAAGAGCATTTGTCTCAATTGTTGTATGTGTCTCATTACCAACAGGATAGCCTTGAAAGTATTGAGCACTATATTGAGTTTGTGCAGGATGAAAACCACCAGGGTTATCGTGCTGTAGTGAGCGGCCCGTGTATCAGTTAACCAGTACGGCTTACAAAGCGATTAAACTGTCAGCTATCAGTTAGCAAAAGTTGGCTGTTTTGTTTTCTTAACCTGGTTTCTCATTATTAAAAAAAAATTGAAAATGTTTCAATTTTTACCCTGTATATGACGATTAATTATAAGCGTATTATGGCGACTTAGAAATTAACCCTCGTATTTAGCTTAAAAGGTTGACTGTTATGCTACTTGATACGCCCATTTGTGATTTTGGCTGGAAAGCACCCGATTTTACGTTAAAAAATCCTAATGGTGATATGTTTACCATGAGCAAACACTTAGGGGAAAAAGGCTTGTTGATTATGTTTATTTGTAATCACTGCCCGTATGTTAAAGCCATTGCTGCGCGTTTGGCTGAAGATACCAAGTTATTGATGTCAGAAGGCATCAATGTACTTGCAGTGATGTCAAATGACTACCAGGTATTTGATGCAGACTCGCCCGCCAATATGCTGCGTTTTGCCGAGCAACACGGTTTTACATTCCCGTATTTAGTCGATGAAAACCAACATGTTGGTAAGCAGTATGGTGCCGTGTGTACCCCAGACTTTTTTGGCTTTAATGCACAAGGTGAATTGCAATATCGCGGTCGTTTAGACGATGCACGATTACAAGATGATCCCAATCGTGTCCCTGAGCTGGTCAATGCGATGCAATTGATTGCGGCAACGGGTAAAGGGCCTAAACAGCAAACCGCCAGTATGGGCTGTTCGATTAAATGGCGCTAATGCCCTTGAATAATGCCTTGTCAGCACAATATTAGCACCAGGGCAAAGTACTTAGAATTTTTGTTAACTATTTGATTGATTTAACCAGTCATATTTTATTTATTACGGAGCATCACATGACTCACGCTATTATTTCTGATTTAGAAAAACGTTACACTGCAAAACGCTACGATGCGACTAAACGCGTATCAGCTGAAGATTTAGCGGTTATTTATGATGCCATGGTGTTGTCACCATCATCAATTAACTCTCAACCATGGAAGTTTATCGTGATTGAAAGCGATGAGGCCAAACAACGTTTACACGACTCGTTTGCAAATAAGTTTCAGTTTAACCAACCACATGCTAAAGCGGCATCTCATACTATTTTGTTTGCTTATAACCCTAAGTATACCCGTGAAGATTATGCCAAAGTGGTTGATAAAGGGGTTACCGACGGCCGTACTAAAGCAGAAGATCGCGACACTGCGTTTGGCGCTTATGCTTTTGTTGAGTTAAATACAGACGAAGTGGGTAATAACGCTGCCTGGACTAAATCGCAAACCTATTTAGCCTTAGGTAATACCATGCATACGCTAGCTCGTTTAGGCATTGATTCTACCCCAATGGAAGGCGTTGATAGTGAATTGCTAGGACAGATTTTTGCGAAAGAATTAGACGGTTATGTATGTGATGTGGCATTAGCATTCGGTTATCACCACTCAGATGAAGACTATAACGCTAAATTACCTAAGTCACGCTTAGCTGCTGAGCAAGTGTTACAAGTATTGTAATGGCTCAACCGTTGTAAAACGATAAAATCCCCATAAAAAGGGGCAGAAGATTGGATCTTATGCCCCTTTTTGCATCTTACAATGTCATTTTTTAACGCAAACAATGGCCACGGTTAAGGCTAATGAGTTTATCTAAAATGCGTTCGCCATCCATACGAATGCCATTGTGCTCGTATTCTGATGTGAGCCAATATTTAAGATTATTGACTTGCTTGGCTGTTTCTAGGCTGTATTGCATTTCAACAAACATGTCTTCGCTGTATATGGCTGCGGCAACAGGTACCTTGTTTTGCGCCAGTTGTTCAAGATTGTATAACGCTGGCCAATCTTTTTTAGCCGCAATTAAGTTTGCTGCCTGCTGTAGTGGTTCAAGTTGCTCAAATTGCGAAAACATCCACGGATAAACCATTTCTCCGGTAAACAGTAAGGGTTTGCCAGGGCGGTAGTTAAACTGACTGTATTGCTCACGGACCCTGTGAGCGGCCCAGGCCGATGCAGTGTGCTGGCAATAAATTGACTCGTGCAACAAGGCAAAAATGGGGTTGGTGTTGTAGTCTAAAAATTGGCTAAATTGATGCAAAAATAATGGGTTAACATCAATGCCGTGTGGTGTGTCAATTAATGCTTGCTCAAGTAAATAGTAAACCGACTCTGGTCCTTGCTCCATACCTAAGTTAATGCCCAGTAATTGCAGCATTTCAACGGTTAGCAATTCGCCTGTGCCGAGGTAAACCTTGTTGTCGAATAAGTATTTGGCTAGGTTATCGACCAGTATTCTGGCATCGCTAAAACGTTTAAAGAAATCGTTGTTTTTAGCAATAACCCGTTGATATGTCGCTTGATACACTTCTTCTGCTGTGCGGGTAAGTGATGGGATCCCCCCTGTGATGTAGGCTTCTTTTAACCCCTCTGGCGCAGCAGATAAGTAATGCAGCACGCAAAAACCGCCAAAGCTTTGGCCTAAAATACTCCACGGCTCACCAGGAGATAACTTAGTGCGAATATATTCGGCATCGCGAATGATATTGTCGGCACGGAAAAAACTTAAATAGTCAGCCTGATCTGTAGCGCTCATGTAACTTAAACTGGTGGCATTAACTGGCGTAGATAAGCCCGTTCCTCTTTGATCAAGCAATAATACTCGGTACTCCGTTAATGCCCGCTTAATCCAACCACTGTTACTCAATGGCCTTACGGCTCCAAACCCAGGTCCGCCCTGAAAAAACACTAAATAGGGCAGTTGCTTATGCTGATTTTGTACGCTAACAAGCTCGCGTGCAAAAACGGTAATTTGCTTGCTTGGGCTTTGTTGATAATCGAGTGGCACCGAGAAAAAATGTTTACGTGTTTTGATGTCTGCTAACGTGCTATCAATGTGCATATTGATCCTACTTAGTCGTTGGAAGCGGGACATTGCGAAGGGCAATGGTATTTACCCAAACAACCCGAAGTTGATTGGTATATACCCAATCAACCTGAAGATGCTCGGTTTCAGCAAGAATTTACACGCGTTTAGACAAGGCATTGATTGCGGGTAATGGTTATTCCCTTTCCAAAATCAATAACGCAGCATAAACGCGTGTAAAACTTGCCCTTTGGGAGTTTCACCGTGCTTCCACTACGTTGTTACGTTAACTTATAAGGTAGCTACATTACTGCATTAACGCGCCTAGTATTGAAAACACGGTGAAGCTCTGAAACACGTCTCTTCAAGTTGATTGGGTATATATTGTACATCATCAATGCAAAGCGTGATGGGGATCGTATAAAATAGGTATCTAGATCAACGCTGCCTGATTAAAATTAGTGCATAATTAACATACGAATACAAGCCCGAGGTTGCCGATGAAGTATCAAATCATCCCTGTTACTCCTTTTCAGCAAAACTGCAGTGTTATTTGGTGTGACAAAACATTGAAGGCTGCGGTGGTCGACCCTGGTGGAGATATCGACAGGATTTTGGCCGAAATAACCAAACTTGGGCTCAGTGTTGACAAAATTTTACTGACCCACGGCCATATTGATCATGTCGGCGGCGCAGCCAGTTTGGCGGCTAATTTATCTGTGCCCATTATTGGCCCGCATGAGGCAGATAAGTTTTGGTTAGATAATTTAGTTAAGCAAAGCCAAAATTTTGGTTTTGCGCGTGCAGAAGCATTTGAGCCGACGCAATACCTAAAAGAAGGTGATGTGGTAACCATTGGCGAGCAAACCGTTAACGTACTGCACTGTCCTGGCCATACGCCTGGTCATATTGTGTTTTTTAATGCTCAAAGTGCATTGGCCTGGGTGGGTGATGTGTTATTTAGAGGCTCGATTGGGCGAACCGATTTTCCGCAGTCAAACCATCAAGATTTGTTGCATTCTATTACCACTAAATTGTGGCCTTTAGGCAAAAATGTCAGTTTTATTCCTGGGCACGGGCCTATGTCGACATTTGCTGAAGAGCGCCAGCATAATCCATTTGTGGCCGATCAGTTATTTGACTAATCATGATGTGGCTTTAATACCATTCATAATGCGGATTGGTATAAGACACAAAATGAAACCAATGATTCTTTGCATTGTAAAGACAGTCTGTTAGCTTAGGAGTTTGCTTTTATTCTGATGGACAGTGTTCATGGTGCAACACCTTGTAGATTTACTCGACGCCTGGTTACCGACATACCAAGATGACTGGGTGATGGCAGTGTTAACCCAGGTGCAAGGATCTTCGTATCGTAAACCAGGGGCGATGATGTTTTTTCATCCCATGGGTAAAAGCCTGGGGATGTTAAGTGGTGGTTGCCTTGAAGCCGATCTTCGCCGCCATGCTCAGCGCGCTATTCAAAATCAACAAGTACTGCAATTAACCTTTGATGCCACTGACGAGTCTGATAGCAGTTATCAGCTTGGTTGCGGAGGTATTGTGAATATTATGATGGTGTCGCTCAATAAAGCCAATAATTACTTGGGCTTAGTCAAAGTGCACGATGCGTTAATGCGCGGTGACAGTGGCTTTTACCAGCTAAATATTGCTAACGATGGCGCCCCTAGCCATGGGATTACAGGGCAATTTATTGAGCAAAAAAAGGACTCGGCCACTCAGGTTACTTTAAACAGCAAAACAGAAAAACATCTACAAGCACAAAACACCATACTCAGTATCCCTTTAAGGCCACCAGTACACATTGGTATTTTTGGTGGTGGATTAGACGCGCAACCCTTGGCGCAAATGGCACAAACCATGGGCTGGAAAGTGACCGTTTGTGATGAAAGAACGGCTTATGCCCGAACCTATGATTTTCCTGGTTGCCAAATTATTAAACATCCAACCTCAAGCATTTCATTGGATATACTCACAAGCTTAGATGCTGCGTTTGTGATGAGCCATAACCTTAATATTGACGCTAATACGCTCAAGGCGTTACAACCATTGGCATTAGCCTATATTTCATTACTCGGCCCTGCCCATCGCCGAGATAAAGTGCTTGATATTGCCAAATTACATGTGGCTGACTTTAGCGGATTTTTTTCAGCACCTGCTGGACTTGCGTTAGGAGGAGAGCTACCCGGCTCGGTGGCATTGAGTATGCTATCCCAATGTCATGGCGTACTGTATAAAAGCTCGTTAACTCACCTTGACACTGTGATGTTATGACCATGGTTATGCCTGCTCATTGTGCCAATATAGTTAGCGTCATTTTAGCCGCTGGAGCAAGCAGTCGTTTTAATGGCAGTAAAATGACGGCGAAAATACATGCAGGGCAAACGCTGTTAGGCCAAAGCATTGCCACGCTTAATGAGGTGAGTACTCTGGCTAATATCGCTTTGCCAGCAGTGATATTGGGCGCACACATGACCGAAGAGGTGTTGAGCATTACTGCAGCAACTCACACAATAATAAATCCTCATTGGCAATTAGGGTTATCAAGTTCAATAAAACAGGCCGTCAGTTACGCCGTTGCACTCAATGCTGAAGCATTGCTATTAACCCTTGCTGATCAAGTGGCGCTTAGTGCAGATGACTACCTGCGCTTGATTGAGGCTTATCAGCAAAACGGCCACACAAGTTGCAGTTTTTATCATCAAGAGGTTGGCGCACCGGCTATTTTTATTGCTGATGATTTTACTCAGTTAATGACCATTGATGGTGATAAAGGCGCAAAAAGTATCTTAAAACGCCGGGCAGCGCGACATTGTCTTAATGTGGTGACAATGGAAAATGGCCAATTTGATATCGATACACCTACTGATTTGGCTGTGTGGTTGAGTCGATAAGTGGGCGCAAGTTTAACTGATTTCATCGTATGTAAATACGTAACATATTTGCCTTAATTAAGGAGTGATTATGACAACCCCAACACAAAAATTAATGGTCAATGGTAAAGACTTTACCCTTGATGCAGATCCTAATATGCCGGTGTTATGGGCGTTACGTGACATTCTAGGCTTAACCGGTACCAAATTTGGTTGTGGGGCGGGCTTGTGCGGCGCCTGTACTATCCACGTTGATGGTAGCCCAATGCGGGGATGTTTAACCAGCCTTAAACAAGTGCAAGGTAAACAAGTGACCACCATCGAGGGCTTAGAAGCGCAAAAGCTCAAACAGGCATGGTTAGCACACAATGTGCCTCAATGTGGTTATTGCCAGGCTGGGCAGTTGATGTCAGCGGCGGCGCTATTAAAAACCACCGCAACCCCTACAGATGCACAAATTGATGATGCTATGTCGGGCAACATATGCCGCTGCGGTACCTATCCGCGTATTAAAGCCGCGATCAAGTCAGTGTCGGAGGCTTAATCATGACGACATTTACCGCAGTTGAAAATATTAGCCGTCGTAATGTACTTAAGCTATTTGGTGCTGTGGGCGGTGGGTTAGCCCTTGGTGGGACCAGTTTAGCGTGGAGTCCAATGGCGCTGGCACAAGACAAACAAGCCTTAATGAATTTATTTGTCGCCATTGGTGAAGACAATAAGGTGTATTTAACTTGTCATCGCTCTGAAATGGGACAGGGCATTCGCACCGGTATACCGCAGGTGTTAGCCGATGAACTCGAAGCTGACTGGGATAAAGTGGTTGTGGTGCAAGGCTTGGCTGATAAACGTTATGGCAGCCAAAACACTGATGGTAGCCGCAGTATTCGTAAGCATTATCAGCGTATGCGTCAAATGGGGGCCACGGCTCGTACCATGCTAGAACAAGCCGCAGCCCAGCAATGGAATGTGCCTGTTACTGAGGTGTATGCCAAAGCACATAAGGTGCACCATAAAGCAAGTGATCAGTCTTTATCTTATGGTGACTTAGCGCTTGCTGCATCTAAGCTTGCTATGCCTAAGCTAGATTCTGTGACGTTAAAACCGGAAAGCGAATTTGTGCATATTGGCAAGTCACATACCATCGTTGACATGGATGCCATGCTTAGCGGTAAAGCCAAGTATGGTTACGATATCAAGCTTGATGGCATGTTATACGCCAGTATTACCCGTCCTCCCGTATTAGGCTGCGACGTGGTGAAACTTGATGACACCAAGGCTCGCAGTATTGCAGGCGTTGTCGATATCATCACCTTGCCAGTGCCTAAAGGCGCGCCATTATTTCAACCGCTTGGAGGCGTAGCTGTTATTGCCACAAACAGTTGGAGTGCAATTGAGGCGCGTAAGGCCTTAGCGATTACTTGGTCTGAATCTGTCAATGACAGCCATGACTCTGATGTGTACTTAAAAGCATTGGTTGAGAGAGTTAAGCAGCCTGGCAAAGTTATCCGCCAATTTGGCGAGTCAGTCACAGATTGGCCAGCAGATAATACCGTGAATGCAGTTTATACCGTCCCTTATTTAACCCATGCCATGATGGAGCCGCCCGTTGCCACCGCAAGTGTTACGGCCGATGGGTGTGAATTATGGGCATCGACGCAAACACCGCAAAGTACTCAACAAAATGTCGCGGGCGCACTTGGGTTAAGGGAAGAGCAAGTCAAGGTTAATGTTACCTTGCTAGGCGGCGGTTTTGGGCGTAAATCCAAGCCCGACTTTAGTGTTGAAGCGGCGGTGTTATCACAAAAGCTAATAAAGCCGGTTAAAGTGTGCTGGAGCCGTGAGGATGAGATCCAAAACGGTTATTACCATGCGATTAGCGCGCAAATGTATCAGGCTAAAGTTGATGATAATAAGTTACCAACAGCATTGCTTGCGCGTACCGGGTTTCCGGCAATCAGTTCAACCTTTGCTGAAGGTGTTGAATATCCGTCTGACGGCGAACTTGATCTTGGTTTTAGTGATGTTCCCCTTGCACTTGAACACATTCAACTTGAAGCAGTAAAAGCCACCGCCCATACCCGTATTGGCTGGATGCGTTCAGTTTGTAATATTCAGCATGCATTTGGTATGGGCAGTTTTGTGGATGAACTGGCGGTGAATGCCAACATACCCTGTATTGACATGTGGCGCCAATTGTTAGGTAAAGCCCGCATTGAAAACTTTGAAAACAACGGTTTTAAATACGGTAATTACGGTGAAGAGTTAGCCGACCATCCTGTTGATGTGGGGCGTTTTTTGAATGTGCTAGACACACTAGAAAGCGCACTTGCTAAAGCGCCTAAAGCGGGTAAAAATCAAGGTTGGGGCATGTCGGTTCACCGCAGTTTTGTCAGTTATGTTGCGGTGGCAACCCTGGTTGAAGTGGTCGATAACCAGCTTAAAGTCATTAAGTCTATTGCGGTAATGGATGCAGGCACTGTGGTGAACCCCGACAGAGTGCATTCGCAGTTAGAAGGTGCGGTGATTTTTGGCCTGAGCTTGGCAATGATGGGCGATATTAGCTTTAAAAACGGTAAAGTGGTGCAGTCTAATTTTCATGATTATCCATTATTGCGTTTACCTCAATGCCCAGACATTGAAACCCATATTGTGGCCTCTACAGCTAAACCTGCGGGAGTCGGCGAGCCTGGTGTACCGCCTGTAGCACCTAGTTTAACCAATGCGATATTTGCAGCAACCGGTAAGCGATACCGTGACTTACCATTAAATAAAGTATTATCTGTTTAAAGGTGTTTTCTGTGAAATATGTGAACATGAACACTTAAGTTAAGTTAGCTTAAGTCGATAATATTTAAGCCAAATGCCTATGTGTATTCGCACCTAGGCATTTTTTATATTGAGTGACAGTTCACCATAAATTAGCCTTGTTTGACTATACTGAACAAGGTGTAACGCGTTTATTAATGTGTATATTAGGCTAGGCTCTGTTGATTTTTTGCTGGTTAAATGTGGTTGTGTTTAACACGTTATAATTAAGGCGAATGGATTGATGCTCAGTCATTTAAGTCACTATTTGTAAGCCACTATTTATAAGTCACTATTTGCGGAAAAAACTTTGAAAGATCAACACGCCCCGGGTTTAGCTTGCGGTAAATTGCCTTAGGAAACGTCAAGATGAAACAAATCCAGTTTAGAAAAAT
This sequence comes from Shewanella basaltis, assembly GCF_023283885.1. Lineage (GTDB taxonomy): Bacteria > Pseudomonadota > Gammaproteobacteria > Enterobacterales > Shewanellaceae > Shewanella > Shewanella basaltis. The sequence goes on from NZ_JAKILA010000009.1 coordinate 68,233, forward strand.
TGATGCAATAATGATTAAGTTCAGCCTGAACGGAAAATTTTGGATTGTGTGTTCAATGGTTGCTGCCATTACTTGTGTGATTGCGCTACTTAATTATCAGCATGCAACAGCGCTTATCACACAGGCATCTTTAGACAGAGTTAAAGCCAGTGTGCAAAGTGTTGCGATAATAGCGAACACACAAAATTTACAAGGCACATCACTGCAACAGTTTGCCACAGATGCTCAGTTACAATTGTCGAGTCAAGATAATACCGGGCGTACAGGTGATACCGTTAGTGTATCAGCAAGTGTAGGTAATCAATATTTAACCCAAAGCCAACATGTTGCACAGTGGGAGCAAGAGGCTAAAAGTGATGCTCAGTTTATGTTGATCATTGCATTAGTGGGTTTACTACCGTTATTTCAACTCAGTTACTGGATTTCTACCTCATTAGGCGGTGGGCTTTGGGAAATGTACATGGCCATTAAACGCTTAGCCGATGGCGATTTAAGTTTTAGGCTGAACTTTTTTGGTACCGATGATTTTAGTTTAATTGCCAAAGACATTGATCGCTGCGCCGATAACATGAGTGAAATGGTTCAAGCCATTCGAAACAATGCGCAAACCTTATCGACAGCGGCCAATGAGTTTAGTAGCCAGGCCAATACCAATAAAGAGTTGATCGATCAGCAGCATCACTTTTTAGATGCTGTGTCCCATGCTATGGAGCAAATGACTTCTGCCATTGCCGATGTCTCTCATCATGCCGGTGAAACCTCATCACATACCCAACAAAATGCTCAGAAAATGGATCAGAGTCAGCATAAAATTAATGATGCTGTAAAAAGAGTCAGCTACTTGTCTGAGCGTATCGCCGAGTCGTATTCGTCTGTTGAGCAACTGTCTCGGGATGCGACACAAATTAACGATGTTGTGACCACCATTGAAAGTATTTCAGAACAAACCAATCTATTGGCATTAAATGCCGCCATTGAAGCAGCAAGGGCTGGTGAGCAAGGCCGTGGTTTTGCTGTGGTTGCAGATGAAGTACGCACTCTTGCTGGACGCACTCAGCAGGCCACGGTTGAAATCCAAAAAATGATTGAAGGGCTGCAAAAGGGAGCGAAAAACCTCACAAGTATCACCAATGTGATTGTTGAACAAGCCGATGAAGGTAATGCCAGTATTAAAGCCGTGGGCGATGATATTACCCAAATGGCCAGTTCAATCAATGCTGTATTTGATATGAGCAGCCAAATTGCCGCCTCGGCGGAGCAGCAAAGTATGTCTGCTGGTGATATATCATCGCAAATTAGTCACATACGCCAACAATCTGAAATTATAAGCAATACGGCAAAACAGTCTAGCGTATTGGCTAAAGAGCTCAATGCGTCATCAACAGGTTTAGCCGCAATATTAAGCCAGTATAAAGTTTAACTTTTTTGCAATAATTTATCCTGTCAGTGGGTCTAGTTTGCAAAGGCGTATTGGCAAAGGCAATCCGCGGTAATGTGGTGGCAGCGAGAGGAGTAAGCATGGCGGGTATATTGATAAATCGTGACAAGTTGAAGCAAAGTTTAACCATATTGTTGGGCGTGAGTTTATTCATGCCTTTTTACAAAGCTAACGCTCAGCAAATCACCATATTAACCAGCCAGGGGCAACCGGCAGTTAATATGGTGGTGTATTTACAACCCAAAGATATAAGCCATTTGCTTGTTGACACTGCGCCTGTAAAAGCTGAAGTGCATCAAAAAGATAAGCAGTTTTCACCTTACATTACTGTTGTTCAAAAGGGGCAGGAGGTTGCTTTTGTCAATGACGATGATATTACCCATCATATTTATTCTGCATTGGGCCCTAAGCGGTTTTCGTTTAAATTGCGCCAAGAACAGCAAAAACAACTGATTTTGTTTGAAAACGCCGGCCATGTGTCAATGGGGTGTAATATTCACGATTGGATGTCGGGGCATTTGCTGGTGGTCGACACCCCTTTTTATGCCATTACCGATGACAAAGGCACGGTTGTATTTGATGTATTACCTACAGATGAATATAGTGTGGTGGTATGGCACCCACAATTAAAACTCAAAGATAACCAGCAATTACAGACCTTGAGTTTGCCAAGTGAGCAAATGGTGTCAATCACCTTAGATGCCGAGTTTGATAATATTCCTAAGCAACAAAGTTTAGATGAATTTGACTTTCTAGAAGGATACTAATATTGGTATTGTTTAATCGTCTTCAGACACGGATTTTTGCGTTTTTTGTATTGTTGATAATTGCTGTATTGGCATTGTCTTTTTGGCTTTCTTATCAATCTAACCAACGCCTAGAGCAACAATTTGTTGCCAACCAACTCGAGGTGGCGAGCGTTGTGTTTGAATCGCAGTACGATAACCGTAATTATTACCTGGCGGCGTTTGCTTCTACCGCGGCAAAAGATTTTGGCTTAAAAGATATTTTTATTGATGGGGATAATCGCAGTTTTTTGGTGGCATTAAATAACCATCGCAGTCGAATTAACGCCTCATTAGCCATGGCTGTGTCGGGTGATGGCAGCATTATTGGCCAACTCGTTGCGTCACAAGATGAACTGGGTAAAGAGGTGGTTGCATTAGGTTCAGAGCAAAACACGTCTTTTCGTTATAAATTACATTCCGAGTTTGATCACATTAGCCCCTTTTATTTACTTGACGGTAAATTGTACCAAATTAAATTTTCGCCGCTGACTAGCGGCGGTAATAGTGTCATTGGCTGGGTGGGTTTTGGTTTTCTTATTGGTGATGCATTAGCTAACTCATTGCATAAGCTTACCGGTTTGAACAGTGGTTTTATGTTGTTAGACCAAGGTCAGGTTTCTGAAGTTGGTCATTCAGGCTTTCCGTTAGAGCGCCATGAGTCTCAATTGCTTACAGAGTATATTGTGGAGGGTAAAGTCGATAAAAACGTTATTTTGTGGAAGCAGTTTTTAGGGCAGGTTGATGGTAAATCATTGCATGCCTATATGTACAAGTCGCGTTCAGATTTACTGGCATCGTTAGAGTCGCAATGGTTGCAACAGGTGGCCATTTTGGTGTTGATGTTACCCGTTTCACTATTATTAGCCTTTTGGATTTCTGGCTCTATTACTCGTCCTATCAAGCAACTAATTGAGCAGGCTCGTTATATTGCCAAAGGCAATTATCATTCTAATGTGAGCGTTGACTCTAGTGTTGAGTTACAACAACTGGCGAGTGAGTTTACCTCAATGCAGCAAGCCATTGTGGCGCGTGAAAAAGCCATTGAACATCAGGCATTTCACGATCCACTTACCAACCTAGCTAACCGTAACGAACTGCAAAGAGTGTGTGAACCCTGGTTAACGTCGGGGTCGAATATGGCAATTTGTTTAATCAATATTCGCCGCATGACCGAAGTGAACGTGACCTTAGGCCATGCCGTGGGTGATGAGGTGATTAAAGAAGTGGCTAAGCGTCTGTGCCAAATTAATCCTAAGGCATTAGCGTGCAGATTGTCAGGCGATGAATTTGTATTGGCGTTTAAAGAGTATGATTATTCATCCTTTGAAGCTTTTTTAGCTATGCTGCAAGCGCACATTTCGCAAGATTATCACTATCAGGACATTTTGCTGCATTTGCAATTTACCGCTGGCGTAAGCTTTTATCAGCCGGGGATGGATATTGTGACCTTGTTAAGACAGGCCGACACTGCATTGCAGCATGCTAAAATCAATAAGCGCGATTATCAAATTTACGACACTCATATCGACAAAAACAGCATTGAGCGTTTTCAGTTAATTAACGAATTAAAAGTAGCGATTGAGCAAAGCCAATTGGTGCTTTACTACCAGCCCAAATTGAATTTAGCCTTGCAAAAAATCACTCATGTTGAAGCACTGGTGCGTTGGGTGCATCCTAGCCGCGGCATTATTCCGCCCGATACCTTTATCCCCATTGCGGAAAAAACCATGCAAATGGATGCGTTAACCCGCTGGGTGATGAAAGAGGCGATGGCGCAATATCATCGTTGGCAAGCTCAAGGTATCGACATGTGTATTGCGGTGAATATTTCTGCTGAAAATTTAAAAGACGAGCAGTTTTGTTATTGGGTGATTGATACCTTGGCACAGCAACATGTTCCTGTGTCGGCCATTACGTTAGAGATCACTGAAGATGCTGTTGTGTCCGACCCAGAATTAGCCCTTAAACAGTTGTCTTTACTGCGTGAAAATGGCTTAACGTTATCGATTGATGACTATGGCACAGGCTATTCTTCACTTGCACAATTAAAACAGCTACCCGTTGATGAGTTAAAAATTGATAAATCGTTTGTGCAAAAACTGCTCCAAAACGAAGCAGATCAAATTATTGTGCAATCAACATTACAATTGGCTCATAATTTAGGGTTGAAAGTAGTGGCCGAAGGAATAGAAGATAAAGCCACCTTGTTGTGGCTTACTGAGCGACATTGTGAGATGGCACAAGGGTTTTATTTGTCTAGGCCATTACCAGAGCAACAATTTAACGATTGGTTAAGTCAATCAATCTATTAACGGGAGAATGATGATTTACCGCTTAACCAGCCTTAGCGCCTGCTTGATTGCCATACTGTATCCTGGAAGTATTAAGGCGACAGAGTGGCACGATATTGAGCATCACTTCAGTGGTGTCGTCGACACGCGTGTTGGGTATGTTGACAGCGACAAGTCTTATTTAACGGGTGGGTTGGGTAAATTGAGTGCAGATGCTGGTACACAGGTCTCCTTATCGCAATTGGGGCTCAGTTATCAGGCGCAATGGGGCGACGCATGGTCTAGTCGTTTGGTGGCCAATGCCTATGTCGATGGCATTAATAATGGTGTTGGGTTAACTGAAGCCATGGTGCGCTACCGTGATATTCCAACTGAGTCGGGTATTCGTGTCGATGTTGAGTTTGGTTTGATGTATCCCAACATCTCATTAGAAAACGTTGCAACTGCGTGGGCATCTCCTTACAGCTTAACCTATTCGACCATCAACAGCTGGCTCGGCGAAGAAGTGAGGCATATTGGGTTATCAACCACGATTGAGTTTTTAGGTAAATACCGGCAATCAGCCCATGATTTTTCGTTAACCGGCGAAGCATTGATGTACAACGACACCTCGGGAGCGATGCTCGCCTGGCATGGTTGGACCCAAAGTTCACGGCAAACATTATTGCAAGAAACCATTCCCATTACCGCTATTCCTGCAATGCAACCCGGTGGTATGCTCGCAGAGCAAGCGGCTAACTCTGACCCCTTTACTGAGCTTGATGACCGTATTGGCGGGCATGTTGTGGCTAAATGGACCTGGCGTAATCACGGCAGTATGCAAGCAGGATACTACGACAACAATGCTAACACCCATATTGTGAAACAAGGCCAGTATGCCTGGTTAACCCAATTTGGCCATGTGGGCGCGAAATGGTTGCTACCTTATGGGGTGAACCTTGTCAGTCAGTATATGCAGGGCAGCACGTTAATGACCAATACTGACGGTGTGCCTGTGGTCGATAACGATTTTCACTCTGGCTATATTATGCTGAACAAAGGTTGGTCGCAGCATAGAGTCAGTGTGCGTATAGAAGACTTTTCGGTGACCGATAATGACGACACGCCAGAGGATAATAACAACGAAGATGGCCAGTCGATGACTTTAGCTTATCAATATCAACTTGATAGACCTTGGTTTATCCAGCTTGAATACAATGTGATTGACTCAACTCGCCCGGCAAGAAGGTACCTTAATCTGCCTATCGATCTGATTGAGCAGCAATGGCAATTGTCGAGCCGCTACTTTTTTTAACCCAATAAAAAATGCTACACCGCTATTGGCGTAGCATTGTATGTATTATTTACGAGTTAACTAAGACTTAACTCAATGTGGTCCAAATAGGCGCATGATCAGACGGTTTGTCGATACCGCGTAAATCATAGTCTACGTCAGACTCAACCACGCGAGACACCAAAGATTGGGTCACTAAAATAACATCAATACGCAGGCCGCGATTATCATCAAAGCCTTTACTGCGATAGTCAAACCACGAGTAACGCTCAGTGCGGCTTGGGTGTAAATGACGGAAACTGTCAATAAAGCCCCATTGTTGCAGGCGCGCTAACCATTCACGTTCTTCTGGTTGAAAACTGCATTTGCCGGTTTTTAACCAACGTTTTGCATTCACATCACCAATGCCGATGTCTAAGTCAGTGGGTGAAATATTAATATCACCAATAATTGCGATGTCTTCATCTGCCTGGTGGTGCTTTTCTAGGTGCTGCATTAAGTCTTGATAAAACTTACGCTTGGCTGGGTATTTGGTTTCATGGTTGATGTTTTCACCTTGCGGGAAATAACCATTAAATACCGTCAACGTACGGCCATTATCTTGTTTGAACTGACCAATGATTAAGCGGCGCTGGGCGTCTTCATCGTCGGTTTCAAAGCCTTTAATAATATTAAGCGGCTCTGCTTTAGACAGCATAGCGACACCATAATGGGCTTTGCCACCATGGTAATGCACTTTATAACCCATGGCTTCAACGTCGGCGACGGGAAAAGCTTCGTCGTGTACTTTGGTTTCTTGCAGGCCAATGATGTCAGGCGAGTGGCTGTCGATTAGCGCTTGCAGTTGATGCAAGCGCGCCCGTAAACCATTAATGTTAAAAGAGACAATTTTCATTAAGGTAATACCCGTTTAAATGGCTTAACGATAACGCTTTTGTATACACCTGCACCAATATAAGGGTCAACGTCAGCCCAAGCTTGTGCGGCCTCTAAAGACGGAAAGTCAGCAACAACGAGTGATCCGGTAAAGCCGGCTTCACCGGGGTTTTCATTGTCTATGGCTGGGTGTGGTCCGGCCGTTAATAAACGACCTTCATCGGCTAACGCTTGTAGGCGCGCTAAATGATCTGCACGCACGGATAAGCGTTTTTCTAAACTGTTTTCAACGTCTTGAGATGAAATCATATACCACATATTGACGGCTTCCTTTTTTGAAATATGAATTGACGATCACTGACCATCTTCTGGTTTAATCGGGTCTTCTTGCATGTGTTTATAAAGATACACAACGGTAATGACAGTATTGATTAGGGTTAGGGCGGTAAGGCCAAACACTTTGAAATTAACCCAGGTTTCAAGCGGCAAATTAAAGGCAACATAAATATTTGCCAGGCCACATAATACAAAAAAACTGACCCAATACCATGTGACTTGTGTCCAAATTTTGTCGTCAACTATCATTTCTTTGCCTAACATGCTTTTTAGCGCCGGTTTTCCCATGACTTGTGACACAATTAACCCCATTGCAAATAAGGCATAGACGATAGTGACTTTCCATTTGATGAAGGCATCATCATGAAAAAACAACGTCAGTGAACCAAACACTGTGACCATGGCAAAGGTGGCTAAATGCATTTTTTCAATGTGTTTGTACAATAGGTATGTCACCACTAATTGAATGGCGGTAGCTACGATTAACACACCTGTAGCAGTATAAATGTCATAAAATTTATATACGGCAAAGAAAATAACTAAGGGTAAAAAATCTAACAATTGCTTCATAAATATCTCAAACAGAATGGGTCTACAAAACCAGCGTTGTGGTTTATTCAACGATACAATAAGGCTCGATTGTACATGAGCGGCCACGGTTTATGAACTGCAAGCTTGTGCTATTGATATGTTGTGGTGTTTTTTGGGGTTAGGGTGATCCACAGTTGTGGCTCATTAAGTAACGAGGCACTTTTTTTGGATAGGTAGGGATTGTTTAGTACAATTTCTGTACGTTGATCCAGTTGAGATTTTTGGATCATATCTTGGGTGATGGGGTGATGGGGTGATGGGGTGATGGGGTGATGATAAAATAGGTCATCAAAACTGCCATCAACGATAGATTTTCGCAGACCATATTCAATACGTTCAGCTAACCTGGTGTTGGCCTTATTCACAAAAAAATAAATTGGTGCCGGGTAGTTTAGCAAAAATCGCTTATCTAATATCACGTCTGGATAACGAGCCAGATCGCGCCATGGTTCATGTATTGCGCGAGGGTAATAGTCAAATCGGCCTTTTAGTAACATGGCAATGAGTTTTCTATCAATACTGCCGATAACCTTAAAACCATTACTGTGTAAAATGTCTATATCGGGCCAGTCAGTGCCTTGACCCATTAATGTTTGCTTAATGCCACTCGCGTCCATTTTTTCAAATTTTGCTTGATCGCGTTTACGAATAAGACCAATTCTATAGCCCATTAATCCTTTTAATAGTGGGATGTATATCGCTTGTAAGTGCTGTTCTCGTTCTATGCTCGTCATGGTCCACACCACGTCAATGATGTTGTTTTCTTCCACCATTTTTAGTGCACGGCCTTGAGGCATATCAATCATGACAGCGTTGAGTTGATAGTCGCCATATTGATCGCGGCTTTTTTCTAATGCCAATTCGAGTAACGAAATAAAGTAAGCTTGTTTAGGGTCGATGCCCTGTATTGCTGCGTTATAATTAACCACAGTTTTAGGTTGAGCAGAAGCTGCAACGGTATTAAACCCGCCATATATAGCAAGAAAGGTAATCGTTAAAATCCTTATCAACGAACGTGTCATTTTTGTGCCCCGATGAAATACTCAATGTAATTTTTGTTAGTCACATTGTATTTTATTGAGTATAGCGGGGATAAAAAAAGGAGCAAACACGTTGCTCCTTTTTTAGCCAACCAAGATGCTTATTCAAGTTGATTGGCTATATGCATAAATTATCGCTTACGTTGCCGCTTTCATTGCCGTGGTAAACGCTGCAAGCTTAGCCAGCAATGTGGCTTCATCATGTTGGTGTGCTTCAATGATCTTGACCACTGCCGAGCCTGAAATTGCGCCTGCAGCGCCTGCGCTAATGGCGTCACGCACTTGCTCTGGCTCTGCTATACCAAAACCGAGCAAGGGTGGTGGAGCATTAAACTCTGCAAGCTGGGCTAGGATAGTCTCAATGGGTTGGCCTGCTTTTGATTCGGTGCCCGTGACACCTGCGCGAGATAGTAAGTAGGTATAACCTTGGCCATGCTCACTGACTAACTTTAAGGTATCTGCATCGGCATTTGGCGGTGCAATAAAAATAGGCGCGATTCCGTGTGCTTTAGCAGCTTGGCTAAAGGGGGCTGACTCTTCAACCGGCACATCGGCAATTAATACAGAATCAACACCAGCTGCTTGGGCTTTGGCATAAAAAGCATCAATACCATTCGCAAACACTAGGTTAGCGTACAGTAATAGTCCTATTGGTAAATCAGGATGTTGTGCGCGTACTTTCGTGATGAGCTCAAAACAATCGTTTGGCTTAGTGCCTGCTGCTAACGCGCGTAAGTTAGCGCCTTGAATCACTGGGCCGTCGGCGAGGGGATCTGAAAACGGAAACCCTAATTCGAGGGCATCGGCACCGTTATCAACCAAGGTTTGAATGATTTTTAACGACAGCTCTAGGCCTGGGTCGCCAATGGTCACAAAGGGAACAAACGCGCCTTTTTGTTGAGCCTTGAGGGCTGAAAATGTTGCTTGATAACGGTTACTCATTGCCGCTCTCCTGTTGCTCTTTTTTGGCTGCTAAAATGTCTGATACGGTGAAAATATCTTTGTCACCACGGCCTGATAAGTTAACCACCAGAATGGTTTCTTTAGTGGCTTCTTTGGCTAGGCGCACAGCGTAAGCTAACGCATGGGCAGACTCTAATGCCGGGATAATCCCTTCGCAGCGAGCTAACTCTTGGAACATGTCTAATGCTTCATCATCGGTTGCAGACTCATAACGAGCACGACCAATGGCATTTAAATGTGCATGCTGTGGACCAACAGAGGGGAAATCAAGCCCTGCAGACACTGAGTATGACTCTTCAATTTGCCCTGAGCTGTCTTGCATTAATGGTGACTTCATCCCAAAGAAGATTCCGGTCTTACCGTGCTTAAGCGGTGCACCGTGCATAGGGGTATCGATCCCTTTACCGGCAGGTTCAACGCCAATTAATTCAACCGACGGCTCATCGATAAAGTCTGCAAACATGCCAATTGCGTTAGACCCGCCACCAACACAGGCAATGACGGCATCTGGTAAACGGCCTTCTTTTTCAAGTATTTGCTTTTTAGTTTCAGCGCCAATCATGCGCTGAAATTCACGCACGATAGTTGGAAACGGATGTGGACCCGCTGCAGTACCTAATAAATAATGCGCTTTGTCGTAGCTTGCAGACCAGTCTCGCATGGCTTCGTTACAGGCATCTTTTAGGGTTGATGAGCCAGAGGTTACAGGGATAACTTCTGCGCCCATGAGTTTCATGCGGAACACGTTTGGCGACTGACGCTCAACATCTTTTGCACCCATGTAGACTTTACATTTTAAACCTAAAAGTGCGCAGGCTAGGGCGGTGGCAACACCGTGTTGGCCAGCACCCGTTTCGGCAATAATTTCTTTTTTGCCCATGCGTTTAGCAAGTAAAGCCTGACCTAATACTTGGTTCGTTTTGTGTGCACCACCATGGAGTAGGTCTTCACGCTTAAGGTAAATTTTTACCATTGGGTTTGGGCTAAGGTTGCGGGTTAAGGTTAATGCTGTTGGGCGGCCCGCGTAATTTTTTAATAAATCGTTAAATTCAGCATGAAAGCTTTCATCTTGTTGTGCATCAACAAAAGCTGCTTCAAGTTGCTTCAATGCTGGCACTAAGATTTGTGGTACGTACATACCACCGTATTCGCCGAAATAAGGGTTAAGCTTGAGCTCGGTCATAAATGTTCCCTTTGAGTCATCGTGTTATTGCTAAAAATGTTGTCGTAATGTGCAAACTAGTTACGGCGTAATTGGGTGAATGCTTCAATCAGTTTTTGATGATCTTTATGGCCCGGTGATGATTCTACCCCAGAGTTAATATCGACCCCATAAAAGCCTTGCTGACTGGCCTGATAAACATTGTCTGGCGTTAATCCGCCTGCCAACATGGCATCGGCTTTATTGTCGATATCGGCTTGCCAATTAAAGGTGTGGCCGGTGCCGCCAAATTGCTCGGCTGACTTGCTGTCGTATAAATATTTGTCAGCGCCTTGGGGTTTGTTGGCTACTTCACCAGTATGGCTGTCGATAGCAACGGCTTTCCAAATTTGAGTACTGAGCTGCTTTTGCGTGAATAATGCGCGCAAGGCATCAATCTCGAGCGTGGTTTCATTGCCGTGTAATTGCACCGCAAATAGCTTAAGCGATTGGGCTAGGTTGGCGATGATTTCAGGCTGCTCATTAACAAATACCCCAACCATGTTCAGGGCAATGTGTTGTTGCTGCATTTGGACAATCAGTTCTGCTGCTTTTTGTGCGCTAACCGCTCTTGGCGATTTAGGGTGGAAAATCAATCCACCAAAAACGGCGCCGGCTTTTGCTGCTGCGGCGATGTCGTCAATGCGAGTTAAACCGCACACTTTATTATTGCCATAAATTAACTGGCGACAGGCTAAATCGATATCGGCTTGTGCCATGATAGAACTACCAACAAGGTAACCATCGACCAAAGGATTTAAGCGCTGAGTTTGCTGGTGGGTATAAATACCTGACTCGCTAATCACAACTCGGTCTGCCGGGATGTGCGGTGCTAAACGTTCTGTGGTGGCTAAGTCGGTGCTTAAATCACGCAGATTACGGTTGTTTATGCCGATAATCGGGGCGTTGAGCTCAATTGCGCGAATTAATTCGGGCTCATTACTCACTTCAGTTAAAGTATCGAGCTGGTATTTAGCCGCCTCGTTGGCCAGTAGTCGATATTGATCGTCATCGAGCACAGACAGCATTAATAAAATGGCATCGGCCCCTTGATGTGCTGCGAGCTTCACTTGATATGGGGCGACAAAAAAATCTTTACAGATAATCGGCTGGGTGACGCGTGCACGCACCCTTGGGATGTAGTCCATGTCGCCTTGAAAGAACGCCTCGTCGGTGAGCACCGAGATCCCCGCTGCGTATTGAGTGTAAATGTCGGCAATGGCTTCAACATTAAAATCTGCGCGAATAAGGCCTTTAGAGGGGCTGGCCTTTTTACATTCTAAAATAAACTGTGCATTTGGTGCTTTGAGCGCATGGTATAAACTACGATCAGATTGTTTGGGCTGCAAACTGGCTTCAGGATAGCGCAGTTTTAGGGCAGCAATATGGGCAACTTTGGTATCAACAATGCGTGTTAATACGTTACTTTCAGGGTTACTCATGGTTTTCTCCAGCTTGGCTTGCCGCGGCTAAATCAGTTAACAATGTATAGGCTTTGCCTGTTGCGAGTGTAGCGAGTGCCAGTTGGGTACCTGCATGAACAGAATCACAAATACCGCTAACGTACAGCGCACAACCAGCATTAATGGCAACAGCATCACGGTGGGCTAATTGGCCTTGGCCTTGTAAAATCGCCTGGGTAATTAACGCGTTGTCGCTTGGCTCGCCGCCTGTGAGCGCACTAATGTCTGCACGAGTGACGCCGAGATCTTCAGGGGTGAGTTCATAGGTACGAACCGCGCCATCTTTTAGTTCTGCTACATGGGTAATATCGTGCAGTGCCACTTCGTCTAGGCCGCTACCGTAAACCACCATGGCACGTTTTACACCAAGGGCATTAAGCACTTGTGCTATCGGTTCAAGTAACTCGAGTTTGTACACGCCAAGTAGCATTGCTTCAGGCTTTGCCGGGTTAATTAATGGTCCAAGCACATTAAAAATCGTGCGGGTTTTAAGTGCCGCTCGAACAGGAACCGCATGCTTTACCCCGCCATGATAGTGCGGTGCAAATAAAAAGCATAATCCGAGTTTATCTAAGCATTGGCTGGCGGTTTCGGGTGCCATGGTTAGCGCGATACCGCAATGGGATAATAAGTCAGAAGAGCCCGATTTACTCGATACACTGCGGTTGCCATGCTTTGCCACTTTAGCGCCAGCGGCGGCGGCCACAAAAGCCGCGGTGGTTGAGATATTTATGGTGTTGTAACCATCGCCGCCGGTGCCAACAATATCGACAATACCGCTTTCAATCGATTGCGCTGAGCGAGGGAAAGGTTTGGCGGCTTGTCTTAACGCATCTGCAGCACCAGTGATCTCGTCAATGGTTTCACCGCGCATCTTTAAGGCGACTAACATCCCTGCCATGGTGGCCGGTTCCATTTCGCCGTTGATGATTGCGCTAAAAATTTGCGCTGTTTGCTCACGAGTTAAGCCATTGCCTGCATAAAGATGGTCAAATAAAGGTTGTAGATTGTCCATTATGCGCCTCCTTTTGCCGTGTTGTCTTGGGTTAAATAGGCCAAGGTTTGGGTCAATAATTGGCTACCTAAGGTGGTTAATATTGACTCTGGATGAAACTGAAATCCAATCGCCTGATGTTGTGGGTGCAATAGTGCCATTGGCATATCATCTGTGGTGGCTATCACTTCAAGGCAATCTGGTACCCGTGTTGCCACTAAACTGTGATAGCGCGCAACCGGCAGTGGCGAGGGAAGGTTAGCAAATACGCCTTTGCCATTATGAAAGGTTGGGCTGGCTTTACCGTGTACAACAAAAGGGGCGCGCTCAACTTTACCGCCGTAGTATTCAGCCATTGCCTGATGGCCTAAACAAATGCCTAACATGGGCACTTTACCGGCCACTTTACCAATCAGTTCCATCATGCAACCGGCTTCGTGCGGGGCACCTGGGCCTGGCGATAATACTAAAGCGGCTTTGCCGGTTTCATTGATGAGTTTTTCAGCTAAATAGTCGGCGCTTACATCGTTACGGTAAATTAATACTTCACAGCCTAAACTGCGGAATTGATCCACCAGGTTGTAGGTGAATGAGTCGAAGTTGTCGAGTAAGTATAATTTCATTGGGGTATTTGTTGTTTCGGTCGTGTTGCTCATAGTCCACCTCCCATTTTGATGGCAGAAATCACTGCCTGGGCTTTTTGACGGGTTTCGTCGGCTTCGGCCTGGGGATCTGAGTCAAACACGACCCCTGCACCAGCTTGAATATAAGCCACGTCATTTTTAACAAAGGCTGATCGGATAACAATGCAGGTGTCCATGTCACCTAAACCGTTGACATAGCCAACGGCCCCGCCATAACTGCCACGACGGGCTTTTTCTGCTTCGCGCACTAGCTGTGAGGCGCGTACTTTTGGCGCGCCCACTAAGGTACCCATGTTCATACAGGCCTGATAAGCGTGCAGGGCATCTAAATCCAGACGTAATTGGCCGGTGACTCGACTGACTAAATGCATCACGTGGGAGTAACGATCAACTTTTAATAGTTCGGCCACTTTACGGCTACCACTTTGGCTAATACGGGCGATGTCGTTGCGGGCTAAGTCGACCAACATTAAATGCTCAGACAGCTCTTTTTTGTCTAAACGCAGCTCAAGCTCGATGCGGCTGTCTAAATCAAAATCAATCTCGCCTTGGGCGTTTTTACCGCGCTTGCGGGTACCGGCAATAGGATATACTTCGACCTGGTTACTGGCGGCATCGTATTTTAGGGCGCTTTCTGGCGATGCGCCAAATAAGGTGAAATCTGGGCCACGGAAGTAGAACATATAAGGACTTGGGTTGGTTAATCTAAGCGCGCGGTAGGCTCCTAGGGTATTAGGGCAAGGCAAACTGAAGCAACGAGATGGCACAACCTGGAAAATATCGCCAGCGACAATGTGCTCTTTTAACTCGGTAACGGTTTGCTTAAATTGCTCGTCGCTAATGTTAACTTCGGCTTCTGCTTCAATGGGCGTTAATGGGGCGATATCGTGTAGTGATGTACATTGCTGACTTACTTGTGCCACTTGTGCTTGAAGCTGTGAAGCAATGAGCGGGTCTTGATTAAACTGATGGCTGACAATTTCTGCTTGTTTGGTTTGATGGTCAATTAAGATGAGTGTTTCAGCCAAATAGAATAAGTAATCGGGGCAATCGTTATTGGCATTAGGTGCAGCAGGTAGGGGTTCAACCGTGTCGATTAAGTCATAAGCCAGTACACCACCTAAAAATAAGTCTTCAAATTTAACCGCATTATTAGTGTGAATGTGCTGCACAAACATGCGTAATCCATCAAGCGGCGATGTCGACTTTAAACGGGCGTCTTCATCTTGCAGTTCGGTGGCTTTTTGTAAGGTAACGATTAACTGATTTGGCTGGCGTTGTAAGCTTGCGTGGCTAAAGAATGTGGCAATTGGCTCAAGTAAGCTGGCGCCATTATCGGTTAGGGCGCTAAACGTCAGTTGATAACCATCACAGCGGATCATCATTGCAGCGTGAGTTAACACGATGCTTTTAAGATGATCTTTACTTTCGACTTCGGCAGATTCAAGCAGCATAGTATGCGGCGCGTTTTGGGTCACCTGCTGGTACAGATTCAGTGGATCTGTATGATAGGTTAAGGCATTTTTTTGTGTGCTAACCTGAGCGAGTTGATATTGTGTTGTCACTATGCTGCCGCTCCTTGTGGAATTTTTTTCATCATTTTAGTCCGCCTTGCTGTTGTTCAACCCTTTACATTCCTATGGGCCAAATAACAAGAAAGCCCACATTTCTGCGGGCTTTTTGGTAAAATCTTGTCTCTTAAAAATGAGCACAACGCTTCACACCACCCGTTAATTTGGGAAGTGCCACCACCAAGTAATGTGTAATGAAGCTAAAGAGTGTGTCATTGTTAATCGCTATTTTAGGGTTCATCTTTCGTGCCTATAGGAAACCCCAGCTGGCGCTTAATGTCAATTGAATATTACTCAAAAACGGCTAAAAAATGGGTTGAGTCCTGTTTGCTGCTGATTTATTGAACGTAATGTAAGGCGTTAGTGTAAAAATAGTTGTTATTTACTCCGATTTATTCATGAATCCCGGCAGTATTTTTATTGGTATTCTTGTACAATAAACAAATGATTACAGACACTCTATTGGCCGATCTCCACAGCCACACGACCGCATCAGACGGTCAACTTACACCAAGTCAATTAATTGCTCGCGCCATTGAAAAGGGCGTCGAGATGTTTGCTATTACCGACCACGACACCGTTGATGGCTTACCTGAAGCCCACATGGCTAACCAGGCACATGAGACGCCATTAACGCTAATAAACGGCTGTGAAATCTCGACGCGTTGGAACAGCTTTGATATTCACATTGTTGGTCTTAATATTGATATTACTCATGCAGGGTTATTAACGTTTTTAGCTCATCAACGCCAACTGCGTGAAGTACGTGCCCAAGAAATTGGTGAGCGTTTAGCCAAAGCTGGCATCGAAGGGGCTTATGCAGGTGCCAAAGCCATTGCAGGCGATGCGGCATTGAGCCGAGGACATTATGCTCGTTGGTTAGCTGATAACGGCCACGCGACAGATATGCCTAGTGTGTTTAAAAAGTATTTAGCCCGCGGTAAAACCGGCTATGTGCCTAATAATTGGGGTGACATGGCCACTGCCATTGAGCAAATTCATCAAGCTGGTGGCCTGGCGGTGCTTGCTCACCCAAGTGGTTATAAGTTGTCGGCAAAATGGCTTAAACGCCTTGTGCGTGAATATGCCGAAGCGGGTGGCGATGCCATGGAAGTGATTTTGGGCCAACAAACATTGGACGATCGCAACAATCTTATTGCACTGAGTAAACTGAATAACCTGCTTGCCTCAGTCGGCAGCGACTTTCATTTTCCGAGTAATTGGATCGAATTAGGTAAAAATTTATACCAACCCCAGGGTGTCGAATGGGTTTGGCAATCACAACATTGGACGGAACGGACATGAGTCAATTTTTTTATATTCACGATGAAAACCCACAGGCACGGTTAATTAACCAAGCTGTGGCTATTCTTAAACAAGGTGGGGTGATTGTGTATCCCACAGACTCTGGCTACGCATTGGGTTGTATGATTGGTGACAAAAATGCCATGACACGCATGGTGCGTATTCGTCAGATAGAAAACGACAATAATTTTTCATTAATGTGCCGCGATTTATCTGAACTGGCTAACTTTGCCCGGGTCGACAACCAAGCGTATCGCTTATTAAAAAGCTGCACTCCAGGGCCATATACCTTTATTTTTAAAGCGACCAAAGAAGTACCGCGTCGTTTACAGTGCGATAAAAAACGCACTATTGGTATTAGGGTGCCAAATAACTTGATTGCATTAGCGCTACTTGAAGCGCTTGATGAGCCAATGATGACCACCAGTTTAGTGATGCCAAACGAGCAATTTGCAGAGTCAGATCCTGAGCATATTCGTGATATTTTAGAGCATCAGGTTGATGGTATTATTCACGGCGGTTATTTACCTGAAAAGCAAACCACAGTGATAGATATGTCTGAAGACGAAGTGGTGATCCTTCGTCGTGGTGCTGGTGATACCAGTGCATTTGAATAACGCCAGATCTCGTTTGAGCGTAAAAGGATAATCATGCAGGGCAGCCAACAAAGCCTTCCTTTAGCTGTGGTGCGTGGTCAAGCAATGGACAGCATGCCACTGGATTTGTTTATTCCACCAGAGGCGCTTGAGGTGTTTTTAGAAACCTTTGAAGGTCCTTTGGATTTGCTGCTGTATTTAATTCGTAAGCAAAAACTGGATGTGGTTGATTTACCTATTCAGCAAATTACTCATCAGTATTTGGCTTACATTGAGATTTTAACTGAAGCGCGGATTGAACTTGCAGCCGATTATCTGGTCATGGCCGCGACTCTAGCCGAAATAAAATCCAGGCTATTATTGCCTAAAATGGCTCATGAAGATGACGAGGAAGAAGATCCTCGTGTGGTGCTTATTAGGCAGCTAAAAGCCTATGAAGTGATAAAACAAGCCGCCGCCGATTTAGATGAATTACCGCGGATTGAAAGAGATGTGTTTCAAGCCTCTGTTATGCCTGCACCGAGTATTAAACCGGTAATTGTGCCACCAGAGGTGTCGTTAGCGGACATTGCTAGAGCATTTGGCGAGGTGCTCAAACGCATTGATGCGAATGAAGATCACCATGTCAAGCGAGAGCAGTTATCAACCCGCGAACGCATGAGTCAGATTTTGTCTATGTTATCGAGCACAGAATTTATTGGTTTTGAGCGTTTATTTGATGTCAGCGAAGGCCGGGCTGGGGTGGTTGTCAGTTTTTTAGCGTTAATGGAACTGGTAAAAGAGTTGCTAGTAGAACTGGTACAAAATGAGCCTCTTTCGCCTATTTATGTTAGAGCGTTTTAATGGCCGTTTACCATAGTTATTGAGACCTGTGTGCTATGAACCAAATTAATGCTATTCAGCTTAAACAATTAATCGAAGCCAGCTTGTTTGTATTAGGTAAACCTTTATCAATAAAGGGATTAAAAGAGACTGTGTTGGCAGACTTTAGTGTGTCACGTACGCGTATTCAAGACGCGATAGATGAACTGCAGTTAGATTATCAAGATCGCGGTGTGCAGTTGGTCAAAGTTGCCAGTGGTTATCGTTTTCAAACTCAGGAGCTTCTTAGCCCATTTTTACAGCCATTATGGCAAGAAAAAGCGCCTAAATATTCCCGTGCGACTCTCGAAACATTAGCTGTGATTGCATACAGGCAGCCCGTTACTCGTGGTGATATTGAACACATTAGAGGGGTTGCTATTAGTAGCCACATTATTAAAAATCTATCTGATCGGCACTGGATTAAAGCCGTTGGACATAAAGAAGTACCGGGACGGCCAGCACTTTATGCGACCACGCATCAGTTTTTAGATTATTTTGGCCTCAACAAGCTGGCTGATTTGCCCGCATTAACCGATGCCGCGTCATTACAAGCTTTATTCGATAAAGCCAGTATTGCCCTTGATGAAGACGAGATTGTCGAGGATGACAGTCACAACGACGATGATTAGGGCCTAAGTACTATTAGCCTAACGTTTAATGGCCTAGGCTGATTTATTATACCCATACTTTAGCTTTGTTAAGGGGCGTGTCTTCAGTTTGAGCAGAAAACTCATTGAGCATGTAGTCCAGTAGACGTGCAGCCGTAAGATTTAAAAAACGCCGAGATGGATACACTAAAAACACCACTCCAACATAGGCAGGCAGTTCGCTAAATAAGTGCACTAACTTGCCTTGCGTAACGTCGTCATTACAGAGCCCTTGCGGCAAATAACCAATTCCTCTGCCTAATCGAGTGGCTTCATAGGCAAGCTGAACACTGTTAGTACATAAGTTGCCCGTTACGGCTTGCACTTCATTATTGGCAAGCGGCACTTCGTTAAAGGTTTTGCCATTAGGGAAGCGAAACAATATGGAGTTATGTTGCTCTATGTCGGTGATACAGCTTGGTGTGCCCGCTTTGGCTAGGTATTCTGGACTGGCATAAAAACACATCGTCTCGCTTAATACCGGTTTAGCCACCATGTCGAGTTCGGTAAACGTTTCGTTGACCATAAACGCAATATCAATATTGTTGCGGACCATGTCTAATGGTTCGGTACTGGTGATTATTTCAATAGAAAACTTAGGGTGCGCGTCCATAAAAGCAAATATTTTACTGACAATATCCATTATCTGAGGTACCGGAAATATTAAGATGCGAAGGTGCCCAGTGAGTTCGGCTTTATTGTCGGTAATGTCGGCAAGGGTTTGATCGAGATCGGCTAACATCACCAGCGTTTTTTCGTAAAAATGGCTCCCGGCAGAGGTAAGAAGTATTGAGCGACTTAAGCGATGAAACAACTTAATATTTAATGACTCTTCTAACGACAGTAGCCGGCGGCTAACCGTCGACTTGGGTAAATTCAGTAAGTTTGCGGCTTCAAGTATACTGCCGGTTTCGACAATTCGATGAAATAGCGCAATGTCTTCGGTTTTCATAGTAGACTCGGTTTTTCACTAAAAAAATATAAACCCATAAAGTGGGATTGATGTTCCCAAACAAACCCATTTATTGCAACTGTAATTCAGCGTATTGTTGAGTCGTTGCGTCTGTGTTTGACGTCAAATACCATTTCTTTCTGTCAGTTATGTCTCTATCACCAAGGATTTATCGATGAAATATCACTCAATGTTATCTTTAACATTGCTTGCTTCTGTGTTTTTTGCTGGTTGTTCTCAAGCAGAAAAAACCGCAGTGCAAGAGGTTATTCGCCCAGTTAAATTGTTTGAAGTCTCTGAGTCGGCGGCTAATCAAATCCATAAGTTTCCTGCCAAAGTGACGGCAAATAGCCGTGCCGAATTATCGTTTAGAGTATCAGGACAGTTGGTGAAATTAGATTTGGTTGAAGGGGAGCAGGTAAAACAAGGCTTTTTACTGGCTCAACTGGACGATCGCGATGCCAAAAATAATTTAATGACCAGTGAAGCCAATTACGAATTTTTGTCGGCAGAGTTTACTCGTAACCAGGCCATGTTTAGTCGTCAGTTGATATCTCAAGCCGAATTTGACAGTAGCAAGGCACAACTAAAAACCGCTAAAGCGGCCTTAGAAGCGGCTAAAGATCAACTCAGTTACACTCGCCTAGAGGCACCATTTAGCGGCACCATCGCCAAGCGCATGGTCGATAACCATCAAATAGTGCAAGCAAATCAGGGGATTTTGACGCTACAAAATAACCATTTACTCGACATTAGTATTCAAGTACCTGAAGCCATAGTGGCCAAATATGCCCAAAAAGTGAGTCATTCACTTAAAGCCAAAGTGCGCTTTAGCGCGATGAGTGACAGAGAGTTTGATGCGCAATTTAAAGAATATTCAACTCAAGTGACTCCGGGTACGCAAGCCTATGAAGTGGTGTTTTCTTTAGAGCAACCTCAGGATGTCCAATTGCTACCAGGGATGAGTGCTGAGCTGGTTATTGTGCAAAGTGTCAATGAACAAGCCGAATTTACCGCCATAGTGCCCATTGCTGCCATTGATAAAAATGATGAAAATGGTTCTGTTTTTGTGTGGAAGTATGACGCAACCACAGGCGAGGTAAACCCTGCAAAAGTGACTATTGGCCGTGTGAGTAATGACGGCGTTGAAGTGTTAACAGGCTTAGAAATGGGTGACTTAATTGTATCTGCCGGAGTATCACAGTTGTCTGCCGGTTTAAAAGTTAAGCCTTTACGCTGGCAGCGAGGAGTATAAGCGATGAGTGTTGCGCAGTACTCGATTAACAATAAAGTCATTAGTTGGATGTTTACGCTTTTGCTGCTAATTGGTGGCAGTGTGGCATTTACTGGTTTAGGTCAGCTTGAGTTTCCTGAATTTACCATTAAACAAGCTTTAGTTATTACCGCATACCCTGGGGCTTCGCCTGAGCAGGTGGAAGAAGAGGTGACGTTACCGCTTGAAAACGCACTGCAGCAGTTAGATGGGGTCAAGCACATTACCTCAATTAACAGCGCTGGTTTATCACAAATCCAGATTGAAATTAAAGACAGCTACGATAAACAACGATTACCGCAAGTGTGGGACGAAATGCGCCGCAAAGTCAGCGACACTCAAGGCTCGTTACCGCCCGGTACGTCTACGCCTCAAGTGATTGATGACTTTGGTGATGTTTTTGGTATTTTGCTTAATTTGTCTGGCGATGATTTTAGTAATCGTGAACTGAGTAATTATGCCGATTATTTGCGCCGCGAATTGGTGTTAGTCCCCGGTGTGAAAAAAGTATCGGTCGTGGGTAACATTACTGAGCAAGTGGTTATCGAAATTTCGCAGCAAAA
Source organism: Shewanella basaltis (assembly GCF_023283885.1). Taxonomy (GTDB): domain Bacteria; phylum Pseudomonadota; class Gammaproteobacteria; order Enterobacterales; family Shewanellaceae; genus Shewanella; species Shewanella basaltis. Next base: position 89,902 of record NZ_JAKILA010000009.1, read on the forward strand.
ATTGTCTGCCCTTGGCTTAGATCAAAATTATATTTATAGCCTGATTAACAACCAAAACGTGGTATCTAATGCCGGCAGCATAGTGATTGGTGATAACCGAATTCGCTTACACCCAACGGGTGAGTTTAGCTCGGTTAAAGAGCTATCTCGTCTAGTTGTGAGCTCTCCTGGCAGTACAGAATTGATTTATTTAGGCGATATTGCCCGTATTGCGAAAGAGTTTGATGAAACTCCCAGTGTGATTTATCACAACCGTGGTCAGTTGGCATTGAGCTTGGGGATTTCATTTTCAAGCGGTGTTAACGTGGTTGAGGTGGGTGAAAGAGTGAGTGAGCGCCTAGCGCAATTAGAATCTCAACGACCCATTGGTATGGCGCTAGATACTGTGTACAACCAAAGCCATGAAGTTGATAAAACGGTACAAGGCTTCTTAATCAACTTAGTGGAGTCGATCGCGATTGTGATTGGAGTGCTGCTGTTATTTATGGGGCTGCGTTCAGGTTTATTAATGGGTCTGATTTTACTTCTGACCATTTTAGGTACTTTCATCGTCATGAAAGTGCTTGGTATTGAGTTACAGCTTATCTCATTAGGGGCGCTCATTATTGCGCTGGGGATGTTAGTTGATAATGCAATTGTGATCACTGAAGGTGTGCTCATTGGCTTACAACGTGGCAAAACACGTTTAGAAGCGGCCAAACTGATCGTATCGCAAACCCAATGGCCGCTATTAGGGGCTACCGTTATTGCCATTATTGCTTTTGCGCCCATTGGCTTATCACAAAATGCAGCGGGCGAGTTTTGTCGTTCATTGTTCCAGGTGTTAATGATCTCATTATTTATCAGCTGGATTACCGCCATTACGTTAACGCCATTTTTTTGCAATGTGATGTTTAAAGATGCAGAGCCAGGTAACGAAGAAAGTGACCCTTATAAAGGTTGGCTATTTACGGCTTATCGCGCCACGCTATCCATTGCCCTGAGATATCGTCTCGCCACCATGATGTTGGTGTTAGCTATGTTGGTGTCGGCAGTGGTCGGTTTTGGTTACATCAAAAACGTGTTTTTCCCAGCGTCAAATACACCGATTTTCTTTGTCGATGTGTGGATGCCAGAAGGCACGGATATCAAGGCCACAGAACGTTTTGTGTCTAAAATAGAGCAAGCATTAATAGCAAAAGATAAGCAAGACGAAAATGGTTTGGTGCATTTATCGAGTGTGATAGGCCAAGGGGCGCAGCGATTTGTGTTGCCTTACCAACCTGAAAAAGGGTATGCCGCATTTGCACAATTGATTATTGAAATGCAGGATTTAGCGGCTGTGAAAGCCTACATGCCTGAAGTTGAGCGTTATTTGGCGCAACATTTCCCGCAAGCACAATACCGTTTAAAAATGATGGAAAATGGCCCGTCACCGGCAGCGAAAATTGAGGCGCGCTTTTATGGTGAAGACCCTGAGGTATTACGAGCGTTAGCGACGAAAGCGAAAGCGATTTTTAATGCTGAGCCTGCAATGGATGGCGTACGTCATGATTGGCGAAACCAAGTACCGGTTATTCGCCCGCAATTGCTCAATGCTCAGGCAAGAGAGACTGGGATCAGTAAACAAGATTTAGACAACGCGTTACTGCTTAATTTTAGCGGCAAACAAATTGGTTTATATCGTGAAACCAGCCACTTATTGCCTATTATTGCCAGAGCGCCCGCAGAGGAGCGTTTACAGGCCGATAGCTTATGGAAAATGCAGATTTGGAGCACTGAAAACAACACCTTTGTACCGGCAACGCAAGTGGTCAGTGACTTTACAACTGAGTGGGAAAATCCTTTGGTGATGCGCCGAGACAGGATCCGTATGTTAGCTGTGCTTGGCGATCCTAAGTTGGGTTCAGACGAAACCGCTGACTCTGTGCATCGTAAAGTCAAAGCACAGGTTGAAGCTATTGAATTACCTGCAGGTTACCGTTTGGAGTGGGGCGGTGAGTATGAATCTGCCGGAGAAGCGCAAACAGCCGTATTTAGCTCTATCCCTATGGGGTATTTAGCGATGTTTTTAATCACCGTATTGTTGTTTAATTCGGTAAGGCAGCCTTTGGTGATTTGGTTTACTGTGCCACTGGCGGTGATTGGGGTATCAGCAGGCTTACTGTTGTTTGACGCACCTTTTAGCTTTATGGCATTGCTTGGTTTGCTGAGTTTGTCGGGTATGGTGATCAAAAACGGTATTGTATTGGTTGAACAGATAAACCTTGAGCTTAACGACGGCGCGGCGCCAACCCATGCTTTGGTGCATTCATGTGTGAGCCGTGTTCGACCTGTCATGATGGCGGCTATTACAACAATGCTGGGGATGATCCCGTTAATTAGCGATGCGTTTTTTGGCTCGATGGCGATTACCATTATCTTTGGTCTGGGTTTTGCGTCATTGTTGACCTTAGTGGTGCTACCTGTAATGTACAGTTTGCTGTTTAACATTCGATTTGATAAACAAGATATCCCTCACGGTTAAATACAGGGTTAGGTAAACTGAATGACCGCCGCCTCATCTCTTTGGGTTGGCGGTTTTTTTTGCTCGTTTGCGACAATCAGCGTATAATACTGTCACTTTTCTAATTGTATGCGTCACTGGCGGGTACAATCCTAAAAAGACAATAAAGCAAAAGTATTTAACACTTTGCTTTTTATAGAATTTCTTAAAGAGTCCCCGCTAATGAGTGAAAAATTGCAGAAAGTCTTGGCCCGTGCAGGCCATGGCTCCCGTCGTGAGATGGAGGCATGGATTGCTGCAGGCCGAGTTAGTGTTGACGGTGAAATTGCCAGCCTTGGCGATCGTGTTGAGGCTGATGCCAAAATACGTATTGATGGCCGCGCAGTGACCTTAAAATCAGCTGACGATATTGTTTGTCGTGTGCTAGCTTACCATAAACCAGAAGGTGAAATTTGCTCGCGCAAAGATCCTGAAGGTCGTACAACCGTATTTGAACGATTACCTAAAGTGCGTGATGCTCGCTGGGTTGCTGTTGGTCGTTTAGATATTAATACCTCGGGCTTATTACTGTTTACCTGTGATGGTGAATTAGCTAATCGTTTGATGCATCCATCTAATGAAGTTGAACGAGAGTATGCTGTGCGTACTTTTGGTGAAGTCCCAGAAGCCGCTGTACAACGTTTACGTACAGGGGTGACCCTAGAAGATGGCCCTGCGCAGTTTGACAGTATTAAACCGGCAGGCGGTGAAGGCATTAACCAATGGTGGCATGTGACACTGCGTGAAGGGCGTAACCGTGAGGTTCGTCGTTTATGGGAGTCGCAAGAGGTTCAAGTGAGCCGTTTGATCCGTGTACGTTATGGTCAGGTTGAGCTTCCAAAAACCTTACCCCGCGGTGGGTGGATTGAGTTGCCTATCGACCAGGTTAACTATCTGCGTCAACTTGCTGGCCTTGACCCTGAAACGCGTTCATTACTGGGAACAGACAAACACAGTGTTGCGCGTTCTAAAGTGAAAAGTGCCAAAATTCGCCGCGCTGTTCGCAAACATAAAGTGGGATCAAACCACGGTAAACCTACCCGCCAACGTGACTAGTTACACTGGTTGGGTATTGCTTATAAAGGTCGCTTCGGCGGCCTTTTTTATTGGCAGCTATTTTAGAATAAACACGACTTGTATAAAGTCTAATCTCAGATATGATCCGCAATACTTATTATCTCTTCGCCTGTTTTGGGTATTATTGTGAGTGTTTAGAAATGATGAAAAAACTGTTTGTAGGTCTGTTGATATCATTCATTATTGGTTGTGCATCTGCACCGAATTGGGAAGGCATGTCAGAGCGTGAAATCAGCCAGTGGAAATCGATAGGTTTTGATGCCAGTCAAGCTCAAAATTGGCGAGTGCGTGGTTTTGATGCCGCAGAGGCGAATGGATGGGTGCAAGCAAACTTTAGCTTAGAGACGGCCACTATTTGGGCTAAAGAGTCGTTTAATGTCGAAGAAGCACAAGTTTGGTCTGAAGCGGGCTTTGACATTGAAGATGCAGTGACAAATCGCAGTAAAGGGCTTACACCAGTAAGAGCAAATTAATGCTTATGATGGTATTTTGAGTGAGTGATGTTGCTGTTAACTCACTCACTTTGTTCTAATTTAAAACAAATTGACGAATTTTAAAGCGTTCGGTTGTGGCGAATAAATATTTTAGTTGCTTGGTAAAAAAAAATCAGTAAAGTATGCACCAAGTTAAGCGGGACGCGAAAAACGACCTAAATTAACTTGGTGAAAATCGAAATTTAGTGCCTTGATATTTGATATCAATACACAACAAGTTTTGCCCGAGTGGTGGAATCGGTAGACACAAGGGATTTAAAATCCCTCGCTGAATAAGCGTGCCAGTTCAAGTCTGGCCTCGGGTACCATTATTTATAGTAAGAAATTACATACGTAAGTATGGTGTAAAAAAGCCTCAACTCATGTTGGGGCTTTTTTGCATCTGCCATTTGAGTTTTAACGTTAAAGTCAACAGTAATACCATTGTGCATTAATAAGTGACCACTCAGAATGCGTCCAGCGGTTTTTGATTAAGGCGTCGCTATGTAGTAATGGTTGTTCCCTTTCAAATAGCGAGAACGCAGAGCAAAAGCCGCTGGGGCATTCCTTTCAGGCGAGTTTTAAAAGGGCTTATACTGCGTTGCATGACTTCGAAAGAGAATAACTATTCATTCAGTCATTCGCCTTGTTTAAGCCCTTTTAAATTCTCGCTGAGAGATCACTTGCTAACGCGGAATGGTATAAAAATCCCTCGCGCTGAGCGGTGTGCCATTGTTTGCTATTAAAAGTCGTCTGGCCTTGGGTATCTTAATGCTGCTGGTAATAGATGGCATTGCTTGTGAAACAATAGTGTTGATGCAATGTAATTAATTTGAACCAATAAAAAAACACAGTCGTATAGAAATTCGTCATAACTTATATGAGGAGTTACTAACATGAAACGGATTTACCCAATCGCAGTGTGTTTATCGCTTATCGGTTTAACGGCCTGCTCGGACGATGATGACAAATCAGTTGAACAACCAGTGATGGAATATTCGCACTTACGCGTGATCCATGCAGCTAGCGATGCCCCCATGGTGAATGTCTCTGTTGATGGTACTGAAGTGCTTTCTGATGTTGATTACGCTATGTCTAGCGGTTTATTGGAGGTTTCATCTGCTACTTACGACATTGATGTTGATGCGATTTTTGCAGATGGTACGACCGCAACTGTGTTAAACACAAGCTTAACAGCTGAACCTGATGTTGAATATACCGCGGTGGCTCTTGGGCAAGTCGCTGATGAAACGCTTTCGTTAAAGCTTGTTTCTAACCCTGTAGCTGACATTGCCGCCGGTTATGCGAGGGTGCAAGTGTTGCATGCAGCGCCAACAGTCGGCCTTGTCGATCTGTATGTTACCGCGCCAGGTGATGATATTAATGCTGCTAGCGCAACATTGTCTGCAAACTACATGGATGTCAGTACACAGCTAGAAGTGCCTGCAGGTGATTATCAAGTACGAATTACGGCATCAGGAATGAAAGACGTTGTCTATGATTCAGGTACGCTGACACTCAATGATATGACAGACTATTTCATTAGTGCGATACCAAATACTTGGTCTGGTGATTCTCCAGTAGCGTTACACCTGGCTTTGCCCGATGCTGAAGTCATCGTTAATGATATTAATAGTGGTAGCAACATTCGTGTGGTGCATGCTGTTGCCGACGCACCGGCTGTAGATGTGTTCCTTGATGATGCAACTGAGCCGGCGGTAGACATGTTGACGTTTGGAAATGCTACCGATTATGTCAATGTGCCCGAAGGTGAGCACACTGTCACAGTTGCCGCTGACGCCGATAATGATGTCGTGGTGATAGATGCAGCAGAGGTGTCATTAATGCTAGGTAACACTTACAGCGCTTTTGCTGTTGGTTCATTAATCGATAATGCCATAGAGCCGCTGATCGTTAATGAACAAACTCGTAGAGTGGCAACTGAAGCTAAGTTATCTGTGGTACATGCGGCATATTCCGCGCCAGAAGTTGATGTGTACCTAACACAAACGGCAGACATATCAAACGCTACGCCCGCACTTTCTAATGTGCCTTTTAAAGCGAGCTCAGGCAGTCTGAGTGTTCCCCCAGGTACCTACTACATCAGTGTTACTCTTACTGGGACCAAAACCGTTGCAATCGGTCCACTTGAGGTCAGCTTAGATGCCAGTGGTGTCTATGGTGTAGCGGCGGTTGATGACGTCGGTGGTGGTGCCCCCTTTGGCGTGATTTTATTAGATGACTTTACTGCGATGTAAGGCGGTTAGCATAAAGGCCTAAGAAATGGTCAATAGTAAAACGGCTTAATACACAGGTATTAAGCCGTTTTGGTTAGGGGCTGTTTAACTTAGCAGGTTGAGTGTTGTTCGAGTTAACAAGGGGTTAATCGAGGCAAACGCAGTGATGCCTAGTCGAAATGACCAATAATTCGCAACAAAAACAACCTTGCAAGATAAACAGGCCTTATACCAATCTTGATTAGAATGTGACGCAACCCCGAATGGCGAATTTACCAGCGCAGTCTTCTTTGTTAGCCTTTCTTAACCTAGTGCACTATGCCCTCAAAAGGCTGCCTCGGCTACCTCACAGATAACTTTCGCTAAAAGAGCACATTCTCATGCGGATTGGTGTTAATCATGCCAATGAACATTTTCGTGTGAGTGAATTAAGCTACAGTGTCGTTTAGCATCAACTTTAAACTTGGCGCTGCTTTAAAGCTAGGTTGATTGAAACCTGCTATTTCTATTGTTTCACCTGTTTGTGGGTTTCGGCCTGTTTTAGGCAAATGAAAGCGGAGTTCAAAGGTGCCAAATTGCGGGATATAGATTTTTTCGCCTTCAGATAAACCTTGATGAATCGCCTTTAGTATTTGATCGAGTTGTTGTTTGGTATCAACTTGAGAAATGTCCATTTTATGTGCCATGGATTGGATGAGTTGCTTTTTATTCATAGCCTTGTCTACTGCTTGAGTGCTTTAAGCGGTCGTTATAACAATTTGAAATCTGTGTTCCTAGCAGTCTGTAGATAAATTAATGTTAAGCGGCTATTTTTTATATAGATGGTAGATTATTGAGCGTTAAAGTAACGTTTTGGTATTCACTTTTGTTGTGAGGATGTTGACTCAACATTGGATTAATTTGTAACAATACCATTGCGCATTAATAAGTGGTCACTCAGAATGCGTCTAGCGGTTGTTGATTAAGCCCTTTTAGATTCTCATGAAGAGATCATTTACTCACGTGCAATGGTATCATTAGGGTGTTGGTTTTCCTGTTCAGCGAAACATGACAATATTAAGGTAACAAGGGCTATGGAGTTCAGCATGCTGAGTCAATCTTTGCGACCAATCTACAACAGTATGATGGGGGTAGTGCTGTTGTGTGTATCTTGTTGTGCCTTTGCTGATAACGTCAATCATTATGATAACCTTATTCAACATTTACAGTTACAGTATCTGGCAGAACCGACAGCACAGCGAGCGCAATACCTCGCCATTTTACAGTCTGGTTCAGATGCAGAGCAGCTAGAATACATCGAAAATATCCAGCAAAGTGTTGCTTTATTTTGGCGTCAAAAACAGGTGGCGTTAGCTTTTGATACAATAGATGGCCATGCATCTGTGATTGATAAAAATATTGCCTTAGAGCCTGCAGTCGATGACTACCTTGGGGTGATCAATTATCTGCGTAAATTAATGTGGTTAGCCGAAACACAAGAATGGCAAGCCATTGAGCCAGGTGGGCTTTTACGCCCGGGGGATGGTCATCCGAGTATCAAACAAATCAGTTTGCGCTTGTGGTTGCTTGGTGACGCCAATGAATACCTTGCTGATGAAGTGGTGTATTTGCCGACTTTGGTACAGAGTGTAAAGCGTTTTCAGTCTCGTCATGGCTTAACGCCTGATGCTGTTATTGGGCCTAAAACCCTATTTTGGCTAAACCAAACTCCGCAACAACGAGCCATATTACTCGCGAAAAGTTTTGTAGAAAAAACAGCCTATTTAAGTCAACTTCCACAGCCATATTTACTGATTAATATTCCGGCGTTTGACATGGTATTAATTGATAATAATCAAGTGGTACTTTCATCTAAAGTGATTGTTGGTCAGCCTGCTCGACAAACACCGGTAATGACAGGGCAGATCTCTAATATCATTATCAATCCAACCTGGACCGTGCCAAGGCAGTTATTGCGACAAGATATTTTGCCTCAGATTAAATTAAATGGTCATTATTTTAAAGATAGGCACTTTGATGTGTTTGATTTTGATGGCAATCGAGTTGATAAAAGTGCTCAACAATGGCAGCAAGAGGCTCAAGGGCGTTTTCCATATCGTGTGGTGCAACGTCCTGGTGGTGATAATGCGCTAGGCCGTTATAAATTTCATTTTAATAATGATCAAAGTATTTATTTACACGATACGCCATCTAAAGCGCTTTTTTCGAAGGCTGATAGAGATTTGTCGTCAGGTTGTGTGCGCATTGAAAAAGTACAACAATTAGCAGATTGGTTTGCAAACCGGTTAGTGATTGATAAACGTACATGGAACCGTTTGCAGTCGAATTATACTCAAACTCAATGGTTTGCTTTATCAAGCACATTGCCGGTGCACATGGTGTATTGGCGAGCTTGGGTTGACGATGAGCATGTAGCCCAATACAGAGACGACATTTATCAACTGGCGCCAGCGACGCCTGTGAGTTTGTTTAGCCATAAAGTTCAGCCACAAGCGGTTGTGCAATAAAATTGATTGAGTTGCAAACAAGATAAATTAACACAAATAAAAAAGTGAATCAGTTAAGCTATGGTGACTCAGCGTTTGAACCTCGCCGTACTCTTACATTTCAGGTCCTCATCATCACACAATAAATAACCATACTTGCATTTATGGCCATTAATGTTTAATTTACATGTCAATTGAGTAAAAAAACAACAATAGTGCGCTTTGCTATTGTGATGACGAAATCGGTGTTTAAGCCGGTAAGTAATGTAAATTAAACAGAATATGGTGTAATAATGACAATTGAGTGCCTGACTCGCCGACAAATTTTATTAGGCTTAAGCGGTGTTGCTGTGGCAACAATGTTACCTAATACTGCACAAGCAAGCCGTTCTACACATGGCGTTAAAGACCTTCATTTTTTTAATCGCCATACAGGGGAAAGAAGCCAGGGGAGTTTTTGGATTGACGGCGAATATCAAGCTGAAACCTTGACTGAATTTAACCAAGTGCTGCGTGATCATCGTCAAAATGTTGCGGCGCCTATTGATAAGCGACTATTTGAGTATTTGTATAAATTACAGCTTACCTTAGATAATCAAGACGAAATCCATGTAATTTCTGCTTATCGTTCTCCTAAAACGAATCAAATGTTAGCCTCTAAAAGCAAAGGCGTTGCGAAGAAAAGCTATCACATGAAAGGCATGGCGATGGATATTGCTATCCCTGGGATCAGTACTAAAAATTTGCGCGACGCGGCAGCATCTTTAAAATTGGGTGGGGTGGGGTTTTATCCCCGAGATGGGTTTATCCATATTGATTGTGGGCCTGTGAGACGTTGGGGTTAACATTCACTTGTGAGGCATCATTGGTTATGGTAATATCCGCGCGCTTTATTTGAGTCATCGTTGGTCGAAAATGATGACGCCTTTATTCTTTATTACTTATTAAGTGAGTGACTAATGTCTTACACAATCAACGCACAAACCCGCACTGAAATCGGGAAAGGTTCGAGCCGCCGCCTACGTCATGCTGGTCAAGTTCCTGCTGTGATCTATGGTGCTGGTCAAGAGCCTGTATCTATCAAGTTTGCACACAAAGACATCATTAACATCCAGTTAAATGACAACTTTTATACTACTGATTTAACAATCGTTTTAGACGGTAAAGAAATCAAAGTACGTGTACAAGCTGTACAACGTCACGCGTTCAAGCCAATGATTGAACACGTTGACTTCAAATTCGCTTAATCGCTAATTTGAAAAAAAAGCGCCTAAGGGCGCTTTTTTTGTGGCTGAATTTTATGCTAGAACCTAGTCGATTTCGAAACTGTAGTAGATATCTAATGATTGGCTGAGCGTTCCAGACACGGTTTCTAAGTATAATTGCGACAATAAGTAATATCTCACCGTCATTTCGTATCCTGGATTAAATACACCCACACCGTATTTAATCATCAGGTCATCACCAATGTAGCCACTGATAGCGACTTTTCCGTCATCGTTTGTATCAAGTTGTACATTTGAGAAACCAAACTTTTCGATTAAACCTGTCGCGGTACTGCCAATGCTATTCATTGCGCCACCATCAAATTGAGCGCCTAAGCTGAGCGCTGCCCCCATCATTAACGAGTTGCTTTGCTCGTTCGAAGTTGAGGTAAAGCCCTTTCCTGTCAATATGTAAGACAAGACTTCAGCTTGTTCTTTGGCGGGGCTTGAAAACAGTGCCACCACTGGCCGCATGGGGGTACCTGTTACTCTTACTCCGGCGGTGATATCTTCATTTTTAATCTCTTTTGTTGCTTCAATGTTGAGATTAGGTACCTCAATTGGGCCGACAAATTGCACTTCACCTGTGTCAATGTTCAGTGTTTGCCCCATAAACTTATAAGTCCCTTTGTTGACTTTTATATCGCCAAACAACATAGGGGGTTTAAAGGCTTGTTGTTGTAATAATAAGTTTCCTTCAAGTTTACCTTTTAATCCCATCCCATCGATGGTGAGGTTTTTACCCACATTAACGTTAATGTCGGCGATAACGGCATACGGGCTGGTTTTTACCACTTGCTCTGAAATTGAATCATTAAATACCACGTCATTTGAGACGGCGACACCGCCTTCTGCTAATGGCACTATTTTAATTTGCCCTGATGGCACATTCACCTGGCCTTTCACTGCAAACTGTTTTCGGTCAAATGTCATGTTCAGGTTAGGGGAGACATTCAAAATGGCCATCGGCGGTTGAATAACCGCTAAATTGCTGCCCTTTATGTCAACATTTCCGCTGAATTGTCCTTGTGGCCATATCAGGGTTCCCTCGGTTGTTACTTGCCCATCACCCATATGCCATTGGCCGCTGAGTTGGCCTTGTTGGCCTTCAAGGGCTAATGATAAATACAATTTGTCTATTAATGTTGGGTTTGTTGATAGCGCAAAAGCGCCGTCGCTGAGCTTAATGTTGCCTAATACACTGGGTTCCATTAATGACCCTGCAAGTGTTAAACGGCTTGATAATATGCCTTCTAAGGTGGCGAGTCTCGGGAAAAACTCACCAAATGGGGCGAGGTTTAACTCATTGATATTGATGCTACCCTGTAAGGTACGGTCAGGGGTAATGTTGACACTAAATTGACTTTGCCAGTTAGCAATACCTGTGGAGTCAAAGCTAATGGTACTACTGATTTGTTTCTCATCCAGTGTTGCACGCATTAATAGCTGCTGATAATCAATACTCACCGGCTTGCTTTTGGCTCGGGTTAACGTGATATTGCCTGGCATTAACATAAACTGCAGGTCTGCTGTGGGTCTTTTACCTTTTGCCCAATTCACCTGGCTCGTTAAGGCCGCCTGGCCATCCCATGATATTTTTTTAGATAACACGGGTGACAATAACTGCCCCGGATTACCGCTAAAATTAATGTTCGCTTGGCCTGTGTCACCTAAATTAACATCGTTTACTAGGCAGAGTTTGTTGTGCGGATGCACCAAACAAAAACGACTGATGTTGCCACGTTTTTTGACATGATCCCAATTAAGCGTGATCGGGCTGTCTTGTTGCCAGGTTCCAAGTACATTTGACAAACTTAATTGAGTCAATTGGCCATAAAACTGCTGTTTATCGAGTTGACTTTGACTGGCCAGCTGAGTGTTAATTACCAGATCACCCTTTGTTGTTAATGAGGTTTGCTGTTGGTGTTGGTCACCTTCGCTTATCAGGATTAACTCACTAAGCTTATTATTGTTCCAAAAAAGTAAGGTGTTATTAAGCGCGATGCGGTAACGATGTTGTTCAAAAGGGCGATAATTTGCGACTAACGTCGTGTTATCAATTTTACTGCCGTTGTAGCTGAATTTACTGATTTGCGCATCAACATCTACAATGGGATTTGCGCTGGTGCCATTGACATCGACCTTGGCAAAAATATTACCTCTGCCACCGTTAATCCACTGGCTTAAATCTGGTACATTTAATTCTGCATCAATATCCCAAAGCTTATCTGCGGTACCATTTATCAATAAGTTAGCACCTAATGCATGAGCCTGTAGATTATCGGCATTGATTGCAAATGCCTGATCAATCGAAATATTACCTTGCAAATTCAAGGGGTAGCCATTGAGTCTACCGGTTAAGTTAGCCTGCTTAATTGCCACGTCCCATTGCTTATCACCCACATTGCCTTGGGTGCTAAAGTGACCACTGAATTTACTTTTAAGCGGATTAAACTGTGTCAGGTAGTCAATATGCTGTAATTGAATGTTGTCGGTTTTGACATTGGCTTGCCAGACAAGTTGGTTTTTATAGGCCAAATACCCATCTAAATTAAGGTTGCCAGCGATAGACTGTATATCGAGTTTGTTGACGGTCAATTTTTGTTGCTGAACTTCAATATCGGCTTTGATATCAAGTGTTGGGTGAAAAGGGGTCGTTAGTTGCCCGTCGAACCTGGCTACTTGGTCGCTCAAGTTGCCCTTGCTGGTCAGTTTATTGATTTGAGCTATGTATTCAGGCTTTTGTAATGGCCATTGTAAATAGGCGTCTTTTAGCGAGACTTGGTAGTTAAGTTGTTCAGAGGTAAGGTCTACCGTTGAGGTTAACGCAAAATGATTGGTACCTTTTGCGAGAGCATTGATATTGAGTTGACGTAAATCTTGCGTTAAATCAAGTCGTAAAGAATGCTTAGATAATCCAGGCAAGGTTTGAGTGTTTGTTGTGTTCGCCACTAATTTTATGGTTAATGGGTAGTTACCTTCAAAGGCAATATCGCCAATAAGATTGACATCACCATAGTCATGTTGAATGTCTAACTGGGTAATCCCCAGTTGGTATTGACGAAAGCTTGCAGCCAAACTGATGCGACTAAAGTGATCTTCACGGCCAGTGATATTCAATTGGCTATCAGCGGCTGTAAATTGTTTTACCTTTATTGGAAAAGGCATAAACACTTGCGGTAAGTGAGCGAGTGGCCATTGCTCGTTTTGAGCTTGCTCGGTGTCGTTTTTGTTATCGCTGTGTTCAGGAATATTGACCACAAGGCCTTGGCTTGTAAGCTGTTCAACGTGTAAACCGCTGTCATTCCAAATGGCTTCTGTTGTAAGTTGGTCTGCGTGATAACTCATGTCATTTACTGTGACATTGACTTGGTTAAGTTGTGCTTTTAGCAAGCTTATACTTACAGGTAGCGTCAGTTCTTGCGGTGGTTGATTGTTGTCTGCCTCAGTCTCAGGTTCTGGTTCATTTTCAGGGCTGTGCTGCGTGACAATATCTACATTAAGTGTGCTGGCAGACAGGTTTGAGACACACACCTGTTTATTGATAAGGCACATTGGAACCCAGTCAAGTACTACCTCTTGTGCATTAACGGCAATACCGTCCATTTGCCAAGACAATTGATGCAATTTGAGTTCACTGTTAAGGGTGCCTGCTTGATATTCAAGGGTAATACCGCTCACAAATTTATCGACTAGCATCACAGTCATTTTACTACCAAACGGCGTACCAATAGCGACGGCAGCTAGCATTAAGATAATTAATGGCACATAAAACAAAAGCCTTGTGTAAAGCTTAAACTGTTTCCACAGTGACGCGGTAAAGCTCAGCCTAACCGGTAATGGGTTAACCTCAGTCGTTTGCTTGGTAGTGGATTGCGCGGGCTCTTTTGGTGGCATGTCTATCATAAATCGGTTCCCATCGTTAAATGGAAACGGAATGAGCGCGCCACGGTTTCGGTTTCATTTAACCCAAAGCCTAAGTCAAGTTTAATTGGGCCAATTGGGGATATCCAATGTACCCCACCTCCGACAGCAACAACCGGTTCGAGTTGACCAGTATCAAAAGCATTACCGGCATCTATAAAGCTGGCAACTCGCCAAGTTGGGGTTAAATAATATTGATATTCGATACTGCCCACAGCTAAATAACGTCCCCCAACAACTTGGCGCGATAGGCCATCGTCACTATTGGTGTAATCAATATACGGGCCGAGTTCTTGATAACTGTAACCCCGAATGCTTTGGTCTCCGCCAGCAAAGTAGCGCAAAGAGGGCGGAATAAAACTAATGTCGTTATCGCTGGCAATGTTAGCCCCTAAATCTAGCCGAGCGACAAATCGATGTTTATCAAATAGGGTTTCAATCCATTTAAAGCGTGCTTGTAATCGCGCTAATCGAATGGTTGAGCCTAGTGCAGGATCGGCATATTCCATGCTGTAAGTCTGTCTAAACCCCGATTTAGGATCGAGGGTGTTATCTCCACGCACTGTTTTGGTCAGGTTGTAACCTATCAAATAAAAACGTGGGTCGTAATCTGTGTCAAGCTGCTCATAAAACTCTCTAATAGATTCAACAGAGTAGCCATATAACCAGTTACTTTTAGAGCGTTTTTGTCTTGAAAGCCCAATTAAATATTTTTTAGATTCTAACTGGCCTGTATTATCAAATGAGCGGCTTTCTTCGTCATAATCTTGTGTCACGCCATAGGTATCACGAAGTAGACCGAGTTTAATTTTTAGTTGGTCATCTAATGGGTGACTGAGTGGAATAGTATAGGTAGTTAAAATTTTTGGACGCTCAGGAGACCACTCAGCACTGGTTTCCTGAACATGCCCAAAACGGTTGATTTGCGGTGTACGCCAAGTCAATCTGACTCTCGGGTCAAAGGTGTCTTCGGTGCTGTTACCTATGTCTGCACCAAGGCCCACTTCGATTAAATGACTCGGTCTTGGGCTAAGTTCAACCTTAATAGGCACCAGGCCATCACTGATTTTATCCACTTGGGGTAATACTTTGATGTTACTGAAATACCCTGTGTCTAGTAGGTCACGATTAAATTCGGTTAATTGCTGTGTCGCATAGGGGGCATCGGCTTCAAATGGAATGAGTGCATTAAGTACGTCATCATTTAATGTACTGCCTGTAAAGTCAACATCACCAAATTGATAGCGTTTACCAGAGTCAAATTGTATGTTGATTTGCGCGGTATTTATGTCGCGATTAATACTGATTTCGGACTTAGTATAGTGCCCATCAAAATAGCCGCGTGCCAGGGCTAGTGTCACTAATTGTGATTTTAATGCATCATAAACGCCATGATTAAGGGTATCGCCAGGCTTGATTTTTAGGCTGTTTAACCACAATGCAAACATGTCGTCTTGTAGCATGTCGCCGGTAAAGTGTATGTCAACCCATTGAATAATGATTGGATCGCCAGTAGTGATATTAAGGTTAAGCTCCCAAGGACCCGATTCGGTTTCTTTAATATCAATATCGACAATACCATGGTAATACCCCATAGATTCTAATGCATCTTGGGTGTTGTCATCGACGGTAAATAAAAAGGCTCTACGTTGTACGTCAGATTCTGGCAAAGTACCTAAATGGGCAATGATGTTTTTTTCAAGCTTTTTGCTAACACCCTCAATGTTAACGTTAAGCCATGTATTCTCAGCAAGCACAAAGCCTGACATCAATAAGGTCAAGGAGAAAAACAGAAATTGGCTGAGTGTAAATCGTTTAGTGGACAAATTAGGCAAATGTTCCAAAACTAGGGCTAATGATGCTTGTCACCATATAAATAATGCTATTGTCGCTATAAAGAGGAAAACTCGCAACAATATCATTGTAATAAGTCATATAAATGGTTACAAAGATGGACGTGTTTCAAGGACTTACCGATCATGAATAAATTATATTTAACCTTTGCCTTATGTTTAGGCCTTGGCGCTAATAGCGCACTCGCTCAAGAACAAAGCCCGATTACCATTGCGATTCACGGTGGCGCAGGCACCATTAATGCGGCCGATTTGACCGTAGAGCAACAACAAGCCTACCGCGACAAGTTGAATGAAGCTGTTAATCGCGGTTATCAGATATTAGAGCAGGGAGGAGAAAGTGTTGATGCGGTAAAAGCAGCAATTAACATTTTAGAAAATAGCCCATTATTTAATGCTGGTGTTGGTGCGGTCTATACCTTTGATGGCGGCCACGAACTTGATGCGTCAATTATGGACGGTAAAAGCATGAATGCCGGTGCCGTCGCTGGGATAAAACACATTAAAAACCCAATAGATTTAGCGATAGCAGTCATGCACAAATCACCCCATGTCATGTTGTATGGCGAGGGGGCTGAGGAGTTTGCCTTAACTCAACAATTTGACCTAGTGCCAAATAGTCATTTTGATACCGCACATCGTTATTCACAATTACTTGATGCCAAAGCCAGTATTATTAAGGCTGAACATGCTAACGATGGTGATTATCAAGCGTCTGTTAGTATGTTAAAAGCGCATTATAAATTTGGCACCGTTGGTGCAGTTGCGCTTGATAAAAAGGGGAACTTAGCGGCTGGGACCTCAACGGGTGGTATGACAGCCAAACGCTTTGGCCGTATTGGCGATTCACCTGTTATTGGCGCGGGCACCTATGCTGAAAATGGCGTATGTGCGGTGTCGGCAACCGGCCACGGCGAGTATTTTATTCGCTATCATGTTGCGGGCGATATTTGCGCTAAAGTGAAATATCAACAAAAAAGCATTAATCAGGCGGCAGGCGAGGTTATCAATCACACTCTGGCTAATGCCGGCGGCACTGGTGGAGTTATTGCTATCGACAAGCAGGGCAATGTGGCCATGCCATTCAATACCAGTGGTATGTACCGAGCGAGTCGAACCGCAGGGCAGGCTGCCAATGTCATGATTTGGCGTGATAAATAATCAGGTGTAATAAACTGTGCCATATTAGCAACATAGGCGATTAGCCTAATCGATTAAATTTACTGTCCTCTTGGTCAAATTTGACTAAACTTAAAACGTTACAGGTATAACGATAACAATCGCGGCGCAGATAGCCTTTATACCTACGCGATTTCTTTGTGCTTTTGGGGGGACTATGGATTCGATAAAAATTAAAGATCATATGGACAGACATCCTGTTTTACTCAGCGCTAATATGTCTTTAGCCATTGCTGTTGAACAATTACTCACCAGCAATAAAAGTGGTGCACCAGTAGTGGATGCGAAAGGTGAGCTGGTGGGCTTTTTGTCACAACAAGACTGCTTAGCCGTAATGCTAAAAAGCAGTTACCATTGCGACATGACCAGTACGGTAGCAGACTGCATGAAAAGTCCTGTGCTATCTGTTGCGCCTGATGACAGTATTTTACAATTAGCAGAGCAAATGCTTGGTGCAAAGCCCAAAATCTATCCAGTGGTAAGTGGTGGTAAAGTCATAGGTACCATTAATCGTACCAATGTACTTAACGCCATGAATACCTATATGCAACAGTGCTATTTATCTCCTGCATAACAATCGTCAAAATCAATACCATTATGCTGTTTTCCTTGCTAGGATCGCTTTTTTCGATGTAAGCAAGGGAATCAGATTTGAATTCGGACCTTCACCCGCTATCTAAGGCGTATCTCAATCTTTGTTATCAAACCGATGCCGCTAAAATCCGTCGTCGATTATTTCGTATTAATAAAGAAGCCGAGTCTGAAAAAAAATCTCAAACGTTAGCGCAACTCACCGAAGAGGCAAAAAAAGCCTACGCCAAAGCGCAGCAGCGTTTGCAATCAAGACCCGCTGTTAGCTACCCAGACGAACTTCCGGTATCGCAAAAGCGCGAAGACATTGCTTCAGCTATTGCCAATAATCAAGTTGTGATTGTGGCCGGTGAAACGGGCTCAGGTAAAACCACTCAGTTACCGAAAATTTGCTTAGAGTTAGGCCTAGGAACACGCGGCCTTATTGGACATACTCAACCGCGCCGTTTAGCCGCCAGAAGTGTTGCCAATCGTGTCGCTGATGAGCTTAACAGCCCTCTGGGTGAAGTGGTTGGTTTTAAAGTGCGTTTTGCCGATGCCATTAGTGACAATAGCTACATCAAGCTGATGACCGATGGTATTTTGCTGGCAGAATTAACATCAGATCGTTTTTTAAATCAATACGACGCCATCATTATCGATGAAGCCCATGAGCGAAGCCTTAACATTGATTTTATCTTGGGGTATTTAAAGCAAGTACTCAAAAAACGCCCAGATTTAAAAGTCATCATTACCTCAGCAACCATCGATGTTGAGCGTTTTTCTAAGCATTTTAATGATGCGCCTGTGATTGAAGTCTCAGGCCGTACGTATCCTGTTGAAACTCGATACCGACCACTTGTACGAGATAACGACGCCGACCTTGATGTTAGCGACGGTATTTTTGCCGCGGTAGATGAGTTAATCGCTGAAGGTCCAGGCGATATTTTGATCTTTATGAACGGTGAGCGCGAAATTCGTGACACCGCAGAGTTACTGCGTAAACAGCAGTACCGCGACACAGAAATTTTACCTTTGTATGCGCGCCTGTCGTATGGCGAACAGTCTAAAGTGTTTAAAAGCCATATTGGCAGGCGGATTGTGTTGGCCACCAACGTGGCAGAAACCTCATTAACCGTACCAGGGATTCGTTATGTAATTGACCCAGGTACTGCACGCATTAGTCGTTATAGCTACCGCACTAAAGTACAGCGCTTACCCATTGAGCCAATATCGCAAGCCAGCGCCAATCAGCGTCAGGGGCGTTGTGGTCGTGTTGGCCCGGGGATTTGTATTCGTCTTTACGATGAAATGGACTTTATTCAGCGTCCTGAATTTACCGATCCTGAAATTTTGCGTACCAATCTCGCCTCGGTTATTTTGCAAATGTTGGCAATTGGCTTAGGCGATATTGCTGGTTTTCCGTTTATTCAGCCACCCGATCAAAAACACATTCGTGATGGTTTTTTATTGCTTGAAGAACTGCAAGCCGTTAAAAAGCACCGCAATGACCTAGTGTTAACGCCTCTGGGTAAAGATTTAGCCAAAATCCCACTCGACCCACGATTAGCCCGTATGGTCATCGAAGCCAATAAGCTAGGCTGTTTACATGAAGCGTTAGTGATTACCTCAGGCTTGTCGATTCAAGATCCACGTGAGCGCCCCATTGATAAAAAGCAAGCTGCCGACGAGTGTCATCGCCGCTATGCCGATAAAGACTCAGACTTTGTTAGTTGGGTAAAACTGTGGGATCACGTTAAAGATCAAAAACATGAATTGTCTGCGAGCCAATTTAGAAAACAATGTCGCGACGAGTTTTTAGCCTATTTACGTGTGCGTGAATGGCAAGATTTATACACCCAAGTTAAACAAGCAGTACACGAGCTTAAATGGCGCGTGAGCGACAATGCCGCCAGTTATGAGCAATTACACAAAGCCTTATTGTCAGGCTTGCTCAGCCATATTGGCTTTAAAGGTGAAAACAACGAGTATTTAGGTGCCCGTAATCGTAAGTTCTTTGTGTTTCCTGGTTCGCCGTTAGCCAAAAAAGGCCCTAAATGGATTATGGCCGCCGAGTTGACTGAAACATCACGTTTGTTCGCCCGTTGTTGCGCCAAAATAGAGCCAGAATGGTTGGAGTCTCTGGCCTCGCATTTGGTGAAAAAGAATTATGTAGAACCGCACTTTGAAGCCAAAGCAGGCAGTGTTATTGCACTTGAAAACCAGGTGTTATACGGCTTAACCATCGTTAATCGCCGCCGTGTGCAATATGGGCCAATTGATGCTGTCCAGGCGCGTGAGATTTTTATTCGTAGTGCATTAGCAGAAGGGCAGTTACAAACCAAAGAGGCCTTTTTTGTTAATAACCAAACATTGCTTAACGATATTGAATCGTTAGAGCATAAGTCGCGTCGACGCGACATTTTGGTAGACGAACAAGTGCTGGTGGATTTTTACGAACCGCTGATCCCTGCCGGTATTTACAATGCACCCTTGTTTTTTGCTTGGTGGAAAAAAGCCCGTCAACTCACTCCTGACTTATTAGATTACAGTCAGGCTCTGTTGATGCAACGCAGTGCCGATCATATTTCGGCGTTGGACTTTCCTGAAGTGTGGCACAAAGCTAATTTGGCATTAAAAGTCAGTTACCATTTTGAGCCTGGCAATGTTGATGATGGCGTGTCGGTGCACATTCCTGTGGCGCTGATAAACCAAATTGACGACAGTGATTTTGATTGGTTAGTACCAGGACTGCGTGAAGAAAAGCTGGTGGCTTTAATTAAGTCGCTTCCCAAAAACTTGCGGCGTAATTTTGTGCCCGCACCCGATTATGCCCGTGCCTGTTATCAAGCGATGAAACCATTTGAACTGCCGATGATTGAGTCCATGTGCAAGCAATTGCTGCGCATGAGTGGCGTGCGGATTTCAGCGGATGACTTTGACTTAACCCAAATCACTGAACATCTTAAAATGAATTTTAAGATTGAAGATGATAAGGGCCGCCTTGTGGCGCAAGGGCGAGATTTAGAAACACTAAAAGGGCAGTTGCAAGGCGTAGTGGCAAAAGCTATCCGTAAGGTGGCTGATAAAGGCATTGAACAGGAGGCCATTACCCGTTGGACCTTTGGTGACTTGCCCGTGCAGTACCAGCAACGTAAAGGCAACTACGAAGTTAAAGCTTATCCGGCCCTAATCGACAACAAAACTGATGTGTCGATTAAACTGTTTGATGATGAGCATGAAGCTAAGCGTCATCACCGAGTGGGCTTACGCCGGTTATTGCTAATCAATATTCCGTCGCCCGTTAAGCACTTGCAGCAAGCGTTACCTAATAAAGCCAAATTGGCGATGTACTTTAATCCGTTCGGGCAAGTACACATTTTGATCGAAGATATTATCAATGCGGCTGTACAGCAGTTACTTGATCAAAAGCAATTAGATATCCGTAACGAGGCTCAATTTGAGCAAGCCAAAGATTGGGTTCGCCAAGAGCTTAACCCAACCGCGGAACACATAGCCTTAAATGTTGAGCAGGTGTTGACCATTTACCAGCGGATTAAAAAACGCTTAAAAGGTAAAATTAGTTTAGACATTGCCTTTGCAATGAGTGACATTCAAACCCAGTTAGACAGCCTCGTTTACAAAGGGTTTGTTGAAGACTGTGGTTGGCAACGCCTTGCTGATGTTGCACGCTACCTTAAAGCGATAGAAAACCGCTTAGAGAAATTACCCGTTGATCCTACTCGTGACCGCTTACATATGCACAGTATCAGTAAAGTGCAGGATGCACTGACGGCACAACTGGCAAAAGTGCCTCGCTCTCAACCTGTACCGCAACAATTGGTTGAGGCAAGGTGGATGATTGAAGAATATCGAGTGTCATGCTTTGCTCAGGTGTTGGGTACTGCGTACCCCATTTCAGAGAAGCGGATCCTTAATCACATTAGCATCTGATGATCTTTGCTGCAGAAACAACCTTGAAACATCAACAGCCCTAGGGCCTGTTGACCTTTCAAGGTTGTTTTTGCAGCGAATTGTTGGCCATTACTCATATACAAGTGCGCGGCAGAGACTTTGAGGTGTAGTTATTCTACATAAAAAGTCGATAACGCAGTAAAAATGACCAACAAACGCTGCCCACAGGGTTCGGCTAAAAACGTTTTACTCTTTGTTGAACAGATTTTGCTTAGGTGACTAGGCTACAATCCATTCGCCTCGATTAACACGTTTTTAACTCGAACAAAATTCAATCAGCAAAGATCAACAGGCCTTAGCCAAGTGTCGTATTTAACACATAACTTACATAAAAGCCGATGCAACCCATCGGTTTTTTTTATGAAAGGCTTTCACCTTTTATCCTGTAAAACACTGTTTTTTGTTTTTTTAAGCGCCTTTTTACATTCAAAACTGAAAGTTTTTTGTAACTCTAGTTTTAAAGTCTATTGAGTATTGATATACTCGCCAGCAAGGAGAAGTGATTGTACTTTTCTCTGTAAGGTAAATGTCATCCCAGTCGGCAACCCATGCTTGAGGTGTTATAAAGTATTGAGTTGTTGAAATAATAAGGCATACCTTCCCCTACAAAACGACCTAAAGACGATTGGAGTAATAATGGAAGTTCATGAATACGAAAATGCTTACTATCAAGTAAAAGATGACGTGTTAGAGTCTTTACCTTGTGACGAAGAGTAAGATTACAGAACGAGCATATTGATGTAAAAGTAATGATTTTGCTGCATTAAATACTCCAACACACAAAAATAGCAGCCTAGGCTGCTATTTTTATTGCTTATTTTTAATTGATTTTATTGGTTAACTTGTCATATTAACATTAACCCTCAATTCTGCCTTTTTCTGGAAGAATTTCGATAATCACCCAAGAGTTACCTTTTTTGTGTAAACGGATTGTGCGATCGTCTACCCATTGCCTGCCGCCTTTTAGTCCTTCCATTTTGACTACCACAGTCACGTCATCAGTAAATTTACGGAAAAAGTCGATATCGATTTCATCAATCGACATGGTAACTTGTTTCATTGATAAACCAAGCACATGACGCTGAACAGCAGAAGCAATATGATAATGATCCATTACTTCTTGGATGTCAGGTGCGACAAACTGTTTGGCTTTTTCTACATCTTTGTCGACATAAATGGCTTGAAAAAAACCAAGAGATACTTGCTCTGGGCTGAGTTTAGCTTGCTTACTGTCTTCTGTCGGTTGCTCACATGCACTGATAAAGACGAGTAAAAATAGGCTTAATAATGTACTGGGTTTGAATATTAACATGAGTGAATAACTACTTAGTTTTATCATTTTATTTTATCTAAGTATCTCGGTTTATGGCTGGGCTGACAAGGGCAGGGGTTATTTTATTGATTAAATGTTTAAAAGCTAAGCAAATGTAGGAATGTAGGCCTGCTGTGTCAGGATAGTTGTAAGGTTTTTTACACAGTATTGCCCATTGATGAGCATGTTGGCTCCATTATCGCCTAATGTCGGTATTTAACCTCAACTCTGGATAAGAGATGTATTGATAACGATATAAATCAATAGATTGACTAAAATCCACTGTCAAGCTTGTGATTTGTTTTGCTAACAAGGCGAATTAACGCGTCAATAGCTAGCCTATTGCAAGTTAATTCAACGCAGTGAGGAAGGCAAAGGACTGCTTGAAAGGCGTTTGTTATCCAGAGCTGAGGTTATTTAGGCTGATAATACTCAACTCAGCGCGACATTAAGGTGCCAAATGTGTGGCGGTATGGGGGGGAATACCATTGCGTATTAACCACTGTGAACGTTTCTGGCCGTTTTTGATTAAGGCGTTGCGGTGTCGTCGTGCTGGCTTGTTTTTAAATAGTGATGGTATGGATGCTATAAAAGCAGGCGAAAATACGTGGAGTTAAACACACGTTTACTATAATTTGTACAGTTAGCCACTATTTATGCGGGTTGTAAGCGCATTTACTTGACGATTCAAACAACGCGTGTCATAAATAAATACAGTAGTAAAGATCATATTTGATCGCAATACACTATGCTTAATTAACTCATAGATTTTGATGCGTGTCGTTGTAGTTTTATAACGAATTCAGGCGTCAAAAATGTTAATGTTATCCACAGTTTCTGTGGACAAGTGTGTTGATGACTGTAAGTTGTTTTTGTAACTTACTGTAATTTATGTTTTTTATTTTGCGGTTAAAAAATGCCGCTTCTGTAGTTATGTGCCATTTTGAGTTTCAGCTTAAAAAAAAGCACTGATGATTAATCAGTGCTTTTTTATTATCATTTTTAGTCGTGACTATTTTTTGCTGTTTTGTGAGGCTTGGATTGCCGTGAGTGCGATGGTGTAAACGATATCATCGACAAGTGCACCACGAGACAAGTCGTTAACCGGTTTCGCCATGCCTTGCAGCATAGGGCCAATACTGATTAAGTCTGCACTTCGTTGTACCGCTTTGTAAGTTGTATTACCTGTATTTAAGTCTGGGAAGACAAACACAGTCGCTTTACCTGCAACAGGGCTATTTGGTGCTTTAGATTGTGCCACGTTTGGCATAACTGCTGCGTCGTATTGCAATGGGCCATCGATGATTAAATCTGGGCGTTTTTCTTTTGCAATGCGTGTTGCTTCGCGAACTTTATCAACGTCAGAACCTGTACCTGAATTACCAGTAGAATAACTGATCATTGCCACACGAGGCTCAATACCAAAGGCCTTTGCTGATTCAGCAGACTGGATGGCAATGTCCGCCAGTTGTTCTGAGTTTGGATCTGGGTTAATTGCACAGTCACCGTAAACGAGCACTTGATCAGGCATTAACATAAAGAAAATGGATGATACTAGGCTTGAGCCAGGTGCGGTTTTAATTAATTGTAGTGGTGGTCGAATAGTGTGAGCTGTGGTGTTGACTGCACCCGACACAATACCGTCTACTTCATTTTCGGCTAACATCATGGTACCTAACACCATGTTGTCTTCAAGTTGTTCGCGGGCAACCACCTCGGTTAAGCCTTTGCTGCGACGTAACTCGAGCATAGGTGCAACGTATTTTTCGCGAACGGATTCTGGCTCAACAATTTCAATGCCATCACCTAACACGACATCTTGTTGTGACGCCACACGTAAAATTTCTTCACGGTTACCAATTAAAACACAACGCGCAATACCACGCTCGGCACAAATTGAAGCCGCTTTAATAGTTCTAGGCTCCTCTCCCTCGGGCAGCACGATGGTTTTACGTGCAGCACGGGCAAGTTCGGTGAGTTTGTATCTGAAAGCCGGTGGCGATAGACGGTGTTCACGGGGAGAATCCTGAGTGACGCTTTCAATCCAGGTTTGATCGATATGGCTGGCTACGTATTCTTGAACACGTTCAATTCGCACCGCATCGTCAACCGGTACTTCATGATCAAAACGTTGAATATTAAGTGATGTTTGCCAAGTGTTAGATTCAATTAAAAACACAGGCAGGCCTGTTTCGAAGGCTTGTTCACATAATTTCATCACCTCGGGTTCTGGTTGATAGCCTCCAGTAAGTAACAATGCACCTATTTTGACACCATTCATTGCCGCAAGGCAGGCCGATACAATCACATCTGAGCGATCGCCAGAGGTGACCAGTAACGAGTTGGCTTTAAAGTGCATTAGCATGTTAGGAATACTGCGGGCACAGAAGGTGACTCGGCGCATACGGCGTGTGTGCATTTCGCCGGCATTGATGATTTTAGCGTTTAAGTGTTTTGCTAAATCAGATGCGCGAGGTGAAATGAGCTCTAAATTGTAAGGCACACTGCCTAAAATACGCAGTGGGCTTTTACCCGGTAACTGAAACATGCCTGAGCTGTCTGAGGCATTTGCTTGTTTCTCATCAAACACGTCAGACAGATCTGGACGAGTTCGGCCTTCTTCATCAACGGGGGCACCAATTTTGTTGATAATGGCACCAATTAGGCGTTTATTTTTATGCCCGCCCCATGAATTGAAGGCGATTTCTAGGCGGTTCATTAATCCATTTGGCGTGTCTACGCCTGGTGTTGCAATAAAAATAACATCTGCATCAAGTGCTTTGGCTATTTCGTAGTTGATGTCGTCGGCAAACGGGTGGCTTCGTGTAGGAACCAACCCCTCAATAATGAGCGTTTCGGTATTGCTGGCACACTCTGCCGCACGAGCAATAATTTGCTCCATTAACACATCTTGTTGTTCAGAGCGTATTAGTGCTTCAGCATGGTCCATGCTATATGGCTCGAGCGGATTTACAGTGGGCGACGTGCTCAAGATAGTGGTTGAGCGTTCAGGACCTGTGTCACCGGAGCGGATTTGCGCAATCGGTTTAAAAAATTGCACTTTAACGCCTTTACGTTCTAGCGCTCGAACCATTCCTAAGCTCAGTGACGTTAAACCAACGCCAATGCCAATCGGAATAAGCATAATATTACGAGACATGAAGACCTCTTAAACTTGGGTTAACCAATAAAACAGTATTGGATTTATTTTGCAGTAATTAATTTGATTGCGTCTTCGGCAATCACCCATTCTTCATTGGTTGGGATCACCATTGCAACTGTGCTACCGGCTTTAGTAATGATGCCTTGTTGTCCAAAACGAGCGGCTTTGTTGAGTGTGTCGTCAACGTTAAAGTTAAATATTTCAAGTAAGTTCAGTACTTTTTCACGAATAAGATCTGAGTTCTCACCAATACCACCAGTAAAAATAATCGCGTCTAAACGTCCTAATGGCACTGTGTATGAGGCAATATACTTCGCTAAACGGTAGCAGAAGATATCGAGTGCTAATGTCGCGCCTTTATGGCCGTCTTGATAACCTTCTTCAATGCCGCGACAGTCATTGGTGAGCTCTGAAATACCGAGTAAGCCACTTTGTTTATTCAGTAGGTTATTGACTTCATCGAGGGTGTAGCCCAATTGCTTAACCAAATGAAAAATAATTGATGGGTCTAAATCGCCACAACGCGTGCCCATGACTAGGCCTTCAAGTGGGGTTAAACCCATTGAGGTATCAACGCTTTTACCACCTTTTATGGCCGTTACAGATGCACCATTGCCTAAATGAGCACAAATGACATTAGTGTCTTTTATGTCTTTACCTAACACTTTTGCAGCTTCTCTGCTCACAAAGAGGTGGCTAGTGCCGTGCATACCGTAACGGCGAATACCATGCTCACGATACAATTTGTATGGCAGGGCATAAACATAGGCTTTTTCTGGCATAGATTGGTGGAATGCTGTATCAAATACCGCAACTTGTGGTAAATCTGGAAACGATGCAATCGCGGCACGGATACCAATTAAGTGAGCCGGGTTATGTAATGGTGCGAGTGAGGCACAGTCTTCAATGCCTTGAATGACTTCTGGAGTGATAACAACAGAGCGGGTAAACTTTTCACCGCCGTGTACAATTCTGTGCCCAATGGCTTTAATTTGAGCGGCTAATTGTGGCTGGGTGGCGAGTATTTTATTAACGATAAATTCAACGGCTTCACGATGTGCGGTAAAGGCGCCGAGCTTGGCTTCATTTTTACCGCCATTAAATTTCCACTTAATGCGTGAGTCTTCTAAACCAAAACATTCCGCAAGACCTGAAATTTGTTCATCGCCTGATTGAGCATCAATGATGGCAAATTTTAATGATGAGCTACCGCAGTTGAGTACGAGTACTAATTTATCTGACATGTTAACGCCTTTTAAGTCAATGAAACTAAATAAAATAATAAAAATTTATTTGGAGTAATCTTGATGCTTTACTTAAACATTACCCCAGGTGTATCTTAAATATGCTGTCGGGCTAGCTGTGTTGAATAAACATCCTATAGGCTGACAGTTGACGCATTAATTTGCTTTGTTTGCACCTTTTATCTCGAGTTCAGGTTATTTAGAACAATGCTTGGTATTATGCTAATGTTTAACCCATGTACTTCGTAGTTTAGGTACCCTTATTGAACATGAATGTCATTACGCTTTTTACTGACGGTCGTCGCTATATGAACACTTGGCCAATGGTGCGACAACTGGGGAGTTATTTCCCTGAATATCGCGTGGTCAAAGCAACTCAATTAGCCATGATTACCATGCCTGTGCTTGGTGTGGCTGCTGCAGCGAGTCAGCTGTATGTTTTAGGTTGGGATTTTTTACCCCAAGCTATTACCCTATTGTTGTTTTTTATTAGCTTGCCTATACAGGGCTTATTTTGGCTTGGATGGCGCGCTCGCCACCCGTTGCCATTGTCATTATTTGATTGGGGCAACCAACTCAGTTCAACATTGACTGAGATGGGAATTGCCTGTCAACCGCTGGGTGCCAAAGCCTGTTATTTAGACATGGCAGCCATTTTGAAATTGGCTTTTGAACGATTAGATCGCAGTTACTGGGAGCAATTATAATTCATTCGCTGTTTAAGTGACTGCTAATTTAGTGTTTTTTGGCCAAAATCTTTATTAATATGTCGCTTTTATGCCTCTATCGAGAAACACCTGCTGCAATTGTTGCATTGTTTGTGCGCTTGGCGCACTGACATTAGCTAGGGTGTATTGCTCACCAAATGATTGCCATTTATGTTCGCCTAAAGCGTGATAGGGCAGTAGTTCAACTTTTTCGACATTTTGCATTGGTTTAATAAACTCGGCTAATTCAATAGCTGATTGCACATCTTCAGTAAATCCTGCCACTACCACATAACGTATCCAGGTTTTAATGTTGCGTTTTGCAAGGTATTGAGCAAATTGCAACGTGCGATGATTACTGACTTTAGTTAAATCGATGTGTTTTGCGTCATTCATTTGCTTGATATCGAGTAACACAAGATCGGTATTGTCGAGGAGTTCGTCAATGACGGGGTCGTATTTACGGACAAAACCGTTAGTGTCTAAGCAAGTATGTATGCCTTGTGCTTTGCATGCTTTAAACAGTTCGCTTACAAATTGTGCCTGGAGTATGGCTTCACCGCCACTGGCTGTCAGCCCGCCACCGCTGGCGTCTAAAAAAGGCTGGTAAGAAACGACTTGTTTCATAATGTCATCTACAGACATTAGCTTGCCACCTTCTAGATCCCATGTGTCACGGTTATGGCAATATTGGCAGCGCATCAGGCAACCTTGCAAAAACGTGATATAGCGGATCCCCGGTCCATCAACTGTACCAAATGATTCCACTGAATGTATGCGACCTAGCGTCATGCTTGTTCCTTAAACGTCGATAAAAAAGGCTGTATCGAGAGTGTTGCTTCTTCGATACAGCCAATTTTAGCAGAGACTACAGACCTTTAGTGAAAGTACGCGTGATAACATCCTGCTGTTGCTCAGGGGTTAGCGCGTTAAATCGCACAGCGTAGCCTGAAACACGAATGGTCAATTGTGGGTATTTATCTGGATTGACAATGGCATCTTCAAGCATTTCACGGTTCATCACGTTGACGTTTAAGTGTTGCCCACCTTCACGGCTTGCTTTGCTCGCAAAATATCCGTCCATTAATGCTGCGAGGTTAGTACGACGGCCGCTGTCGTCTTTGCCTAATGCATTTGGCACAATAGAGAAGGTATAAGAAATACCGTCTTGTGCGTGGGCAAAAGGCAATTTAGCGACGGAAGTTAATGAGGCTATAGCGCCATTTTCATCACGGCCATGCATTGGGTTGGCACCGGGTGCAAATGGGGCGCCTGAACGACGACCGTCTGGTGTGTTACCTGTTTTTTTACCATAAACCACGTTAGAGGTAATGGTTAAAATTGACTGAGTTGGAATGGCATTACGATACATTTTTTTATCGCGAATTTTAGCCATAAAGCGCTCAACTAAGTCGCAAGCAATGTCATCAACACGTGGGTCGTTGTTACCAAATTTTGGATAATCGCCTTCAATGTTAAAGTCAACGGCAATACCGTCTTCGTCACGAATAGGTGTCACTTTGGCGTATTTAATGGCCGATAATGAATCCGCTGCAATCGATAAACCGGCGATACCACAAGCCATGGTACGGCGCACATCACGGTCGTGTAATGCCATTAACGCTGATTCGTAAGAATACTTGTCATGCATAAAGTGAATCGCGTTAAGTGCAGTGACATAGTGAGTTGCTAACCAATCCATTAAGCCGTCTAAACGAGACATGACGTCATCAAATTCAAGTACGTCGCTGGTAATCGCATCTGCTTTAGGGGCAACTTGTATTTTTAGTTTTTCGTCAACACCGCCATTGATAGCATACAGCATGGTTTTAGCTAAGTTAGCACGTGCACCAAAAAACTGCATGTGTTTACCCACAACCATTGGGCTGACACAACATGCGATAGCGTAATCGTCAGACTCAAAGTCTGGACGCATTAGGTCATCGTTTTCATATTGGATTGAGCTGGTGTCAATCGATACCTTGGCACAGTAGTTTTTAAACGCTTGTGGTAATTGTGTTGACCACAATACTGTGATGTTTGGCTCTGGACTTGCACCCATGTTGTAGAGTGTGTGCAAGAAACGGAAACTTGATTTGGTGACTAAAGTACGACCATCAAGACCCATACCGGCAATTGACTCTGTTGCCCAAATTGGGTCGCCTGAGAACAATTCATCGTATTCAGGTGTACGTAAAAAACGCACCATACGCAGTTTCATCACGAAATGGTCAACCATTTCTTGTGCTTGTTGTTCTGTTAGTACACCACTTTTTAAGTCGCGTTCAATAAAGATATCAAGGAATGTTGAAGTACGGCCTAAAGACATGGCTGCGCCGTTTTGGCTTTTCACTGCTGCAAGATAGCCAAAGTAGGTCCATTGAATGGCTTCTTTGGCATTTTTAGCAGGCACAGAAATATCACAACCGTACTTAGCTGCCATCGTTTTCATTTGGCCTAATGCACGATGTTGCTCTGCGATTTCTTCACGAAGCTGGATGACGCTTTGTAAATCTTCACCCGCTTCCATTTGTGCTTGTAGTGACGCAAACTGGTTAAATTTGTCTTTCATTAGGTAGTCGATACCGTATAACGCGATACGACGATAGTCACCAATGATACGCCCGCGACCGTAGGCATCAGGTAAACCTGTTAATACACCTGATTTACGACAAGCCATGATTTCGGGGGTGTATACGTCAAATACCCCCTGGTTATGAGTTTTACGTAACTCTGAATATGTATATTGTACGTCTGGGTTCAGTTCGCGGCCATAAGCCTGACAAGAACCCTCAACCATGCGAATACCGCCATTAGGTAACATAGCGCGTTTTAGCGGTGCGTCGGTTTGTAAACCTACGATGGTTTCCAGATCTTTGTTGATGTAACCCGCATCGTGCGAGGTAATGGTCGACACCATATCAGTATCAAAATCGACAGGGGCGTGAGTTTGGTTTTCTAGCTTGATGCCTTCCATCACTTTATCCCAAAGCGATACTGTGGCATCTGTTGCGCCTTCTAAGAATGACTCGTCACCCTCGTATGGCGTGTAGTTCTTTTGGATAAAGTCACGTACGTTAACTTCTGTTTTCCAATCGCCTGCTACGAAACCTTCCCACGCATTGGCAAATAGTTCGGTTTTATCTGTCATTTACTTAACCCTCTGGTTGTTTAACTACGGACACGTTGCAAGTCAAACTAGTGCAGCTATCCGTTGAGTGTTGGCATTCTAGTGTCTAGGAATGTTCGCTAGACTGAGTCGTTTACCGCTGCTGCGACATTTTTGGCAATCGATGTGCCTAACTCACTTAATGACGCTTCAGATGAAGTAACCGGCTAATGGTTTAAATTGGTAAGACCATTTATCCATGTGTTAATAATAGCACAAGCAGTCAGTATTTTCGGCACAATTCGTCAACCAATTGGTAAAACTGTTAACTGGTTAACACTCCCGATTTTTATTTGGACTTTGTCGGCAAATAAAAAAAGCGAAACATGATCTGTTTCGCTTTTTTAGTGCTTCTATGAGTGAGGGCATTATAGCAAAGCGGGGATGCCTTCAATCATACCCACGGCAAGCATGGCGGCTAAACAAATCACAAATGCAAGACCTGGGATCACGATACGGTCAGCAAAAGACAAGGTTTTAGGACGTTCTTTGTCGCCAATTAAGCCGTTGTTATCAAGTAGCATCGTTAATGCCCATGCCAGTACGGGGTTAGCAACAAAGGCCGCAAATATACAAATGCCGGCAGATTGAGAGCTTGTCGTGTCTTTAACCATTTGTAAACCAGCTTCAAGTAAAGGTAAAAACACCCCCACAAGCAAAGCGATTGACATCACAGGGCGCCATACCGTGATGTCCATTGGATAACCGATAATCGCAACAATGATACATAAACTGCCAAGTAGAATGGCGCCTGCTGGAATAGGGCGTTTAGCAATAGCCGCAGGGATCATATAGGTGCCCCAAGATGAAGTAATGTTACCTCCACCTACAGCCGTGCCGACCATTTGTCTGATTGAACATGTAGTCATGGTGTCGTCTACATCCATCAGTACTTTTTCAGCGCCTTTAGGGTAGTTCAACTCCTGGAAGATCCTGTGGCCTAAAAAGTCTGGTGACCACATGGCAACGGCTAAAATGGCAAAGGGTAACGAGGCAATAAAGTGTGCCATATTCGGTAAGCCTAACATCCAACCATGCTTGGTAGAGCCCCACCAATAAACAGGGTTTAAATTTGGGATACCCGGTGCAGTCGTAAATTGTAAATCAAGCCCAGCGCCTAAACCAAATGCCAAGGCTATTGCGGCAATAGAACATAACGGAATGGCTAGCCAACGCTTGCCAAATTTGGCCAGTGAAGCGTAAATAATGACGTTTATTACCAAAATGATAAAGGCGACATAACCTAATGAATAATCTAGGCTGTGCTTAGCCTGTAAGCCGCCGGCCCAGTCAAACAATGAGCCAATTTGGCTTTTTGCGCCCATAAATCCAAGGAACACTAATAAGCCGCCAGCTACGCCACTACTGGTAAGGTTGACCAGTTTTGACCCGCCTTTAAAGTAGCTCAGTAATAAGCCAAATATCCCGATAAGAATGGCCAATGCTAATGGGTGGGCACCAGCAAGTGCGATAGTGCCAATAAGTGGGATCATTGGGCCATGGTTGCCGCCAAGGTTGGCTCGAGGGTTAATTAACCCTGAGCTGATAATACAAAACAACAAAGCTGGAATGAGCATTTCTACTCGTACGATTTGAATGGCAAACTCGGCCCCAAGGTTCACGTGCTCCCATTTTTCACTCAGCCCAGCAGCCCATGCTGCCATTACCGCTGAGTACATTACGGTAATACCTATGGTACCAGCAATGGCCGGGACTAAGTCTTCCCATTCAAAGCGAAAATCACGCCCTGGAAGGTTAAGTCCCCAGCGTTTTGGCTTCATTATTTTTAATTCGTTTTCTAGGTAGGCATCGCGGGTGGCAAATTCACTGGCGGGGCGGTGAAGTTCGCGGTAACTCGCGTCAGTATCGGGTGTGGCTGCTTGACTGCTTTTATCTGACATAATTTCTCATTCTCCGAAAAGAACAGGTTATTTCATCAATTGATGAAGTTGAGTGTGTTCCATTGAGTGATGGCGGTTGTCCAATCGGTCAGCTAGCCAAAGAGCGACTGCGCTCTGATCACTTTGTTCAACTGTAATACCGAAAAATGAGCACCACAGTGATGTCCTTTTTAGTCCTTACACTTCTTGGTAAGACCAATTTACCCTAGATGTTAGCATAGGCTTGCCCTTGTCATCACTTGCTATCAATAAAGTTGATGTTTTGTTTACTTGAAGTGGGAGCTGGTTAACAAATTAATGGCATTATTAGATCATTGAATGGTCCTTTAACTCAGGTTTGTTGCTTGAATTTTATGCAGCTTGATACTGTGTATCGATTCTGCTGAATCGATCATGACCTTAGGTTAACGAATAACGTGTGAATGAACTTATGTCGTATGCGAACGATGTTACTGCGGCGAATAAAAAATAACCGGGGGACGAGCGTTTGCAGGCTGACGTGTTGGCGAAGGAGGGTATCTCTTAAGAAAGGGTCATGATTTAGTGGTTTTTTAGCATAAACCACACAGATGAATGATGCGTTAACATCATCATCATGTTTGCGGGGGGAACGCGCAATAACGCTATCGCGATTCTTTTGTCATTCGCTTTGCTTCTGCAATGAGGCAGTCACGCAGCGGGTTTTCACCAGTATCCTGGCGCCAGATAAACGATAAATGACGATTTAAGTTGAGTTGTGGCGTGTGTAGGATGACCAGATCCCCTTTAGAAACGTCTTTTTCAATATCTAAATAGGGGAGGCAGCTTAAATACACGCCATTTTTAACAAGTGCTTTTAATAAGCCCACTTGCTCGTATTCTTTCCAGACATTGAGGTTATCAATTAAACCATGTATTGCGGCATCAAAAATTCGTCTTGTACCCGCCCCTGGCTCTCTAAGTACCCATTTTGCTTGTGCTAATTGTGATACGTTTGTTTTTGGCTGTTGAGCAAAAGGATGATGGGGAGAAGCGACAACCACAAGATGGTCGTCTATCCAGGGTTCTTGATGCAACCTACTGTCATCTATCCGTCCTTCAATGACGCCTATATCATATTGGTAATCCAGCACTTCTTTTGCTACGTGGTCACTGTTTTCAACGGCTATTTCGATCCTCAACTCCGGAAAGTCATTATCAATTTTACTGATAAGCTGAGGCAGTAGGTGTTCTGCTGCGGTTTGGCTTGAACATAACTTTACTGTACCGCTAACAATATGCTGGTCATGCAGGCCTAGGGTAATTTGTTGAGCATCCTGAAGTAATTTTTGTGCTCTTGGGCGTAACCATTGGCCCCAGTGACTCATGATTAACCGATTTCCCTGACGGATGAACAAGGGTCTACCCAGTAAGTGCTCAAGCTGGCTCAACGACATGCTTACTGCAGACTGACTCATCGATAATTTTTTAGCAGCAGCGCTAACACTTTCAAAGCTCGCTACTGCATCAAAAACAGCAATTTGTTTTAATGTGAAGTGCATACATTTTCCTGTTGATTGTGTTATGCCATTGCCTATTGATAACCGGCCGCTTTTGCTTGCAGTCATTTTGGCTTAAGGCGTCACTATGTTGTCATGCTTGCTCTGTTAAATAGCGAGGGTGCAAAAAGTGGCTGGAGCATTTATTTGTGCGAGTATAAAAGGACTTATAAATGCGTTGCATGACGTTGAAAGCGCATCGCTATTTATTCAGTCATCTGTTTTGTTGAATCCCATTTACACTCTCGCTAATTAACGCACAATAAGATCAGTTGAGTCTATGTTCGGTTATTTTGACAAAGGGGGATAGTGATTAATGATGGTTTTGTGGCGCGATTGGCACTATTTTAGGAAATACGTAGGCGCTGAATGAGCAAAATGCTTTAAATAAAAAAACGGCATCTTGCGATGCCGTTTAACACACAACACTTATGCCAACACAGTTTTAAAAATTAAAACGTGTAAGTGGCTGTAGTGTGGAAGAAGCGACCGACGTTGTCATAAGCTGAACTTGCGGTATCAGTACCCGTAGTACCGTAAGGTAAGTCACGGTTAAATACGTTGTCGATACCAAACTTCAATGTGACGCCAGAGTCAAAGTTATACGCGACAGACACATCACTAATGTAGTAGTCGTCGTAGGCCATGCTGCTGCTTGGGTTAGCATTATTGTCTAGCGTGTAGTTAGTGTATAAGTCTACAGCTTGAACATAACGGGTTCTCCATGCGTAATCCCAATTATTGATTGCATAGCTAATGCTCCAGTTTGCTTGCCACTCAGCATAACCTGCAGTGCCTGCAAGTTCTTCATAAGTGTCTGGCTCATCTTGGAATGAATAATCATTACGTTTAAGTAGACGAGTTGCAATCAGGTTAGTTGATACGTCACCTTCAAAAGCTTCAAATGTGTAGCGAATATCAAAGTCGATACCCGCTGCTTCAAGTGAAGCGATATTGAGTGAGAACTGTCTAATCTGAGTAATTTCACCACTGCTTGAATCACGAGTGATTAAGCTACAGTATTCATTATTGATACCACTTGTAGAGTCAACACAACGGTTAAGAATATCTTGAGCACCAACAGCGCTGATGGCGTTTTCGATTTCGATATCCCAGTAATCAGTCGTGATAGATAAACCATCAATAAAGCTTGGTTGATATACTACGCCTAAAGTGTAACTTGTTGACTCTTCTTCTTTTAAGTCTTCATTACCGCCGCTTAAGCCTTCAAGTGTTTTGTCGTCATACTCTGAATCAAAACCACTTGGAATACCTAACGCTGCACAGTTAGCTGTGCGAATACTTGCATCGCTTAAATCGTCTAAGTTTGACGTACGACATGGGTCATCAACACTGAAGAATGTTTGGCTTGCTGCGCCGTATAGTTCACTGATGTTAGGCGCGCGGATTGCTTCAGAGTAGGTTGTACGAACACGCACTTCGTCGTCGACTTCCCAGCTTAAACCGGTTTTCCAGGTGGTAGCATTGCCTATGGTGCTGTAATCAGCAAAACGGATAGCCAAGTCGAGATCTAGCTGGCGAACCATAGGTAAATCGGCGAGTAATGGTACTGTCATTTCGGCAAAGACTTCACTGACGTCAAATTCGCCTTTGTCTTCACCCAATACGTTAAAGAACGTTCCTTCAGCATTATCAGGCTCAAAGATTTCACTTTGTTCTTTACGGTATTCAACCCCGGTAGAGAAGCCGACATAACCTGCTGGCATTTCAAACAAACCAGAGTTTGTCATGCTGCCGCCTAATACGGTTTGTTTAATTACCGAGGTGCCAACAGACGTGGTATTGATATAATCAATGGCTTCTTGGCTAGGTGCACCAAACCCAAATATATCTACAGCAACACAGCCTGCCGCTCTTGCAGCTTCATCGCGACATACTGCTTCGCCATCGACTAAAATAGAGTCAAGCGCGTTTGAATAATTACTATAAACTAGGTTGTTTTTATTGACGCGTTCTAGATCGGTTTGGCCATAAACGGCATACAGATCATAGTCCCAATCTTCAAAAACAATACCGTCTAAGCCTAAAACATAGCGTTGTGTTTCGCGGGTATCATCTTCGATACGTACACCAAGATCTGTCATAAAACGGCGAACGTTTATGGTGTCTACATTGTTTTCTTGCATCAATGCAACAAGTTCAGGGCTGATAAAGGCGTTATCAATGCTCACGTTATTGACAGCACTACCAAAGAAAAACGCTGGTTGACCTTCGTCAGTTGACTGACTATTGACGTATTTTGCTTCAAAATACACGTTGTGGTCGTCGTTTAATTGGTAATTGGTTTTAAAGTTAATATTGTAGCGTTCAAATTCTGGCTGCAATTCAACAAATTGGTTTAAATTAGTGAAATCACAATCAGCACAACGAATACCATCAACATTTTCACCTAGGTACACATCTTTCATTGAACCGTCGGCATTAAAGGTCTTCCAACCATCTAAATAAAACGTACCAGCGTTACTAATGCTGTAATGGCCTGCATTAGGGGTTAAGATTTTATCTGGGTCCGCTGGGTCGTTATTATCAACGGTACGGTCAGTGTTAGTTAAGCTTGCAAAAGATGTTGACGTTTGCTCGCGGTCAAATGCACGCAGTTGCTCTTGTGCACTGTATTCCACGGCAAAAGCCACATTACCGTCGCCTTGCGCAAAATCTTGACCATAAGATAACGAAAATCTGTCTTTGTTGTGGTCACTGTCATCTGCCCAGCCTTTGGTGGCTGAAACATCTAGACCGGTGACATTTTTCTTTAAGATAAAGTTAACCACACCAGTAACCGCATCCGCACCATAAATAGCTGATGCACCGCCGGTGATCACTTCTACTTTATCAATCCACACACTTGGGATTGTGTTAACGTCTACAGATGAAGTCCCTGCAGAGCTAGATACATGACGTTTACCGTTAACTAATACTAAGGTTCTGGCGGTCCCCATACTTCTTAAATCAAGTAAGTTAAGCCCTGATGTCCCGATGAAACGTCCAGAGTTTGCCAATGAGTAGGTGTTGCCAAGTGCAGGTAATTGGTTTAGCGCTTCACCAATATTGGTTACACCCGTAGATAATAACTCATCGCCTGTAATGACAGTAACAGGGGTTGGCGCAATAGCACCTTCACGAATAATACGTGAGCCTGTAACGGAAATACGTTCTACATTTGATGCGGCTTCTTCAGCTACCGCATTGATTGATGTGGTGGCAGACATTGCTGCACCTGTCACTAACGCAATGCGAACCGCATTGGATAATGTTGAATAAACTTGCATGTATCACTCCCAGAAATGTTTTTTATTATGGTGTAATTGCGGTCAATAAATGACAAAACAAATTGACATAACATTACACAAGCAAGGGTATAGCGATTAATAAAATAAAAAACAATACTCTAAAATTAGCTGGTTTTAATTTAAGCGTTAACTTAAATTTTTATTTTAATAAACAAAAAGGTCACAAATGAGTGACTAGTCCGCTAATTTGTAAAGGAGTTGATTTACACAGGCTGAAATTGTTATTAAGTTGTATTTAAATAATATGTGCGCAATAAAGTTCTGAATATTTTTTAATCTTAAATGTTATATAAATGTAGTGTTAAATAATTAAAAATTTAGATGAATATTTTTAATAATGAGATATTTAACAGTAAATATGATGCTAAACAGTACGATAGGATATTGGATACAATATATTGAGGGCGGCGTCGCATTGTAAAATGGCTTAGTCAATATACCGGTTTAAATCGAGATTAATTGGTTTTTATGCAGTTTATTTGGTTAGTTAACCTCAGCTCTGGATAACAAACGCCTTTCAAGCAGTCCTTTGCCTTCCTCACTGCGTTGAATTAACTTGCAATAGGCTAGCTATTGACGCGTTAATTCGCCTTGTTAGCAAAACAAATCACAAGCTTGACAGTGGATTTTAGTCAATCTATTGATTTATATCGTTATCAATACATCTCTTATCCAGAGTTGAGGTTAGTTAACATTGAGCGAGACAAAATAAAAATGCCAGCAAAAGTAAGCTGGCATTTTATGGGTATCAATCGATTGACCGATTTATATCATATTATTTATTGTACGTTTTCGCTGTCGCCAAATTCACCAGCAAATAATACTGATGATAAATAACGTTCAGCCGCAGAAGGTAATACAACCACAATTGTTTTGTCTGCAAACTCAGGTAGTGCAGCAATGCGGTTGGCTGCAACAACAGCAGCCCCTGAAGAAATACCCACGAGGATACCTTCTTCTTTCATTAAACGACGAGCCATTTCAATCGACTCTTCGTTAGTGACCGCTTCAACACGATCAATAATCGAAAGGTCAAGGTTACCCGGAATAAATCCAGCACCAATCCCCTGGATTTTGTGAGGACCTGGTTGAATTGGTTGGCCTGCTAATGCTTGGGCAATGACAGGTGAATCAACTGGCTCAACGGCCACTGAGGTAATGGTTTTGCCTTGTGCTTTAAGGTAGCGACTTACACCTGTTAGTGTTCCACCAGTACCCACACCAGCAACAAACACATCAACTGCACCATCGGTATCGTTCCAAATTTCTGGACCTGTGGTTTTTTCGTGTATCTCTGGGTTTGCAGGGTTACTGAATTGACCAAGCACTAAATATTTTTCAGGAGCAGATTGACGGATTTCTTCCGCTTTATCAATCGCGCCTTTCATGCCTTTAGCGCCTTCAGTTAACACTAGGTTAGCGCCTAATGCTTTAAGCAGTTTACGACGCTCTAAACTCATGGTGTTTGGCATGGTAAGGGTTAATTTATAACCACGTGCAGCAGCAACATAAGCAAGTGCAATACCTGTGTTACCTGAAGTGGGTTCGATTAACTCGATGTCTTTGGTTAGCAAGCCTTTTTTCTCGGCATCCCAAATCATGTTTGCGCCGATACGACACTTAACACTAAAGCTTGGGTTACGCGCTTCTACTTTTGCTAGCACCTTACCATTGCTGACACGGTTTAAACGAACTAACGGGGTATTACCTAAAGTGTATGAATTATCTTCGAAAATTTTGCTCATGGATTATTTGCTCCTATGGTTGCATGCTTCAATCATAGTCAGATAGACAAGATTTAGAAGTGAAAGTTTGTTCTTCTTTATTCTTTTTAGTTATTAGCGTTAAGCCTGTTATGCTAAAATAACAGTTTTTGCAGGAATACTGGGCTTTTAGGCTAAATATTGTCCGTTTGATGGTCTGACCATTATGCAAAATTAATTTAGTATGA
Organism: Shewanella basaltis; assembly: GCF_023283885.1. GTDB lineage: Bacteria > Pseudomonadota > Gammaproteobacteria > Enterobacterales > Shewanellaceae > Shewanella > Shewanella basaltis. The sequence continues at coordinate 129,740 of NZ_JAKILA010000009.1, forward strand.
CGAAAACAAAATATAAAATACTAGAATAGCTGCAATCAGTTAATTTGGCTCGCTTAAATGTAACGTGACAGATGTCGAGGGTAATGATGGCAAAAATATCATTATACTTAACTCACATCAGGGGACCGTTTCGTTACTCATTGAGCATTAACTCACTTACTCATAAATAATGGTAAAGCAAAATGAATAAAGTTGTGATTTCGGGTAGTGGTTTATACACACCACCTTACAGTGTGTCCAATGATGAACTAGTGACTTGTTACAACAGTTATGTTGATCAGTTCAATCAACAACATGCTGAAGACATAGACGCAGGTACAACAGCGGCATTAGCGTACTCATCAAGTGAGTTTATTGAAAAAGCATCTGGCATTAAAAGCCGTTATGTGATGGTTAAAGACGGTATTTTAGATACCGACATCATGATGCCATTAATTGCAGATAAACCTTCTGAAGCCTTATCTATGCAAGCTGAAATGGGCATTGCAGCAGCAAAGCAAGCACTTGAGCAGGCTAATGTTAATGCAGAAGATATTGATTTGGTGATCGTTGCATGTGCTTATACCCAAAGAGCCTATCCTGCTATTGCCATTGAAATTCAGCAAGCCATGGGCACCAAAGGGTTTGCTTATGACATGCTTGTTGCCTGTTCGTCGGCAACGTTTGCTATTGTTAACGCCGTGAATGCTATTCGTGGCGGCACAGCTAATCGCGTACTTGTGATTAATCCTGAATTGACTTCACCACAGATTAACTTTCGCGATCGCGATAGCCACTTTATCTTTGGGGATGTGGCGACAGCCGTAGTGGTTGAGCGCGCTGAGCTTGCCACCTCAACGAATGCATTTAGCGTGCTATCGACTCGTTGTGTGACTGATTACTCAAGTAACATCCGCAGTAACTTTGGTTTTGTTAATCGATGCGATCCGGCTACGGCTAACAGTGCTGATAAGCTATTTCATCAACAAGGCCGTAAAGTGTTTAAAGAATTGCTGCCAATGATTTACCATCACCTAGACAGCCAATTTGCCGATGAGCAAATCAAGCCTGAAGAATTTAAACGTTTATGGCTGCATCAGGCTAACATTAATATGAATTTATTTGTCGTTAAGAAGCTGCTTGGCGACAATGTGGAGCCTAGCCAGGCGCCAATCGTATTAGATGAATACGCCAATACCGCGTCTGCGGGTTCTGTGATAGCATTTCATAAGTTTAATCAAGATTTTAAATCTGGTGACTTAGGGCTATTATGTTCATTTGGCGCGGGTTATTCGATAGGCAGTATCGTGCTAGAAAAGTGCTAAAGTACACAGATAACGAACAAGGTGAATATATTGCGAGTATTGATTGTTGAAGATTCTCATATGGTATCTAAGGTACTTAAGCATTTAATTGTTCAAGAATTAGGGTATCACGTAGACATTGCTCCAGATATGTCCTGCGCGCTGACATTATTAGAGCAACATCAATACTTTGTTGTTGTAGCCGATTTAAATTTACCTGACGCATCAAATGGCGACATTGTGCGTCTGGTATTATCGTCTTATAAAACCCCTTGTATTGTGCTGACCAGTAATTTAGACGCTCATCAACGGCGTGAAATCCTTAAACTTGGTATTGTGGACTATATTCCTAAAGATAATCGATATAGCTACCAGTATGTTGTTAAGCTTATAGATAGGTTATACCGTAACCAACAGGTTAAGGTGTTAGTGGCCGATGACTCTGTCGTGAGCCGCAAGTTTGTGCGTATGTTATTAGAGCATCATTTGTTTCAGGTGCTAGAGGCGAATGACGGTGAAGAAGCCCTTGAGGTGCTCGAGCGCGAACCTGACATCCAATTGCTTATTACTGATTACAATATGCCGAAAATTGACGGTGTTGAGCTTATTTTACGCGTACGTGAAAAGTATCATCGTGAAGATATTGCCATTATTGGCTTATCGAATGACAACGACGAAAGTTTGTCGGCTAAATTCATTAAAAATGGGGCGAATGACTTTTTGCAAAAACCGTTTGTGCATGAAGAGTTTCATTGCCGTGTACTAAACACCCTAGATTCGCTTGATATGATGCGTAATCTATGGGCTAAAGCCAATCGAGATTATTTAACCAAATCTTATACCCGTCGGTATTTTTTCAGTCAACATGACACCAAAGACAGTGAAAGCGGGCGGTTAACAGTGGCATTGCTGGACATCGATTTTTTTAAAAAAATTAATGATACACATGGCCATGATACCGGCGATCAAGTGTTAATTGAGTTTGCTCAGCGACTCGAAAACGCCTTTGGTGCTAATTTTACTGTTGCACGCTTTGGGGGTGAAGAGTTTGTTATTGCCTTTAAAGGTTTAGACAGTACTAAGGCCAGCACCTTAATCAATAAATTTAGAGAGCAGTGTGCTGCTAATCCTATCAACACCAGTGCAGGTGATTTGCATGTGTCGTTTAGTTGTGGTGTGTCGACAAGAGAAAATGAAACCTTAGACCATGCACTGCAACGTGCAGATGAATTACTGTATCAAGCTAAGGCTGCAGGTCGAAACCAGGTCATGAGTCAGTAATACCATTGCGCATTAATAAGTGACCACTGTGAATGCGTCCAGCGGTTTTTGATTAAGGCGTCGCTATGTAGTCATGGTGGTTCCTTTTCAAATAGCGAGAACCGCAAAGCAAAATCGGCTGGGGCATTCCTTTTAGGATAGTGTTAAAAGGGCTTACACTGCGCTGCATGACGTCGAAAGAGAATCACTATTCGTTCAGTCATTCGCCTTGTTTAAGCCCTTTTAAATTCTCGCTGAGATATCACTTACTAACGCGCAATAAATGAGTTGTGATAAACAAAACGCCGTTGATGCAATGTATCAACGGCGTTTTTGTTGGTTCAATTTAAGGGACGCTATGTCGTGATATCAATCAGCACAAAAATGTGATCATACTTAACCTGAGCTCGGGATAAGGGATGAACTTATACTATTTAAAATCAACATGTTATCCATTCTCACTTTCAAGCTTGTCATTTGTTCTGCTAACAAGGCGAATTGACGCGTCAATAGCTAGCCTATTGTAAGTCGATTCAACGCAGTGAGCAGGGCAAAGGACTGTTTGAAAGGCATTTATTATCCCGAACTCAGGTTACTTACTGGCTAACAGCGCTGATAACATCGTACAAGTTTTGCAGGTAGCGCAGCGGCCTCGCTGCCATTTCTGCCCTGTTCTAAGCGATTTTTCCGGCGTAATATCTGATCATTTATTTATCCTGATGGCATTAATCCTGTTATAACAACCAAGCGTAACTTAGCTTCATAAAGTACGTTTTCTCATGTTGGGTTAATGAATCTAAGTCATCGTTTGCTGCAAATGCATCAGAATAGCCGACATAAAATACACTTTGCGGGTTTAATTTATAGCCATAAAGTAATTCATTACCTAAGTCTCGATAACGCTTATCCGGTCGTTGATATAGGTACAAAGTAGGATCACGCTCAATTTGGGTATACACACTGCTTAAACGAATAAAGCTGTTGAGAGTTAATTGCCAATTTAAGCGCACGTCACTTAGGTTTGCGGTAAATAAACGGCCATCGTCAACATCCAAAATTTGATAACGGTGTGAGATGTCGAGCACTAGCGACTCAGTTAGTTTCCATTCAAGCCCCGGGTTAAACATCTGCACTTTAGCTGGGCGATTATTGGCAAAATCGATATCATCACCCAAATACATATCGAGCTCTAACGTTAAAGCGCTGACAGGGGTAAAGTTGGTATACAACCAGCCTAAGGTTTCTTCGAACATCGTGGTATTTTGGTCAATGTCAATCACACTGGGGTTATGGCGTCTGCCCACACGCTCGCGTTGTATCATGCCTGTTGCAATGTAACTTTGTAGGCCTCCTTCAAGTTCAATAAACATTTCCGTTTCTTGTTCGAGACGCTCGTTATTTTGGCTATGGGTAATGTCCCAATCTCCGCCTAACTCTATGCGGCTAAAAAAATGGTTGTCTGGATACCAAATATAACCGCCACCAAACACATACTTAGTTAAATCAACTTTATCAATAAAACCTAAATCGGCTCTAAAATCGCTACCAATCGATTCATAATTTGTTGATACATACCAGTTTCTGCGCTCATGTTGATAAGCGATATTGTACATTGCATCGTTAAATTCACCGTTTTTATTGGTGCGCAGTACTCGCTCGTTAATGGCACAATTGCCCATTTCACAGTCATCAATGGTGTCACTACAATCGTCTGGGCCACAAAACTGATTAAAAAAGTCATCTGGGTATTGAGTTTGCGAATGGGCATATTGCGCCGTAAAGGTGTCTTGCTTTGTCGGTTGATATTTTACGTCCATACTGGCCAAATAATTATGGTAATCATCCGCTTGTTTTAAGGTCACTAAACCACCAATCGAGAATTGCTTGCTGGGGTCAAATCGATAGCGAGTTGCAACGTTATGGCTTTGCTCATTGATCACGGCAATGTCTGAACTGAGATTACCGGGCACCAAAAATTGGCTTTGAATGTCATTAGCCGCCAACATGGCAAAGGTGTGGTCATCTGTCTTACTGGTCAGTTTAATACCGTAATCGGGTGAGCCAATATTGCGGGTGTGGAGTAATGCTAACTGGGTATCAAAATAGTCTTTGTTGTCTAAAAAAAACGCGCGTTTTTCAGGGAAAAATAGCGCAAAAGTGTTATTTACATCTAATTGCCCTGCATCGGCTTCTACTTGAGAGAAATCCGGATTAACCGTAGCGTTTAACAAGGTTGTGGGGGTGATCCCCCAACGCAAGTCAACACCGGCTTCAACGTTGCTGCTATCTTGCCATGGCCCCCTAGGTGCAAGTTCTCGTTGGTGGCTTTGATCGGCAACAAAAGATGGCGTTATTTGTAGGTCTTTGCCTTGTGTTGCCCCAGCAAGGCCTGAGGCGGTACCCAGTTGGCAAAGTTGGCAAGACACATTACGATCAATTTGGTGAGTCGAGAACCTGTGGGTTTCATTGCGCGGGTAAAAACGGATTAATTCGATTCCCCATGTTTGTAACGGGTGACTGTCATCAAAGTTAAACAAGCGCAGCGGCAGTTGTATTTCAACCTGGTAACCTTGTTGAGTTAATTTGCCTTTGCTGTACCAAATACCGTCCCAGGCATCGCTTTCTTCGCCTGTTAGCTCGTTTTCGATGGAATCACTTTGTACTCCATAAGCGTTTATAAAAAATTGATAAGCAAGACGGGCATTATTAAAGGTATCAAGTTTTATACCCACCATATCGTCGCCCCAGGACTTATCTCGATCTCTTAGGTTTACCCTGATATTTTCGGGTGATGGGTCATGGGCGATAAACGCAAAATATAAACTGGTTTTAGAGGCAAAAACTTTCGCGTAAGTTGTTACCGGGGCGGCAATATTCTCACCCGGTGAGGTTTCGTATTTTAACATAACCTGTGCAGCTTGCTGCCAAACAGGCTCATTGAAATCACCATCGATGTCGATATCTTGGTTGATTGTTGGGATGTCTAAATGAAATTGTTGGCTAGAACCGGCAACACTGGTTTGGGGAGCAACAGCAAAAAACAAACCAGCGGCAAGCACGGCACGAAAAGTATTAATCACAATCACAGTTTCTCTTTATTGTTATTTTGGTTATTGTCGCAAAAAAGTGCACTGATGGCAGGTCTGACTTGTGACTAAAATATCAATCAATTGTTACAGGATATTGGCTAAACAAAAAGCCTGTTCGGCAGAACAGGCTTAAGGATGGCTTTTGTAACGCTGGGGAAAGCTTATTCTGGCGCGACTATCGGGTTTTTGTATGCTTCTCGATATTTATCAACCCACATAGAGGTTGCACCGCAAATGGCGACAGGCATGACGATAAAATTAACGATAGGGATCATTGAAAACAAGGTAACCGATGCGCCAAAACTATAACTGGATCCTTTGGTGTTTTTAAGCGCAAATTTCATGTCATCAAAGCTGACTTTATGGTTGTCAAATGGGTAGTCACAATATTGAATTGCCATCATCCATGCCGTAAACAAAAACCACAAAATTGGCGCAGCTGTTTGGCCAATGACAGGCACCCAAAACAATATTAAAAAGAGTAATGCTCTAGGAAGATAATATTTTAATTTTGTCCACTCTCGTCCAAGTACACGAGGCAAGTCTTTTATCATGTCGATAGAGCTGCCGGTGTTTAGATTTTTACCGGTAAGATGTTGCTCAACTTTTTCGGCGAGTAAACCATTAAACGGTGCCGCTAACCAGTTCATCACCGAACTAAATACAAACGACATCACAACTAACATGGTTAAGATTGCCAAGGGCCATAAAAAGAAATTCAACCAACTTAAATAGTCGGGCAATTGGCCGTTCATCCAGTCAAAAAGTTCTGTTAACTTGCCTACGGCAAAATACATTGCCCCAGCAAAAAGGACGATATTGATCAGTAGTGGGATAAACACAAATGAGCGCAGACCCGGTTGTTTAATCAATTGAAAGCCTTGCATAAAATAATTAACACCGCTTTTTTTAACGGTCTGAGAATGATTTACCATTTAACGTGCCTATTTTGTGACTCATAATCTTGATTTTGACGAGCCAAACACAATAAAACAAGCGATAAACTGTTTCAAAAGGATAAAAATCGTTACAAAATGAAGATCAATTGCTAAAGTGAGCTGCTTTTTTCTTTTAATGCGTACCTGAACTGGCAACATGAGATTAAAACAAATAAAACTTGCTGGATTTAAGTCGTTTGTAGACCCAACTAAAATCCCATTTGATAATGCGCTATCTGCCATTATCGGTCCTAATGGCTGCGGTAAATCCAATGTGATTGACGCTGTTCGTTGGGTGTTGGGTGAAAGCAGTGCCAAAAATTTACGCGGCGATTCGATGACAGACGTTATCTTTAATGGCTCATCTTCGCGTAAACCCATTTCTGTGGCGGGTGTTGAATTAGTCTTTGAAAATACTCAAGGGCGTTTAGCTGGCCAGTATGCCAGCTACCAAGAGATATCGGTTAAGCGGCAAGTCAATCGCGACAGTGAATCAAGCTACTTTTTAAACGGTCAAAAGTGTCGTCGTAAAGACATCACCGATCTCTTTATGGGAACGGGACTTGGGCCGCGTAGTTATGCCATTATCGAGCAAGGCACCATTTCCCGTTTAATCGAATCCAAACCTCAAGAGCTTCGCGTTTTTATTGAAGAAGCGGCCGGTATTTCGCGTTATAAAGAACGCCGGCGCGAAACAGAAAATCGTATTCGTCACACACGTGAAAACCTAGACAGATTAAATGACATTAGGGTTGAACTGGGCGCACAGCTTGATAAATTATCACAACAAGCCAAGGCGGCATTACAATACCGTGAGCTTAAAACCAATGAACGTTTGCTGCATAGTCAATTATTGGTTATACGTTATCAAGAGTTATTAACACAGACCGACAAGCTCGAAGGCGAATTATCGGCGCTTGAGCTCCAATCTGCCCAGCAGCAGGTGATTTCACAACAGTCTGACACCAGTGTGACACAGCTGAAACAGCAGCTTGCCGAATTAAGTGATTCAGAACATCAATTTGTTGAACAGTATTATGCTGCGGGAAACAACATCACTAAGCTAGAGCAGCAATTAAAACACCAGCAGCAACAAGACACACAATTACAACAACAAATGAATGCATTACAGCAACAGCTAGCAGCAGGTGAACATGCCATTGCGGCTTTGCAAGACGATTATCAACGTTTGCTAGGACACGCCAAAGAATTAACACCACAATACGAACAAGCCCAAGCAGCGCTTGAATTAATCGATGAACAACTCGCTGTGGTTGAAGAGGCCTGTGATGAGCAACAATTACAGTTAACACAATATGCAGAAACCTTAGCATCAAGCAAAATGCAACTGGCGTTGTCACAGTCAACGTTAACTCATCAACAGCAAAGTTTGCAGCAGGTCGAGTTGCAAAAAACACAATTGTCCCAGGAGCTAGCCGCACTCGAACAACAAGATAATTTGTCACAGCTGACGCACTCACAAAATGAGTTAAACCAAATCACAATCGAGCTTGAGAACACGCTCAACGAACTACAACAAAGGCAGCAACAAGTTATAGCGGCTCAAGCTGCCGTAGACATGCACCGTGAACAGTATCAAACGCTAAAACAAACAATGACGCATCGTCATTCTCGTTTACAGCTTATTGATGAGTTGCTCGGCGCACAAACACTCTCAAGTGGTGAGCAATTGTGGCAGGTGATAGAGGTGCAGTCTGGCTGGGAAAACGCCGTTGATATGGTGTTGCATAGCTTGAGTCAATTCCCCGTATTAGCACCAGATGAAGCCGTGAACACTAACAGTGCAATGGGGTTTGTTAAAGGACCACAACGCCACCATGTCGCCTTTAACACTCAGGTTAATCTGGCGCCTTGGTTAACGTCTGTACACTGGGTTAACACGCTTGATGAGGCAAAACGCCTCTTAAGCGACATTAATGAAGATCACTATTTTGCAACCCAAGATGGTTACCTGGTGGGCCATGGTTTTGTGTTAAACCAGACCCAAGCTCAAACAGGGCAGTCTGCGATTGTGCTTAGCCAAGAGCGCGCTGTATTAAATGAACAACTCAGTGAACTAGAGCAACAGCTAATTGTGGCGCAGCAAACATTAACCCAATGTACCCAAGACGCTGCAGCACAACAATTGCAGTTAAGCCAGGTGCAGCAGGGGTGTCATCAACTGCAAATTAGCCAAACCAAATTACAATCTACCCTGGCAAGTTTGCAGCAGCAACATGACGACAAGCAACATAAACAGCAAAAAAGTCATTATACGCTAACCCAGCTTAAGCAGGCATATCTTGATAAGCAAATGCAAATAGAAGCTTATGAAGAGCAAGTTATCGTTCAAGAACAAGTATTGTCTAACGCCATAAATCAACACGAAATTGCCCAGCATGCTTGGCAAAATAGCCAGGCCAAACTGCGAGAAATTAAAGCTAAACGAGTTGATGCGCTTAATTTGCTGACACAACAACAAACTCAATTGCAACAACATGCCACCCAACAAGCACTTAGCTTGCAGCAACTCCAACAAAAACAGGAAAAACAGGCTGAGTTATCGACGCAACATGCTCAATTACAACACCTGTTGCAAGATAATCAATTTCTACGTGGTGAACATCAATTAGCGCAATTATCTGCTCAACTGACTGATATGCTTGAGCAACAACAAGCCTTGCAGCTACAATTGCAACAAAATAGAGCGCAACAAGCAGAGTTACAAGCTGATTTAGATAGCTCAGTAATGATGCAAAAACAACAGCTTGTCGTAATACAAGACTTGACTCAAAAGATAAGCGCGTTAAAGTTACGTCGTGAGGGATTAAAAGGCCAAGCCAATGCGCAGCTGCAATTATTACAAGAGCAGCAAATTCAGTTGCAACAGGTCATTGCCGATATGCCCGAACATGCCAGCGCAAACGTGTGGGCTGAGCAGCTAGAAAAAGTGAAGCAAAAAATAGTTCGCTTAGGTGCGATTAATCTTGCGGCAATTGAAGAATTTGAAACCCAGCGTGAACGCAAAGCCTATTTAGACAGCCAAGATGATGATTTAAATAAAGGGCTTTCCACGCTAGAAGATGCAATAAGAAAAATAGATAAAGAAACTAAAAGCCGCTTTAAGGCCACATTCGAAGCGGTTAATCACGATATAGGACAGTTATTTCCTAAAGTGTTTGGTGGTGGCAAGGCGTATTTAGCCCTCACCGATGACGACTTACTGGAAACCGGCGTAACCATTATGGCTCAACCGCCGGGTAAGAAGAATAGCACCATACATTTACTTAGTGGTGGAGAAAAAGCCTTAACCGCTTTATCATTAGTCTTTGCTATTTTTAGACTTAATCCAGCACCTTTTTGTATGTTAGATGAAGTTGATGCACCTTTGGATGACGCTAACGTTGAACGTTTTTGTCGGTTATTACAAGAAATGTCGCAAAGTGTGCAGTTTATTTATATCAGTCACAATAAAATAACGATGGAAATGGCTGATCAACTTATTGGCGTTACTATGCATGAACCTGGCGTTTCAAGGATAGTCGCAGTGGACATTGAAGCCGCCGTTGCCTTAGCCGATGCGGTATAAATTAGAAAGACAGGGATACTAATGAAAGATCTACAACTGGTGTTGTTTGTACTAGGCGCGATTGCAATTATTGCAGTGTTAGTGCACGGTTTTTGGTCAATTAGAAAACAACAACCTAAAGAGATGAAACAAAGCCCAATGGCAGGGTTTTATAAAGACCAAGCGCAACGTCGCGACTCCGAGGGGTTCGACGCAGACGGTATTGGTAAGGTGCGGGTACGCAAGGCCGACGAAGTAGAAGAGACTGTCATAAAACCGGTTTTAAAAACCAATTTAAGCCAAAAAGCTCATCGTCCAGAAACACCTCAGAGCCATACGCCTCAGAGTCATACTCCTTTGCAAGACTCATTGCGTCAGCCTGACACGCCTGTAAGACAACCAACACAACAACCTTTGTTTGTAGACGATACCGCTCCTGCACCAACGGCACCAAGCTTGGCGCAACATGTTAATTCAGCGATGAGCTCACCGAAGAAAATTTTTAATTCTTCAACCAGCACGGCAAAACTTGAGAGCTACACAGGTAAACCTTTGCCGCCAAGAGCTGAGCCTGCAAAAGCAGAGCCGGTAAAAGTTGAACCAAAAACCGTGCAAACAGAAGCACCAAAGGCTGCACCTAAGCCTGTTAGCACCAGTGAAAGCAAGCCGGAAAAAACAGCGACTCAAGCAGAGCAGCCTAGCGATCCAACAGATGTATTAGTGCTGCACATTGTTGCCAAACAAGGTTCGCAAATTCACGGTGCAGAGTTATTACCGAGTTTGTTATCGCTCAATTTTAAATTTGGCGACATGGATATTTTTCATCGTCACATCGATAACGCTGGCAACGGAAAGGTATTATTTTCGTTGGCTAATATGTTAAAGCCTGGCGTGTTTGACCCAGATAACATGGAGCAGTTTGTGACTCAAGGCGTGGTATTGTTTATGACATTGCCTGCCTTTGGTGATCCTATGATGAACTTCACCATTATGCTTAACTCTGCATATCAAATTGCTGATGACTTAGATGCTGATATTCTTGATGGCCAACGTCAGCCTTGGTCTGATGCGATTAAAAAAGACTACATTAGACGAGTCAATGCGGCTTTGTAGTATAATCTGCTCAAGCTCAATGCTATAAGGCCGCAACAGCGGCCTTAATTGTTTTACCCCTAACACTGAAAACCATAGCGTTTCACGCTATGTTGATGAAACGACTATACGGTTAATTTGTATGACTACGGATACCCCAATGCGCGCAATTGAAAACGAAATTGATCAACTGACTCAGGCCATCAATCAACACAATATTCGTTATTATGTTGATGATGCACCGTCAATACCTGACGCTGAATACGACAGATTAATGAGACGTTTAATTGAGCTTGAACAAGCACATCCGCATTTGAGCCTACCTGACTCGCCAAGTAAAAGGGTGGGTGGCGTAGCGTTACAAAAGTTTGAGCAAATCACTCACCTAAAGCCAATGTTAAGTTTAGATAATGCTTTTGACGCCGAAGATTTTAGTGCATTTAATAAACGCATCACCGATAAAGTCGACACTGTTGATTATGTCTGCGAACCTAAGCTTGACGGTTTAGCTGTGTCGATTACTTATCGCCACGGTGTACTTGAGCGTGCGGCCACGCGCGGTGATGGTACGGTTGGCGAGGACATTACTGAAAACGTCCGCACCATTCGCTCAATTGCGCTTAAACTACGTGGAGAAGGTTTTCCTGACTTAGTCGAAATACGTGGTGAAGTGTTTATGCCTAAAGCGGCATTTGAGGCGTTAAATCAACGTCAAATCAGCAAAGGCGATAAAGTCTTTGTTAATCCACGAAATGCAGCAGCAGGCAGTTTACGCCAATTAGACAGTAAAATTACCGCCTCACGCGCTTTGGGATTTTACGCCTACGCGCTTGGGGTCGTTGAAGGTGAATCGCAGCCGATGCAATTAACCCATTTTGCCCAACTCACCCAACTGAAACAGTGGGGATTACCGGTAAGCCAAGAGGTAAAAGTGTGTGACACGGTTGATAAAGTGTTTGCATATTATCAAGATATTATGACTCGTCGCAGTCAATTAGAGTATGAAATTGATGGTGTGGTGATTAAAGTCAATGACATCAACAAACAGCAGTCTTTAGGTTTTGTCGCTAAAGCGCCACGTTGGGCCATCGCTTATAAATTCCCCGCGCAAGAGGAAATGACCTTACTCGAAGCGGTTGATTTTCAAGTTGGTCGCACTGGTGCCGTCACCCCAGTCGCTCGCCTAAAACCGGTATTTGTAGGCGGGGTCACGGTATCAAATGCCACATTACATAATGCCGATGAGATTGCCCGTCTTGGCGTTAAAATCGGTGATACAGTGATTATTCGCCGAGCAGGGGATGTCATACCGCAAATTGTCGCCATCGTTTCTGAGCAGCGTCCAAATGATGCTCAAGATATTGTGTTTCCACAACATTGCCCAGTGTGTCAAAGCGTGGTTGAACGTTTAGAAGGCGAAGCCGTTGCGCGTTGCAGTGGCGGTTTGTTTTGTGAGGCACAGCGCAAAGAAGCCATTAAACATTTTGCCTCACGTAAAGCATTAAATATTGATGGCATGGGTGACAAAATAGTTGAGCAGCTGATTGATAAAGAGTTAGTGAAAACGCCTGCTGACTTATTTTCATTAACGGCCTCTGCTATTACGATGCTCGATCGTATGGCCATGAAGTCGGCCACAAATATCGTCAATGCAATTAAGCAAGCCAAAATCACCACGTTAGCCCGTTTTTTGTATAGTTTAGGGATTCGCGAAGTGGGCGAGGCAACCGCGGCCAATCTTGCCCAACATTTTGCCGAGTTTGAGCGGATCCGCACTGCCAGTGTTGAACAGTTGCTTGAGGTGAGCGATGTGGGGGAAGTGGTCGCTAAGCACATTAGTCAGTTTTTTGCTCAGCCACACAATATTGAGGTTATTGAGCAGTTATTGGCAGCTGGCATTACTTGGCCCGCGATTGCCCAAGCTGATGAGTCTCAATTACCCTTAAAAGGGCAAACCTGGGTACTCACTGGAACCTTAACTCAACTCAATCGAAATGACGCTAAAGCACAATTACAAGCGTTAGGCGCCAAAGTCGCTGGCAGTGTGTCTAAAAACACTGATTGTGTTGTTGCCGGTGAAGCCGCGGGGTCAAAGTTAGCCAAAGCTCAAGAGTTAGGGGTTAAGGTGATGGATGAGCAAGGCCTGTTGGCTCTTCTTAATCAAAGCAACTAGGCCAGAATGTACGAGTACTTTATTTATGTTGTTTGCTGCCGATAAGAGTCTACTGTGAATTTTAGTCATATTACTTGGCTTGACGATCGTGGCCACATTAAACCGCCTTTATTTTTGTATTTAATACTGGTGTTTTTAGCGAGGGGCTGGTGTATTTTTATTGCATCACTGACGCAGTTTAATGATCGTTCAGGCTTGGTGAGGTTGTTTTACCCAGAAAAGTCCGACTTTATTTTGGCATTAATTGCCGGGGTAGGTGCCGTTTTAATTTATGGGCTGGTGATTGCTGAACGAAAACGCACCTGGGTAGTGCTAAGGCCTATATTTAATCGAAGTGCTTGGTTTTTATGGGCTTTACTTGTGTTAGATGGGGTGTTTTTGTTTCAACGGGTCGTACACGACAATTTTGTATTTAACATCGGTTATTCGTTAGATGCACTTTTTTTATTTTGGTCTGTGATTTATGTACTAAAATCAAAGCGGTTACATTACTACTTTGCTGATTGGACGTTAGAAGATAATCTACCCGAGGCTGCAAAATAAAAGCGTATTTTTATCTATTTTTGATTAAATAATGACAATGTTAGCGTAGCAATGACATTATCACTTCAGCCCCATGGGCTTATGTGAAAGGATCACAACTTTGGCTAAAACAGAATTAACACAAATACCCGTTTCTCAAATGGTGATAGGTCTAACCGTTAAGCTGCCATTGTCGTGGACTAGCCATCCTTTTTTCCGCAGTAAAGTTAAATTAGAACAGCAAGTGCAAATCGAGATGATTAAAGGGCTTGATGTTGACTTTGTGTACGTTGTCGACGGACATGAATTATTACCAGTAGCTGAAACGCCAGTCGAAATCGAACAACCACAAGAAGAACATATCCAAGAAGTCGATTACCGACCCTTGGCCAAAAAAAGCATGCGTGTAAGCCAACAACGATTTGTAAAAGCAGTCAATGACAGTCGCACCGTTTTTGGCAAAGTGGTTAGCGATCCAGAAGGTGCCTACCGTGAAGCGGCAACCTTAGTAGAGAATTTAGTTGAACACTTATATGAGAGCGAAACACCGCACTTAACCCTTGTGGGCAGCGGCGAAGCCGACGTGAGTGTGACTCAACATGGTATTTCTGTTGCGGTATTAGCAATGATGATTGCCCATGCATTGTCTTTCACAAAAAAAGACGTGCGCGATATTGCTTTAGGCAGTTTATTTCACGATATAGGTAAACTGAAAGTCCCTGAGGAAATCCGCCGCAAACGTACAGAGCTGACAGAAGTTGAAAGCAACTTTTTAAAGCAGCACCCCAATTTTGGCCACGATATGTTAAAAAGAAGCGGATTGTTTCCAGAGGCTGTACTGGATATTGTGTTACACCACCATGAATACATCGACGGCAGCGGTTATCCTGATGGCCTCAATGAAGTTAAATTACTGAATAATACTCAAGTCGTGTCATTAGCCAATGATTATGAAACCTTACTGGCCAAATACCATACCCCGCAAATCGCTTTGGGTATTTTGTTTAAAAACCACAGCAGTAAACACAGTGATAAACTCATATCTGTGTTAGTTAAAATTTTAGGTATTTACCCGCCTGGCACCATAGTACGTTTAACCGATGACACAATTGCAAAAGTGATGATGACTACCGCCGATGTAAAACAGCCTCATGTGTGGGCATGTGACAGCAGTGGTGGTGAACCCAGTTTTCGGTTTTTAATTAACGAAGATGTTCATGTGCAAGAAGTGATCAAGATAAATGAGCTAACAGATGGTGCTGTAAAAACCTTGCAAGCTAATAATCCAATTAGCTTTTATTTTAATCATTTTAATCATTAACCCATCAAGAGTCTCAATGAACATTATTAGTATTATTGGCTGTGGTTGGTTTGGCTTTCCATTGGCCAGCCATTTAGTCCGTCAGGGATTTCACGTTAAAGCGTCTAAACGTAAAGTAGAAGATTTAATACCTTTACAGCAACAAGGCATTGAAGCCATTCAGTTAGACTTAGCCAATGTCAGTGCTCAGGTGAGTCGCACAGGGTTATTTGATAGTGATGCCATAGTGATTAATATTCCACCTGGGCTTCGCCGTGGCGGATCTGATTACCTCCTTTATTTGACCAGACTGAAACAATTAATTGGCACTCGCCAGTACCAAAAGGTGATTTTTATCAGTACCACGGGCGTATATCCGTCACTTGATCACACGGTGACCGAAGCAGATGCAACAGCCTTTAATGACGCCAGTGCCACCTTATTAGAAGCGGAATCCATGTTCGCAACCATGCCAAACAGTTGCATTGTGCGATTTTCAGGTCTGATTGGTCCTAAACGTCATCCAGGGCGATTTTTTGCCGGAAAAGTTGATGTAAGTGGTGCTAATGTGGCGGTTAATTTAGTGCATTTAGATGATTGTGTTAATGCTGTTAGTTTGATTTTATCAGGCCGTGACACTCAATCCGTTTATAATTTAGCGGCTCCAATCCATCCTACTCGCGGTGAGTTTTACGTTATTGCATCACAACACCTTGGCTTGCCTCCACCGGAATTTAATCAACAGCAGCAACCCAGTAAAACCATTGATGGCCAGTTAATTTGTCAAGATTTAGGTTTTGAGTATCGTCATCCTGATCCCATTAAAATGCTTGATGCTTGCTAACCCTGCATAGGCTATAATAGCGCCCATATTTTGAATACAAGGCAATTATTGTGACGACTCAAACTCAAGCGTTTGCATTACTTCCAGGTGATGAATTCGTAGAACTCTATAAAGTATTAAAAGTACAAGGCTTAGTAAATGGTGGTGGCGATGCAAAGCATGTTATTACTGAAGGCCAGGTAACCGTAAACGGTGAAATTGATACTCGTAAACGTAAAAAGTGTGTTGTTGGCGATATTATTTCGTTTAATGGTGCAAATATTGAAATTGTTGCCGCTCAATAAAGGACAATTATATGCAATTCCCTGATGATGATAATGGCCAAATGCTGGCTGCAATGGCGGATGCTGGTATTGATTTAACGCAATCACTTGAAGTAGATTTTTTCTTGGTGTTTGATGACCAACGTGATGCCGAGTCGGCTATTGAAGCATTAAGCCAAACTGATATGCAAGGTGAACTCGAGCTTAACTTTGACGAAGAAAGCACTAAATGGGAAGTCATCGTATGCCTACAAATGGTGCCTGAGTATGATGCGCTTGTTGCTAAAGAAACCGAATTGAATACTTTCGCGCAAGAATTTGACGGTATATCAGACGGTTGGGGTGTTATGCAGCATCAGCATGGCGACGATGAGTTTGCTGACGATGATGATCACCAATGTAATGAGCATTGCCACCACTAAACTTTTTAGGTGTCTAGGGCCTGTTGACCTTTCAAGGTTGTTTTTGCAGCGAATTGTTGGCCATTACTCATATACAAGTGCGCGGCAGAGACTTTGAGGTGTAGTTATTCTACATAAAAAGTC